>NZ_JBIAFT010000010.1:0-340833 GCF_042869455.1 Streptomyces sp. NPDC007025 | reverse complement strand
CCACCCCCCGGGCCATGCGTTCGACAGGGGGACACAGTCATGCCAGCTCCAGAGGCCGGGAGCCCCGTTGCGGGGCCACGAAAAAGGTAATGGGGGGCCGGGGGCGGTGCGCCGGAGCCGTACAGGGGACGTGACAGGATGTGGTCATGTCCACCTCGCCGCCTTCGCTCTCCGAGCTGACTGCGCATCCCCTCATCCAGGCGCCGATGGCGGGCGGGGTCTCCCGCCCCGAACTGGTGGCGGCGGTGTGCGAGGCCGGGGGGCTGGGCTCCCTGGCCGCCGGGTACAAGACGCCGGAGGCGATGTACGAGGAGATCCGGCAGCTCCGGCAGCTCACCGGGCGCCCGTTCGGCGTCAACCTGTTCATGCCGCAGCCCCGCACCGCCGATCCGGCCGCGGTCGAGGTCTACCGCGAGCAGCTCGCGGGTGAGGCCGCCTGGTTCGAGACGGAGCTGGGCGACCCGGAGGGCAAGACCGGCGATGCCTACGAGGCGAAGCTCGCGATCCTCCAGGACGATCCGGTGCCGGTCGTCTCCTTCCACTTCGGCTGCCCCGCCCGCCGGGTGCTGGAGCGGTTCGCGGCGCTGGGCACCTGCACCGTCGTCACCGTGACCTCGGTCGCCGAGGCGCGGGTGGCGCAGGCGGCCGGTGCCCGTGCCGTGTGCGTGCAGGGCGTCGAGGCGGGCGGCCACCAGGGCACGCACCGGGACGATCCGCAGGGCGACCGGGGGAGCGCCGGCATCGGACTGCTGTCCTTGCTCGCGCAGGTCGGCGAAGCGGTGCAGCTTCCTCTGGTGGCCGCGGGCGGGCTGATGCGCGGCCGGCAGATCGCCGCCGTGCTCGCGGCGGGTGCTGTGGCGGCCCAGTTGGGCACCGCGTTCCTGGCCACCGAGGAGTCCGGCGCCCACCCGCTGCACAAGCGGGCGCTGACCGACCCGCTCTTCACCCGCACCGAGCTGACCCGGGCCTTCTCGGGGCGTCCGGCGCGGGGGCTGGTCAACCGCTTCGTGCGCGAGCACGGCCCGTACGCACCCGCCGCCTATCCGCAGGTGCATTATCTGACGGCCGGGCTGCGCCGGGCGGCGGCGAGGGCGGGCGACGCGCAGGCGATGGCGCTGTGGGCGGGCCAGGGGCACCGGCTGGCCCGGGAGTTGCCCGCCGGGCAGCTCGTGGAGGTGCTGATGGCGGAGTGCGACCAGGCACGTGCCGAGCTGCGGGAGGCGGGATCGTGAGCGCGCCGGTGTTCCTGGCCGACGCCGGGCTGTTGCGGCCCGGCACGGTGGTGCTGGAGGGTCCGGAGGGGCGGCACGCGGTCTCGGTCCGCAGGCTGCGGCCGGGTGAGGAGGTCGTCCTCACGGACGGCGCGGGCACCGGTGCGTACGGGAGCGTGACCGCGGCCGAGGGCAAGGACCGGCTGGAGGTCGCCGTCCGCGAGGTGCGCACCGAGCCCGCGCCCCGCCCCCGGATCACCGTCGTCCAGGCGCTGCCCAAGGGAGACCGCGGGGAGTTGGCCGTGGAGACGATGACGGAGACGGGGGTGGACGCCGTGGTGCCGTGGGCGGCGTCCCGCGCGGTGACCCGGTGGAAGGGGGAGCGGGCGGCCAAGTCGCTCGCGAAGTGGCGGAACACGGCGCGCGAGGCGGGCAAGCAGGCCCGGCGGCTGCGGTTCCCCGAGGTGGCCGAGTTGGCCGCCACCCGTGAGGTCGCCGCGCTGCTGGAGTCCGCCGACTTCGCCGCCGTGCTGCACGAGGAGGGCAGCACGCCGCTGGCCTCGGCGGCTCTGCCGGAGGCGGGGGAGATCGTGCTGGTGGTCGGTCCCGAGGGCGGGGTCGCGCCGGAGGAGCTGGAGGTCTTCGCGCGGGCCGGGGCCGCACCGCTGCGGCTCGGGCCGAGTGTGCTGCGGACCTCCACGGCCGGTACGGCGGCCACCGCGGTGCTGCTCGCCCGGTGCGGGCGGTGGGGGTGAGGGACCTCGTCCGGACACCCGGGGCAGCGCCGTCCCTCGGGTAGCATCCCGGCATGGCTTCCAACGGAGAACCGCAGCAGGACTGCCTGTTCTGCAAGATCGTCGCAGGTGAGGTGCCCGCGACGCTGGTGCGGGAGACCGACACGACCGTCGCCTTCCGCGACATCAACCCGCAGGCGCCCACCCATGTGCTGGTGATCCCGAAGGCGCACTATCCGGACGCGGCGTCCCTCGCGGCGGCCTCCCCGGAGCTGATCGCCGACGTGGTGCGGGAGGCCGGGGAGGTGGCGGCGCTGGAGCGGATCGCCGTACCGGACGGCGGGCCGGGCACCGGGTACCGGGTGGTCTTCAACACCGGGTCCGGGGCCGGTCAGACGGTCTTCCACGCGCACGCGCACGTGCTCGGCGGCCGCGGTCTCGAATGGCCCCCCGGATGAGGTGCTGAGGAGCGGTGTCGGCGCGCGAACTGGTCGTCCTGGGCACCGCCAGCCAGGTGCCCACCCGGCAGCGCAACCACAACGGGTACGTCCTGCTGTGGGACGGCGAGGGCATCCTGTTCGACCCGGGTGAGGGCACCCAGCGGCAGATGCTGCACACCACCGTCGCGGCGCACGATCTGACCCGGATCTGCCTGACGCACTTCCACGGCGACCACACCCTCGGTCTGCCCGGCGTCCTCCAGCACATGAGCCTCGACGGGGTGCCGCACGAGGTGACGGCCCACTACCCGGCGA
Source organism: Streptomyces sp. NPDC007025 (assembly GCF_042869455.1). NCBI lineage: Bacteria > Bacillati > Actinomycetota > Actinomycetes > Kitasatosporales > Streptomycetaceae > Streptomyces > Streptomyces sp. NPDC007025. The sequence goes on along the minus strand of NZ_JBIAFT010000010.1, from coordinate 338,133 downwards.
GCGGGCAGCGGTACTTCGAGCGGCTGCGGCACGCCACCCCGTTCCACGACACCCTCCGGCTGCGGGAGGCACCCGTGACGGAGCCCGGCGTCCTGGTGGCCGCATCCGGGCGGCACCTGACGGCCGCGGGCCGGGAGCGGATCCCGGAAGAGGGCGGTGCGCGGCAGCCGGAGATGCCCTTCACCCTGGAGGCGCGCCGGCTCTCGCACCGCATCGACACCTTCGGCTACCGGCTCACGGAGCCCGACACGCGGCGGATGCTGCCCGGGCGGCTGGCCGAGCGGGGGATCCGCGGCCCGGACGTGGGCCGCCTCCAGCGGGAGGGGGAGCTGCGGGGGGTGCGGCTGGAGGAGGTCAGTGTGCCGCGCCGCGGACAGCGCTTCGCCTTCGTCATGGACACCCGGCTCTGCGACGGGGTGCGGGAACTGGCCGAGGGCTGCGACCTGCTCGTGATCGAGTCGACCTTTCTGCGGGCCGAGACGGAACTGGCGGAGGTCTCCGGCCATCTGACGGCCTTCCAGGCGGGCCGGGTGGCGGCCGAGGCGGGCGTGCGCCACCTGGTGCTCACGCACTTCTCGCAGCGCTACCAGGACACCGCGCTGTTCGCAGCCGAGGCCCGCGCGGCCGGGTTCCGGGGCGAACTGACCGCGGCGCACGACCTGATGCGCATCCCCGTGCCCCCGCGCGGCTGAGGGGAGCGGGCTCCGAGGGGCCCGGGCCGGTACCTGCGCGGCATGTCCGGCGCGCGGTCAGAAGCCGAGCCTGCGCAGCTGTTTGGGGTCGCGCTGCCAGTCCTTGGCGACCTTGACGTGCAGATCGAGATAGACGGGAGTGCCCAGCAGGGCCTCGATGTGCCGGCGCGAGGTGCTGCCGACCTCCTTGAGGCGCTTGCCCTTGGGACCGATGACGATGCCCTTCTGGCTGGGCCGCTCCAGGAAGATGTTGGCGTGGACGTCGAGCAGCGGCCGGTCGGCGGGCCGGTCCTCGCGGGGCACCATCTCCTCGACCACCACCGCGATCGAGTGCGGCAGCTCGTCCCGTACGCCCTCCAGCGCCGCCTCGCGGATCAGCTCGGCGACCATGACCTGCTCCGGCTCGTCCGTCAGGTCCCCGTCCGGGTAGAGCGGCGGCCCCTCGGGCAGCAGCGGCACCAGCAGGTCGGCCAGCAGGTCCACCTGGGAGCCCTCGGTGCCGGAGACCGGGACGATCTCCGCCCACTCGATGCCCAGCTCCCGCCCGAGCTGGTCGACGGCGAGCAGCTGCCGGGCAAGTGCCTCCTGGGAGACCAGGTCGGTCTTGGTGACCACCGCGACCTTGGGGGTGCGCTTCTTCAGCTCGGCCAGCTCGGCCGCGATGAACCGGTCGCCGGGGCCGATCTTCTGGTCGGCCGGTACGCAGAAGCCGATGACGTCGACCTCCGCCCAGGTGGTGCGCACCACGTCGTTGAGGCGCTCGCCGAGCAGGGTGCGGGGCTTGTGCAGGCCGGGGGTGTCCACCAGGACGAGCTGCGCCTCGGGTCGGTGCACGATGCCGCGCACCGTGTGCCGGGTCGTCTGCGGCCGGGTGGAGGTGATCGCGACCTTCGTGCCCACCAGCGCGTTGGTCAGCGTCGACTTGCCCGCGTTCGGGCGGCCGACGAAGCAGGCGAAGCCCGAGCGGTGCGGTGCCTCGCCCTGGGTGCGGCCTTCGGGGTCGCCGGTGGTGGCGGAGGATGCGTTCATGACGACCATTGTCCCTGATGGACGGTGCGGCCCCGGCCGCCGAGGTCCCGTCCCGGGGACCGGCGGCAGCGGGGGCCGTCCGGCGGCTCAGCCCGCCGGCACCGTCGAGCGCACCTCGCCGTCCGGGCCGGCGAGCAGCACCGGGGTGGCCGGTCCGCCCAGGTCGCGCACGGTCGCCAGGTCCTCGGCCGGGACCTGGGCCGCTTCCGAGACCACGGCCGCTGCCTCCAGGGACGTGGCGCCCGAGGCCACCGCCATGGCCACGGCCGTGCGCAGGGCCGACAGCCGCAGCGAGGGCAGCGCCACCGACCCGGCGACGTAGGTGCGGCCCGTCTCGTCCCGGACGGCGGCGCCCTCCGGGACGGCGTTGCGGGCGCGGGCGCTGCGCGCCAGGGTGACGATCTTGCGGTCCTCCGGGGTCGGCCCCGCGGTGCTCTGGTCGCTCATGACGGCGAGCATATGCGCTGTCCGCGGCGCTCCGACGGCCGCCTCATCCCGCGACCTGCCGGAGCGCCGCGCGGCGCGCCTCCGGCTCGGCCAGCCGCTGCAGCTTCTCGGCCGTGCCGGTGCCGGGGATCGGGTTGTGCAGGATGAGCCGCAGATCGGGGCGGGCCGGCACCTGGAGCGTCGTCGACTCGAAGTGCAGCGCGCCCACAGCCGGATGGTCCAGCTCCTTGACGCGCTGGCCGGGGCGGCACACATCGCCCAGCTCCCACAGCGCCCGGAACTCCGCGCTGCCCGCCAGCAGGTCGGCCAGCAGCAGCTGGAAGCCCTCGTCCGCGGGCCACTCGGCCAGCGAGGCGCGCAGTTCGGCCACCACACCCGGTGCGTTCTGCTCCCAGCTGACCGCGCGGGCCCGGTACCGCTCGTCGCAGAAGAAGTTGATGATGCAGTTCTCCTGCGCGTTCATGCCCATCACCAGTTGCGCCGAGGCGTTGAGCCCGACGGCGCTGAAGTACGGGTCCATGATGTGCGCGGGATACGGCATCCAGCTGTCCATCAGCCGTTGCATCCCCGCGCACAGGTAGTCGGGGTCGTACTCCGACTCGGGCAGCGGCGGGTTGAGTCCGGCCAGCACATACAGGTGCCGCCGCTCGGCGGGGCTCATCCGCAGCACCCGCGCCACCGCGTCGAGGACCTGCGGCGAGACGGTGATGTCCCGGCCCTGCTCCAGCCACTGGTACCAGGAGGCGCCCACCCCGGCGAGGACCGCCACCTCCTCCCGGCGCAGTCCCGGCGTCCGGCGCCGGGGACCGCCGTCGGGCAGCCCCGACTCGGCGGGCGAGACCCGGGCTCTGCGCGAGCGCAGGAACATGCGCAACTCCTGGCCGCGCCGGAGTCTCTCCGGCCGGCTCCCTCCAGCACTGGCCACCTGTTCCCCTCCCTGAGTGGTGGTGCGACCACCACCATAAACAGCAGCTCCCCACGGTCTGTTCCGCGCCAGCAGGCTGTGATCATGCCAACGACCGCTTCTGCACCGGAGACGGCCGCACCCGCGTCCGCACCGGTCTCCCCGCCCGCCGCCCACCACTTCACCCCGCGCGAGATCCTGCTGCTGGTGGTGCTCTGCGCCTCGCAGTTCCTCGTCGCGCTCGACTTCTCCGTCCTGAACGTCGCCCTGCCCGTCCTCGGGCCGGACCTGGGACTGGGGGAGGCCGGGCTGCAGTGGGCCGTGACCGCCTTCGCACTGCCCACCGGCAGCTTCCTGCTGCTCTTCGGGCGGCTGGGAGACCAGCTCGGGCGCCGCCGCACCTTCCTGACCGGCCTGGCACTCTTCACCGGCGCCTCGGTGCTGGCGGCCCTCGCGCCGGCCGCACCGTTGTTCCTCGCGGGCCGCGCGCTGCAGGGGCTGGGCGCCGCCGCGCTGGTCCCCACCGGGATGGCCCTGATCACCACCTCGTTCGCCGAGGGGCCCAAACGCACCAAGGCGCTGAGCATCAACGGTTCGCTGATGGCGCTGGGTTTCACCGTCGGCATGGTCGTCGGCGGGGTGCTGACCGACACGCTCGGCTGGCGCTCCACCATGGGCCTGCTCGGTGTCGGCGGCCTCCTGGTGCTGCTGGTGGCGCCCCGGCTGTTGACCGAGAGCCGGGGCGCGCGCACCCGGCTGGACGTACCCGGTGCGCTGACCGTGACCGGCGGGCTGTTCGGTGTCGTCTACGGGCTGTCCACCGCAGCCGAGGAGGGCTTCGACCGCCCGGACGTGCTGGGCGCGATCGTCGCCGGCGTGCTGCTGCTGGTGCTGTTCGTCCGGGTGGAGGCGCGCAGCGCCGAGCCGCTGCTGCCGCTGTCGCTGCTGCGGCGCCCCACTGTCGCCTTCGGCAACCTCGCCGGGCTCGCCACCGTCTCCATGATGACCGCCGTGGTCTTCCTGATGACGCTCTACCTGCAGGAACTGCTGGACGTCTCCCCGCTGGTCTCCGGGCTCGTCTTCGGTGTGCAGGGCCTCGCCTCCGTCGCGGGCGGCGCCCTCGCGCCCCGGCTGGCCCGCAGGCTCGGCGCGCCGCGCACCCTCGCACTCGGGCTGCTCGGCCAGGGCGTGCTGACGGCCGCGCTGCTGGGTCTGGGCACCGAGCGCGGGCTGTGGCTGGTGGTGAGCGCCATCTCGCTGGCCAGCGGACTGCATCTGGTGGCCGTCGTCACCTACGGCGTCACCGCCACCTCGGGCCTGGACGACGCGGACCAGGGCCGGGCCACCGCCCTGGTCACCAGCGCCATGCAGCTCGGGCTGGCGCTCGGCATCCCGCTGCTGAGCGCGCTGTCGGTCGGCCGGGCCGCGGCGCTGCGGGACGCGGGTACGCCCGCTGCCGAGGCCGCGCTGGGCGGCATCAAGCTGGGCCTCGCCGCCGACGCCGTCGTCCTGCTGGCCGTCGGAGCGCTGGTGGCCTTCGTGCTGGGCGGCGCACGGGCCTCACGCGCCCGGCGGGAGACGGCCTGACCGGGCCCGCCCGCTGCGAACGCTCAGTCGTCCTGCTCGGGCGGGACGGTCGGGCTGGGCGTGCGTCCGGCCGTCACCTCCGTCAGCCGCTCGGCGGCCGCCTCGGCCGCGCGGCGGGCGAGCCCGGTGTCGCCGTCGCCGACGGAGAGCAGGGCCACCCCGGTCGTGGACTGCTTCACCCGCGACAGCACCAGGTCGAGGGTGAGCTGCTGTCCGTCGGCCGGGCCGCCCCGGGCGGTGCCGCGCAGCCGGGCGCACGCGCTGTCGCCGCCCGGCCCGGCCTTCAGCGGGGAGACGGTGAAGTCGACGGTGACCGCGTCGTTCTCGGCGGTGAACGTCCGGCAGCTCGCCCGCACACTCCGGAAGGTGCTCAGCGCCCGCTTCGAGCCGTCGCCGTCCTCGCTGTCGTAGGAGGCGACCTCGCTGGAGAGGTACGGGCCGTCCGCGCTCCCGCGGTAGCCGCGGGACGCGGCGGTCCGTGCCTCGTGCTCGGCAGCGTCGCCGCGGAGCACGTCGAACAGCCGCCGGCAGTTGCGGTCGTCGGTCCGCAGCTCCTCGGGGGCGGCCCCCACGGGTGCGGCGTCGGCCAGGTCCGCGTGCTGCCATCCGGCGGGCAGGTTGCCCTCGGCCAGCAGCGCGGCACGGGCCTGCTGTTCGCTGAGCGGCCCGGCCACCTCCGAGGGCGAACCGGTCGGGGTGGCGCCGGACTTCGAGGGCGGCGGCGAGGGCGAGGAGGTCTCGGCCGACTCCGCGGCACCGTCCCCGCCGCAGCCCGCCAGGGACAGCACGGCGACGGCGACGGCGGTGGCGGCGAGGCGGGAGCAGCGTGCAGCGGGCATGGGAGCGCCTTTCGGGACGGCCTGCTCTCCAACCCACCAGCACCGGCCCCCGGGCGCGACCCGGCGGCGCCGAACAGGTGACCGCGGCGCCGCTCCGGGGAGCGTCAGTCCCGGCCCAGTCGCAGCCGCTCCCAGCGCGGCAGTCCGGCCACCACCAGGTCGTAGGAGTCCTCGATCATTTCCCGCACGCTCCGGTCCGGGAGGCTCCCGTCCAGCTCGACGGTGTTCCAGTGGCGCTTGTTGAGATGCACGCCCGGGCGCACCGCCGGAGTGGAGGCGCGCAGCCGCACCGCGATCTCCGGATCGCACTTGAGGCTCACCCGGAGCGGGTCCTCGTCCAGCCCGCTGAAGGCGAAGATCTTCGCGCCGACCTTGAAGGTGGACAGGCCCGGGTTCCCCGGGAAGGGGTGGTCCTCCCACGCCCCGCTCTGCTCCAGGCAGCAGGCTCTGAGTTCGTCCGGCGTCATGGCCTCAGCGTAGGGGCGCGCCGCCCGCGCCCCGGCCGTCAGCCCTCGCTGAGCGCGGTGCTCTCCTCGGCGTCCGTGTGCACCGGGTCGCGGACCGGCTCGACGAGCACCGTCACGATCTTGTTGCGGCGCCCGGCCGGGGACTCGGCCGTCAGCCGCAGCCCCGTCAGAGCGGGGTCGGAGTGGTCCTCGGTGACGTCGACGGTGCTGGCCGCACCGGCGATCGGCACCCGGCCCAGTGACTTGGCCAGCAGCCCGCCCACCGTCTCCACGTCCTCGTCGTCCAGGCCCGTCAGCCCGTACAGCTCTCCCAGGTCACCGATGTCCAGGCGGGCGGTGACCCGGTAGCGGTCCTCGCCCAACTCCTCGACCGGCGGCAGTTCGCGGTCGTACTCGTCGGCGATCTCGCCGACGATCTCCTCCAGGATGTCCTCGATGGTGACGATCCCGGCCGTTCCGCCGTACTCGTCGATCACCACGGAGACGTGGATCCGGTCCTGCTGCATCTCCCGCAGCAGGTCGCCCGCGTTCTTGGTGTCGGGGACGAAGGTCGCGGGCCGCATCGCGGTGGAGACCAGTTCGGTCTCCGCGTCCCGGCTGATGTGCACCTTCCGCGCCAGGTCCTTGAGGTAGACGATGCCCACCACGTCGTCCTCGCTCTCGCCGACGACCGGGATCCGTGAGAACCCCGAACGCAGCGCCAGGGTGAGCGCCTGCCGGATGGTCTTGAACCGCTCGATCGTGATCAGGTCGGTGCGCGGCACCATCACCTCGCGCACCAGCCGGTCGCCGAGCTGGAAGACGGAGTGCACCATCTTCCGCTCCTCGGCCTCGATCAGCGACTCCTGTTCGGCGAGGTCCACCATCGCGCGCAGCTCCGCCTCGCTGGCGAACGGTCCCTTGCGGAAGCCCTTGCCCGGGGTGAGCGCGTTGCCGAGCAGGATCAGCAACTGCGGTACCGGGCCCAGGATGCGCGCCAGCGGCAGCAGCACATACGACGCGGCCGTCGCCGTGTTCAGCGGATGCTGGCGGCCGATGGTGCGCGGCGAGACCCCGATGGCGACGTAGCTGACGAAGACCATCACCCCGATGGCGACGGCCAGCGCCTGCCAGGTCCCCTCGACGGCCCGCAGGCACGCGTAGGTCACCAGGGCGCCCGCGGCCACCTCGCAGGCCACCCGCAGCAGCAGGGCCAGGTTGAGGTAGCGCGTCGGGTCGGCGGCCACCGCGGCCAGCTTCGCGCCGCCGCGCCTGCCCTGGCGCACCGCCTCCTCGGCCCGGTAGCTGGTCGTACGTGCCAGTCCCGCCTCGGCGCACGCCGCCAGCCAGGCCACGACGACCAGCAGGACGGCGGCGGCGACCAGGGGCGTGCTCACGAGGTCGTCGTCGGGGCCGGTGAGGGCCCGGACAGGCCGCGCTCGGCGCGCCAGCCGTCGACGATCGCGGACTGCAGACCGAACATCTCGGCCCGCTCCCCGGGCTCCTCGTGGTCGTAGCCCAGCAGGTGCAGCACCCCGTGCACGGTGAGCAGTTGCAGTTCCTCGTCCATGGAGTGCCGCGTCGGCGCGTCGGCGCCCTGCTTCTCGGCGACCTCCGGGCACAGCACGATGTCACCGAGGAGGCCCTGCGGGGGCTCCTCCTCGTCCCGGGCGGGCGGGCGCAGCTCGTCCATCGGGAAGGACATCACGTCCGTGGGCCCCGGCAGATCCATCCACTGCCGGTGCAACTGCTCGATGGTGCCCGCGTCGACGGCGATCACCGACAGTTCGGAGAGCGGATGGATGCGCATCCGGGTCAGCGCGTAGCGGGCGATGTCGAGCACCGCCTCCTCGTCGACCCGGTGGCCGGACTCGTTGTTGACGTCGATCGACATGGTGGGTGCCGGTTACTTCCTCTTGCGGTGGCCGCGGTTCGCGTTCGGCTGCGGGGCCGCGGTGTCGCCCTCTGCCGGGGCCGGGCCGGCCCCGGCCTGCTGCCGGGCGTCGTCGTAGCGCTCGTACGCGTCGACGATACGGCCCACCAGCTTGTGCCGGACGACGTCGGTGCTGGTCAACTGCGAGAAGTGGACGTCTTCGACGCCCTGCAGGATGTCCCGCACCTGGCGCAGCCCGCTCTTCGTCCCGCCGGGCAGGTCGATCTGGGTGACGTCGCCCGTGATCACGATCTTCGAGTCGAAGCCGAGCCGGGTGAGGAACATCTTCATCTGCTCGGGGTTGGTGTTCTGCGCCTCGTCCAGGATGATGAACGCGTCGTTCAGGGTGTTGTGCGTGAGCAGGTAGTCCTGAGTGACGTAGAGCGAGTCCTCGGCCGCCACCTGGATGCACACGCACTCCTCGCGGCCTGCGGGTTCGATGGAGTCGACGAACCGCATGGGGCGGCCGCCGCCTCCAGCCGCGTGGTACGTGTCGCGCTTGCGGGCCAGGCGGAAGGGCTCGATGCCTTCGGGGAGGCGGATGTCGAGGACGTGGGAGTCGTGCCGGTGGGCAGCCCGGGCTGTACTGCGGTTGCGTCCCGCAGCCGGCCGTCGCCGTGCGTAAGCCGTCCCGCCCAGCGACTGGACGAGTGCGATCACGTCGTCCCGCAGAAGAATCGATGTCGTCGAGAACTGGATGCGGCAGGTGCGGTCGGGCTGTGTGACGGGTCCGCCGTCCGCGTCCAACAGCCCCTGCAGGAGGGCGGTCCGGACCTCGGCCGAGTTGTGGAGGTATACGTCCGGGACGAGCTTTGTGTGCGAGCGCGTGCCGAGCAGATCGAGCGTTCGCAGCGCCCCGGTGACCGGATTCTCCGTTCGCACGGACTCGCCCGGGCGTCGTACACGGTTGAGCACGTGGTCCACGCCGCCCTTGTGCCGCATGGTGGTGCCGGGCAGCGCGCCCTCCAGGGCGGTTACGAGTTCCGGGTCCGCGGTGGCGAACGACGGGGTTGTCTTCCCCGTGATACAGCCGTCTCCGAGTAGCAGCCCGAGCGCGTACGGGTCCATCGGGACCTCGCACGCCGGGTGACAGACCGGTGCGGTGAGCATCGGCAGCTCATACCGGCGGGCGTGCGCCGCCCGGAGGTTGCCGATCATCTCTTGGGTCTCCATGACCCGCCACGGCTTGTTGCGGCGCTTGTCCGAAGCGGTACGGACCGTCCACAGGTGTTCGCCGCAGGCCAGAGTCCAGGCGCCGTCCTGGGCTGTGACGCGGTAGACGTCCTTCTCGCCCTGCGGGTAGACGCCGAGGACGGGTGTCGGCTCGCCGTTGGAACCGATCACCAGGTCACCGACGGCGAGGTCACCGATGGGCCGCCAGCCGTCCGGCGTCATGACCTGCGTGAACGTTGGCATCGCACGGCCGCGCATATACGCCAGCGGCGCCACCTCGATCGTCCCTGCCGCCATCAGGCGGGGGATCGAGTCGGGGTCGAGCATGTCGTGCAGCGCGTCGTAGAGCGGCCGCAGATACGGGTCGATCTTCTCGTAGAGCGTGCCGGGCAGGAAGCCGAGCCGCTCGCCCGCCTCGACCGCCGGCCGGGTCAGGATGATCCGGGTGACCTGCTTGGCCTGCAGCGCCTGCACCGCCTTGGCCATGGCCAGATACGTCTTGCCGGTGCCGGCCGGGCCGATGCCGAAGACGACGGTGTGCGAGTCGATCGCGTCCACGTAGCGCTTCTGGTTGAGCGTCTTGGGACGGATCGTGCGGCCGCGGTTGGAGAGGATGTTCTGGGTGAGCACCTCGGCGGGCGTCTCGTCGACGGCACCCGTGCCGTTCTCCTGCGCGCGCAGCATGGAGATCGAGCGCTCCACGGCGTCCTCCGTCATCGGCTGACCGGTGCGCAGCACCTGCATCATCTCGTCGAAAAGGCGCTGGACCAGGGCGACCTCCACGGCGTTGCCGGTCGCGCTGATCTCGTTGCCCCGGACGTGGATGTCCGTACCGGGGAACGCGTTCTCGATCACGCGCAGCAGGGAGTCGCCTGAACCCAGCACCGTCACCATGGGGTGCGTGGGCGGCACGGTGAAGCGGGCTGTCTCCTGCCCGGATCCGGCCTGGGATGGGGTTGTCTGCGTCATGGGCGGCCTCTGGGCCTGCTCATCTCCCTCACTGCGGCGTTCTTCCACTACGGCTCCAGGGTACGACGCCCCCGCGGGCGGGGGCGGCCGGTTTTCCCGCGCGCAGGTGAGGGCACCCCCGGTGTCCGGCGGCGCGCGAAGCCCTCCCGCGCGGTCCGCGGAGCCCGCGCGGACGAGAGGGCCGGCCGGTGCCGGGGGCCGGGCGGACCCGGCGCCCACGCCCCCACGTCGCGCTCAGCCGCGGTCCGCGGGCGGTGCGGCGGCGCCCTCCGGAGGGGGAGCCGGGTGCGAGGCGGGCGCGGATTCCGTGTGCAGTACGTCGCGGGCCTGCTCCATGGCGCGGGCGAGGCTCTCGGCGACGAAGTCGAGGAAGCGGGCGGTGTTCTCCAGGCGGACGGCGGCCGGGGTTCCGGAGCCGAGGACCTCGACGCCCCGCCGGGAGATCTCGACCTGCTGTTCCAGGGCCCGGACGCTGGCGGCCATCGACTGGTACCAGAGGCTCTCGTCGACGATGTAGCGCTCGCGGCGGCGCTCGTCGCGCTCCCTGCGGATCAGGGACTGGCTCTCCAGGAAGGCGACGGACTTGGAGACGGAGGCCGGGCTGACCTGGAGGCGCCGTACCAGCTCGGCCGCGGTCATGCTGCCGGAGTCGGCGGTCAGGAGGCAGACCAGTATCCGCGCCATCATCCGGTTGGACAGCCCCGACTGCATCAGCACGTCGGTGCACCGCTCCTCGTACTCTGCCACGGCCTCGGGGTCGCGTCCGTGCGGCTGGGCGACCGGCTGCGGCTGCCGGGAGGTGCCGGTACTGCGGCGCTGGGCGCGGCGCTCGGTGGCCCGGTGCGCGGGCTCCGCGCGGTAGTCGGAAGGGCCTCCGTTGCGCAGCACCTCCCGCGTGATCGTCGAGGTCGGACGCTCCAGCTGCCGGCCGATCTCGGCGTAGGGGAGGCCGTCGGCCAGCCCCTGTGCGATCTGCTGGCGGTCCTTGCGGGTGAGTCTGCCTCCCGGCATCGCTGCCTCCTCCGTGTCGTGCGTGCGTAGCCCCCAGGATAGCGTTCACTTTCATTTCATTGCAACGCGCCATCGGGCCTCGTTGCGTTACCTTTCAGGGTCGCCGCAACGATTTTACCCATCTGAACTGCATGTTTATGTTTTCAGAAAGAAAAAAGCGTTGTGGGATCCGTGAATGCAACGTAGCTTTTCCATTATTCGAAACAGAGCGACCAGCAAGGAGAGCACGATGCAGACCTTCGACACCCCCGCCCCGATCGCCGCCGTCCTGGCCGTCCCCGCCGGACGCGTCCAGATCATCGCCGCCGACCGCGTCGACACCGTGGTCGAGATCCGCCCCTCGAACGCCTCGAAGAGCCGCGACGTGCAGGCCGCGGAGCGGGCCACGACCGAGTACGCCGACGGCGTCCTGCGGATCGGGCTCCCGGACGAGAAGCAGTATTTCGGCCCCTCCGGGTCCGTCGAGGTCACGGTCCGACTGCCCGCCGGGTCCCGGGTCGAGGCGAGGGCGGCGAGCACCGAGTTCCGCGCCGTCGGCCGGCTGGGCGACATCGACTTCGACGGCGCCTACCGCCGGATCAAGATCGACGAAGCGGCGGCGGTCCGCCTCACCGCGGTCGACGGCGACGTCGAGATCGGCCGGCTGGGCGGCCCCGCGGAGATCAGCACCGCGAGAGGCGACATCCGGATCGCCGAGGCCGCACGCGGCAAGGTCGTGCTCCGCACCCGGCAGGGCGACATCTCGGTCGGCGCCGCCACCGGCGTCTCGGCCGCGCTGGAGGCCACCTCCCGGGGCAGCGTCAGCAACTCCCTCAAGAACGACGGCACCACCGAGCTCGACATCCACGCGACCACCTCCCAGGGCGCCATCGCCGCCCGCAGCCTCTGAACCGCAGCTTTCGAAGGAGCACCTGTCATGACCAGCTTGGCCATCGCGGCGAAGGGGCTGCGCAAGTCCTACGGCGACAAGGTCGTGCTCGACGGCATCGACCTGTCGGTGCCCACCGGAACGGTCTTCTCCCTGCTCGGACCGAACGGCGCCGGCAAGACCACCGCCGTCAAGATCCTCTCCACCCTCGTCGCTCCGGACGGCGGCGAGCTGCGCGTCGGCGGCCACGACCTGGCCGCCGAACCGCAGGCGGTGCGTGCCGCGATCGGGGTCACCGGGCAGTTCTCCGCGGTCGACGGGCTGATCACCGGCGAGGAGAACATGCTCCTGATGGCGGACCTGCACCACCTCGCCAAGCGGGAGGGCCGCCGGACGGTCGACGAATTGCTGGAGCGTTTCGACCTGGTGGAGGCCGCGAAGAAGCCCGCGGCCGGCTACTCCGGCGGCATGAAGCGCCGCCTGGACATCGCCATGACCCTGGTGGGCGGCCCGCGGATCATCTTCCTCGACGAGCCGACCACCGGCCTCGACCCGCGCAGCCGCCACACCATGTGGCAGATCATCCGCGAACTCGTCTCCGACGGGGTGACGGTCTTCCTCACCACCCAGTACCTGGAGGAGGCCGACGAACTCGCCGACCGGATCGCGGTGCTCGACAACGGCACGCTCGCCGCCGAAGGGAGCGCGGAGGAACTCAAGCGGCTCATCCCCGGCGGACACATCCGGCTCCGCTTCACCGACCCGGCGGCCTACCGGTCGGCGGCCGCCGCGCTGCGCGAGACGGTCCGGGACGACGAGGCGCTGGCGCTGCAGATCCCCAGCGACGGCAGCCAGCGCGAGCTGCGCTCCCTCCTGGACTGGCTGGACTCGGCCGGTGTCGAGGCCGACGAGCTGACCGTGCACACCCCCGACCTCGACGACGTGTTCTTCGCCCTGACCGGCTCCACCACCGTGCCCGCCCAGACCCACCAGACCGAGGAGGCAGCGCGATGAGCGCACTCACCCTCGCCCTACGCGACTCGTCCACCATGCTGCGCCGCAACCTGCTGCACGTGCGCCGCTACCCGTCGCTGACGCTCAACCTGCTGCTCACCCCGGTGATGCTGCTGCTCCTGTTCGTCTACATCTTCGGGGACGCGATGAGCGCCGGGATCGCCGGCGGCGCCGACCGCTCCGCCTACCTCGCCTACATCGTCCCGGGCATCCTGCTGATGACCATCGGCAGCACCGTCGTCGGCGCCGCGGTCTCCGTGGCCACCGACATGTCCGAGGGCATCGTCGCCCGCTTCCGCACCATGGCCATCCACCGCGGGTCCATGCTCATCGGGCACGTCGTCGGCAGCGTGATCCAGTCGATCGCCAGCGTCGTGCTGGTCGGTGCCGTCGGCGTGGCCATCGGCTTCCGCTCCACGGACGCCACCGTCCTGGAATGGCTGGCCGCGTTCGGCTTCCTGACACTGTTCGCCGCGGCCGTCACCTGGATCGCGGTCGGGATGGGCACGGCCAGCCCGAACGCGGAGGCCGCCAGCAACATGGCGGTTCCGCTGTTCCTGCTGCCGCTCATCTCCAGCGCCTTCACACCGATCGAATCGATGCCGGGCTGGTTCCAGCCGATCGCCGAGTACCAGCCCTTCACCCCGGCCATCGAGACCCTGCGCGGGCTGCTGCTCGGCACCGAGATCGGCCACAACGGGTGGCTGGCGCTCGCCTGGTGCCTGGTGCTCGGCGCCCTCGGCTACCGCTGGTCCACCTCGGCCTTCAGGCGGGACCCCGAGTAGCCCGCGTGCAGCCGCGGGCCACCTCCCGGATGTCCCGGTCTTCCCGGGTCTTCCCGCACCTCACCCACCGCGTCCCACCCGGGGCGGCGCCCACCGGCAACACGCCGCGGGCGCCGCCCCGTCGGTGTGCCGGGGGCGGGGGCGGCCCGCCGCACCACCGCGCGGCCCGTAGGGCGGCGGGCGAGCGCCGCCGCCGGTCGCCGGCCTCAGCCGTCGTCGGCGGTGCGGCGGAACCCGAGCGTGGGGACGGCGCGCCGCGGAGGCGCCGAGGCCGCGCAGTCGGTGAGGATGCGGTCCAGGAAGGCGTAGTGGCCGCAGTCGGCCTCCTGGCAGCCCACCCGGCGCCACCAGGCGGCGATCTCGGGCCAGCCGGGTGCCGACAGCGAGCCGCCGAACTCCTGGACGGACAGCGCGGCGGTCAGCCCGGCGAAGGCGAGTCGGTCGGCCAGCGGCCACCCGGCGAGGCTCCCGGTGACGAACCCGGCCACGAACACGTCCCCGGCGCCGGTGGTGTCCAGCGCCTCCACGGTGATCGCCGGCACGGTGGCCGTCTCCCCGCTGCGCGCGTCCACCGCGTAGGCGCCGTCCGCTCCCATCGTCACCACGGCCACCGGTACGTGCTCGGCCAGGGCGTGCGCGGCGGCCTGCGGGGTCTCGGTGCGGGTGTAGCGCATCGCCTCGGCCGCGTTGGGCAGGAACGCCTCGCAGTCCGGCAGTTCGGCCAGCGCCGCCGGGTCCCAGCGGCCGGTCTCGTCCCAGCCGACATCGGCGAAGATGCGGCTGCCCCGCCGCGCGGCGGTCCCGATCCACTCCTGAGGGCGGCCCGGCACCAGCGAGGAGACGCACGCGGTGGCCGGGGGCGGGCACTCGGGCGCGTCCGGATCGTAGGCGGTCGCGGCGCTCTTCGGCGGTGCCTCGTGGCCGTGCGAGATCATCGTGCGCTCGCCCTCGTACGCCATCGAGACGGTGACGGGAGAGTGCCAGCCGGGGACGGTGTGCGACAGCGACAGGTCGATGCCTTCACCCGCCTCCAGTTCCTCCCGGCAGTAGTCGCCGTACATGTCGTCGCCGAACGCGGCGGCCAGCGAGGTGCGCAGCCCCAGCCGGGCGAGCGCCGTCGCCATGTTGGCGATGCCGCCGGGCGACGAGCCCATGCCGCGGGCCCAGGACTCGGTGCCGCGCACCGGCGCGGAGTCGAGCCCGGTGAAGATGATGTCCAGGAAGACGGTGCCGGTCAGATAGACGTCCCAGCGCGGTGCGTCGGAGGGGCGGACGGCGGCCAGCGGATCGAAGAGCGGGCGGGAGAGGGCGGCGCGGTGCGGCTGCCGGGAGTGCCCGTGCGAGGGGTGCGGGCGGACCGGGTGGACGAGGCCGGGTCCCGCCCGGCCGGGCAGGGGCGGACCGGCCCCGGGGCTCCCGCGCGTGCTCACCGTGCTCACCGTGCCTTCCCCGTCGATGCCCGTCGAGTGCTGCCGCTGCCCCGGCCTGCGGGGACGCCCGGTACGGCGGACCGGGCCTGCGGTTCGCCCCCGACCATAGTGCCTCCCGGGCCCGGACCGGTGTCCTCGCCGGGAGCGGTCCGCCGCGGGGCTTGTGCGCCGGTGCCGCGGGCAGGTTTTGCGAAGCATTGAATCTCCGCGCGTAGATGAGGTGCCGGGCGCACTGCTACGTTCCCCGAGTTCTCATGCCCCTGCCAACTCGCCGCGAGGAGCCGTGCAATGCCCCGACCTCTCCGTTCCGTTCTGCCGCTCGTCGCCGTCGCCGTCGCCGCCGTCGCGGGCACGGCCTTCTTCGGCGTCGGCCAGGCCACGGCAGAGCACGCCGTGCCCAGGACCGACAAGGAGATCCCCAACCTCGACCAGGTGAAGACGAAGATCGAGGCGTACTACGGCGACATCGAGACCCCGGACGGCGAGCACCACGCCTCGCCCCGCAGCAACTACGCCGAGCAGACCCGCCGCATCGCCGCGAAGGCCCGCAAGGACCTCACCCGGGACCTGCGCCGGTACGACGGGCACGGATCCCGGCACGGCTCCGGCGACAAGCCGGCCCTCGTCGTCGACGTGGACGACACCACCCTGCTCACCTACAACTTCGAGCGGCGGATCGGCTACCACTACACACCGCAGGCGCAGGACGACTATCTGCGGACCACGGACATGGACCCGGTCTTCGGCATGCGCAAGCTCGTCAACTGGGCGCACGGCAAGGGCATCACCGTCTTCCTGGTGACCGGACGCAAGGAGTACCAGCGCGACTGGAGCGTCCGGAACCTCAAGACGGCCGGCTACCGCACCCCGGTCGACAAGAAGCACTTCTTCCTCAAGGACGAGGAGAACCCGCCGCCCTACCTCAAGTGCGGCAGCGAGTGCACGACGATCGAGTACAAGTCGGGCACCCGCAAGCACATCGAGGCGCAGGGCTACGACATCCTCGCCAACTTCGGCGACCAGTACAGCGACCTCAAGGGCGGACACTCCGGCCGCACGGTCAAGATGCCCAACCCCATGTACTACCTGCCCTGACGGGACCCGGCCCGTGCGGGGCCGGAGCCCGGGCAGGGGCGGCCGGACCCGCGCGTGACCGGGCCGCTCACGCGCCCTCCTTGAGCACCTTTCTCACCAGTGCCGACTGCGCCTCGGTGAGCTTGGGGTCGGCGAAGTGAGCGGAGGCGGCCGACTGATCGGTCGCCACATCGACCTCGTAGTGGAACCCGTCGGGCACGCCCGTCGGCGCCTCGCTGAGGCCCTCGCGCACCGCTTGGTCGGCGAGCTGCGCGAGTTCCTCGGCGTCGGGCCGGTCGGCGGTCTCGACGGTGGCCCGACGGGTGAGCCCGGCGAAGCCGCCTGTGCGGATGACAGTGATACGCATGGCTCCATCCTCCCCGCCCGGCGGCCGCACGGTAAGGGCCGGACGGGCGGGTTCGGGCGGACGGTGTCAGCCGGCTGCCGCCGGGGTCACTCTGTCGTCACACCCACCTCGGACCAGCACTTGCGCACCGCCTCGTGCTCGTCGCTGCCGTCGCCGTAGCGGGCCGCGGCGGCCTCGGTGGTCGCCACGGCGAACGCGGCGAAGTCCGAGTCCGGCTGCAGCGAACCACCCGTGAGGGTGTCGTACCAGATCTGACCCGCGCGCTCCCAGGCGTTGCCGCCCAGGTCCACGGCGAGCCGGTAGAAGGCGTGATTGGGAATGCCGGAGTTGATGTGCACCCCGCCGTTGTCGGCGCCGGTGGAGACGTAGTCCTCCATGGTCGCCGGCTGCGGGTCCTTGCCGAGCACGTCGTCGTCGTAGGCCGTGCCGGGCGCCTTCATGGAGCGCAGCGCCGCGCCCTCCACCCGGTCGGTGAACAGCCCGGAGCCGATCAGCCAGTCGGCCTCCTGCGCGCTCTGGCCCAGGCTGTGCTGCTTGATCAGGGCGCCGAAGACGTCGGAGACCGACTCGTTGAGCGCCCCGGACTGGCCGTAGTACTCCAGGTTGGCGCTGTACTGCGTCACGCCGTGGGTCAGCTCGTGCCCGATGACGTCCACCGGCAGGGTGAAGTCGCGGAAGATCTCCCCGTCGCCGTCGCCGAAGACCATCCGCTCGCCGTCCCAGAAGGCGTTGGCGTACTCCTCGCCGTAGTGCACCGTCGCGTCCAGGGGCAGCCCGGCCCCGTCGATGGAGTAGCGGTCGTAGACGCTCAGATACAGCTCGAAGGTGGCGCCCAGACCGGCGTAGGCCCGGTTGACCGAGGCGTCCTGGACGGGCTCGCTGCCCTCGGCGCGGACCTCCTCGCCGGGCAGCCGCTCCCTGTTGTCCGCGTCGGAGATGGTGCGCTGCGGGGTGCGCTCGGCGGGATCGATGTCCGGTGCGACCGGTGCCCCCGCGAGCAGGCCGTGACGCACAGTAGTGATCTGGCGTCGGGTTCGCTGGGTGGCGTCCTGCTCCAGAGTGCGCCGCGCGGGCCGGGAGAGAAGATCGTCGCTGTTCCTGGACACCTGGTCGAGGAGGTGCGGGGGCACGATCGTGCAGAAGACGGGATGGGTCTGCGATGAGTGCGCGCGAGGTGCGTTCATACACAGCAATGTGGCACTGAGTCACCGAACTGTCACCGGTTGCGGCGCTGATTCGCACAAACCGGTGTTGCACGCGGCGCCGCTTCGTCCAGGTTCGCCCGGTGCGCTGCCCCGCCTGCTCCCGTGCGGGTCCCCGCGGCGCGCTCCGGCGGCCCCCCGCCGTCCGGCATCCCGCATGCTGATACGCCCCACGGATACCGCGCGGTCCTCGGTTATGCTGCCGGCATCATGCGTTTCGGGCTGCTTCTTCTTAGCTGCCGCGGCGAGGGTCTGTAGCCACCGCAAGGCCGACCCCCTCCCCGCGGAGTTCAGTGCTGTCGTCGGTCTTCGAGCAGTCACCTCACAGGAGCCTGTACGTATGACACCCCAGCAGCAGGACCGGTCCGCCCGCTCGACGCAGGCCCCCGTCGGCCGCGCGACCCCCCTCACCGCCGCCACCACGCGTCAGCGCCCCTCGGG
Organism: Streptomyces sp. NPDC007025; assembly: GCF_042869455.1. Taxonomy (NCBI): domain Bacteria; kingdom Bacillati; phylum Actinomycetota; class Actinomycetes; order Kitasatosporales; family Streptomycetaceae; genus Streptomyces; species Streptomyces sp. NPDC007025. Next base: position 319,922 of record NZ_JBIAFT010000010.1, on the reverse strand, counting down.
GATGCCGTTCCACCGCTACGGGCAGTACGAGGCCGTCGATCTGCCCGACCGCACCTGGCCCGGCAACCGGATCACCGCGGCGCCCCGCTGGCTCTCGACCGACCTGCGGGACGGCAACCAGGCGCTGATCGACCCGATGTCCCCCGCCCGCAAGCGCGAGATGTTCGACCTGCTGGTGCGGATGGGCTACAAGGAGATCGAGGTCGGCTTCCCCTCCTCGGGCCAGACCGACTTCGACTTCGTGCGCTCCATCATCGAGGAGGACGCGATCCCCGAGGACGTGACGATCTCCGTCCTCACCCAGGCCCGCGAAGAGCTGATCGAGCGGACGGTGGAGTCCCTCAAGGGCGCCCACCACGCCACGGTGCACCTGTACAACGCGACGGCCCCGGTCTTCCGCGAGGTCGTCTTCCGCGGCACCCGCGACCAGGTCAGGCAGATCGCCGTGGACGGCACCCGGCTGGTGGTGGAGTACGCCGAGAAGCTGCTGGACGAGCGCACCGTCTTCGGCTACCAGTACAGCCCCGAGATCTTCACCGACACCGAGCTGGACTTCGCGCTGGAGGTCTGCGAGAGCGTCATGGACGTATGGCAGCCCGAGGACGGCCGCGAGATCATCCTCAATCTGCCCGCGACCGTCGAGCGCTCCACCCCCAGCACCCACGCCGACCGCTTCGAGTGGATGGGGCGGCACCTCTCCCGCCGCGAGCACGTCTGCCTCTCCGTGCACCCGCACAACGACCGCGGCACAGCCGTGGCCGCCGCCGAGCTGGCCGTGATGGCGGGTGCCGACCGCGTCGAGGGCTGCCTGTTCGGGCAGGGCGAGCGCACCGGGAACGTCGACCTGGTCACCCTGGGGATGAACCTGTTCAGCCAGGGAGTCGACCCGATGATCGACTTCTCGCAGATCGACGAGATCCGGCGCACCTACGAGTACTGCAACCAGATGGAGGTCCACCCGCGCCACCCGTACGTGGGCGACCTGGTCTACACCGCCTTCTCCGGCTCCCACCAGGACGCCATCAAGAAGGGCTTCGACGCCATGGAGGCCCGGGCGGCCGAGGCGGGCCGGCCGGTGGAGGACGCCGAGTGGGCCGTCCCCTACCTGCCCATCGACCCCAAGGACGTCGGCCGCTCCTACGAGGCCGTCATCCGCGTCAACTCGCAGTCCGGCAAGGGCGGTATCGCCTACGTCCTCAAGGGGGAGCACAGCCTGGACCTGCCCCGCCGGATGCAGGTGGAGTTCTCCAGGATCATCCAGGAGAAGACCGACGCGGACGGCGGCGAGGTCACGCCCGCCGACATCTGGGACGTCTTCCAGGACGAGTACCTGCCGACCCCCGGGAAGAGCTGGGGCCGCATCGCGCTGCGCGGCGCACAGACCTCCACCACCAGCGAGGGCGCCGACGCGCTCACGGTGGAGGCCGTCGTCGACGGCGCGCCCGTGACGCTGAGCGGCACCGGCAACGGCCCGCTGGCGGCCTTCTTCGACGCGCTGCACGCTGTCGACGTGGACGTACGGCTGCTCGACTACGTCGAGCACACCATGAGCGAGGGCGTCGGGGCCCAGGCCGCCGCCTACATCGAGTGCGCCATCGGCGGGCAGGTCCTGTGGGGCGTGGGCATCGACGCGAACATCGTGCGGGCCTCCATCAAGGCCGCCGTCTCGGCCGTGAACCGCGCCGCCAGGTGACGCCGGGGCCCGGGGTGACCCGGGCCGCCCGGCGCCCGGCGTCCGCCGCCGCGAGCCGCAGGCACCCGACACCCGGAGGGACCGAAATCCCTCCGGGGGGTGTCTCCGGAGCCCCGGCTGTGGTTAATATCACGTCACCCGGCGACGTTGCCGAATCGTGATGGAGGTGCGAGGCCCATGCGCCAACGACCCTTCCGTGTACGCCTGGCAGGGGTCCGCACGAGCTGGCGCACCCTCGACGACGGCGACTTCTTCTGCCCCGGATGCGGCGGAGACCGCCGCTACCGCAGGCGCAGCGGACGGCGCAGATTCGTCGTCCTCAACATTCCGCTGGTCCCGCGCGGCGCGGCCGGACCGGTCGTCGAATGCGTCGCCTGCCGCGGCCATTTCGGCCCCGAAGTGCTGGAGCGGCCCACCACCGCACGGCTCGCCGCCATGCTCCGCGAGGCGGTGCACAGCGTGGCGCTCGCCGTGCTGGCCGCAGGCGGCTCGGACGCGCGTGCCGCCCGCGAGACGGCCGCGGAGACCGTCCGGGCGGCCGGCTTCCCCGGCTGCGCCGAGGAGGAGCTGACCGCGCTGCTCGCCGCCATCACCGCGGAGAGCAGGCAGCGCGGCCGGAGCATCTCCCTGGAGATCGAACTGCACGAGGTGCTCGCGCCGCTCACCCCGCACCTCGCCGTGCCCGGCCGCGAGAGCCTGCTGCTCCAGGGTGCGCGGATCGCGCTCGCCGACGGCATGTACTGCTCGGCGGAGCGGGAGGTGCTCGCCACCGTCGGGCGGGCGCTGCGGATCGGCGCCGACGACGTGGACCGGCTGCTGCTCCAGGCCCGCACTCCCTCCTGACCGGCCGGGAGCTGCCGCGGACCCGGTGCACCGGGCATCGGTGGGCCGTCGGGGCTCCCCATGGCGTCGGCCCAAAGCCGTGCAGCGCAAGGGCCTTGACTCGGCAGGCACCCGCTGGTGGGCTCCGGGGATGACGAGTCATCAGTCGTTGCCCGCCTTCCCCGACGGATTCCTGTGGGGCGTGTCGACCTCCGCCTTCCAGATCGAAGGCGCGCTCGACGAGGACGGACGCGGCCCCTCGGTCTGGGACGCATTCGTCCGGCAGGAGGGCCGGATCAAGGACGGCAGCGACGCCTCGGTCACCACCGACCACTACCACCGCTGGCCCGAGGACGTGGCACTGCTGCGCGAACTCGGCGTCGGTGCCTACCGGTTCTCCGTCTCCTGGCCCCGCGTCCTGCCCTCCGGCGCCGGCCGGGTCAACGGGCCCGGACTCGACTTCTACGACCGGCTCGTCGACGCCCTGTGCGAGGCCGGCATCCGGCCCGTACCTACCCTCTTCCACTGGGACACCCCGCTCGCACTGGAGGAGCGCGGCGGCTGGCTGCGGCGCGACACCGCGCAGCGGTTCGCCGACTACGCCGACACGGTCGCCGCCCGGCTCGGGGACCGCGTCGCGCACTGGATCACCCTGAACGAGCCCGCCGAACTGACGCTGCTGGGCTACGGACTCGGCGCGCACGCGCCCGGCGAGCGGCTGCTGTTCGACGCGCTGCCGGTCGCGCACCACCAACTGCTCGGCCACGGGCTGGCGGTACGGGCGCTGCGGGCGCGCGGCGTACGCTCCATCGGCATCGCCAACTCGCACGGTCCGGTGCGGCCGCGGACCGACAGCGCGGCGGACGCCGAAGCGGCCAACCTCTACGACACCCTGACCAACCGGCTGTTCGCCGATCCGCTGCTGCTGGGCCGCTATCCGGACGAGGGACTGGCCGCGCTGCTGCCGGGCCCGGTCGACGACGACCTGAAGGCCATCAGCGAGCCCCTCGACCGGTACGGCGTCAACTACTACCAGCCCACCCTGGTCGGCGCCCCCGAACCGCGGCCCGCGGCAGACGCCGGGCCCGCGGGCGGCGGGTTCGCGGGCGTCGAGCTACCCGCCGAACTCCCCTTCACCCTGCACGAGCTGCCGGGGAGGGAGCGCACCGGCTTCGGCTGGGCGGTCGCCCCCGAGGGGCTGCCGGAGACGCTGCACATCCTCCGGGACCGGTACGGTGACCGGCTGCCCCCGGTCCTGATCACCGAGAACGGCTGCGCCTACCCGGACCGCACCCGCGACGCCCGCCGCATCGCCTTCCACGACGCCCATCTGCGCGCCCTGCACCAGGGACTCACCGAGGGCCTCGACGTCCGCGGCTACTTCGTGTGGTCGCTGCTGGACAACTTCGAGTGGGCCGAGGGCTGTGCGCAGCGCTTCGGCCTGGTCCACGTGGACTACGCGACATCGGAGCGCACGCCGAAGGACTCCTTCCACTGGTTCCGCCGCGCCCTGCGCGAGCAGCGCGGCGAGCAGCGCACCGGCCCGCCGGCGCGGTGACCCGCCGCTCCCGGCCGAGTACGACCGGGGCGTCGGCGACCGGTGCGAGCCCTTGGTGCGCGTGCGCGCGCACTCGGTGATCGCCGCCTACGAGTCGGGCCTCATCACCCCGGGAGCCGCCGGCTGACACCGGGGTGCGGGACAATGCCGTCATGTGCTGCACCCGGAACGCGTCGGTGATCGCGTGAGCCTCTTCCGTGACGACGGCATCGTCCTGCGCACCCAGAAGCTGGGCGAGGCCGACCGCATCATCACGCTGCTCACCCGCGGCCACGGGCGGGTGCGGGCCGTGGCGCGGGGGGTGCGGCGGACGAAGTCGAAGTTCGGGGCCCGGCTGGAGCCGTTCTGCCATGTCGACGTGCAGTTCTTCGCACGGGGCAGCGAGCTGGTGGGCCGGGGCCTGCCGCTGTGCACACAGACGGAGACGATCGCCCCGTACGGCCAGGGCATCGTGGCGGACTACGACCGCTACACCGCCGGTACGGCCATGCTGGAGACCGCCGAGCGGTTCACCGACCACGAGGGCGAGCCGAATGTGCAGCAGTACCTGCTGCTGGTCGGCGGCCTGCGGACGCTGGCGTCGGGCGAGCACGGTCCGGGGCTGGTGCTGGACGCCTTCCTGCTGCGCTCCCTGGCGATGGGCGGCTATGCGCCCAGCTTCGCGGACTGCGCCAAGTGCGGTCTGCCCGGACCGAACCGGTTCTTCTCCGTCGCGTCCGGCGGCGTGGTGTGCCACGACTGCCGGGTGCCGGGCAGCGTGGTGCCCTCCCCGGAGACGCTGCGGCTGCTGGGTGCGCTGCTGACCGGCGACTGGGAGACGGCGGACGCCTCGGAGCACCGGCACCGCCGGGAGGGCTCGGGGCTGGTCTCGGCGTACCTGCACTGGCACCTGGAGCGCGGGCTGCGCTCCCTGCGGTACATCCGGCAGGCGTCGAGCGGGCAGGAGCTGTCGGCCGGGTCGGCGGGGCTGCCGCGTCCGGCCGGATCCGCGGGGACCGGGCCGGACGGCGGCCCGGGGAGCGGTTAGGCTCGGGCGGTCAGACTGTCCCCCTGTCCCGCCCGCTGGAGATGAGTAGCGATGGCACGCCGCGGAATGCTGCCCTGGTCGCAGCAGCGCGAGTACGAGGCGCCCGAGCCGCACCCTTCGGGTGCCCGGCCGCCCAAGATCCCGGGCGAGCTGGTCCCGAACCATGTGGCGATCGTCATGGACGGCAACGGCCGGTGGGCCAAGCAGCGGGGGCTGCCGCGCACGGAGGGCCACAAGGTCGGTGAGGGCGTCGTCATGGACGTGCTCAAGGGGTGCATCGAGATGGGTGTGAAGAACCTGTCGCTGTACGCCTTCTCGACCGAGAACTGGAAGCGCTCGCCCGAGGAGGTGCGCTTCCTGATGAACTTCAACCGGGATGTGATCCGCCGGCGCCGCGACGAGATGGACGCGCTGGGCATCCGTATCCGCTGGGTGGGCCGGATGCCCAAGCTGTGGAAGTCCGTCGTCCAGGAGCTCCAGGTCGCCCAGGAGCAGACCGAGGACAACGACGCGATGACGCTCTACTTCTGCGTCAACTACGGTGGCCGTGCCGAGATCGCGGACGCGGCGCGGGCCGTCGCCGAGGAGGTGGCGGCGGGGCGGCTGGATCCGGCCAAGATCAGCGAGAAGACGTTCGCCAAATACCTGTACTACCGCGACATGCCGGACGTCGACCTGTTCCTGCGCCCCTCGGGCGAGCAGCGCACCTCCAACTACCTGATCTGGCAGAGCGCCTACGCGGAGATGGTCTACCAGGACGTGCTGTGGCCGGACTTCGACCGGCGCGACCTGTGGGAGGCCTGCCTCCAGTACGCCCGGCGCGACCGCCGCTTCGGCGGCGCGCGGGACGAGGCGGGCGGAAGCGGCGAGCAGGGCACCGCCGCCGGCTGACGCCCGGGGCGTCAGCCGGCGGCGGTGCCGCGGCCGCCGGGCGGCCGCGGTGTTCCGGTCAGCCGGTGGAGTTCTCAGCCGGTGAAGTTCCAGGAGACGGTGCCGTTCGCGGTCATCAGCACCGCCAGCACGAGCAGATCGGCGGCGCCGAGGGCGGTGCCCAGCAGCGCCCGCCCGCGGCGGGTGGTGCCGCGGGCCAGAGCCAGTCCGCCCAGGACCAGCGCGCAGGGGCCGAGGACGACGTTGAAGACCAGCAGTCCGACCAGGCCCATGACGAACGAGGCCACGGCCATGTCGTCGGCGTCGCCCAGCCGGGTGCGGCCCTTGCGCAGCGGCGTGGTGAGCGGGCGGTTCTCGGTGGCGTCGGCGGTGGTCGTGGTCACGGTCAGCTCCTCTGCCGGTGGCGGCGGATGCGCTCGCGGGCGGTGAAGACGAGCAGCCAGGCGGCGATCACCGCGGCTGCCGGGACGGTCACCTCGGGCGGGAGTTGGGCCGGTGGGCCCACCAGGACTCCCAGCAGGAGGAACGCGGCGACCAGGAAGATCATGTGTCCTTCCCTCCCCATGCGTCGGCTTGTCGGCGGTCGTCGGGTGCGTGCACTGTTCAGTGAACAGGTGTGGTGACAACTGTTCACTGAGTTGGAGCCTACAGCATTGCGGCGTTCGGCGCACAACTGTTTACTGAAACCATGAGCAGTAGCACCCCTCACTCCCAGCGGGACCTCCAGAAGGCCCGGACCCGCCGCGCACTCCTGGACGCGGGCCTGGCGCTGCTGGAGGAGCAGAGCCTCAGCAGCATCGGGCTGCGGGAGATCACCCGTGCCGTGGGCATCTCGCCCGCCGCCTTCTACCGGCACTTCCGCGACGTGGCCGACCTGGGGGTCGCACTGGTGGAGGAGTCGCTCGGCAGCCTGCACACGGTGATACGGGCCGGGCTGACCGAGCGCAGCGACGACGGCGAGCGCATCGACCACCTCGTCGGCGCCATCGCCCGCTTCGTGCGCGAACACCCCGAGCACATCCGCTTCGTGGTGCGCGAGCGGCACGGCGGGGTGGCCGCCGTGCGGACCGCCATCGGCGCTCAACTCGACCGGTTCGCGCAGGAGGTGGCCGAGGTGCTCGCCCGCGACGAGGTCTCCCGGGGCTGGAGCCCGGAGGATCTGCGGATGCTGGGCGAGACCTACGTCGACCACATGGTGATGACCGCCTCCGCCTTCCTGGCGGCCGCGCTGGGCGAGGGGCCGCCGGAGGACGTCGTCGCGGGCACCGCACGCCGCCAGCTCCGCCTCATCAGCCTGGGCCGCCGCCACTGGACCTCGGACCGGGCGCTCCCCGCCTCGTAGGTGCGGTCAGCCGGTGCGCCGGCGGAACAGCACCGCGCACAGCGGCAGTGCCACCGCCAGCAGCCCCAGGCACCAGGCGAGCGCCAGCCAGGGGCTGTTGCCGGTGGGCTGGTCCAGCAGCAGGCCGCGCAGGGACTCGATGACGGGGGTCACCGGCTGGTGGTCGGCGAAGCCGTGCAGCCAGTCCGGCATGGTCTCGATCGGGACGAACGCGCTGCTGGGGTAGGGCAGGAAGAGCATGGCGAAGGTGAATCCGCCTGCGGCCTCCGGCGTCTTGGCCAGCAGGCCTGCCGCAGCACCCAGCCAGGAGAGCGTGGTGATGTAGAGCAGCAGGACGCCGATGGCCGCCAGCCACTCCGCCGGTCCCGCGTGCGGCCGGAACCCGATCGCGAAGGCCACGGCCAGCACGGCCGCCGTGGCTGCCGCGTTGCGCGCGACGCTCGCCGCGACATGGCCGCTCAGTACGGCGGTGGGTCCCGTGTCCATCGAGCGGAAGCGGTCGATGATGCCGCCGGTCATGTCGTCGGAGACGGTGGTCGCCGTCATCGAGGCGCCGTATCCCGCGCACAGGATCAGCACCCCGGGCGCCACGTACGTCACATACTTCCCGGTGCTCGTCTCGATGGCACCGCCGAAGAAGTAGACGAACACCAGCATCAGCAGTACCGGCAGCACCAGTGCCGTGATCACGGCGTCCGGGTTGCGCCGGGTCAGCCGGACGGACCGCCCGGCCAGCACGGTGTAGGCGGCGAGATCACTCATGGGTCAGCTCCAGGAAGACGTCGTCCAGGGTGGCGCTGTGCAGCGAAAAGTGCGCGACCTGCGTACGCGCGGGGTCCAACTCGTCCAGCAGCGCCCGGACATGCGCGGCGCTGCCGTCGGTCGCCACACCCAGCACCAGTTCCTCGGGTGCCTGGTGCAGCGCGCGCCCGCCGAGCTGTCCGGCCAGCTCCGCATAGGCCGAGCGCCCGGTCATCGTCACGTCGAGCCGCTGGGCTGCGACCGTCTTCTTCAGCTCCTCGGGAGTGCCCTCCGCCCGCACCCGGCCGCCGTCCAGCACGGCGACGTGGTCGGCCAGCCGGTCGGCCTCCTCCAGGTACTGCGTGGTGAGGAAGACGGTCACGCCCGCCCGGGTCAGCGAGCCGATCGTCTCCCACATCGTGCGCCGACTGCGGGGATCGAGTCCCGTCGTCGGCTCGTCCAGGAAGACCACCTGCGGGTCGGTGACCAGTCCGGCCGCGATGTCCAGCCTGCGCCGCATCCCGCCCGAGTAGGTCGACACGCGCCGTCGGCCGGCCTCGGTCAGGGCGAACCGCTCCAGCAGTTCCGCGGCACGGTTGCGGGCCGCTGACCGCGAGTGGCCGCGCAGGCGCGCCATCATCCGCAGGTTCTCCTCTCCCGTCTGCTCCTCGTCCAGCGCCGCGTACTGCCCGGTGAGGCTGATGGCGCGGCGTACCCGGGACCGTGCGGCGGTCACGTCGTGCCCGGCCACGACGGCCTGCCCCGCGTCGGCGCGGGTGAGTGTCGCCAGGATCCGGACGGTGGTGGTCTTGCCCGCCCCGTTCGGTCCCAGCAGTGCGAAGACGCTGCCGCGCCGCACCCGCAGGTCGAGCCCCGCGAGTACCTGGACGGAGCCGTACGCCTTGCTCAGCCCGCGCGTCTCGATCGCCCAATCCGCTTCTGCCGCTGGGTGCATGGCACTTCCCCCCTCATCGTGTGTATCTGATACACGAAACTGTGTATCTCATAAACCTTACTGCGTATGCTATACACGAACCGGGTGTGCGACGGCAACCCCGAAGGGCGGAGAGGAAGGGTGGAGAGGCGGGAGATGGCGAAGCGGGAGCAGGGGCCGGCACCGGACGGCCTGCCGGCCGGTGTGGCCGCCGCCTGGGGGCTGCGCGAGCGGCCCGGCAGAGGTCCGGCGCGCGGACTGGACGTGCGGCGGATCGTCGCCGCCGCGATCGGCGTCGCCGACGCCGAGGGGCTCGCCGCGCTCTCGATGAGCCGCGTCGCCGCCGAGGTCGGCGTCTCGACCATGGCGCTCTACCGCTATGTCGCAGGCAAGGACGACCTGCTGATCCTCATGGAGGACGCGGCGATCGGCACCCCGCCGCCGGGACCGGAGCCCTCGCCGGAGGGCTGGCGGGCCGGACTGGAGCACTGGGCCCGCGCCTACCGCGACGTCCTGCTGAGCCACCTGTGGATCGTCCGGATCCCCATCGGTACCCCGCCGCTTTCCCCGCACGGCGTGGAGTGGATGGAGCAGGCGCTCGCCCACCTGCGGGGCACCGGGCTGGACGCCGAGCGGAAGCTGGGTGCGCTGATCACGCTGAGCGGTTACATCCGCAGCAGCGTTGCCCTCCTCGCGGACATCGCGGAGGCGAGTCGGCAGCAGGGCTCGGGCTGGGAGGACGCGGAGCGCCGCTACTGGCGCCTGCTGAGCGAACTCACCGCAACCGGCGGGTTCCCTGCCGTCCGCGAGCTGCTGGCCTCCGGCGAGGTGCACGAGACCGCCCCCGGTGACACCGAGGGCACGGCGGACTTCGCCTACGGCCTGGGCATCGTGCTGGACGGAGTCGGCGCCAGGATCGCCGACTGTGCGCCCGGCGACGGAGGGTGACCGCGGGCCCGCGGAATGTTCTCGGCAGCTGCGACGGCGGGCCGGTGATGCTCAGCGAAGCGAACGGGGCCAGGGGTGTTCTCCGCAGGTGCGGCGGCGGGCGTCCGCGGCTCCGCCGCCGCGCCGGGCCCGCGGGGGCTATCCCGCGGCGGCGCAGTCCCCGCAGGTGCCGAAGATCTCCACGGTGTGCCCCACGTTCACGAAGCCGTGCTCGGCCGCGACGGAGGCAGCCCACTTCTCCACCACCGGGCCCTCGACCTCCACGGCCTTGCCGCAGGCGCGGCAGACCAGATGATGGTGGTGGTCGTCGCTGTGGCAGCGCCGGTAGACGGCCTCACCGTCGTCCGTGCGCAGCACGTCCACCTCGCCGGCGTCGGCGAGGGACTGGAGGGTGCGGTAGACCGTGGTGAGTCCCACCGAGTCGCCGCGGTGCTTGAGCATGTCGTGCAGTTCCTGCGCGCTGCGGAATTCCTCGACCTCGGCGAGTGCCGCCGAGACGGCGGCGCGCTGCCGGGTCGACCGGCCGCGTACGGGGGGACCTGCGGTGGTCACGCTCTGGCTCCTTAACGTTCGTCGGCTCCGGGGAGGCGCCGAGGCGGCTCCGGGTCGGCGCGGCGTTCGCGGCCCCCTATTGTGCCAGGCGCCCCCGGTGGGCGGGTATTACACCCTGCGCGGGTGATCCACCGGCCCAGTGCCGCCGTCTGCCTGCGCGCTCCCGTCCGCTACCAGAGTGCCCTCTTCCTCCCCTCCGGCGACAGCCCCGCCCCCGCTGCGGAATCTGCGCCGCGCCAGGGGCGCGGCCAGCGCGGTGACGATCCCGAAGAGCAGGATCGCCAGGACGACGATGCTCGCCCCGGGCGGTACGTCGGCGAAGTAGGACGTCACCGTGCCGGACAGGGTGACGGCGACGCCGAAGCCCACGGCCAGCCCCAGCGTGGCGGTGAAGCCGCGGGTGGCCTGCTGCGCGGCGGCGACCGGAATCACCATCAGCGCGCTGACCAGGAGCAGCCCGACCACCCGCATCGCCACCGTGACGGTGACCGCGGCCGTCACGGCCAGCAGCAGGTTCAGCAGCCGCACCGGCAGCCCGGTCACCCGGGCGAACTCCTCGTCCTGGCAGACGGCGAACAGCTGCCGCCGCAGTCCGAGGGAGACGAGCAGCACGAAGGCGGACAGCCCCACGATGGCGACCAGGTCCTCGGCGGAGACGGTGGTGATGGAGCCGAAGAGGTAGGTGGTGAGGTTCGCGTTGGAGCCGTTCGGCGACAGGTTGATGATCATGACGCCGCCCGCCATGCCGCCGTAGAACAGCATCGCCAGCGCGACATCGCCCCGCGCCTTGCCGTACCAGCGGATCAGCTCCATGGAGATCGCGCCGAGCGAGGCGACCAGCACCGCCATCCACACCGGGTTGGTGCTCAGCAGGAAGCCGAGCGCGACACCGGTGAGCGCGACATGGCCGATCCCGTCGCCCATGATCGCCTGGCGGCGCTGGACGAGGTAGATCCCCACGGCGGGTGCCGCGATGCCGACCAGCAGCGCGGCCAGCAGCGCACGCTGCATGAACGCGAAGTCCAGCATCTCGATCATGAGAGAAATCCCGTTCCGATCTTGGACGCCGGCTCGGCGGCGGACGCGGAGTCGTGCGGATGGCAGGCCGGGTCGTGCAGCGTGGCGGGGTCCGCCACCCGCTCGACCACGCCGTCCCGCAGGACCACGGCCCGGTCGATCAGCGGGGCGAGCGGGCCGAGTTCATGCAGCACGAGCAGTACGGAGGCGCCCTGCCCCACCTGCCGGCGCAGGGTCTCGGCCAGCACGTCCTGGCTGGTGACGTCCACCCCGGCCAGCGGCTCGTCCATGATCAGCAGCTCGGGTTCGGCGGCCAGCGCCCGGGCGATCAGTACCCGCTGGTGCTGGCCCCCCGAGAGCGCGTCGACCGGGTCCCGCATCCGGTCCGCCATCCCGACGAGTTCGAGGGCGTGCCGCACTGCGGCCTTGTCCTCGCGGCCCAGCGGGCGGAAGCGCCGCCGGGCCAGCCGCCCGGCCGAGACGACCTCCCGCACGGTGGCCGGTACCCCGGCCGCCGCCGTGGAGCGCTGCGGCACATAGCCCAGCCGTCGCCAGTCCCGGAACCGGGCGGCCGGGGTGCCGAACAGCTCCAGCTCACCCCCGGTGAGCGGTACCTGCCCCAGCACGGCGCGGATGGTGGTGGACTTGCCCGAGCCGTTTGCTCCCAGGAGCGCGACGGTCTCGCCGCGCTCCACGGTCAGCCCCACGCCGCGCAGCACGGGCCGCCCGCCCAGCGAGGCAGTGGCTTCGCGCAGCGCCACAGCGGGTGCTGCGTCGGCTGTGGCGGCGCCGTCCCGGGCCGCGGTCGTCCTCGTCATGCCTCACGCCCTCACTGCGCGCCGAGCGCGGTCTCGAGTGCGGTCAGGTTCTGGTGCATCACCGAGAAGTAGTCCTGCTTCTTCGGGTCCTTGACGCTCTCCAGCGGGCTGAGCACCGAGGTCTTCAGCCGGAGGTCGTCCGCCAGTGTGCGGGCGGTCTTGTCGCTGGCGTTGTTCTCGAAGAAGACGGTGTCCACGTCCTCCTTCTTCGCGATCTTGTGCAGCTCCTTCATCCGGGCCCCGCTGGGCTCCGACTCCGGGTTGATGCCGGCGACCGCCGCCTGGCGCAGCCCGTACCGCTCGGCGAGGTAGCCGAAGGCGGCGTGCGTGGTGATGAAGGTGTCGGACTTCCGCCCCCGGAGGCCGTCCTCGAACTCCCCGTCGAGGGTCTTGAGGCGGGAGACGAGGTCCTCGGTGTTCTTCTTGTAGTCGTCCTTGTGGTCGGGGTCGGCCTTCTGGAGCTGCTTGCCGACTCCCTCGGCAACCTCGGCGTAGCGCACCGGATCGAGCCAGATGTGCGGGTCGCCCGCGGTGTCGTGGTCGTGGCCCTCGTGCTCGTCGTGGCCGTCCTCGCCGTGCTCGTGGTCTCCGTGGCCTTCCTCGCCGTGCACGTCGGTGCCGTGGTCCTCCAGGGTGGTGAAGGAGCCGGCCTCGGCCAGATTCTTGACGCCCGACTGCTCGACGGCCTCGTCGACCGCGGGCTGGAGTCCCTTGAGGTAGACGATCAGGTCCATCTCGCTGAGCTGCCCGGTCTGCTTGGGGCTCAGCTCCAGGTCGTGCGGCTCGGTGCCGGGCTTGGTCAGGTTGCTGACCTCGACGTGGTCGCCGCCGATCTGCTGGGCGAGGTACGCCATGGGGTAGAAGGACGCGGCCACCTGTACCTTCCCGCTGTCGCCGCTGTCGCTGCCGCAGGCCGCGAGGGTGAGGGAGGTGAGCCCGAGGACGCTCAGGGCTGCGCTGGTACGTATGAGCCGACGGGGGCGGTGGCCGATGTTCATGACACTCATTTTCATCGAAACTGGAAACGATTGTCAACTAAAGCTTCGCGCTCCGTGATCACGGTGCGCTGCCGGAAGGGATCTTCCGGGGCGGTCCCGATGACTCCGGACAAGAGGTCCCGGTGCGAGCCGGAACCGATTTGCCGCGCCCCCTACGGCCCCCAGTAATCTGAGGTATTCCGTCTCGCCGTCAATGAAGAGAGCACCGTGGCCGCCGACAAGATCGACACAATTGTCAGCCTCAGCAAGCGCCGTGGCTTCGTCTACCCGTGCAGTGAGATCTACGGCGGTCAGCGTGCCGCCTGGGACTACGGGCCGCTGGGCGTGGAGCTGAAGGAGAACATCAAGCGCCAGTGGTGGCGCTCCATGGTCACCTCCCGCGACGACGTGGTGGGCATCGACTCGTCGGTGATTCTGGCCCCCGAGGTCTGGGAGGCGTCGGGCCATGTCTCCACCTTCACCGATCCGCTCACCGAGTGCACCTCGTGCCACAAGCGCTACCGCGCCGACCACCTGACCGAGGCGTACGAGGCCAAGCACGGCCGCGAGCCGGAGAACGGCCTGGCCGACATCAACTGCCCGCACTGCGGCAACAAGGGCGGTTTCACCGAGCCCAAGCAGTTCTCCGGGCTGCTCTCCACCCACCTGGGCCCCACTCAGGACTCCGGCTCGGTCACCTACCTGCGTCCCGAGACCGCGCAGGGCATCTTCACCAACTTCGCGAACGTCCAGCAGACCTCGCGCAGGAAGCCGCCGTTCGGCATCGCGCAGACGGGCAAGTCCTTCCGGAACGAGATCACACCGGGCAACTTCATCTTCCGCACCCGCGAGTTCGAGCAGATGGAGATGGAGTTCTTCGTCAAGCCGGGCGAGGACGAGGAGTGGCACCAGTACTGGATGGACCAGCGCTGGGCCTGGTACCGGGACCTCGGCATCCGCGAGGAGAACATCCGCTGGTACGAGCACCCGAAGGAGAAGCTCTCCCACTACTCGAAGCGCACCGCCGACATCGAGTACCGCTTCAACTTCGGCGGCAGCGAGTTCTCCGAGCTGGAGGGCGTCGCCAATCGCACCGACTTCGACCTCACGGCCCACTCCAAGGCGTCCGGCCAGGACCTGTCGTACTTCGACCAGGAGGCCGGCGAGCGCTGGGTCCCGTACGTCATCGAGCCGGCCGCCGGTGTCAACCGCGCGATGCTCGCCTTCATGCTGGACGCCTACATCGAGGACGAGGCGCCCAACGCCAAGGGCAAGATGGAGAAGCGCACCGTGATGCGCCTCGACCCCCGGCTCTCCCCGGTCAAGGTCGCCGTGCTGCCGCTCTCCCGGAACGAGCAGCTCTCCCCGAAGGCCCGCGGCCTGTCCGAGACGCTGCGCAAGCACTGGAACATCGACTTCGACGACGCGGGTGCCATCGGCCGCCGCTACCGCCGCCAGGACGAGATCGGCACCCCGTTCTGCGTCACCGTCGACTTCGACACCCTCGACGACAACGCCGTCACGGTGCGTGAGCGCGACACCATGAAGCAGGAGCGCGTCTCCCTCGACCAGATCGAGGGCTACCTGGCCGGCCGCCTCCTCGGCTGCTGACCGCCGCACTTCCTGTCCGCCGTGGCCCGGCACCCCGCGCGGGGTGCCGGGCCACGGCGCTGCCGCCGGCCGGGTCTCACCCGGCTGTGCGGCGCAGCAGCAGGCACACGAAGCCGAAGCTCTCCCGATATCCGCGCAGCCACTCCTCCCGGTGTTCGGCCGCCGCGCGCAGGGCCTCCGCGCTGTCCGGATGGCCGGGGTGGTCCAGCGCCCAGCGGGAGAGGGAACCGGTCCAGTTCCACTCGTAGTCGTCCAGCTCGTGCCGGGTCGAGACGTGCGCGTACACCGGGGTCCAGCCCTCGGCGGTGACCTGTCCGACCGTTCCCGCGAGGTCCTCGTACGCGCCCAGGATCTCCCGCGCCCGCGGGCTGGGTTCGCGCTCCCAGTACGCGTCCCCGACCAGTACCGCGCCGCCGGGCGCCAACAGCCGCCGCGCGCCCTCCAGCGCGGGCAGCAGCCCGCCGAACGCGTGCGCGGCGCCCACGCTCAGTACGACGTCGCCGGGCCGCTCGGCGGAGAACGCCGCGGCCTCCTCCTGGCGCAGTGCCAGCCGCCCCGCGACTCCCGCCTCCTCCGCGCCGCGCCGGGCCCGCTGCAGCGCCTCCGCGGAGAGGTCGACCCCCTCCCCGGTGACCTCCGGATGCGCCCGCAGGGCGCGCAGCAGCCACGCACCTTCGCCGCAGCCGAGGTCGATCACGTGTTCGTCGCCGCGGACGATCGCCCGGGAGAGCAGCCGGTCCACGGAGGAGTCGTCGAGCGGCGCCGCGACGGGGTGGTCGGCGTGCGCGAGCAGGGAGCGCGTCTGTCGGTCCATGCCGGAACTCTGGCAGAGCGGACGCCTTCTCAGCTCTCCTTTTCCGGGGCCGGTCCCTGGCCGAACCCGTCCGTCTCCAGTTCGAAGTCGAACGGCGGGGGCATCACGGCCTTCTCGCCGAACCGGTAGGTCTTGCGTTCCGCGTATCCCAGCGCGGTCGGAGTCGAGAAGACGGAGAGAGCGTTCTCCTGCATGTCGAGCAGGAGGTACACGGGGATCCCAGCCTTGGCGTAGACCGGTAGTTTGTCGGTCCAGTCGACTCGGCGCGTCGAGTCCGGGGTCAGCTCGGCGACGAGCGTGAGGGACTCGCCGTCGATGCATCGCTCTTCGGTGTCGAATGCTTGCTCGTCGGCCACGAAGACGTCCGGACCGTACGCCCGTTCCTGCCCGGGGAGGGCGAAGAGGTAGGGGGAGCTGTCCACGACCAGTCCGGGCGGCAGGTGCGGCTCGATCCGCGTCCGCAGCGAACGCATCACGCGCAGGTAGTACCCCTTCGACCACGGCGACATGACGATGTTTCCCCCGATGATCTCCGCCCGGTATCCCTCGGGCACCTCCATGGTCAAGAGTGTCCGGAACAGCGCCTGGTAGCGGGGTGGTCCCTCGGGGGTCTCTGTGGGCGTCATGGGTGTCGTCCTGGCCGTCGGTCGTTCCAGCGTCTCCGTCATGATGCGCTCCTCAGGTGCTGTGAGCCAGTTGCCACGCACCGTAGCCGGATGGACCGACAATGTGAGCGGATCCCTCGACGGGACCCTCGAAGGAGTGGGTCTCAGCTCGCTGCCGCGCGCAGTACCGCGTCGAGCAGGCCCGGGAAGCGGGTCTCCAGGTCGGCGCGGCGCAGACAACTGATCTTGGCGGTGCCGCGGTAGCACTGCTTGATCACGCCCGCCTCGCGCAGTACCCGGAAGTGGTGGGTCGCGGTCGAGGCGGAGACCGGCAGCTCGACCTGGGAGCAGGCGGCGCCGGCCCCGTCGCCTTCGCCGTGGGCGCCCAGTGCGGTGGCGATGCGCAGCCTGATCGGGTCGGACAGCGCGTGCAGCACCGTCTCCAGGCGGATCTCCTCCGGCGCGGGATGCGGGAGTTCGCGTACGGCGGTCGTGGTCGGCACGGTTCCATAGTACGGCAGTCATCGAAATTTGACAGGTCTCGTAGTACGGCGGTTATCGTACTAAGGTCGTTGTGCCGGCAACGGCTCCCACCCCGATTGGAGAGCGCCGTGAGCGCACTGTTCGAGCCCTTCGACCTGCGGTCGGTGACCGTGCCCAACCGCGTCTGGATGGCGCCGATGTGCCAGTACTCGGCCGCGCCGGACGGCCCCGACCAGGGCGCCCCCACGGACTGGCACCTCGCGCACCTGGGCGCGCGCGCCGCCGGGGGAGTCGGTCTGGCGCTGGTCGAGGCCACGGCCGTCACCCCCGAGGGCCGCATCAGCCCCTACGACCTGGGCCTGTGGAACGACCGCCAGCAGGAGGCGTTCACCCGCCTCACCCGGTTCCTCGCCGAACAGGGCACCGTCCCCGGCATCCAGCTCGCGCACGCGGGCCGCAAGGCGTCCACCGAGCGCACCTGGGTCGACCGCGGCGCACCGCTGGCACCCGGCGTGAACCACGGCTGGCAGCCGCTGGGCCCCAGCCCGATGCCCTTCACGGACGGGCACACCACCCCCGACGAACTGTCCCGGGAGCAGATAGCCGAGCTGGTGCGGCAGTTCGCGGACAGCGCCCGCCGCGCCCACGAGGCCGGCTTCCGCGTCGTGGAGGTGCACGGCGCGCACGGCTACCTGATCAACGAGTTCCTCTCGCCCTACACCAACCACCGCACCGACGAGTACGGCGGCTCCTTCGAGGGCCGGACCCGGTTCGCACTGGAGGTCGTCGAGGCCGTCCGCGCGGTGTGGCCCGAGGAACTGCCGCTGTTCTTCCGGATCTCCGCGACCGACTGGCTGAGCGAGAACACCGAGGACGACCGCGAGGGCTGGACCGGCGACGACACGGTCCGCCTCGCGAAGGAACTGCACGCCCGCGGCGTCGACCTGCTCGACACCTCGACCGGCGGCAACGCGCCCGACGCCCGCATCGAGGCCCTCCCCGGCTTCCAGGTGCCCTTCGCCGAGCGGGTCCGCAAGGAGACCGACCTGCCCGTCGCCGCCGTAGGCCTGATCACCGAACCCCGGCAGGCGGAGCAGGTCGTCGCCTCCGGCCAGGCCGACGCGGTCCTCCTCGGGCGCGAGCTGCTGCGCCGCCCGTACTGGGCGAACGAGGCCGCGGTGGAACTGGACGCCGAGCCGCGCCGCCCGGTCCAGTACCACCGGGCGTAGCCGGGCCGAGGCCCACCGGGCCCGCCGGGAGCCGATGCCGTCACCGGCTCCCGCTGTGCCTACTGTTGATGCTGTGACGCCGGGAGCGGCGTCCGCCGAGCCTGCCAGGAGTGCGCGATGCCCCTCGTCGAAGTGACCTGTGCGCCGGGCGTGCCCGAGCACACGCTCCGCGAACTGGGCGCGGTGCTGCCGCACCTGGTCTCCGTGGCCGTCGAGTGCCCCGAGGAGCCCTACGACGGCGACCTGCAACCCGGCGACGTGGAGCTCCGCTTCCGGCAGCTCGGCCCCCTCGACCGCTGCGGTCTGGACATCGTGATCGAGGTGCGCTCCAAGCGGTTCGAGAGCCGGGCCGCCGACCGTCAGCAGCGCGTGGACCGGCTCCACGAGAGCATCGCCGAGGCGACCGGCCTCGACGACTTCGGCGTCTACCTGGCGCTCCCGGTCGCAGCCTGGTCCCAGGGGGAGTGAGGACACCCGCAGGGGGTGCGGCTCAGTTCAACTGGTGCGCGAACGCCACCAGGAACAGCACGGCAGCCGCGCAGCTCAGCGCCACCGTGGGTAGCACCCATACGGGCCTGCGTTCGCCGCGCAGCGGGGCCGTCATCCGCCGGTGCAGTGCGGCCAGGCCGTACAGCAGCCCGACCGCGGCGACGCAGATCGGTACGCTCACCCCGAAGTGCGCCAGCCAGGCCCCGGTCTTGCTCGGGCCGCCCCAGGAGTCGTCGTAGGGGCCGCTGTCCACGAAGCCGTAGAACAGCCCGCGCGCGATGCCGAGGGCGAGTATCCCGGCCAGGATCAGCGCCAGGACGCCGAGCAGCACGGTCAGCAGCGCTTGTGTCAGTACCCGTGGGCTGCTCGTTCCGGGGTCCGCGCGCAGCGCCCTGCGTGCGGACCCGCTCTGTCCGCCGAGCTCCGCGAGGAGGGCGAACAGTCCGAACGGCAAGAGCGCGACGGCCCCTCCCAGCCTCCGTCCGATCCGCTGCGCGGCCGAGGGTGCGGAGGGGGAAGGCGCTGTGGTGGTCCGGGAAGCGTTCATGAGCGGGAAGCTATGGCGCCGGGTACGGCGAGCGGGAGCTACCGCGGAGCCACATGTGCGGGGCCACCCCCTACCGCGGTAGGGGCAACCGCGCTTGTCCTGGGCTCAGCCGGCGTCCAGGCCGTTCCTCAGCGCTGTGACGAACGTCCGCCAGGCCTCGGCCCCGAAGTACGCCGTCCCCCGTGCGGGGTCCTTGCTGTCGCGGACCGCGCGCCCGCCGGCGGCGGTGCGGGCGACCTCCACGCACTCGTGGTTCGGGTCGGAGCCCGAGTGGCTCGACTTGAAAAAGGGAGTGACCAGTTCGTCGCTCACGCTTACTGACTCTCCTCGGCTATGGCGGCCAGCGTGTCCGCGATGAATTCCTGGCTGTCGGCCGGATTCAGCGCTACCGAGCGTAGCTGGTCGAAGGAGTGTGCGTAGGCTGCGATTTCGGTCTCGTCTTCCGTGATGGCCACGTTGCGGTGCGTTTCCTGTCCCACGGCGGAAGGCGACCACTCGCCGTCGAAGGAGAGCATGACGAAGGTGGGCGCGGACCGCGCGGCGGCCCACTCGGTGGTGGGCAGTACCTGGAACGTGACGTTCGGGCGAGCAGCGGTTTCCAGCAGATCTGCGAGTTGATTCCTGTGCACCTCGCGGGAGGGCATGGGGTTGGAGAGGGCGGGTTCCCAGACCACGGCGCTGTAGCGCGCCCCGGACTCTTCGAACCTGCGGCGACGCTCCTGCCGCATCTTGACTGCCTGCTCCACGATGTCGGGTTCCGTCACGGAGGGATTGCTTTCGACCAACGTCCGGGTGTAGTCGGCCGTTTGCAAGAGTCCCGGGACCAGCACTGTCTGCCAGGTGCGGATGAACGTCGCGTCGTGCTCCAGAGCGATGTAGTCGCTCAGCTCCGGCGAGATGCGATAGTCGAGCCACCACCCTCGTTTGTTGGCATCCCGCGCCAACTGTTCGTAGTGGCGGAACGTCTCCGGGTCCTGGATTCCGTAGAGCTCCAGCAGTAACCGGACATCGCCGGGGCGCGCTGCTACCTGGCCCGACTCGATGCGGCTGACTTTCGCTTTCGAGCCCGCGATGTACTCGGCTGCTTGTTGCTGGTCGAGCCGCGCCACCTCGCGGAGGCGACGGAGAGCTGACCCGAGACGACGGCTGCGCATCGTGGGGCGTCCACCTGCGGGCATCTTCTTCCTCTCTGCGTGTGCCGCTCGCACGGCAACGCACGGTACACGGACACTCGTTGCTGCGGCAGTGTCGTGCAAATTCTCGTTATGAGGAGTTGCAGCATCCCGCGTGAGCCGCATAACGTGAGTCACCTCACCCAGCGCACCCGTGTGCGTACCAAGGGTGAATGAATCGACCTGCTCAGCCGCGGGAGGCCCCATGTCCGGGCGTACGAACATCGCAAGGTTCCGTCTCAGCAAGGCGTCCGTGCCGAGGGCGCGGGAGCATGTGCGGCTGGTGCTCAGAGAGTGGAAACTCGGCCACCTCTGCGACGAAGCGGCGCTCGTCGTCAGCGAGTTGACGACCAACGCGGTCACCCATGCCGCGCAGGGGATCGGCGACCAGTTGGAACTCGTGCTCCGCCGCCGGGGCGGGGTCCTCGTCCTGGAGGTCTCCGACTCCTACCAGTGGGAGATGCCCGAACTCCGCAAACCGGCACCGGAGGAGACCTCCGGGCGCGGATTACTCCTGGTCGACGCCCTGTCCCAGGCATGGGGCGTACGCCCCCGCACGGGCGCGGGCAAAACGGTGTGGGTGCACCTCGCGGTGCGCCGCGAGGGAGAGGAGTAGCGCCGGGTCGGGCAACGCCCACCCTGGCGGCGACGACGCGGCGCTAGCCGCGATGCAGGATCTCATCGTCCGCATGCGGGCCGAACTCGGCGACGCGCACCTCCGCGATGTGCTCGTACCGACTGACGCGGTCGGTCCACTCCGCGTCGACGCCGAACGCCACCTGCGCGAAGCCCACCTGTCGGACGGCCTCGGCCAGGCCCGGGTCGCCGGGTGCCAGCAGCCGCACCGGCGTGTCGAGTGCCACGGTGTGGGGTGGCACGAAGTACTCGTCCGGCACATCGGTGCGCGCATGGACGAGCGCGCCGACGGCGATCACCGCGCCTGCCCCCACATGCGCGCGCTGAAGGACCGTCGCCGAGGTCGCCACATAGACGCATCTGCCGACCTGGCAGCCCAGCAGGGTGGCGTGCGGCCCCACGAAGACGTGGTCGGCGACGAGCACCGGCTGATCGCCGGTGACCGCAGACCCGCGCAGCACCGCGTTCTCGCAGATCACCGCCGCCTCCCCGGCCTCGATCCGGGACCCCTCCGCATCGAGCACCGCGCCGTACATCACCCGCGCCCTCGGCCCCACGCGCACATCCCCGACAAGTGTGGCCGTCGGGGCGACGTAGGCGGTGGGATGGACCTGCGGCTCATGTCCGCGGTGCCGGATGCGGATTCCCTGCGTCTCAGCGCTCATGCGCGGATGCTCGCCCGGCCGACCCCGAGCGTGCTGGCGGATTACGGACGTCGAGTTCGCCCGGATGTGCCATCCGCGATCCGTGGCGCTACAGGGAGAACGCCGACCGATACGGCACCAGGCCCTGTCCGGCGGGTCGAGGGCGAAGCCGGGCGAGTCAGCGCAGGTCACCCGTCGATATTCTGGCTGCGCCGGATGGGCGGCTGTGACAGGCTCCGGGTATGCCTGTCGTCGCAGTGTCCCCCGAGGTGTCCATCGCGTACGAGAGCTTCGGCGATCCGGGCGACCCTCCGGTCCTGCTGGTGATGGGTTTCGGCGCCCAGTTGCTCGGCTGGCACGAGGACTTCTGCAGGGCGCTGGCCGACCGCGGCCGATACGTGATCCGGTACGACAATCGTGACTGCGGGCTGTCCACGAAGTTCGACGATCATCCCGTGGACGTCGGCGAGTTCCTGGCAGCCGTCAGCTCGGGCGACATGCCCGCCGCCCTCGAGATGGTTCCCTACCGGCTGGTCGACATGGCCGACGACGGTCTCGGCTTGCTCACCGAGCTCGGTATCGAACGTGCCCACGTGGTCGGCGCGTCGATGGGAGGGATGATCGCCCAGACGATGGCGCACTCCCGTCCGGAGCGGGTGCTGACCTTGACGTCGATGATGTCCTCGACCGGCGAGGATGAGTACGGCCGGTCCAGTCCGCAGGCCCGGGCGGTGGTCTCCGGTCCCAAGCCCGCGGACCGCGAGGGCTATGTCGCGGCGGCGGAGAAGGAACTGGTGTGGGCCTCCAAGCGATACGGCAACGGCGCCGTGTTGCGTGAGCTGGCCGCCGCAAGCTACGACCGCGCCTACTACCCCGCGGGGCTCGGACGACAGCTCGGCGCGATGGTCCTCAGCGGTTCACGCGCGGACGTCCTGCGCGAACTGCGGGTGCCGACGTTGGTGATCCATGGCCTGGACGACACGCTGATCGATCCCAGTGGCGGCGAGCGCACTGCGGAGCTGGTGCCCGGCGCCGAACTCCGGCTGGTTCCCGACATGGGCCACGACCGCCCGCGTGAACTCTGGCCCCAGCTCATCGATGCCGTGGTGGCCCACACCGGTTGAGGCGTGGATGCGGTCCATGCCGGGAAAGAACTGCGGACCGTCGCCCTCCATCGGCCAGGACGGCTGCGAGGACGCCCACCGGCCGCCCCGCTTCCCGGACTCCGATAGATGCGGCTTCCACCGGGCCCGTTCCTCGCTCGTGAGGTCACATGACCCGCGGGACAGGGCCTAACCGTTCTGCGACAGGGTGCGGACCGTCGCCACCGCTTCGCGGACATCCGGATGCGGGTCGTCGGCGAGCCCGTCCAGCAGCTCGGCCACTCCAGGGGTCGACCAGCGGGAGACGGCCCACGCCAACTCCTCCCGCACGCCGGGATCGGGGTGGGTGGTGAGGTGGGTGAGCTGGGCGAGCGGGCCGCGGCGGCGCTTGCCGAACCAGTGCAGGGCCTCCCGGAGCGCGGCGGGGTCTCCGGGGGTGCCGGCCGCGGCGATCCGTGCGAGCAGCACCCTGGTGGGCGGTGGCGGACCGTCCAGCGGATGCGGCAACCGCTCGCGCAGCCGCCGTGATCCGTACTCGCCGCGTACCCGGCAGCCGTCGCAGGTGCAGGGCCGCACACCGTGCGCCTCGGGCCAGTAGTGCCAGCCCACCGTCTGGGGTGCGGTGCGGATCCGGTGCACCTCGCGCGGCCGGATCGCCCGGGGGACGAACACCTCCCAGCCGCGCGGGTCCTCCAGTGCCGCGATGCGCCGCACCGCCTCGGCCGCGGGAACGGCGGCCTGTTCGCGTGCGTAGCGGCCCACGCGCACCTGCTGGTTGTCGTCCAGCCGCACATGGACGGCCACCAGACCTCCCCGGCTGCCGGTACGGGCCAGTTCGCGCAGCCATTGGTGGGTGAGGGTGTAGGAGGGCAGCATCGGAAAGCAGTACACCCCGCGTGCACTGTCCTGCCCGCGGGAGGCGGCGCGGATGCCGGACCGCCGGATGCGCGGGGCGTTCGCCGCCGATGTCAGGTGCACGAACATGGCCATGACCAGCATGCTAGGCCGCCGATTCCACCGCGCCCCTCAGTCCACCGTGCGGGGCATCCGCACCCCCATCACCACCAGGGCCAGCAGTCCGCACGCCTGGAGGGCCAGGACGGCTGCCAGGGCTTCGCGCATGCCGTACTGCGGTGTCAGGGCGAGGAAGAGGGAGCCGAGGGTGGCGACGCCGAGGGCGAGGCCGGACTGCTGGGCGGTGGCGGCCAGGCCGCTGCCCGCGCCGGCTCGGGCGGCGGGAACGCCGGAGAGCAGGATGCGGTAGTAGGTGGGCAATTGGAGTCCTTGGCCGAGTCCGCACAGCAGCAGGGCGGGCGCCAGCGCCACCGGCGGCAGTCCGGGCCACTGCGCGAACAGTGCCAGCAGCAGCGCGCCCAGGCCCGCGCCCTGAGCGACGGCGCTCAGCACCAGCACCCGACCCGCGCCGAACCGTTCGGTCAGCCGGGGGGCCCGGACGGAGGCGGCGAACTGCGCCAGGCCCATCGGCACCAGAGTGAGCCCCGCCTTCAGCGCGCCGTACCGCAGCCCCTGCTGCAGCAGCAGTGCGCTCTCGAACATGAAACTGCTGAAGCCGAGGAAGACGGGGGCGCCGATGAGCAGTCCGCGCCGGACGCCGGGCTCCCGCAGTAGCGAGGGCGGCAGCAGCGGGCTGCGGCCCGCGCGTTCCTCGCGGCGTTCGACGGCGAAGAAGGAGTACGCCAGTACTGCCGCTGCCCCCAGCAGGGCGACGGACCACCAGGGCCAGCCCGCCGCGCGCCCTTCCGTCAGGGGCAGCAGCAGGGCGACCAGCCCGCAGGCCAGCAGCACTGTTCCGGCGGTGTCTCCGCGTGCGGGCGACTCCGAGCGGCTCTCGGGCACCGTGCGGGCGCCGATGGCGAGTATGGCCAGCACCACCGGGACGTTGATCAGGAAGATGGCCCGCCAGCCGGTGCCGCCCAGGTCGGCGCCGACCAGCACGCCGCCCAGCACCTGCCCGGTGACGACGGAGATCCCGCCGACCGAGCCGAACAGGCCGATGGCCCGGGACCGCGCCCGCCCCTCGTTCGTGGCCTGGATGGTGGCGAGCACCTGCGGGAACATCATCGCCGACGCGGCTCCCTGTGCTGCCCTGGCGGCGGTCAGCCACCACACGCCGGGGGCGAATCCGCAGGCCAGCGAGGTGGCTCCGAAGGCGGCGACGCCCCACAGGAAGAGCCGCCGCCGGCCGAGGGCGTCGCCCAGCCGGCCGCCCAGGACGAGCAGCGAGGCATAGGCGACGGCATATCCGGCGACGACCATCTCCAGCGCTGCCGGGGAGGCGCCGAGGTCGCGCTCGATGCTCGGGAAGGCGACGTTGACGACGAAGAAATCGATCATGGGAAGTGCGGCGCCCAGCAGCAGCGTGACCAGACCGGAAGGGTGCAGCGCTGCCGGGACCTGTGGCGTCGGCGGTCCGGGCGCCGGGTACGGGCCGCGCTTCCGGCCGGAGGGGGTCTGCGTCCGGTCGGAAGGGTCCCGCGTCCGGTCGGACGGGCCCGGCTCCCGGTCGGGGGCCGGCCGCGGGGCGGTGGGGGTGTCGTGACTCATGGGGACGAGCCTCGGTCGACTCCGGGCCTGGTACCAGGCGGTCCGCATCCTGGTACCAGGACTACCCGGCACCAGGATGCGACGTGCGCCATCCTGGTGCCATGAGCGTCAGCACTCCCGGGACCGCCCGCTCTGAATCGGCAGGCCCCGCATGGGACCCGGCGGCCCCCGCGCAGGAACCCGCAGCACCCGCCCCCGCCGACAGCGTCCGCCGCCAGGAACTCGCGGCGTTCCTGCGCAGCAGGCGCGAGCGGATCCCGCCCGAGCGGGTGGGGCTGCCCAGGGGGCCGCGCCGCCGGACACCGGGGCTGCGCCGCGAGGAGGTGGCGCATCTGTCGACCGTGGGCGTGACCTGGTACACGTGGCTGGAGCAGGGCCGTGCCATCCAGGTCTCGGCGCAGGTGCTGGACGCGCTCGCCCGGGCGCTGATGCTCGACTCCAGCGAGCGCGCTCATCTGTTCGCGCTCGGCGGGACGGCCGATCCGACGCCCGCCGCCGAGACGACGGCGCTGCCGGAGGGCATCCGGAAGATGCTCGACCGGCTCGAACCGTTCCCGGCCTGTGTGCAGAACGCGCGCTACGACATCGTGGCCTACAACCGGGTCTACGGCCGTCTCCTGGGCGATCTGGACGCGCGTCCGCCCGAGGACCGGAACTGCATGTGGCTGGCCTTCACCGACCCGGACTGGGCCGCCGCGATGCCGGACCGGGAGGAGACGGTCCGGCTGATGGTGGCCCGCTTCCGCTCCCGGATGGCCGAGCATCTGGCGGAGCCCGCGTGGAAGGCGCTGCTGGCGCGGATGCGGACCTCCGCGGAGTTCCGCGCGCTGTGGGAGCGGCACGAGGTGGCCCGCGCCGTGGACGCCACCAAGCGCTTCCGCAACCCGCAGGTCGGGATGGTCTCCTTCACCTACCACGGACTGTGGCTCGGCCCGGCCGAGGGCGCGCGCCTGGGGACGTACGTGCCGCGGGACGAGGAGACCCAGGCGCGGGTGGAGCGGTTGCTCGGCCTGGTCACCGGCGGTCGGTGAGCGGGCCGGGGGCCGACCGGCGGGGCGTGTGGCCGGATGGGGGACAATGGGGAGCTGTCCGCCCCGCCGAACAACGCCGAACGAGCCGAGGAACCCCTGCCGTATGAGCCCGTCGATCCAGCCGCTGCACATCGGAGAGCACACCGTCCAGCCGCCGGTCGTGCTGGCACCGATGGCCGGGATCACCAACGCGCCGTTCCGGACGCTGTGCCGGGAGTTCTCCGGCGGCCGGGGCCTGTTCGTCAGTGAGATGATCACCACGCGGGCGCTGGTGGAGCGCAACGAGAAGACGATGCAGCTCGTGCACTTCGACGCGAGCGAGAAGCCGCGCTCCATCCAGCTCTACGGCGTCGACCCGGTGACCGTCGGCAAAGCGGTACGCATGATCGCCGACGAGGACCTCGCCGACCACATCGACCTCAACTTCGGCTGCCCCGTCCCGAAGGTGACCCGCAAGGGCGGCGGCTCCGCACTGCCGTACAAGCGGCCGCTGCTGCGGGCCATCCTGCACGAGGCGGTGCACAACGCGGGCGGCCGGCCGGTGACGATGAAGATGCGCAAGGGCATCGACGACGACCATCCGACCTTCCTGGACGCCGGGCGCATCGCGGTGCAGGAGGGCGTCACCGCCATCGCCCTGCACGGCCGTACGGCGGCGCAGCACTACGGCGGGACCGCCGACTGGGACGCCATCGCGCGCCTCAAGGACGCCGTCCCCGAGATCCCGGTGCTGGGCAACGGCGACATCTGGTCGGCCGACGACGCACTGCGCATGATGCGCCGGACCGGCTGCGACGGCGTCGTGGTCGGCCGCGGCTGCCTGGGGCGGCCCTGGCTGTTCGCCGACCTGGTGGCCGCACTCGGCGGCGAGGACACCGGGTTCCGCGCCCGGCCGACACTGGGCGAGGTCGCCGACGTCATGGTGCGGCACGCCGGGCTGCTGGGGGAGTGGCTGGGGGACGAGGCACGGGGCGTCATCGACTTCCGCAAGCACGTCGCCTGGTACACCAAGGGCTTCTCGGTCGGCTCCGAGATGCGCAAGCAGCTCGCCGTCGCGGCCTCGCTGGCCGAACTGCGCTCCCTGCTGGACGGGCTCGACCTGTCCCAGGAGTGGCCGGAGGGCGCCGACGGTCCGCGCGGGCGGACCCACTCGCGCAACAAGGTCGTCCTGCCGGACGGCTGGCTGGACGATCCGTACGCGTGCGACACCGGCATCGGCGCGGACGCCGAGCTGGCCACCTCCGGCGGCTGACCACCCGGCACGGGGGCTGCCCTCGGCGGGCGTTCAGCGTTCGGGGCGCCCGCCCCGGTGCCGCGCCGCCGCCGCGGCGGCCTCCAGCCGGGCCGCGTAGCCCGCCAGTCGCCGGGCCGCGAAGACGTCCGCCGACCAGTCCTCCGCGGCGACCTGGTCCGGCGCCGCCCAGACATACGT
This sequence comes from Streptomyces sp. NPDC007025, assembly GCF_042869455.1. NCBI lineage: Bacteria > Bacillati > Actinomycetota > Actinomycetes > Kitasatosporales > Streptomycetaceae > Streptomyces > Streptomyces sp. NPDC007025. The sequence goes on along the minus strand of NZ_JBIAFT010000010.1, from coordinate 292,241 downwards.
CCAGATCCGGCCGGGCACGGAGCGGCTGCCCGCCGTCCGGCCGCGTTCCGCGGGAGGACCCTGTTCCGCGGCAGGCGCTCGCTCTGCCGCCGGCTCCCGCTCCGCGGCCAGCCGGCGCAGCTCGTACGCGTCGTCCTCGAAGTCGTCCAGCGCGCGCCACTCGGTCCCGCTCAGTCCGGTCAGCAGCAGTCCGGCGGCCGTGTGCCCGGCGGAGGGGACGAGTCCGGGGTAGGGGCGGCCCGCGAGTGCCGCGGTGCGCCAGCCGGGCGCGGTGGCCGCGGTGCCGGGCGGGACGCGGCCGAGCAGGGCGGCCAGGATGCGGTCGAAGCGCAGCGTGCCGTAGACGAACAGGGCGTCCGCCGCGGAGTCGACGGGGGCGAGGCGGGCGTGCCGGGAGGCCGGGTTCTCAGCGGTGTGCGGATCGGTCACCACGGCAATCTACTGCGGCCGCAGCACGTCCGGATGGTGAGACGTTCACCCGTTCAGCCGCGTGATTCGCGCCACCTTGATCAGGGGTGCGCTCAGATGAGCGCTCAGATGTGAGCTGTACATCTCCAAGGAGCAGATTGCGGTTTTACCGACCCTTGGTTCCTGAGTTGTAAACAATCCCTACTCCGCGTCGGTGGATCCGCTGGTTCGATCAGCGCAAAGTAGTCATCAATTCGAGCTTTGAATGGTATGACCAATTAGTTGATCTGGCCATCTACTTTCGATCTCTCGGCACACGGGTGGTTACAGCCGTGTGACGTGCTGTTGGACGTACTCGTAAGCCTTCGATCTGGGTACGCTCCCCGCCGTCAGGGCAGCCGACCACGAGGAGCCGAGTCCGGTGCCGGTTCACGCGAAGAACACAGAGTCCGCGAACGCAGAGTCCGCAGTGGGCGCGTCGCAGCAGCAGTCGCAGCAGCGGAAGTTCGTCTATGACTTCAGTGAGGGCAACAAGGACCTCAAGGACCTCCTCGGCGGGAAGGGAGCCAACCTCGCCGAGATGACCAACCTCGGTCTGCCCGTCCCTCCGGGCTTCACCATCACCACCGAAGCCTGCAAGGCGTACCTGGACTCCGGAGCGGCCCCCGCGGCCCTCCGGGACGAGGTGAGCGGGCATCTGGCAGCACTGGAAGAGCGCATGGCCAAGAAGCTCGGCCAGGCGGACGACCCGCTGCTGGTCTCCGTGCGCTCCGGCGCCAAGTTCTCCATGCCCGGGATGATGGACACCGTCCTCAACATCGGGCTCTCCGACGAGTCCGTGCACGGACTCGCGGCCCAGTCCGGCGACGAGCGCTTCGCCTGGGACTCCTACCGCCGCCTCATCCAGATGTTCGGCGACACGGTGCTCGGCATCGACGGTGAGCGCTTCTCCGAGACCCTGGACGAGGTCAAGAGCGCACGCGCCGCTGTGACCGACGTGGACCTGACCGCGGACGACCTCAAGGAACTGGTCCAGAAGTTCAAGGCCATCGTCTCCGAGGAGACCGGCCGCGACTTCCCGCAGGACCCCCGCGAGCAGATGGACCTGGCCGTCCGCGCGGTCTTCGATTCGTGGAACGGCGCCCGCGCCCGCCTCTACCGCCGCCAGGAGCGCATCCCGCACGACCTGGGAACGGCCGTCAACATCTGCTCCATGGTCTTCGGCAACCTCGGCCCCGACTCCGGCACCGGCGTCGCCTTCACCCGCGACCCGGCCAGCGGCCAGCAGGGCGTCTACGGCGACTACCTGCAGAACGCCCAGGGCGAGGACGTCGTCGCCGGTATCCGCAACACCGTGCCGCTCGCCGACCTCGAACAGCTCGACAAGGCGTCGTACGACCAGCTCATGCAGATCATGGAGACCCTGGAGAACCACTACCGGGATCTGTGCGACATCGAGTTCACCATCGAGCGCGGCAAACTGTGGATGCTGCAGACCCGCGTCGGCAAGCGCACCGCGGCGGCCGCCTTCCGGATCGCCACCCAGCTCGTCGACCAGGGCCTGATCGACGAGGCCGAGGCGCTGCAGCGGGTCAACGGGACCCAGCTCGCCCAGCTGATGTTCCCCCGCTTCGACAGCAACGGCGGGCTCAAGGGCGCCGACCAGATCGGCTGGGGCATCGCCGCGTCGCCGGGCGCCGCCGTCGGCAAGGCGGTCTTCGACTCCTACACCGCCATCAAGTGGTCCCGCTCGGGCGAGAAGGTCATCCTCATCCGCCGCGAGACCAACCCCGACGACCTGGACGGGATGCTCGCCGCCGAGGGCATCCTCACCTCGCGCGGCGGCAAGACCTCGCACGCGGCCGTGGTCGCCCGCGGCATGGGCAAGACCTGTGTGTGCGGCGCCGAGGAGCTGGAGGTCGACACCAAGCGGCGCTGCCTCAAGAGCCAGGACGGGCGGATCGTCGAGGAGGGCGACGTCGTCTCCATCGACGGCTCCACCGGCAAGGTCTACGCCGGTGAGGTGCCGGTCGTCCCCTCGCCGGTCGTGGAGTACTTCGAGGGCCGCACGCACGCGGGGGCCGACGAGGCCGACGAGCTGGTCCAGGCCGTCCACCGGATCATGGCGTACGCCGACCGGGTACGCCGGCTGCGGGTGAGGGCCAACGCCGACAACGCCGAGGACGCCGCGCGGGCCCGCCGGTTCGGCGCCCAGGGGATCGGCCTGTGCCGCACCGAGCACATGTTCCTCGGGGAGCGGCGCGAACTGGTGGAGCGGCTCATCCTCGCCGACACCGAGGAGGAGCGCGAGCGGGCGCTGGGCGCGCTGCTCCCGCTCCAGCAGGGCGACTTCGTCGAGCTGTTCGAGTCGATGGACGGACTGCCGGTGACGGTGCGGCTGCTGGACCCGCCGCTGCACGAGTTCCTGCCCGACATCACCGAACTGTCGGTCCGGGTCGCGCTCGCCGAGTCCCGCAAGGACGCCAACGAGAACGACCTGCGGCTGCTGCAGGCCGTGCACCGGCTGCACGAGCAGAACCCCATGCTGGGGCTGCGCGGCGTCCGCCTCGGTCTGGTCATCCCCGGCCTGTTCACCATGCAGATCCGCGCCATCGCCGAAGCGGCCGCCGCACGGAAGGCCGGCGGCGGCGACCCGCGGGCCGAGATCATGATTCCGCTGGTGGGCACCGTGCAGGAGCTGGAACTCGTCCGCGAGGAGGCCGAGCAGGTCATCACGGAGGTCGAGCAGCGGCACAACGTGGAGCTGGGGCTCACCCTCGGCACCATGATCGAGCTGCCGCGCGCCGCGCTCACCGCCGACCAGCTCGCCGAGTGCGCCGACTTCTTCTCCTTCGGCACCAACGACCTGACCCAGACGGTGTGGGCGTTCAGCCGCGACGACGTGGAGGCCAGCTTCTTCACGGCCTACCTGGAGAAGGGCATCTTCGGCGTCTCCCCGTTCGAGACCATCGACAAGGACGGCGTGGGCTCCCTGGTCCGCAGCGCCGCCGAGGCGGGCCGGGCCACCCGGCCCGACCTCAAGCTCGGTGTCTGCGGCGAGCACGGCGGCGACCCCGAGTCGGTGCACTTCTTCCACGAGGTGGGCCTCGACTACGTCTCCTGCTCGCCGTTCCGCATCCCGGTGGCCCGGCTGGAGGCGGGCCGGGCGGCCGCGGCCCAGCAGCACGCGACCGCGTAACCCGAGCCATCCCACTCCCGGGCTCCCCGTCCGCACCGACCCTCACCGCGGACGGGGAACCCGGCCCAGGAGGCGGCACCCGTGCGGGGGTGCCGCCTCCTTCTTCTTCGTCCCCGGCCCCGGCTGATGGCTCTTCGTGCTGCGTTCGCCGAAGTCGACGCGACGCCGGGCGGGTTCACCGCTGGCCGCGGCCCGCAGCGTCCCCCGCAGGCGAGCCCGTTGCGCGGCCTGATCGCCGCCGTCCTCGTCCTGGCGGTGTTCGGCGGGGTCGGCTGGTACGTGTACGACTACAACACCGATCCCGACGGCGGGAAGGCCGAGGCAGAGGCGTCGCGGTCCGCGCGGATCGAGGAGCAGAAGACCCATGACCCGCAGCAGGGCGACTGCGTGAAGATCGAGGGCACCGACGACGACCCGCTGCCCACCATCGTCGACTGCGGTTCCCCGGAGGCCGAATACAGGACCGGGCAGCGGCTCTTCGGACCGGACAAGGAGTGCCCGGCCCGGTACGACTACGGCATCCAGTACTCCAGCAACCGCGGCGGCGACCACACCATGTGCTTCACCGAGGTCTGACCCCGCGACGGCGCACGGGCCGCCCGCCGCACCTCACGTCCGGTGGTAGCGGCGCTCGGGGCGGCCCGTGGTGCCGTACCGCAGGGTGACCCGCGCGGCCCCGGTCGCCACGAAGTGCTCCAGGTAGCGGCGGGCGCTCACCCGGGACAGACCGCTGTGCTCGGCGCACTCCGAGGCCGACACACCCGTCGCCCGCGGACCCGCCCGGAGGGCCGCGCGGACCAGGGCCGCGGTCTGCTCGGTCAGCCCCTTGGGCAGCGGCTGGGCCCGGACGGCCACCCCGGCGCCGTCCCGCAACCGCGCGGTCCCGCGCGCCGCCGCGGCTCCCGGGGACCCCGTGGCCGCACCGCCGTCGGAGTGCCCGAAAACCCGGTCCAGCTCCTCCTGGCCGGGGGCCGTCAGCGACTCCAGGTCCCGCCGCTCCCACGCGTACCGCTCCAGCCGCTCGCTCAGCAGCCGCCCCTCGAACGGTTTGACGACGTACTGCACGGCCCCGCCGTGCCGTGCGGCCCGCACGCTCGCCGCATCCCGCGCCGCCGTGATCACCAGCACGTCGGGGCCGCCGCCCGGCGCACCGTCGCCGCGCAGCCGTTGCAGCACCTCCAGCCCGCTGATGTCGGGCAGATACAGGTCCAGCAGCACCAGGTCCGGTGCGGTCTCGCGCACCGCGGTGAGCGCCTCTGCGCCGCTGTGCGCCACCGCGGCGACCTCGAACCCGGCCACCCGGGAGACCAGGGTGCTGTGCAGCCGGGCCACCATGAAGTCGTCGTCGACCACGACCGCCCGGATCACGAGGGAACCCCGTAGGTGACCCCCGTCAACTGCTCGGAGGCCGCCCACAGCCGCTCGGCCGCCACGTCGCTGAGGGTCCAGGGCGCCCGCCAGGACGGCGCCGGGGCACCGCGCCAGCCCAGCAGCCGCGGTCCGGTGAAGGAGTCCGGCGCCACCCCGGGCGCGGTCGCCGCGTACAGCGTCGGCAGGGCGCCCGCGTCGGCGGACTGCCCCAGCACGCGGGTGCCCAGCGCCATCACCCGCTCGGCGGTCTTCCGGCCCTCCATACGGGCTCCGGCGGTCTGCAGGTTGGTGGCCGCGTAGCCGGGGTGCGCGGCGGCGGCGACCAGCGGGGTGCCGGCCAGCAGCCGGGCCAGCTCGTGGGTGAAGAGCAGATTGGCGGTCTTGGACCTGCCGTAGGCGATCCAGCGCCGGTAGGAGTGCTCGCTGTTGAGGTCCGCGATGTCGATGTTGGCCAGTACGTGCAGCCCGCTGGACAGCGTCACGACACGGGGTGCCGGGGCTGCCAGCAGCCGCTCCAGCAGCAGCCCGGTGAGGGCGAAGTGGCCCAGGTGGTTGACGCCGAACTGCCGCTCGAAGCCGTCCGCCGTCCGGCCGTAGGGCAGCGCCATCACTCCCGCGTTGTTGACGAGGAGATCCACCCGCTCGTCCGGCAGCTCCTTGGCGAAAGCGCGCACCGACGCCAGGTCGCCGAGGTCCAGCCGGCGCAACTCGGTGCGCGGCCCGGCCTCGGGCAGCTCCTGTACGAGCGCGTCCCGGGCCCGCTCGCCCCGCACCTCGTCCCGGCAGGCGAGCACCACCCGCGCGCCGCGCCGTGCCAGCTCCCGGGCCGTCACGAAGCCGAGCCCGCTGTTGGCGCCGGTCACGACCGCCGTACGGCCGCTCTGGTCCGGAATGTTCCGCGCTGTCCAGCCCATTGCCCGCCCTGCTCCTCGCTCGTTCAGCGACTCTCTCCTGTGGAGGCTAGCGGCAGGCCTCCGGGCGGTCGAGGTCAGCCGCGCCACGACCGGTGCCGCACCGCGTGCCCGGCGCGGCCGCACCCGGTCCGGCGGCCGGGGCGACCCGCGTGCCGCCGGGCTCTAGGCTGCCCCCATGAACGCGAACTCCCCCGCAGCCGGGCCCCTCTCCACGAGGCCGCGTGTGCTGCTCCTGCACGGCCCCAACCTCAACCTGCTCGGCGAACGCGACCGGGCGACCTACGGCAGCACCACGCTGCGGGACGTCGAGGAGCGGGTCACGGCGCTCGGCGCCGAGCTGGGCGCCGAGGTGCGCTGCGCGCAGAGCAACAGCGAGGGAGCGCTGATCGACCTGATCCACGCCACCCGGGGCGGCGACAGCGGCATCGTCTTCAACCCCGGCGCCTACGCGCACTACAGCTATGCGCTGCGGGACGCCGTCGAGGTGGTGGCCGCGCTCGGCATCCCCTGCGTGGAGGTGCACATCTCCAATGTGCACGCCCGTGAACCCTTCCGGCACACCTCGGTCACCGCGCCGGTGTGCCAGGGCATGGTCTCCGGGCACGGTGTCTTCGGCTACGAGCTGGCGCTGCGCTCCGTGCTGCACCGCGTCGCGGAGTGGGGCGCCGCCCGCGGCACCTCCTGACCGCCGCCCGTCAGTCGGTACCCGTCACCGCCGTCAGGACGAACACGCTGTCCTCCAGTGCGAGCACGCCGTGCCGCAGGTGCGGAACCCGCTGGATCTGCCCGGCGGCGACATCCTGGTCGGCGCTGCCCTCGGTGAGCCGGATGCGGCCCTGGAGGACATGGACGCTCGCCGCGGGCGGCGTGTTGTGCTCCTCCAGCGAGGACCCCTCCCTCAGCGCGATGACGGACTGCCGCAGCGGTCCGTCGTGCAGGAAGAGGTACGCACTGCGGCCGTGCGGGTCTTTCCGTGCCAGCGCCAGGTGCTCGGTTGCCAGGGCGGTCACATCGTCCATGCGTCCATCGTGCCCCGCACGGCACGCGGCGCAACCGGGCCACCGCGGGCGCGGCGGATTCGTGTGCGGGCGGCCGCCCGATGCGCAGTGCGGCCCGCGCTGCTCTCCCGCGCTGCGCCCCCCGCTCCCGCGCGGCGCCGCCTCGTCGCAGTGCTGTCCCGCGCCCCTTGCGCACGCAGCGCGCCGGGGGTGCGTTCTCAGGACCGCCACACCCCCCGCCGCACCGCCTCGCGGGCAGCGTCGCGGACATCCCGCGCCGGGCGGCCCAGCACCTCCTGTACGCCGTCCGTGACGGAGGCGTTGCGCCCGTCCAGCAGCTGTGCGAACAGTTCGCCCAGGAAGGCCACCAACTCCGGCGGCAGCCCCTGCCCGGCCAGCTCTCCGGCGTACTCCCGCGGTGTCACGGGCACGTACCGCACGGCGGGGCCGCCGGCCGCGGTCACCTCCGCCGCCGCCTCCCCGAAGGTGAGCAGCCGCGGCCCGGTCAGCTCGTGCACGCGCGCGTGGTGGCCCTCCTCGGTCAGTGCGGCGGCGGCCACCTCCGCGATGTCGTCCGCGTCGATGAACGGTTCGCGCACCGCTCCGGCCGGGAACGGGAGTTCGCCCGCCAGCACGGAGGGCAGCAGGACGCCCTCGCTGAAGTTCTGGAAGAACCAGCTCGTACGCAGGATCGTCCACTCCGTGCCCGCGTCCCGGACCGCCTGCTCGGTCGGGAGGGCGAGCTCCTCGCCGCGCGCCGAGAGCAGCACCATTCGCCGCACTCCGGCCGCCGCCGCGCGGGCGCCGAACGCCCGCACCGCAGCGGCGACGCCGGGGGCGCCCACGTCCGGCTGGCAGACGACGAAGACGGCGCCCACCCCCGCCAGCGCGGCGTCCCAGGTACCGGGGTCCTCCCAGTCGAACGGCGGCTCCCCGGTGCGGGAGCCCACGCGCACCGGGTGGCCGCGTGCCCGCAGTCGTCCGACGACCCGGGCGCCGTTCCTGCCGGTGCCGCACAGCACCAGAACCGTGTCCTGTGCGTGCTGCCGCTCCGCCGCGTGCTCACTCTTCCGCTGTGTCATGCCGCAAGCCAACGCCGGCGGGGCTCCCGGGGACATCGTCGGGCGGCTCAGCCGCATGTCCGTGCGTCTAGGCTGCTGCCGTGACAACGGTCGCGGCGCGGGGCGCCGAACAGGGCGGGCGGTCCGGCCGGGCCGCGGGGGCGTGGCGGACGGGGGGCGCCGACGGGCTGACCGAGGCGCTGACCGACGTGCTCGGCGGCGCCCGGGCGCGCGGCGGACTCTTCCACCGTGCGGTACTCGCACCCCCGTGGGGTGTGCGAGTGCAGGACGGCGCGCCGCTGTCGCTGGCTTCCATGCTGCGCGGCACCGGCTGGGTCCGGCACTCCGGGGCGCCGGAGCCGGTGCGGCTGACGCCCGGCGCTGTGGCGGTGCTGCGCGGACCGGCCCCCTATGTGCTCGCCGACGACCCGGAGACCGAACCGGGGCTGCTGATCCAGCCGGGTGACTGCTGCACCACCGTGGACGGGACCGACATGTGCGAGGAACTCGCGCTGGGGGTGCGGACCTGGGGCCGCAGCCTCGACGATCCCGCCGTCCTGCTGAGCGGCAACTACCAGTTGCACGGCGATCTCAGCGCCCGGCTGCTGGACGCGCTGCCGCCGGTGCTGGTGCTGGACGCGGCCGAGTGGGACGCGGACCTGCTGCGGCTGGTCGCCGCGGAGGTCGTCAAGGACGCGCCGGGCCAGCAGATGGTGCTCGACCGGCTGCTGGACCTGCTGCTGGTCTCCGTGCTGCGCGCCTGGTTCGCACGGCCCGAGGCGGACGCGCCCGCCTGGTACCGCGCGCAGAGTGACCCGGTGGTGGGGGTGGCGCTGCGGCTGCTGCACGAGCAGCCCGGGCACGCCTGGACCGTGGCGGCGCTGGCGGCCGGAGCCGGGGTGTCCCGCGCGAGCCTGGCCCGCCGGTTCTCCGAACTGGTCGGCGAGCCGCCCATGTCCTATCTCGCGCAGTGGCGCATCGATCTGGCGGCCCGGCTGCTGCGGGAGCGGGACGCGACGCTGGGCGCCGTCGCACGCCGGGTGGGCTACGGGGACGGCTTCGCGCTGAGCGCGGCCTTCAAGCGGCTGCGCGGCGTCAGCCCCACGGCGTACCTGGCGGGAAGCGCCCCGGACTGAGCCCCGCGCACGCCGGCCGCCGTGCGCCCGGCGGCCGGGTTGTCGGTGGCCGGGTGCATCCTGGGGCCATGTACGAGGAGCGGGCGTCCCGGCTGCGGGGCACGGTGTGCTGGACCCGCGCCGCCGTGCCCCCGGGCACCACCGGGCGGGTGCTGCCGGACGGCTGCATGGACCTGCTGCTGTGGAACGGCGAACTGGTCGTCGCGGGCCCGGACACCCGCGCGCATCCGGCGACCGAGCGCGCGGGACTCCCGGTGTACGGTCTGCGGCTGCCGCCGGGCACCGGCCCGCGGGTCTTCGGCCCGCCGGCCTGGGAGCTGCGGGACCGGCGCACGCCGCTGGCGGACCTGTGGCCCGCAGGCCGGGTGCGGGAGCTGACCGAGCGGGTCGCCGGCGCCCGGGACCCGCTGGCGGTGCTGGAGCAGGTCGCGGCGGAGCGGCTGGCGGCGCCGGAGCGCACGGCGGCCGACCGGCGCGCCGCCGCGCAGGAGGACGCCGTCGTCGCGGCGCTGCGCGAGGGGACCGGGGTGGCGCCGACGGCCCGCGGCGTGGGCCTGAGCGAACGCCAGCTCCACCGCCGGTGCCGCGCCGCGTTCGGGTACGGGCCCAAGACCCTCGCCCGGGTGCTGCGGATGCAGCGGGCGCTGCACCTCGTCCGGTCGGGCACCGCGCTCGCCGGGGCGGCGCAGCGGGCCGGGTACGCCGATCAGGCGCACCTCTCCCGCGAGGTCCGCGCCCTGGCGGGCGCTCCGCTGACCGCGCTGGTGCCAGCGGCCGGCCGCCGGTCCGGTCAGTCGTTCGGTGCGAACAGGTCGACGCCGTTGCCGTCCGGGTCCAGGACGACGGCGTAGCGCTGCCCCCACGCGGCGTCCCACGGGGCGTGGTGGCCCGGGTGGCCCGCACCGGTCAGCTCGTCGTACATCCGGTCGACGTCGGCGGGCGAGTCGCACAGGAAGGCGAGCCCGATCCGGCCGCCGCCCGCCGGAGCCGTCCATCCCGGATCGAAGGAGCGGACGACCTCCTCGGTGTCCCAGGCGAGCCGCACGCCGCCCGGCCCGACGTGCTCCACATGCGGCTGTGCGTCCGCTTCCGCGGGGAGGTCGAGCCCCAGCCGCCGGTAGAAGGCGAGCGAGGCGGCCATGTCGGAGGTGACGATGCCGATGAGGTCGAAGCGCGGTGTCATACGGCCACGCTAGGACGCCGCGTCCCGGCCGTCTTGAACGTTTCGGCCCTCGTCGCCCCGGTGTCCCGCACCCGCCCGGACAGACGCCTGTCCGCACCCGCCGCGACGGCACCTGGCACGGCCGCGCGCGGTGGCTACGCTGTCCGGATGGCCGAGATCCTCACCGTACTGACGACGACCGCCTCGCAGGAGCAGGCCCAGACGCTCGCCGCCGGAGCGATCACCCGGCGGGTGGCCGCGTGTGCCCAGCTCAACGGCCCCGTCACCGCCGTCTACCGGTGGGAGGGCGCGGTGCAGACGGACTCCGAGTGGCAGGTGCTGTTCAAGACCTGCGCCGACCGCTACGGCGCGCTGGAGGAGTATCTCCGCGAGGCCCATCCCTACGAGGTGCCGGAGATCATCGCCACGGCCGTGGTGCGCGGCAGCGCGGACTATCTGCGCTGGGTGGAGGAGGAGACGCGGCCCGCCCCGCAGCCGTGAGCCCGGGCCCTGCGGCTACGGTCGGTGTATGGAACCCTCCTCCGCGGCTGCGGGCGGCGCCCCCGCGGTGCCGCGCTACGGTCCCGCCGACCTCGAGCGCTGGGTCCCGGAGCCGGACAAGCGGCCGGGGCGCACCGCCTTCCAGCGCGACCGCGCCCGGGTTCTGCATTCCGCGGCGCTGCGCAGGCTGGCGGGCAAGACGCAACTGGTCGCACCGGGCAGCGCCAGTCCCGCCTGGGACGCGACACCGCGCACCCGGCTGACCCACTCCCTGGAGTGCGCCCAGGTGGGCCGGGAGCTGGGTGCCGCGCTGGGCTGCGACCCCGACCTGGTCGAGACGGCCTGCCTCGCCCACGATCTGGGACACCCGCCGTTCGGGCACAACGGCGAGGCCGTGCTGGCCGAGATCGCCGCACCGGCGGGCGGCTTCGAGGGCAACGCGCAGTCGCTGCGGCTGCTCACCCGGCTGGAGCCCAAGCGGTTCTCCCCGCGACTGGACGGGCAGGGCTACGTCGGGCTCAACGCGACACGGGCCGCACTGGACGCCGCGACCAAGTACCCGTGGCGGCGCGGCAGCCATCCGGACGACCCCGCCTCGCCCAAGTTCGGCGTCTACGAGGACGACCTGCCGGTCTTCGACTGGCTGCGCAAGGGCGCGCCGGAGGGCCGCACCTGTTTCGAGGCGCAGGTCATGGACTGGTCGGACGACGTGGCCTACTCGGTGCACGATCTGGAGGACGGGATCAGGGCGGGGCATCTGGACCCGCGCCTCCTGCGGTCCGGACCCGAGCGCGGAGACGTGTTCGAGGTGGCCGCGGAGCGCTACGCGCCGGGAGCCGGGGAGGGCGAGCTGGCCGCCGCGCTCGACCGGCTCCTGGAGCGGGACTGGTGGCCGCACTCCTACGACGGCACCGCACACGCCCAGGCCCGCCTCAAGGACGCCACCAGCCAGCTCATCGGCCGCTTCTGCCTGGCCGCCGAGGCCGCGACCCGGGCCGCGCACGGCTCGGGCCCGCTGACCCGGTACGCCGCCGAGCTGACCGTCCCGCAGTCCGCGCGGCTGGAGTGCGCCGTGCTCAAGGCGGTCGCCGACCGCTATGTGATGCAGCGGCCCGACCTGGAGCGGCTGCGCCGCGAGCAGCGGGTGGTCCTGCGCGAGCTGGCCGAGGCGCTGCTGGCCAGAGCGCCGGAGGGGCTGGATCCGCAGTACGCGGACCTGTACGCGGAGGCCGCGCTCGCCGCGGACCCGGACTCGGCGCGGCTGCGGGTGGTCGTCGACCAGATCTCCACGCTCACCGACGCCGCCGCCCGCGCCCTGCACCGTGCGCTGGCGATGCGCGGGCAGCACGGATGAGGTGCGCGGCGCTCCGCGTGCGACGCGCGGCCGACCGGGGCCGCGCCCGCGCCGGGCCGGCCGGGCGGGCGCCGGGCCCGGCGCCCGGCGCCCCCGGGGCCGTTCGGAGCCTCGGAACTCGTCGCGCGGCTCATACGTCCCATCCATGCCCCCTGCCTCTTCCCGGGCCTGCCCCGATGCGGGACGCTCACGTGTGGACGACGGGGGACAGCACGGCCCGCAGGGGGCAGCGTCTTCGAGGAGGAGGCTTCAAGTGGTCGACGCACACCGTACGTTCGTCATCGTCGGCGGAGGGCTGGCGGGGGCGAAAGCCGCCGAGACTTTGCGCGCGGAAGGGTTCACCGGCCGTGTCATCCTGATCGGCGACGAGCGCGACCATCCCTACGAGCGCCCTCCGCTCTCCAAGGGCTACCTCGCCGGTTCGGACGACCGGGACAGCGTCTTCGTGCACGAGCCCGCCTGGTACGCGGGCGCCGACATCGAGCTCCATCTGGGGCAGCCCGCGGTGCAGCTCGACCGGGCGGGCAGGTCGGTCCGGCTGGGCGACGGCACGCGCATCCACTACGACAAACTGCTGCTGGCCACCGGTGCCGAGCCGCGCCGGCTGGACATCCCCGGGACCGACCTGGCCGGTGTGCACCACCTGCGCCGGCTGGCGCACGCCGAGCGGCTGCGCGGGGTGCTGAGCGCGCTGGGCCAGGAGAACGGCCACCTGGTGATCGCCGGGGCGGGCTGGATCGGCCTGGAGGTGGCCGCGGCGGCGCGGACCTACGGCGCGGAGGTCACCGTCATCGAGCCGGAGTCCACACCGCTGCACGGCGCCCTCGGCCCGGAGCTGGGCGCGCTCTTCGCGGACCTGCACCGCGAGCACGGCGTCCGCTTCCACTTCGGGGCCCGGCTGACGGAGATCACCGGCATCGACGGCATGGTGCAGAGCGTGCGCACCGACGACGGCGACGAGCACCCCGCGCACGACGTGCTGGCCGCCATCGGCGCCGCGCCGCGCACCGCGCTGGCCGAGAGCGCGGGTCTGGAGCTGGCGCCGGGCCCGGGCGGCGGAATCGCCGTGGACGCCTCGCTGCGCACCAGCGACCCGGACATCTACGCCACCGGCGACGCCGCCGCCGTCGCGCACCCGCTGCTGGGCGACCGGCTGCGGGTGGAGCACTGGGCCAACGCCCTCAACGGAGGTCCGGCGGCGGCCCGGGCCATGCTCGGCGCGCAGGTGTCCTACGACCGGGTTCCGTACTTCTTCTCGGACCAGTACGACCTGGGCATGGAGTACTCCGGGCACGCCCCGCCCGGCTCCTACGACCAGGTGGTGTGCCGGGGGGATCTGGCCAAGCGCGAGTTCATCGCGTTCTGGCTGCGGGACAACCGGGTGCTGGCCGGGCTGAACGCCAACGTCTGGGACGTGACCGGGGCCGTGCAGAACCTGATCAGGTCCGGCGCCGCGGTGGATCCGGACGCGCTGGCCGACTCGGGTGTGCCGCTGGAGTCGCTGGGCGCCGCCGAGCCGGCCTGAGCCCTGCCGTGAGCCCGGGCTCGCCGGGTCCGTACCGGTGGATCGCCCCGCGCGGGGCGGCCCACCGGTACGCCGGTCCGCCGCTGTACGGTCCGGCGCCGCGCCGTACGGGAGATTCACGTGATGCTTGAGCGGCGGACGGGGAATACGTTCAACGGAAGAGCGACACCCCGTACCGCCGCCCCTCCCGTGGCGCGGCGAGCGAAGGACGAGTGAACGATGGCGAAGCAGACGGTGGCCGAGCAGTTCGTCGACACGCTGGTGCGCTGCGGGGTGGAGCGCCTCTACGGCGTGGTGGGGGACAGCCTCAACCCGGTGGTCGACGCCATCCGGCGGACCTCCGCCATCGACTGGATCCAGGTCCGCCACGAGGAGACCGCCGCTTTCGCGGCCGGTGCCGAGGCGCAGCTCACCGGGAAGCTCGCCGCGTGCGCCGGCTCCTGCGGCCCCGGCAACCTGCACCTGATCAACGGGCTCTACGACGCGCACCGCTCGATGGCGCCCGTCCTCGCGCTGGCCTCGCACATCCCCAGCAGCGAGATCGGCACCAGCTTCTTCCAGGAGACCCACCCCGACCGGCTCTTCGCCGAGTGCAGCCACTACAGCGAGCTGATCTCCAGCGAGCAGCAGATGCCGCGGGTGCTCCAGACGGCCATCCAGCACGCCGTCGGACAGCAGGGGGTCAGCGTCGTCGCGCTCCCCGGCGATCTGGCGTCCGAGGAGGCGCCCGACAGCCCTGAGGAGCATGCGCTGGTCACCTCGCGCCCCACCGTGCGCCCCGGGGACGCGGAGATCGACGCGCTGGTGCACCTGATCGACGACGCGGAGAAGATCACGCTGTTCTGCGGCGCCGGCACCGCGGGCGCGCACGGCGAGGTCATGGAGTTCGCCGAACGGCTCAAGACCCCGGTGGGGCACGCGCTGCGCGGCAAGGAGTGGATCCAGTACGACAACCCCTATGACGTGGGCATGAGCGGACTGCTCGGCTACGGCGCCGCCTACGAGGCCACCCACGAGTGCGATCTGCTGATCCTGCTGGGGACCGACTTCCCGTACAACGCGTTCCTGCCCAAGGACTGCCGGATCGTCCAGGTCGACGTGCGCCCCGAGCACCTGGGCCGGCGCACCGCCCTCGACCTCGCGGTGTGGGGCGACGTGCGCGAGACGCTCCGCTGCCTCACACCCCGGGTGCGGGCCAGGACCGACCGCCGGTTCCTGGACCGGATGCTGCGCAAGCACGCCGAGACGCTGGAGGGCGTCGTCAAGGCGTACACCCGCAAGGTGGAGAAGCACACCCCCATCCACCCCGAGTACGCGGCCTCGGTGCTGGACGAGGAGGCGGCCGACGACGCCGTCTTCACCGTGGACACCGGGATGTGCAACGTGTGGGCGGCGCGCTATCTCACGCCGAACGGGCGGCGCCGGGTGATCGGCTCCTTCAGCCACGGCTCGATGGCCAACGCGCTGCCGCAGGCCATCGGCGCGCAGTTCCTCGACCGGAGCCGGCAGGTGGTCTCGCTCTCCGGGGACGGCGGCTTCACCATGCTGATGGGCGACTTCCTCACGCTGGTCCAGTACGACCTGCCGGTCAAGGTCGTGCTGTTCAACAACTCCTCGCTGGGCATGGTCGAGCTGGAGATGATGGTCGACGGGATGCCCGCCTACGGCACCCACAACCGCAACCCCGACTTCGCGGCCCTCGCCGAGGCCGCCGGCGCGCACGCCGTACGGGTCGAGAAGCCCAAGCAGCTGCGCGGCGCCCTGCGGGACGTGCTCTCGCACGACGGGCCCGCACTGCTCGACATCGTGACCGATCCGCACGCCCTCTCCCTGCCGCCGAAGATCACCCGCGAGCAGGTGAGCGGCTTCGCGCTCTCCGCGGGCCGGACCGTGCTGGACGGCGGTGTGGGGCGGATGGTCCAGATGGCCCGGTCGAATCTGCGCAACATCCCGCGGCCCTGAGCCGAGCCGCACCGGGGTCGGGGAGTGTCACCGGGCGGCCGTAGACTTCCCACGTGGCTGGAAGGATCAACGACGAGGACGTGAAGGCGGTCCGGGACGCGGTCCCGATCGACTCCGTGGTGTCCGAGTACCTCCAGCTCCGCAACGCGGGCGGCGGCAACCTCAAGGGGCTGTGCCCGTTCCATGACGAGAAGTCCCCTTCGTTCCACGTCAGCCCGAGCAAGGGGTTCTACCACTGTTTCGGCTGCCAGGAGGGCGGGGACACCCTCGACTTCGTGATGAAGGTCGACCACCTGTCCTTCTCCGAGTCCGTCGAGCGGCTCGCCGCCCGCGCCGGGATCACCCTGCGCTACGAGGAGGGCGGCTACGGCCGCGCCTCGCAGCAGGGCGAGCGCACCCGGCTGGTGGAGGCGCACCGGATCGCGGCGCGGTTCTACGCCGAGCAGCTGGACGGCCCCGAGGCGGAGATCGGCCGCCGTTTCCTCGCCGACCGGGGATTCGACCAGGAGGCCGCCCGGCACTTCGGCATCGGCTACTCCCCGGCCGGCTGGGACCACCTGGTGCGCCATCTGCGCGGGCAGGGCTTCACCGACAAGGAGCTCACGCTCTCCGGCCTCGCCCAGGAGGCGCGCAACGGGCGGCCCATCGACCGCTTCCGCGGCCGCCTGATGTGGCCGATCCGCGACATCACCGGCGACGTCGTCGGCTTCGGCGCCCGCAAGCTGCGCGAGGACGACCAGGGGCCGAAGTACCTCAACACGCCCGAGACGCCCCTCTACCGCAAGTCGCAGGTGCTCTACGGCATCGACCTGGCCAAGCGGGAGATCGCCAAGGCCAACCGCGCCGTCGTCGTGGAGGGCTACACGGACGTGATGGCCTGCCACCTGGCGGGGGTGACCACGGCCATCGCCACCTGCGGCACCGCCTTCGGCGGTGAGCATGTGAAGATCCTGCGCCGGGTGCTGATGGACAACGCGCAGTCGGAGGTCGTCTTCACCTTCGACGGCGACGCGGCCGGGCAGAAGGCCGCGCTCCGCGCCTTCGAGGACGACCAGAAGTTCGCGGCCCGCACCTGGATCGCGCTGACGCCCGGCGGTATGGACCCGTGCGATCTGCGGCTCGCGCACGGCGACGAGGCCGTGGCCGAGGTGATCGAGGACCGTGCCCCGCTCTTCGACTTCGCCATCCGCTCCATCGTGGACCGGCACAACATCGACACCGCCGAGGGGCGGTCCGCCGCGCTGGAGGAGTGCGCGCCGGTCGTCACCCAGATCAAGGACCCCTCCATCCGGCGCGGCTACGCGGTACGGCTGGCGGGGCTGCTGGGCATCGTGGACGAGGAGTTCGTCGTCCGCCGCGTCGCCCAGCTCTCCCGGTGGGCGCGCGAGCGCGGCCAGGCGCCGTCGCGCACCGCGGGGCGCGCCGCACGCGCCCAGGAGAGCCCGGCCGTGCAGGCGCCCTTCGTGCCCAGCGGTCCGGATCTGAACCTGCGCAGTCCCGCCCACCGCGTCGAGCGCGAGCTGCTCAAGCTGGCGCTCCAGCGGCCGGAGCTGGTCTCGCCCGCCTTCGACGCCTACGGGGCCGACGAGTTCACCGCGCCGCCCTACGCCGTGGTGCGGCAGGCGGTGGAGGCCGGGGGCGGCGCCGAGGCCGGGGTCGGGGACAGCGGCTACCTGGGACGAGTGCGGGACGCGGCGCCGGACGACGCGGTGCGCTCCCTGGTCACCGAGCTGGCCGTCGAGCCGCTGCGCAGCGCCCGCAACCGGGAGGCCGACGAGGCGTACGCGGGCGAGCAGCTGGTCGCGGTACGCCGCGCCGCCGTCAATGCCCGCATCGCCGAACTGGAGGGGGCGGCGCGGCGCCTGGAGGCGCGCCAGGAGTACGAGCAGTCGGCCGGCGTGCGCCGGCAGATCTGGACGCTCCAGCAGTACGGCATCGCCCTGCGCGAGCGGGGTGCCACGGCGCTCTGACGCCGAACGGGGGCCGTCCGGCGGCGGGGGAGCGGCCGACTGCGGCGCCCGGCCGTGCGGGGCCGACTCGCGCCCGGCCGCGGTGTGTTGGTGCGGCCCCGCCCGGTCCGGCTGCCTGTGGTGTCGGCGGCGGGTGCCCGCGGCGGGCGTGCGGCGGCGCGCCGGGCGCACATTTTCGGGCTCGCCGCGCTGCGGCCGCTTCCGGACACCACCCGCGGGCCCGGTGAGCGGCTCGGGACGGCCGGCGGGATGCGTCCCGGGAGCCGCGAAGCTGTCGGTGCCGGTGCCACAGGAGGAACAGCGGCCTCCGCGACCCCGATAGTGCGTAGTGGATCGTGCGCTGAGGGTGACGTTTGGCGGAAAAACTGCCCGCACGCCTCTCGTGGCGGGCATGTGTCGTACCCCACACTGGTGAGCGGTGCCTGAGTCCTCGGAGCGGGGCGGTGCTGGCCGGAACGGGCCAAAGTCCCCCGCGGAACCGCACGTTCCGTACGGGATGGAGCGCGGCCCGGCCGCGGCCGTTCCCCTCCCGCACGCCGCCCCCGAACCGGCAGCGATCACACTGGAGGTCGCCCCCGTGCAGACCCGGACCCGGAATGCGGCGCCCCGCGCCGCCTCGACCGCCCCGCTGGGCACACACTCCGCCCCGTCGGCGCCCCCGGCGCACCCCGCGCTGGTGCCCGTCGCCGAGTCGCCCCTGGCGGCCGCCCCGGCCGCGGCCCTCCTCGGCCCGCCGCCCCAGGTGCCCCTCGCGGAGCCCGGTTCCCCGGGTGGCGTGCCCGATGCTCCGGAGCCCGGCGGGACCGTGCCGGAGCAGCGCGCGGCGCCCCGGGCCGAGGAGGAGGCCGAGCCCGCGCTGCCGCAGCCGGAGGCGCCCGCCACCGGCGCCTCGGCGGACCTCTTCCGCCAGTACCTGCGCGAGATCGGCCGCGTCCCCCTGCTCACCGCCGCCGAGGAGGTGGAGCTGGCCCGGAGTGTGGAGGCGGGGCTCTTCGCCGAGGAGAAGCTCGCCGACTCGCCCACGCTGGACGGGGAGCTGGCGCTCGACCTCGACCGCCTGGTGGTGCGCGGCAGACTGGCCAAGCGCCGCCTCATCGAGGCGAACCTGCGGCTGGTGGTGTCCGTCGCCAAGCGCTACGTGGGCCGCGGCCTGACCATGCTCGACCTCGTCCAGGAGGGCAACCTCGGGCTGATCCGCGCGGTGGAGAAGTTCGACTACGCGCGCGGCTACAAGTTCTCCACCTACGCGACCTGGTGGATCCGCCAGGCCATGTCCCGGGCGCTGGCCGACCAGGCCCGGACGATCCGGGTGCCGGTGCACGTCGTCGAGCTGATCAACCGGGTGGTGCGGGTGCAGCGCCGGATGCTCCAGGAGCGCGGGTACGAGCCCGCGGCCGAGGAGGTCGCGGCCGAGTTGGACCTGACCGCGGAGCGGGTGACCGAGGTGCTGCGGCTCGCCCAGGAGCCCGTCTCGCTGCACGCGCCGGTCGGCGAGGAGGAGGACGTCAACCTCGGCGACCTGATCGAGGACGGGGACGCGCCCTCGCCGGTGGAGTCGGCCGCTTTCCTGCTGCTGCGCGAGCATCTGGAGGCGGTGCTCTCCACGCTCGGTGAGCGCGAACGCAAGGTCGTGCAGCTCCGGTACGGGCTGATCGACGGCAGACCGCGCACGCTGGAGGAGATCGGCCGGCTCTTCGGCGTCACCCGGGAGCGGATACGGCAGATCGAGTCCAAGACCCTCGCCAAGCTGCGGGACCATGCCTTCGCGGACCAGCTTCGGGGCTATCTGGACTGACTGCTCGTCCGACGCGCCCGCCGCCGCGCGGCACCGCCCATCCGGTCCGGACCGGATTCGGCCGGCGCACGGCGGCGAGGAGCGGCCCGCGTGGCGGCGGGGCGGGTCAGTCCACCTCCGCCACCGCCTCGGCGAACTGCGAACGGTACAGCCGCGCGTAGGCGCCGCCCGCGGACAGCAGCTCCTCGTGACTGCCCTGCTCGACGATGGCGCCGTTCTCCATCACCAGGATCACGTCCGCGTCCCTGATGGTGGAGAGCCGGTGGGCGATCACGAAGCTGGTCCGCTCCGCGGCCAGCCGCTCCATCGCCTGCTGGATCAGCACCTCGGTACGGGTGTCCACGGAACTGGTGGCCTCGTCCAGGACCAGGATCACCGGGTCGGAGAGGAAGGCGCGGGCGATGGTGATCAACTGCTTCTCGCCCGCGCTGACGCTGTCGCCCTCGGCGTCCAGGACCGTGTCGTAACCGTCCGGCAGGGTGCGGATGAACCGGTCGGCGTGCGCGGCCCGCGCGGCCTCCTCCACCTGTGCGCGGGTGGCTCCCTGCGCCCCGTAGGCGATGTTGTCCGCGATGGTGCCGCCGAACAGCCAGGTGTCCTGCAGCACCATGCCGATACCCGCGCGCAGGTCCTCGCGGGACATGGCGGCGATGTCCGTGCCGTCCAGCAGGATCCGGCCGCCCCGCACCTCGTAGAACCGCAGCAGCAGATTGACCAGGGTGGTCTTCCCGGCACCGGTGGGGCCGACGATCGCCACCGTCCGCCCGGGGTCGACCGAGAGCGACAGATCCTCGATCAGCGGGGTGTCCTCCGCGTAGCGGAAGGAGACGTGCTGCATCTCCACCCGCCCCCGTGCCGCCGCCGGCCGCACGGCGTGTTTTTCGTCGGGGTCGGGTGACTGCTCCTCGGCGTCGAGGATCTCGAAGACCCGCTCGGCCGAGGCCACCCCGGACTGCACGAGGTTGGCCATCGAGGCGACCTGGGTGAGCGGCTGGCTGAACTGCCGCGAGTACTGCACGAACGCCTGCACGTCCCCGATGGACAGGGCTCCGGAGGCCACCCGCAGTCCGCCGACCACCGCCACCAGCACGTAGTTGAGGTTGCCGACGAACATCATCGCGGGCTGCATGATCCCGCTGATGAACTGGGCCTTGAAGCCGGACCGGTACAGTGCCTCGTTCTGCTCCGCGAAGACCCCGGCCGACTCGCGCTGCCGCCCGAAGACCTTCACCAGCGCGTGCCCGGTGTACATCTCCTCGACGTGTGCGTTGAGCGCGCCGGTCGACTTCCACTGGGCGACGAACTGCGGCTGGGCCCGCTTCCCCACCCGCGTGGCGACCAGCGCCGACAGCGGCACCGTCAGCAGAGCGACCAGCGCCAGCAGCGGCGAGATCCAGAACATCACCGCCAGCACGCCGACGATCGTCAGCAGCGAGTTGATGAGCTGGCCCATGGTCTGCTGCAGCGTCTGGCCGAGGTTGTCGATGTCGTTGGTGACCCGGGAGAGCACCTCGCCGCGCGACTGGCCGTCCAGGTAGGACAGCGGCAGCCTGCCCAGCTTCTCCTCCACCCGCTCCCGCAGCCGGAAGACGGTACGGGTGATGACCCGGACGGATATTCGTCCCGACCACAGCATCAGCAGCCCGGCCGCGGCGTACACGGCGGCCACACCCAGCAGCACCGTGCCCACGGCGCCGAAGTCGATGCCCTGGCCGGGGGTGAAGTCCATCCCGGAGAGCATGTCGGCCATCCCGCCGTCGCCGTGCTGCCGCAGGTTCTCCAGCGCCTGCTCCTTGGTCGGCCCGGCGGGCAGCTTCCGGCCGACGAAGCCGCCGAAGACCAGGTCCGTCGCATGCCCGAGGAGCTTGGGACCGATGACGCTCAGCGTGACGCTGGCGACGAGCACCCCGAGCATCATCAGCAGCAGGCCCCGCTCCGGCCGGAACTGCCGCAGCAGACGCATGCCGGACCCGGCGAAGTCCATGGATCGTCGAGGCGGCCCTCCGGCCATGCCCCCGGGCCCGCTCATGGTGTGTCCTTCCCGCTCGCCGCCACGCGCGCACGGTGCACGGGGCCGGTCGTCCCCGCCGCCCGCGGCCGGGCGGTGGTGTGTGCCCCGCTCACGCGGCCTCGCTCTCGGTCAACTGGGAGAGCACGATCTCCCGGTAGGTCTCGTTGCTCTCCATCAGCTCGTGGTGCCGGCCCGTTCCCACGGCCCGGCCCTCGTCCAGGACGACGATCCGGTCGGCGTCCCTGATGGTCGCCACCCGCTGCGCGACGATGACCACCGTGGCCTCCCCCGTCTCACGCGCGAGCGCCGCCCGCAGCGCCGCGTCCGTCGCGTAGTCCAGCGCGGAGAAGGAGTCGTCGAACAGGTAGATCTCCGGCCGGTGCACCAGCACCCGTGCGATGGCCAGCCGCTGCCGCTGCCCGCCGGAGACGTTGCTGCCGCCCTGTGCGACGGCGGCCTCCAGACCGCCCTCCATGCGCTCCACGAAGTCCTTGGCCTGCGCGACCTCCAGGGCGTGCCACAACTCCTCGTCGCTCGCGTCCGGCCGCCCGTAGCGCAGGTTGGAGGCGATCGTTCCGGAGAAGAGGTACGGGCGCTGCGGCACGAGCCCCACGGTGCCCGCCAGCAGCGCAGGGTCCAGCGCCCGTACGTCCTCCCCGTCCACCAGGACCTCGCCCGCCGTCGTGTCGAACAGCCGGGGCACCAGGCCCAGCAGGGTGGACTTGCCGCTGCCCGTGGAGCCGATGACGGCGGTGGTCTCGCCAGGGCGCGCCACCAGGTCGATGCCGTGCAGCACCGGGGCCTCGGCTCCCGGGTACCCGAACCCGGCGCCGCGCAGTTCCAGATGGCCGTGCCGCCGCAGTGCCGTGACCGGCGCGGCGGGAGGTACGACGCTGGAGTCGGTCGTCAGCACCTCCTGGATCCGCTCCGCGCACACCTCGGCACGGGGCACCATCATGAACATGAAGGTGGCCATCATCACCGACATCACGATCTGCATCAGATACGCGAGGAACGCGGTCAGCGCCCCGATCTCCATGTCGCCGCCGCTGATGCGGTGCGCGCCGAACCAGACCACCACCACGCTGGAGATGTTCACCACCGTCATCACCACGGGGAACATCAGCGCCATCAGCCGGCCGGTGCGCAACTGCATGCCGGTCAGCTCGGTGTTGGCCGCGTGGAAGCGGCGGCGCTCGTAGGCGTCCTGGACGAAGGCCCGGATGACGCGGACACCGGTGATCTGCTCGCGCAGGATCCGGTTGACGTGGTCGAGCCGCTCCTGCATGGAGCGGAACAGCGGCCGCATCCGGCGCACGATCAGCCCGACCGTGACGCCCAGTACCGGCACGACGCCCAGCAGCACGGCCGACAACGGCACATCCTGGCCCAGCGCCATGAAGATGCCGCCGAAGCACATGATCGGAGCGGTGACCATCAAGGTGAACGCCATCAGCGTCACCGTCTGCACCTGCTGCACGTCATTTGTGGTGCGCGTGATCAGCGTGGGTGCGCCGAACCGGCCGACCTCACGGGCCGAGAAGGACTGCACGCGGTCGAAGACGCCCGCGCGGATGTCGCGGCCCACCGCGGCCGCGGTCCGCGCGCCCAGGTAGACGGCACCGACGTTGCACACCACCTGCACCACCGAGACCGCCAGCATGAGGCTGCCGTGGCGCAGGATGTAGCCGGTGTCACCGAGAACGACACCGTTGTCGATGATGTCGGCGTTCAGAGTGGGCAGATACAGCGTGGCGCTCGTCTGCACGAGTTGCAGCAGCACGAGAAGCGCGATCGGCCGCTGGTACAGGCGCAGCCGGGCGCGGAGGAGGCGGATCAGCACACGGATTTCCTCGGTCGGTCAGGTCGGGAGAACGGAAGGCGCAAGTGATCGAGCGTACAAGCGTCCGGTACGGGGCCGCCTCCGGTTTTGGACGGTCCCCGTGCCCGCACGACCGGCCCTCGACACACGCCGTCGGGCACCCGCCTCCCGCCCGCCCGGACCTGCCGCTCCCGGCACCCGTCCGGGACCTGCCGCTCCCGGCTCCCCGGCGCCGCGCGGGGGCGCGGGGTGCTCGTGTGCCGCGGAGGTCAGACGCCCAGCGCCCCCGGATACATCTCCTCGCGCACCGTGGCGTACTGCTGCCGCACCGCCTGCCCGACGGCCCGCTGCTCGCCCGCCTCGAACACCTGGCAGGCCGCGGCGGGCCACTGCGGCGGACTGTCGGAGCCGGAGAGTGCCCACGCCGCCTGCCGGGCCGCGCCGATCGCCGCGTAGTCGGCCGGCTCGGGCACCACGACCTGCGCGTCCAGCAGCGCGGGCGCCGCCTCCCGGACCGCGCCCAGCCCCGCCGCCTGGCCCAGCAGGAACACCCGCCGCACCGACACCCCGCGGGCACGCAGCACCTCCAGCGCGTCCGCCAGCCCGCACAGCATGCCCTCGACAGCGGCCCGCGCCAGGAACTCCGGCCGCATGCTCTCGCGCCGCAGCCCGTGCAGCGAACCCGCGGTGTGCGGCAGCTGCGGTGTCTGCTCGCCCTCCAGATAGGGCAGCAGCACCAGACCCGAGGAACCGGGAGTGGAGGAGAGCGCCAGTTCGGAGAGGCCCGCCAGATCGGTGCCGAGCATCCCGGCGGCCCCGCGCAGCACCCGCGTCGCGTTCAGGGTGCGCACCACCGGCAGATGCCTGCCGGTGGCGTCCGCGTAGGAGGTGATGGTTCCGGAGGGATCGGCCAGCGCCTCGTGGTGGACGGCGCACACCGAGCCGGTCGCGCCGAGCGAGATCACCACATCGCCGGGACTCAGCCCCAGGCCGAACGCGGCTGCCATCGTCTGGCCGGTACCGGCGGAGATCAGCAGCCCCTCCGGGGTGTGCCCGGCGGGCTCCGCCGGACCGGCCACCTCCGGCAGCCCCACCTGGTGTCCGAGTGCCAGCTCGACCAGGTCCGGCCGGTAGGACCCGGTCGCCGCCGACCAGTACCCGGTGCCCGAGGCGTCCCCACGGTCGGTCACCCGCCGCGCCGGGCGGCCCAGCAACTGCCACACCAGCCAGTCGTGCGGCTGCATGGCCTCGGCGGTCCGCCGCGCAGCCTGCGGCTGTTCGCGGGCCAGCCAGCGCAGCTTGGAGACCGGATGCGCGGCCTGCGGGACCGTGCCGACGGCCGCCGCCCACGCCGCACGTCCGCCGAACGCCTCCACGAGATCCGCCGCGGCCGTCTGCACCCGCTGGTCGTTGCCCAGCAGCGCGGCGCCGACCGGTTCGCCCGCGCCGTCCAGCGCGACGAGACCCTGCTGCTGCGCCGAGACACCGATCGCCTGCACGTCGGCGAGCTGCCCGCCGCCCGCGGCCGTGCCGAGGGAGCGCAGCCAGGACTGCGGGTCGTCGCGCTCACCGGGGTGCTCGGCGTGCCCGTGCCGGACGACCGCACCCGTTTCGGTGTCGCAGACGACGATGCTCGTGTACTCGGCTGAACTGTCCAGGCCGGCGACTATCCCCATGGCCGGAATGATGCCTCATAGCCACCCGTACCGGGCCAGGCACCCCGCCCCGGTGCCCGCACCCCGCCCGGTGACGGACGCCGCCCCTCCGCCGGGCCCGCGGCGGCCACAAGAACCGCACAGAAACGATCCACCGGCACGACCCACAGGCACGACGACCGGAAGGAGCACCGTTGCCGAACCCCCTGCGCACGCTGAGCCTGGAGGAACTGCGCCGCCGCACGAGCATGAAGTGGCGCGCCTACGACCCCGATGTGCTGCCCGCGTGGGTGGCGGAGATGGACGTACTGCCGGCGGAGCCGGTCGCCGAGGCGATCCGCGAGGCGGTCCGGACGGGCGACACCGGCTATCCCGCGGGCACCGGCTACGCGGACGCGTGGGACGACTTCGCGCGCCGCCGCTGGGGCTGGCGGATCCCGGCGGAGCACACCGCGCTGGTGCCGGACGTGATGCTCGGCGTCGTCGAGGTGCTCAAGCTGGTCACCGGACCCGGTGACGCGGTGGTGGTCAATCCACCCGTCTACCCGCCCTTCTACCAGTTCGTCGCGCATCTGGACCGCCGCGTCGTGGAGGCTCCGCTGGACCCGGTCGGACGGCTGGATCCGGAGGCCCTGGAGGCCGCTTTCGCGCGGGCCGCCGCGGGCGGGCGGCGGGCCGCCTTCCTGTTGTGCAGTCCGCACAACCCCACCGGCACGGTGCACACCGCCGAGGAGTTGGCGGGCGTCGCGGCACTCGCCGCCGCGTACGGGGTGCGGGTGGTCGTCGACGAGATCCACGCGCCGTTGGTGCTGCCGGGAGCCAGACAGGTGCCGTATCTGTCGGTGCCGGGCAGCCAGGACGCGTTCTGTCTGCTGTCCGCGTCCAAGGCGTGGAACCTGGCCGGACTCAAGGCGGGCCTGGCGGTCGCGGGCAGCGCGGCAGCGGGCGAGTTGGCCGCCATGCCGGAGGAGGTCGGCCACGGGCCCAGTCACCTGGGAGTGATCGCGCACTCGGCGGCGCTGCGGCAGGCCACCGGCTGGCTCGACGATCTGCTGGCCGGCCTGGACGAGAACCGGCGGCTGCTGGGGGAGCTGCTCTCCCGCGACCTGCCCGGGGTCGGCCACCGGGAGCCCCAGGGCACCTTCCTCGCCTGGCTCGACTGCCGGGCGTTGGGGCTGGGCGAGGACCCGGCCGCGGTGTTCCTGCGGCGCGGCCGGGTCGCCCTCAATCCCGGGCCCGCTTTCGGTACCGGGGGAGCGGGGCACGTCCGGCTGAACCTGGCGACCTCGCCGGAGATCCTGACGGAGGTGGTGCGCCGGATGGCCTCGGTGCTGTGAACTCCCCCGCCCGCTGCGGCTCGGGCGGTCACCGGCTGGGCAGGGTCAGCAGCGCTTGGAGGAGTAGGCGTAGTTCTTGCTCTCGCCGGGCACCGTCACGGCGCCGCGCGCAGCGGTGCAGTGGCGCACGGTGTCCGCCGGGTAGGACCAGAACTCCGCGGCGGAGGTGTGGCGCCAGATGCGCAGCCCGACCAGCTTCTTGGCGTGGAAGTCGTACACGCCGACGTTCGTCGCGTAGTTCCGGTGGTGGTCGCGGAAGCTCTTCCACACCCACAGGTAGCCGTAGTTGCGGTTGCACTTCTTCGAGTAGAACTGCTTGACCGAGCCGATGGTGTAGCCCTTGCGCTTGATGTAGCCGGTCGAGCCGATCTGGTAGGCGTCGCTGCACATGTGCGCGGCCATGGCGGACCGGTCGGCGGACATGCCCGCCTCGTCGGCCGCCGGGGCGCTCTCGGGCATGCCGGCGGATGCCGCCGCCGAGCCGGCCCGGGCCTCGGTGGGGGCCGGCGCCGTGGCGTCGGCCTGGGCGGCGCCGGCGGGCAGCAACGCCATCGCGCAGGCGGCGGCGGTGAGGGCGCCCTTGACGGGCGAGACGCCCTTGAAGGCGGACGGAGTGCGCATGAGTCTCCTCCTGATGGGAGTACGGGATGTTCCGGTCATAACGGTCAGACCAGAACCTCACAGTACGAGGCGGCGATGCCCGTGGCGGGGATTCATGCGCGCGGCGGCGGGTCGTGGGGAGGGGGCGCAAGCGGCGTGGAAGGAGCCCGGCGTCACCGGCAAAGCGGCGCCGGGCCCCGGCTCTTGCGTATCCCCTCCGGCCGTCGTGGGCCGGTCGGGTGCGTTGTTCAGCAGCGCTTCTGGGAGTACGCCTGGTAGCTCTGCGGCGCGCCGGCCGGGCGCAGGCTGCCCACGCCGGAGGTGCAGTGGTCGACGGTGTTCGCCCCGTCCGTCCAGAACTCCTGCTGCTTGGTGGACTTCCACGCCTTGGCGGCGTGCACCGAGTCGTCGCTGTAGCTGTAGACACCGGCGGTGATGTCGTAGGGCGCGGCGGTCTTGCGGAAGCTCTCCCAGACCCACACGTAGCCGTAGTTCTCGTTGCACTTCTTCGAGTAGAACTGCTTGACCGAGGCGATCGTCTCCGAGCCCCGCTTGATCAGCCCGCGGGTGCCGATCGGCACGGCGTCGTCGCAGACCCCTGCCGCCCGGGCCGCCCGGCTCGCCGGGTTCCCCTCGGGGGAGGGGGCCGTGCTGCGGGTCAGTTTCTGCGGGTGCGACGGGGGAGTGGCCGGGCCGCTGCCGGCGTAGGCGGCCCCGGCGGGCAGGAGTACCAGCGCGGAGGTCGCGGCGGCGGCCAGCGCGCCCTTGGAGAAGCGGGTGGAGCGAGTGGAGCCGGTGGAACGCATCGTGATTTTTCCCCCTCTTCGGTGAAGAAGCAGTCGTGTACGTGCTTTCCATGGCATCGCCGGAATGGGCGCGATGCGCGGGATACCCAGTACGACACGTCGCTGCCTCAGGGGGTTGTACGCCATCACGCGGCTCTGTGCGGGCAGTTCACGCCTGTCATGTCACCGGTGCCCCACCCGTCACCAGAGCCTCAAAGGTCCCGGTCACATGCACCCCGGGGCCTCCTCACGCGGTCGCCGCCGTCCGCAGGTCGTCGAGCACCAGTTCGTGCACCACCTCCGGTTCCACGCCGAGCCGCGAGAACACCGCGACGGAGATGTTGTCCTCCGACCCCAGTACGCCGAGCAGTACGTGTGCGGTCCCGATCTCCCGGTCCCCGCGCGCCGACGCCTCGCGCAGCGCCCGCTTCAACGCTTCCTTCGCGCGTGCGGCGAACGGGATGTGCCGGGTGGGGGTGCCACTGCTGCCCCGCCCTGTACGACCGGACTCCGGCGCCGAGTCGAGCGCGCCCGCACCGAAGGACTCCTCCGCGCGCCTGCGGACCTCCGCCAGGTCGATCCCGAGGGTGTGCAGCGCCTCCGCGTCCTGCGGGCCGAGGTCCTCGCGGGGCCCGGCGACCACTCCCGCGACCGCCACCCGGCACGACGCCGCGTCCACGCCCAGCCGGTGCAGGATGGCGGCGCCCGTCTGTCCGGGCCGCCGCAACGCGCCCAGCAGCAGATGCTCGGTGCCGATCCGGTCGTGTCCGAGCGAGCGTGCCTCCTCCTGTGCGCCGATCACCACGTCCCGTGCCTCCCCGGTGAACCTTTCGAACATCGCCCCTACCTCCCAGTGCGCTTCGAGTGCTTCTTGTGCACGGCCTGCCTGCTCACTCCGAGGGCCGCGCCGATCTCGTCCCACGACCACCCCTGGCGGCGCGCGCTGCCGACCTGGAGCGCCTCCAGGCGCTCCGCGAGCCGCCGCAGCGCCGCGACGGCCCGCAACCCCACGGCCGGGTCGCCGTCCAGGGCGGCCTGCGCGGTGTGGACTGCCTCGTCCGCTCCTGCTGCTTCCGTTCCTGCCATGCGTGTCAACCTAGGGTGACACGGGTGTGCTGTCAACGAATGTTGACGGTGGCGGCGGCGCGGTGCGCGATCCGGGTCGCGGGGGAGAGCCGTCCCGGATGCCGCCTCGACAGAGCCGCGGACGGGACGGTTCCGGAGGGGTGCCGATGAGCGGGCGCGCGCGGATGGCGCAGGGAGGTGCGAGCGCTGTTCCGGAGGACTCGCACGGCTCGTACGGCTTTCGCGGAGTGTGCGGACCGACCGGGCGAAGGGTTCTTCGAAGGCCTGGACGAGGGCGCCCCGAACGGGTGACGGGGGTGACGGCCCGGCGCGGAGGCCAACGGCCTCCGGGGTGAACGCGGAACGGGGCGCCGTCGCCGGAGCGCCAGCCGAGGTTCCAGCTCGGAACGTTTCTGCTCGGTTGTGCTGAGGTGGGGCGGGTGGGACTCGAACCCACGGCCGACGGATTATGAGTCCGCTGCTCTAACCGGCTGAGCTACCGCCCCGTAACGGCGCACCGCGCACATCTGTGCGCGCCGTCTGCCGCAGCATAACCGTTCATAGGATCTGCCGCCCGCGCCGGGGGAGATCTACGCAGGTGAGGACCCCGAACCAAGGGTGATTGGTTCCAGCTCGCGGCCAACTTCGTTGCGAAGCGCGGAAGAACGCCCTGTGCCGGGCCTTGGGCGCAGTGGCGGCACGCGAAAAGGGCCCCTGGAGAGGGGCCCTTTCGAGTGGTGCTCCCGCGACTGGACTCGAACCAGTAACCTGCCGGTTAACAGCCGGCTGCTCTGCCGATTGAGCTACACGGGACCGTCTCTTCGGTCGCACTCCGGATCCCCGGGGCGCTCCCTTGCGGTGAGGAATACATTAGCGCATGCCAGGGGGTGCTCTGAAATCGGTATTGCCGCCGCCCGAACGCGGTACCCCTGAGGCACCCCGGTGGCTGCCGCAGTCCCCGGGTACCGGCAGCAGGACCACCAGCCGAGAGAAGGGGCAAGCTATGCGCTACCGGCTCACATTCGTGTCCGGACTGGCCATCGGCTACGTGCTCGGCGCCCGCGCGGGACGCGAGCGCTACGAGCAGATCAGGAAGGGTGTGCGGAGGATCGCGGAGAACCCGGCGGTGCGCAACGCGGGAGAGGCGGCGGCGCTCAGCAGTCGGCAGGCCGCGGTGAAGGCCGCCGACGCCGTCCAGGACCGGCTCCCCTCCTCGGTGGCCGACCGGGTCCGCACGGCTCGCGACTACCGTGCCCGTGCGGGCAGCGACTGGGGCGCGGAAGCACACTGAGACCGGCCGGCGGGCCCCTCGGGGGCCGCCGCGGAAGCCGTCCGGGGGGCGGGAGCGGCCTCGCCCGCTCCCGCCCCCCGCCCCGGCGTGCGGACGGACGCCCCGGGCGGTGTGCGCACGCCGCTCTACGCCGGGATGCGGCCCCGGCCGCTCCCGGCGGCGCTCTCCAGCAGCGGGGCCAGCAGGTCGCCGTACTCCTCGATCCGCTGCGGCAGGTCGGTGCCGAGGAAGACCAGGTCCTCCGGCCGGTCGGCAGCGGCCAGCTCGGCCCACGTCAGCGGGGTCGAGGCGGTCGGGCGCTGCTTGGCGCGCAGCGTGTAGGGCGCTGCCGTGGTCTTGGCCTGGTTGTTCTGCGACCAGTCGACGAAGACCTTCCCGGGCCGCAGATCCTTGGCCATCTTGCTGACCGCGTGGTCGGGAAGCTCCGCCTCGGCCTGCTGGGCGAGCCGCTTCGCGTACGCCGAGACCCGGTCGGAGGGCGTGCGCTCGATCGCCGCGATCAGGTGCAGGCCCTTGGAGCCGGAGGTCTTGGGCAGCAGGGTGATCCCGTCGTCGGTCACCCGTTCGCGCAGCCAGTCGGCGAGCCTGCGGCAGTCCAGGATGTCGGCGCCCTCACCGGGATCGAGGTCGAAGACCAGCCGGTCCGCCTCGGCCTGGTGGTCGGACTGCCACTGCGGGGTGTGCAGCTCCAGGGCCGCCAGATTGGCCGCCCAGACCAGCGTGGCCTCGTCCTGGACGAGGACCTGGTTCAGCGGCGTCCTGCTCACCACCGTGATCTTGCGTGTCGTCACCCAGTCGGGGGTGCCCGGTGGAACGTGCTTGGTGAAGAACTTCTCGCCCTCCACGCCGTCCGGGAAACGCAGAAAGGAGAGGGGGCGTCCGTCGAGGTGGGGCAGCAGGACGTCGGCGACGGCGGCGTAGTAGCGGATCGCCTCGCCCTTGGTGAACCCCGTCGCCGGATAGAGCACCTTGTCGAGGTTGCTGAGGGCCAGACGGTGGCCCCCGATCTCCGTGTGCGGCATAACCTGAGAGTCCCATAGAAGGGACAAAGTATGCGTTCAATCTGGAAAGGGACCATTTCGTTCGGGCTGGTCTCGATCCCGATCAAGGTGGTGGCGGCCACCGAGAACCACAGCGTCTCCTTCCACCAGGTCCACACGGCCGACCAGGGCCGCATCCGGTACCGCAAGGTGTGCGAGCTGGACGAGGAGGAAGTGCCGCGTGAGGAGATCGGCCGGGGCTTCGAGACCGAAGAGGGCCGCACCGTGCTGCTGACCGACGACGACATGGCGGCCCTCCCCCTGCCCACCGCCAAGACCGTGGAGATCCTCGGCTTCGTCCCCGCCGAGGAGATCGACCCCATCCAGCTCGACCGCTCCTATTATCTGGCAGCCGACGGCAAGCGCGCCGACAAGCCGTACGTCCTGCTGCGTGAGGCACTCAAGCGCTCCGGCAAGGTCGCCGTCGCCAAGCTGGCCCTGCGGGCCCGGGAGAGCCTCGGGATGCTGCGCGTCTACGAGGACGCGCTGGCGCTGCACACGATGCTGTGGCCCGATGAGATCCGCTCGGTCAGCGGCGTCGCCCCCGAGGAGGAGGTCTCGGTGCGGGACGCCGAACTCGACCTCGCGGACACCCTCATGGAGACCCTCGGCGAGCTGGACTGGGGCGACCTGCGGGACGAGTACCGGGAGGCGCTGGAAGAGCTCGTCCGGGCGAAGGCGGAGGGCACCGAGCCGCAGCCCGAGGAACTGCGCCGCCGTGCCGAGGCAGGCGGTGGCAAGCTGGTGGATCTGATGTCCGTGCTGGAGCGCAGCGTCCAGGAGGCCAGGGGCGGGCACCAGGAGGGCGAGGCGACCGTCCACGAGTTGTCGGACCGCAGGAAGGAGACGGGCGGGCGGGCGGCGTCCGGGCGGAGCGGCGGCAAGGAGGGCGGCAGGTCCGGAGCCGCGGGGTCCGGTGCGAAGCCGGCCGCCGGGAAGAGCCCGGCGAAGAAGACCACCGCCAAGAAGAGCCCGGCGAAGAAGACCACCGCCAAGAAGAGCGCTGCCAAGAAGACCACCGCCAAGAAGACCGGCACCGGGAAGGCCGCTGCCGAGAAGTCGGCAGGCGCGACCGGGGCGACCGAGGCGAAGAAGGCCACCGCGGGCAGGTCTGCCGCGAAGAAGTCCGCACGGCCCCGCAAGACCGCCTGACCGAAGGCACCCCCGTGGGCTCGCGGCCGCGGGGCCGGCCGATCGCGGACCGCGGTACCGGAAGGGGCCGGTGGTCCGACCGCACGTGCCTTCCGTGCGCCCCGCATCCTGCCCCGGGTGTGGGCCGGCATGCGGGGCGCCGGACCGGCCGGTCGGGGTCGCGAGCCGCGGACGCGGCAGGCACCGGACAGCGGTCAGCGGACGACGTCGAACACGTTCTTCTGCAGGCCGTTGGCGTAGGCGTCGTGCTCGACCAGCTTCAGCCTCTGGGTGTCCTTGTCCGTGGTGCTGAACAGCCGCTTGCCCGCGCCGAGCAGCAGCGGGAAGACGAGCAGGTGGTAGCGGTCGATCAGGTCGGCGTCCGAGAGCGCCTGGTTCAGGGAGGCGCTCCCGTGCAGGATGATCGGGCCGCCCTCGGTCTGCTTCAGCGTGGCGACGTCGTCGAGCGAGCGCAGGATCGTCGTCTCGCCCCAGTTCCCCACCAGGTCCTCCTCGCCGAGCGTGGTGGAGACGACGTACTTCGGCAGCAGCTTGTAGTCGGCGAAGTCCGCCATGTCGGGCCACACCGGGCTGAACGCCTCGTAGCTGGTCCGCCCCATCAGCATGGCGGCGGCCTCCTTCTGCTCCCGGCCCTTGATGTCGAAGGCCTCGGGGACGAACTCGATGTCCTTGAAGGTCCACCCGGCGTTCCGGTAGCCGGGCTCCCCGCCCGGGGCCTCCACGACGCCGTCGAGCGATATGAAGGCGGTGCTGATCAGAGTGCGCATCTCAGGTCCTCGGTGTCTCGTGTCGGTTCTCGGCGGATCGGTGCGAGGCCCTCACCGCTCGCGGCTGCTGCCACACC
Organism: Streptomyces sp. NPDC007025; assembly: GCF_042869455.1. Classification (NCBI taxonomy): domain Bacteria; kingdom Bacillati; phylum Actinomycetota; class Actinomycetes; order Kitasatosporales; family Streptomycetaceae; genus Streptomyces; species Streptomyces sp. NPDC007025. Next base: position 259,283 of record NZ_JBIAFT010000010.1, on the reverse strand, counting down.
GTTCATGGATCCTGACCGCCGTCTGCGGAGAAACGCATCGGCCTGTCGCGCATCTTTTTCCGTGAATTTCGGTGAACCGGTCTCCTGAGCGGCATGCCGTCTCCGACCGCCCGTGCCGACCGCTCGGGTCCGGTGCGCCGGATGCCGTGCTCCCGGTCGTCGATCCCGGTCGGCACGCCGTCGCTCACCACCCGGTGCGGCGCTCCATGCGGGTCCCCGCGATCCGCGAGAACGCCATGACGTCGCTGGGCTCCTCGACGGTGATGCGGTGCCAGCGCCCCCGCGGGATGACGCAGGCGGTGCCCGGGCCCAGCCTGGCGGCCGGCTCCCCGTCCGGGTCCCGCGGATCGGTCTCGCTGCGGAAGTGGACCCGCACCGCGCCGGTCAGCACGCACATCACCTCCTCGCCGTCGGTGTGGCACTCCCACGACTCGGGGTGGGCGTCCGCGTCGCTGTCGACGTGCAGCGTCACCACCGTCCACCCGTCGAGGTCCGGGGACATCCGGCGCTCCTCGACCCGGGCGTCGCCGTCGGATCCGAGCCGGATCATGGAGGAGAACAGGTCTACCGCGGGCATGGTGGCCCCCTTCATCAAGTACGGTGTACGCGATGACAGTGGAACACGTACGGCGTACGTGGTCAAGGGAAGGCCGGAACGGCCAGTGGCCGGAAGACGGCCGGGAAGGCGGACGCCCGGTGCCCGCACCGAAGAAGTTCAGCAGGGACCAACTCGCCTCGGCGGCTCTGGAGCTGGCCGACGACAAGGGGCTGGACGCCCTCTCGATGCGTGCTCTCGCCGCGCGGCTGGGCACCGGTCCGATGACGCTCTACAACTACGTGGACGGCCGGGAGGGGCTGGAGTCACTGGTGATCGAGGCCGTCGTCCGGCACGCCGCCTACCCGGCGCAGCCCGCCGAGGACTGGCGCGAGGAGGTGCGGGTCCTCGCCGAGTCCTACTGGGCGACCGTCCGCCGCCATCCCCAGGTCGTGCCGCTGATCGTGGCGCGCCGCACGACGGACGAGCCGACGCTGGCCTTCGGGGAGCGGATGCTGGAGGCGCTCGCCAGAGGCGGCCGGTCGGGGCGGGACCTGCTGGTGGCCTTCCGGCTGGTGGTCGGGTTCGTCATCGGCTTCGCGCAGAGCGAGTCGGGAGCCGCCTCGCTGCGCCAGTCCGGCGGCTCGGCCGACGAGGTGATCGAGCGCGGGCGGACCCTTCCGGAGAGCCGCTATCCGCGGGTGGTGGAGATCGCCACGGCCTCGGCCGAGGGCGACCGTCTGGAGGAGTTCCGGGCGGGGCTCGACCTGCTGGTGGCCGGGCTCAGTGCGCGGTCCCGCCCAGCATCCGCCTGAGCAGGTCGCGCAGCATTCTGCGTTCGACCGGCGTCAGCTCCTGGAGGGGTTCCCCCGCGAAGTCCAGGTCGCCGCGCAGCCGGGTCGCGGTGGCGCGGCCCTCCTCGGTGGCGGCGGCGACCTTGACCCGGCGGTCGGCCGGGTCGGGTCTGCGCTCGACCAGGCCTCTCGCCTCCAGCCGGTCGACTATCCCCGTCACGTTCGACGGCTCGCACTTGAGATGGCGGGCGAGCTGCCGCATCGGAGTGGGCCGGTGCGACAGCAGGGTGAGGACCCGCGCCTGCGCGCCGGTCAGCGCGTGCTCGGCGGCGGCCAGTTCGTACTCCTCGTGGTAGCGCGCGACCACCGTGCCGATCAGCTCGGCCACCTCGACGCTGAGCGCGTCCGGGACGCGACCGTCTGCTCCTGCCATGCGACCAGCCTAGCGGGCGATGCTTGACAACATGAAATATCCGCCCGCATGGTTGTTTCAGTACCTGAAGCAATTCTGGAGGCGACAGCGTGACCTCATCCGTATCCCCCGACTCCGCCGAGAACCGGATCCCGGCCACCGGGCGTGCCTGGCACCTGACCGCCCGGCCGCAGGGCTGGCCCACCACGGACGACTTCGCGCTGCGGGAGGAGCCGGTCCGGGCTCCGGCCGAGGGGCAGATCCTGGTGCGCAACATCCACCTGTCCGTGGACCCGTACATGCGCGGCAGGATGAGCTCGGCGAAGTCCTACGTCGACCCCTACAAGCTGAACGAGCCCATGACCGGCGGCGCCATCGGTGTCGTCCTCGCCTCCGAGGACCCCGCCTTCACCCCCGGCGACCACGTGCTGCACGACCTGGGCTGGCGCGAGTACGCCACGCTCCGGGCCAAGTACGCCACCAAGGTCGACCCCCAGGCTGCTCCGCTCTCCACCTACCTCGGAGTGCTGGGCATGCCGGGCCTGACGGCCTACGCGGGTCTGCTGCGGGTGGCCGACTTCCAGCCCGGCGACGCCGTCTTCGTCTCCGGCGCGGCGGGTGCCGTCGGCAGCGAGGTGGGCCAGATCGCCCGGCTGAAGGGCGCCTCCCGGGTGATCGGCTCGGCCGGCTCCGACGAGAAGGTCAAGGTCCTCACCGACGAGTACGGCTTCGACGCGGCCTTCAACTACAAGCACGGCCCGGTCGCCGAGCAGCTCAGGGAGGCGGCACCGAGCGGAATCGACGTCTACTTCGACAACGTCGGCGGCGAGCACCTGGAGGCCGCCATCGACGCCATGAACCTGCACGGCCGGATCGCGGTGTGCGGGATGATCTCGCAGTACAACGCCACCGAACCGACCCCGGCGCCGCGCAATCTGGCCCAGATCATCGCCAAGCGGTTCCGGATGGAGGGGCTGCTGGTCATGGACCACTTCGACCTCCAGCAGCAGTTCGTGGACGAGGTGGCCCCCTGGGTCCGCTCCGGGGAGCTGAAGTACCGGGAGACCGTGGTCGAGGGCATCGACAACAACCTGGAGGCCTTCCTGGGCCTGCTGCGCGGGGAGAACGTCGGCAAGATGATCGTCACCCTCGGCGGCTGAAGCGCCGAGCTCGGGCAGGCCGGGGCCGGCCGGGTTCCCCGCCCGGGCCGGGTCCGGCCGGGCTCCCTGCACCGCCCTCGGACCGAGCGCCTACGCTGGGCACCGCACCGGAGGGAGCCTGGGCGCGAGTTCCCCCGGTCGTGCCATCAACAGGAGGAAATCCATGGCGATACAGCCGATCGACGTCAAGTACACCGCCGTCGCCACCGCGGAGAACGGTCGCGACGGCCGCGTGGCCAGCGATGACGGCCAGCTCGACGTCGTCGTCAACCCGCCGCGCGCGATGGGCGGCAGCGGCGCGGGCACCAACCCCGAGCAGCTCTTCGCCGCGGGGTACAGCGCCTGCTTCCAGGGAGCGCTCGGTGTCGTGGCCCGCAAGGAGGGCGCCGACATCTCCGGCTCGACCGTGACCGCCGAGGTCGGCATAGGCAACACCCCCGAGGGCGGCTTCGGCCTCACCGTGAGCCTGCGGGCCACCATCCCGAACGTGGACGAGGCCACGGCCAAGGACCTGCTCGAGAAGGCTCACCAGGTCTGCCCGTACTCCAACGCCACGCGCGGCAACATCGAGGTCACCCTGCAGACCGCCTGATCCCGCAGCCCGGACGGACCCGGACCCGGGAATGCCGGCCGCCTTCCGGCCGGAGAGCTCGCTTCATCCGGCGGGACGCCGTGCGGTGATCTCCTCGTACGCCAGCTGCGCCAGGCTGCGCTGGCCCTTCTTGCTGGGGTGGAACCAGTCCCAGTTGCTCAGCTCGGCCTCGGTGAAGCGGTAGTCGAAGACCGCGCCGTTGTCGTAGCGGCAGCGCAGGTCCTTGGCGCACTCCTGTTTGAGCACGGTGTTGTAGGCCCTCACCCGGTCCTGGACCTCCTGCCGCCGCTCCCGGTCGGCGGCAGCCATCGACTGCGGATCCTTGAGCATCGACTGGCAGATGCCCAGGCCCCACACCCGCTGCCCTATCGGGCTCTTTCTGCCTTCCTGCCACAGCCGCTTGAGGTTGGGCACGCTGGACACGTAGACCTGCGCCTTGGGTGCGTCGGCGTGCAGCGCGTGCAGTCCCGTGCGGAAGTCGGTGCGGAAGTCCGCGACCGGGGTCATCCGCTCGGTCGTGCTGCGGCATGCGTCGTTGGCGCCGCTCATCACGGTCACCAGGTCCGGCTTCCGGGCGGCGGCCCGGCGCATCTGCCCGGGCAGGTCGGCCATCACGGCACCGCTGGCCGCGTAGTTCCAGCTCGCCTCCCCGGGGTCGCCCAGCAGCCGTCGCGCGAGGCTGTCGACACCGGGTGCCGTGCCGGTGGCCCACGAGACCTCGGTGCAGTCGGCCAGCAGTGAACAGGCGTCGAAGCCGCGGGTGATGGAGTCGCCGACCGCCGCCAGGGAGTCCGGCTCGCGGTTCCAGATCTTCCGCGGAGTGGGCGGGGAATGGGGGCGTGAGGAGCCCTCGGCGCGCTGCGCGCCGCGCTCGTCGCCTCCACCCGAGGAGTCGCCGCACGACACGGCGAGGACCAGACCCGCTACGGTGATCAGTACGAAAGCGCAGATGGCGAGAGTACGGGACCGCTTGCGTGCCGCGGGCCACGCACGTGCCGCATGCGCGTTCCCCGGTTCGTGGCTCTCCGTCATCCGCCCCCCTGTTTCACCCGTGCCCGACCGACGGTACGTCACCCACCACGTGCCGCCTCGCGATAGCTTGTGCCGTGGTCGATGAGCGGTGGGTCGATCGGCACGGCGACTGGTAAATATTACCTCGCGTCACTTCCTGTCCCTTTCAGGGAGAATTGAGCGCAATGGTGTTTACTATTCGTAACCTCGGGAGCTGGTAGGGAAGTGACCGGTGGTGCAAAATGTCAGGCGCTTTCCCGGCGCGTGACCGGTAGGTGATCGAGGCCGCCCGGTGGCGACCCTCGGAGCGCACTGGAGGTCCCGGTGACGACACGTGGAGTTCTGTACGTCCACTCGGCGCCCCGCGCCCTGTGCCCGCACGTCGAGTGGGCGGTCGCGGGCGTGCTCGGCGCGCGCGTCAACCTCGACTGGATCAGACAGCCCGCCTCTCCCGGCACCTGGCGGGCCGAGTTCTCCTGGCAGGGGGATCCCGGCACCGCCTCCAAACTGGCCTCCGCGCTGCGCGGCTGGCACCTGCTGCGGTTCGAGGTGACGGCCGAGCCGTGTGCGACGGCCGAGGGGGAGCGCTACAGCGCCACCCCCGACCTCGGCATCTTCCACGCGGTCACCGGCATGCACGGCGACATCCTCATCCCCGAGGACCGGCTGCGCGCGGCCGTCGCCCGCGCGGGGCGCGGGGAGAGCGACCTGCAAGCGGAGATCTCCCGGCTGCTGGGCAAGCCCTGGGACGACGAACTGGAGCCGTTCCGCTACGCCGGCGAGGGCGCTCCGGTCCGCTGGCTGCACCAGGTGGTCTGACCCGGGTCGTGCCTCCGCGGCGGGCCGCAGGTCTCCGGCAGCGACCGCGCGCGTGCTGTTCGCCGGAAGCCGGGCGGCGCGCATGCGCGCCGCTTGCCCTCGTGCGCGCTCGAACGCCTACCGTTCCGGCATGTCGTACGAAACCTCTGTCGCGGTGCTCGGCACCGGCACCATGGGGGCCGCCATGGCCCGCAACCTGTCCTCGGCCGGGCTCACGGTCCGCGCCTGGAACCGCACCCGGGGCCGGGCCGAGCCGCTGGCCGCGCACGGCGTCGGCGTCGCGGAGGAGGCGGCCGAGGCGGTGCGCGGCGCCGGCACCGTCCTGACCCCCCTGCACGACGGTCCCGCCGTGCTGGACGCCATGCGCGCCGCCGCCCCGGGCCTGTCCGAAGGCATGGTCTGGCTCCAGACCAGCACCGTCGGGCCGGACGGGCTGGGACCGCTGGTCGAGTTCGCCCGGGCGCACGGGCTGCGCTTCCTGGACGCACCCGTGCTCGGCACCAAGGCACCCGCCGAGGCCGGAGAGCTGACCGTGCTGGTGTCCGGTCCCTCGGACGACCCCGAGGTGCGCGAGCGCGCGGCTCCAGTCCTGGACGCCATCGGTGCCCGGACGCTGTGGCTCGGGGCGGAGCCCGGTGCCGCCAGCCGCCTCAAGCTCGTGGTCAACAACTGGGTTCTCACCCTCATCAACGGCACCGCCGAGACCCTCGCGCTCGCCGAGGGCCTCGGTGTCGACCCCGACGCGTTCCTCGGCGCCGTCGCGGGCGGCCCGTTGGACGCCCCGTATCTGCAGGCGAAGGCCCGGCTGGTCCTGGAGGGCGGTTACGAGGCGAGCTTCCCGCTCTCCGGCGCCCGCAAGGACGCCGAGCTCATCGCCCGGGCGGCCCGGGAGAGCGGGGTGCGGCTCGACGCGGCCCCCGCGGTGGCCGAACGGCTGCGGCGCGCCGAGGCGCAGGGGCACGGCGGGGACGACGCGGTCGCCTCGTACTTCGCCAGCTACGAGGCGTCCGACTACGGCAGGGGCGATGCCCGGGGCTCGGCATAGCGGCCGCCGCCCCGGCTTCCGCCGCCCGGCCGCCGCCGCTGTGCCCCGGGCGACCGGGCGGCGCCGCCACCGGACGCGGGCCGGGGACGGGACAGCGGTGAGGGGCGGCCTCCGGGAGGCCGCCCCTCACTCCTGTCGCGACAGGCCGCGGTTCGGATCGCGGTCCGGGACACGGTCCGCGCGCGGGATCACACCGAGCGGAACGCCAGCACCACGTTGTGGCCGCCGAATCCGAAGGAGTTGTTCAGCGCTGTGATCCGGCCCTCGGCCGGGAGCTCGCGGGCGGCGTCGCGCACGATGTCGCCGTCCACCTCCGGGTCGAGGGTGTCGATGTTGATCGTCGGCGGTGCGATGCGGTTGTGCAGCGCCAGCAGCGTGGCAACCGTCTCGACGCCGCCCGCGCCACCGAGCAGATGCCCGGTCATCGACTTGGTCGCCGAGATGCTCATGTGGTCGACGTCGTCGCCGAACACCTTGCGCAGTGCCTTCAGCTCCGCCAGGTCGCCCTGCGGGGTCGAGGTCGCGTGCGCGTTGATGTGCACGACCTCGGCCGGGTCCAGGTCGGTGTTGGCGGCCAGGTGCTGCAGCGCGTGCGCGATGCCGTTGCCCGAGGGCTCCGGCTGCACGATGTCGTGGCTGTCGGCGGAGATGCCCTGGCCCACCGCCTCGGCGTAGACCCGGGCTCCGCGGCGCCGGGCGTGCTCGGCCGACTCCAGCACGATCACCCCGGCGCCCTCGCCGAGCACGAACCCGTTGCGGTCCACGTCGAACGGGCGGGAGGCGCTCTGGGGGTCCTCGTTGTTCTTGGACATCGCCATCATGTTGCCGAAGGCGACGATCGGCAGCGGGTGGATGGCTGCCTCGGTACCGCCCGCGATCACGATGTCGGCGCGGCCGGTGCGGATCATCTCGATCGCGTACCCGACCGCCTCGGAGCCGGAGGCGCAGGCGCTGACCGGGGTGTGCACCCCGGCCCTGGCGTTGACCTCCAGGCCCACGTTGGCCGAGGGGCCGTTCGGCATCAGCATCGGCACCGTGTGCGGCGAGACGCGGCGGACGCCCTTCTCGCGCAGCACGTCGTACTGGTCCAGCAGTGTGGTCACGCCGCCGATCCCGGACGCCACCACGGCGCCCAGCCGGTCCGGGTTGACGGAGGCGTCCTCGCCGGCCCGGGCGGTGAAGCCCGCGTCGGCCCACGCTTCGCGGGCCGCGATCAGCGCGAACTGCGCCGAGCGGTCCAGCCGCCTGGCCTGGGGGCGGGGGATGACCTCGCTCGGGTCGACAGCGGCCCGGGCCGCGATCCGTACCGGCAGGTCGGCGGCCCACTCCTCCTCGAGGAGCGCCGCGCCCGAGCGCCCGGCGACGAGCCCTTCCCAGGTCGATGCGCTGTCGCCACCCAGCGGTGTGGTTGCGCCGATACCGGTGACGACCACGGAGTGATTGGTCGCGTTCACTGGAATTCTCTCCACGGTAGGGGGTGACTCGTTTGAGCCACCCGCATGCGGGGTGGCGACAAACGCGTCAACGAATGTTTCAGGGCTGGTGCTTGAGGATGTAGTCGGTCGCGTCGCCGACGGTCTTGAGGTTCTTGACGTCGTCGTCCGGGATCTTCACGTCGAAGCGCTCCTCGGCGGCGACGACCACCTCGACCATGGACAGCGAGTCCACGTCCAGGTCGTCCGTGAAGGACTTCTCGAGCTGGACGTCCTCGGCCGGGATACCGGCGATCTCGTTCACGATCTCGGCGAGGCCCGAGACGATCTCTTCCTGAGTGGCGGCCATTGCGGCGCTCCTTCGTATTGCGGTGAGTCCGCAGCGCCCGACCCTGTCGTACGGGGCTGCTCGGATCTTGACTAGGGGAGGGTAACGACCGTGGCGGCGTAGACGAGACCCGCCCCGAAGCCGATGACGAGGGCGGTGTCGCCGCTCTTCGCCCTCCCGGTCGCCAGCAGCCGCTCCATCGCCAGCGGGATGGAGGCAGCCGAGGTGTTGCCCGTGGTCTCCACGTCCCGGGCGACCGTGACGTGTTCGGGCAGTTTGAGAGTCTTCACCATCGAGTCGATGATCCGCATGTTGGCCTGGTGCGGGATGAAGACGTCCAGGTCCTCGGGCGTTATCCCGGCGGCGTCCAGAGCCTGCTGCGCGACCTTGGCCATCTCGAAGACGGCCCAGCGGAAGACCGTCTGGCCCTCCTGGCGCAGGGCGGGGAACTTCACCGAGCCGTCCTCGCTCAGCGGAAGCTGCGCCACGTCGCCGACCCGGAAGCCGTCCCAGGGGACGGTCTGTGAGATGACGTCCCGCTTGTCGCCCTCCGAACCCCAGATCGAGGGGCCGAAACCGGGCTCGTCCGACGGGCCGACGACGACGGCTCCGGCGCCGTCCCCGAACAGGAACGCCGTGGAGCGGTCGGTCAGATCGGTCAGGTCGGAGAGCCGCTCGGCGCCGACCACCAGGACGTGCCGCGCGCTGCCCTCGACGATCAGGCTCTTCGCCAGGGTCAGGCCGTAGCCGAAGCCGGCGCAGCCCGCGTTGATGTCGAAGGCCGCCGCCTTGCCCGCGCCCATCCGGTCGGCGATCTCGGTGGCCACCGCCGGGGTCTGCTTGAAGTGCGAGACGGTCGAGATGATGACCGCGTCCACCTGGTCGGGAGTGACTCCGGCGTCCGCGACGGCCTTGCCCGCGGCCTCCAGGGTCATCTCGGCGACCGTCTCCTCCGGTCCCGCCCAGTGCCGGGTCGCGATGCCGGAACGGGAGCGGATCCACTCGTCGGAGGAGTCGATGTGCTTGAGGATCTCCTCGTTCGGTACCACACGGGTCGGTCGGTATCCGCCGACGCCGAGAATGCGCGCATACGGCGAGCCCTGCGCGGGCTTGATCTTCGCGGTCATGCTTCTCGGGCTCCTTGGAGGTCAGGCGGACGTGTGAGCGGCGACGAGGTCCCGTGCCGCGGCGAGGTCGTCGGGCGACTTCAGCGCCAGCGTCCGTACATCCGGCAGGGCGCGCTTGGCCAGGCCGGTCAGGGTGCCGCCGGGGCACAGCTCGATGAGCGCGGTGGCACCCAGCCGCTGGAACGTCTCCATGCACAGGTCCCAGCGCACCGGCGCCGAGATCTGGTGCACCAGCCGGCGGACCACGTCCGGGCCCGACTCCACGACGCCGCCGTCGAAGTTGGAGACGTAGCGGGTGACGGGTGCGCCCGGTGCCACGTCCGCGACGGCCGCCTCCATGGCGGGCAGCGCGCTCGCCATGTGGTCGGTGTGGAAGGCCCCGGCCACCTTCAGCGGGATGACCCGCGCCTTCTCGGGGCGGTCGGCGGAGAGCGCCGCGAGCTGCTCGGCGGTACCGGCGGCCACGACCTGGCCCGCGCCGTTCATGTTCGCGGGGGTCAGCCCGAGCTTCTCCAGGTGCCCGGCGACCACGTCCGGGTCGCCGCCCAGCACGGCGGACATCCCGGTCTCGGCAGCGGCGGCGGCCTCGGCCATCGCCGCCCCCCGGGCGCGGACGATGCGCAGCGCCTCCAGCGGGGTGAGCACCCCGCTCAGCGCCGCGGCGGCCAGTTCGCCGATGCTGTGCCCGGCGAAGGCACCGACGGCGGCGGCCCGGGCGGGCGCGTCCTGCCCGGGGTCGGCCGCCAGCAGCGCGTCGCCGGACAGCAGGGCGGTGGCCACCAGCAGCGGCTGGGCCACGGACGTGTCCCGGATCGCGTCGGCGTCGGCCTCGGTGCCGTAGTGCACCAGGTCGAGGTCGATGGCGGCGGACCACTGGGCCAGCCGGTCGGCGGCGCCGGGGAGTTCGAGCCAGGGGGTCAGCAGGCCAGGCTTCTGGGCGCCTTGGCCGGGAGCGACGAGTACGAGCACTCTTTCACTCTCTCCTGTGGACACGGGTCTCGGCCGGTGGGGACCGAGACGAAGAACGGGGAGGGTAATTGTGGACCCTCGACAAAAGGTGCCCGCCAGCTTACGGCTGACCTCCGAAGTCGGCGAGACGCCCCAGGATCAAGGCGACACGCAGAGTGAATGCCGAGCGGACATCCGACGGCGACCACCCGGTGACGTCCGTCACACGTCGTAGCCGGTAGCGGACGGTGTTGGGATGCACGAACAGCATCCGTGCCGCGCCCTCCAGGCTACTCGCCTGCTCCAGATAGACGCTGAGCGTTTCCAGCAGCGCCGATCCGGCCTCTTCCAACGGTCTGTAGATCTCCTCCACCAGCAGCTCTCGAGCGACCGGGTCGCCCGCCATCGCGCGCTCCGGCAGCAGATCGTCCGCGAGGACCGGCCGGGGGGCGTCGGGCCAGGCGGCGCACGCTTTCAGGCCCGCCATCGCCGCCTGCGCCGAGCGGGTCGCGGCCAGCAGGTCGCCCACCACGGGCCCCGCGACCACCGGGCCCGCCGCGAACGGCCCGATCAGCGACTTGGCGGCCTTCAGCGGATCGTCCGACCCTCCGGCGATCACCACCAGGCGGCTGCCGAGCACCCCGGTGAGCACCTGCAGCTTCGCCTGCCGGGAGGCGCGCCGGATGGCCTCGACGGTCAGTTCGCTGTCGCCGTCCGGCGCGGTGCCCAGGACCACGGCCACATGTTCGGGGGAGTTCCAGCCCAGCGCCGCGGCCCGCGAGACGGCGCCCTCGTCCGCCTCTCCGGAGAGCACCGCGTTGACGACCAGCGACTCCAGCCGGGCGTCCCATGCGCCGCGCGCCTCGGCGGCCTGCGCGTAGACCTGCGCGGTCGCGAAAGCGATCTCCCGCGCGTACACCAGCAGCGCCTCGCGCAGCACCGCCTCGTCGCCGGGCGCCGCCACCTCGTCGATCGCCGCCTCGACGACCTCGATCGTGGTGCGCACCATCTCCACGGTCTGCCGCAGGGTGATCGCGCGTGTCAGCTCCCGCGGTGCGGTGCCGAACACATCGGTGCTGATGGCCTGCGGTGTCTCCGGGTGCCGGAACCACTCGGTGAAGGCCGCGATGCCCGCCTGCGCGACCAGTCCGATCCAGGAGCGGTTCTCCGGCGGCATCGCGCGGTACCAGGGGAGCTGCTCGTCCATCCGCGTGATGGCGGCGGCGGCGAGTTTCCCGGAGGACTGCTCCAGGCGGCGAAGGGTGGCCAGATGGGGGTGCTGGGGTGGTGGATCTGAGGCTTCGGGCACGGGACAAGCCTGCCTTACCGGATGCCCGTGCCGGGCGCGGGGGCGCGAGAGGACCCTGCGAGGGGCCGGGACCGGACCCTCGGCGTCAGCCCCGGTCGTGGAGTACAACGGGGCGTCCGCGGGCCGGCTGACGGCGCGCTCCGCCGTCCGCGCGCCTGCCGGGGGCCGCGCCCCGCCCCCCGGCTCCGCGACTACCGTGGGGCGCATGGCACAGGTTGTGTGGCGGGCCGAGGACAGGTACCCGGGCGGTGACCCGGGCGCCGGGATCGACACCCGGCACGCCTTCTCCTTCTCCGGTTTCTACGATCCCGGCAACACCGGCTTCGGACTGCTGGTGGCCTGCAACGAGGAGCGGCTCGCTCCCGGCGCCGGATTCGACACCCATCCGCACCGCGATGTGGAGATCGTCACCTGGGTCGTCGAGGGCGAGCTGGAGCACACCGATTCCGCCGGGCACGCCACCGTGGTGCGCCCCGGGGACGTGCAGCGCCTCGGCGCCGGCAGCGGTGTGCGGCACAGTGAGCGCAACGCGGGCACCGCTGAGCTGCGTTTCGTCCAGATGTGGCTGGTTCCGGGCGTGTTCGGCACCGCACCCGAGTACGAGGTGGTGCGGGGCATCGCGGACAGTACCCCGTTCGCGCTGCCGCGCACCGAGGCCGTGCTGCACGTGCGCCGTCTCGCCGACGGGGAGCGCGCGGCGATCCCCGACGCCGCGTACTGCTACGTCCAGGTGGTGCGCGGCCGGGTGCTGCTGGAGGGCACGGGGCCGGGGGGCACGGCGCTGGGGGAGGGCGACGCGGCGCGGCTGACCGGGCAGCAGGAAGGGCGGGAGCTGCGCGCCGAGGGCGGGGCCGAACTGCTGCTGTGGGAGATGCACGCGGAACCCGCCTACGGCTGAGCCCCGGCCCGCCCGCCACCCGAGTCCCGGCCCCACGGCGTGCGGCCCCCGCGCCGTGCACGCCGCTTCGCGCGCGCCGCCCCGCGCAAGCCCGCCCGGTGTATGCGTCTCAGCCCGCCAGCTCTGCCAGCACCGCGTCCGTGAACGGCGTCCACGCCTCCACGGCCCAGGGGCCGAAGTCCCGGTCGGTCAGTACCACGCAGGCCGCGCCGGCCCGCGGGTCGACCCACAGGAACGTGCCGGACTGGCCGAAGTGCCCGAACGTGCCGGGCGCGGACGTCTCGCCCGTCCAGTGCGGGGACTTGGTGCCGCGGATCTCGAACCCCAGGCCCCAGTCGTTCGGCTTCTGGTGGCCGTAGCCGGGCAGCACCCCGCTGAGTCCGGGGAAGACCACCGACGTCGCCTCCCGCACCGTGGAGGGGTCCAGCAGCGTGGGGGACTGCAGTTCGGCGGCGAACCGGGTCAGGTCGGCCAGGGTGGAGAAGCCGTCCTTGGCGGCCGAACCGTCCAGTTCGGTGCCCGCCATGCCCAGCGGACCGAGCACGCCCTCGCGCAGGTACTGCGCGAAGGGCATCTCGGTCGCCTTGGCCAGATGGTCGGCCAGCGCCTCGAATCCCGCGTTCGAGTAGATCCGGCGGGTGCCGGGCTCGGCCATGGTCCGGTGCTCGTCGAAGGCGAGCCCCGAGGTGTGCGCCAGCAGATGCCGCACCGTCGAACCCTCGGGCCCGGCAGGCTCGTCCAGTTCGACGGCGCCCTCCTCCAGCGCCATCAGCGCCGCGTAGGCGGTCAGCGGCTTGGTGACCGAGGCCAGCGCGAAACGCTGCGTGGCCGGGCCGCGTGTCCCGGCCACGGTCCCGTCGGCACGTACGACGGCCGCCGCGGCGGTGGGCACCGGCCAGGTCTCGATCATCCGCAGGCTGTCCATGGCACCGAGCCTAACGGCACCGAAGTGCCGACGACTTTCCCCCTTGCTTCGAGCGCACTCGAAGTCCGTAGCGTTCACTTGTGACCATGACGCAGCCGGAGAAACCGTCGCCATCGCAGTCCCGGGCACCGGTGCGGTGCGCCGAGGCCCCCCGCACCGGCCGACGGCCCGAGGGGCAGCACCGCTACACCATCAGCGAGGCAGCGGAACTGAGCGGACTGAGCGCACACACCCTGCGCTGGTACGAGCGGATCGGCCTGATGCCGCACGTGGACAGGTCCCACACCGGCCAGCGCCGCTTCTCCGACCGGGACCTGAACTGGCTGGACCTCGTCGGCAAACTCCGGCTGACCGGGATGCCCGTGGCGGACATGGTGCGCTACGCGGAGATGGTGCGCCAGGGCGAGCAGACGTTCGGCGAGCGCAGGGCCCTCCTGGAGGCCACTCGCGAGGACGTGCTCGCCCGGATCGCCGAGCTGCACGACACGCTCGAGGTCCTCGACTACAAGATCGACCACTACTCGCGCGGCACCGGCGATCTCCCGGCCATCCGCGCGGTCATGGCCGCGGCTGCCCCTGAGGCCACCGCCGAGCACCGATCCCCGCCCTCGGCCGCGGACGCGTAGCCGCGGAAGTCCGCCCGTCGACGCCGGGCGGTACGAACGTGCTCCCGGCGCGCGCCCCGGCATCCGGCGCTCGCGCCTGGAGTGCCCAGGCAATGTCCGCCCCGTCCGCTCCGTCGGCCTTCCGGCCGTCCCTCCCCGGTACCTGCCCCGGCGCGCGGACCACCCGCCCGCGACCCGATCGGCGCGCGCACCTCAGCGGACGGCACCACACTCCCGGGAGGCGGGGACGCACCGGACCGATCCATAGGCTCGCAGCGCGATCGCGGCGAAGTTGTCCAGCGAGTCGGTGCCCGGCTTCAGATAGCCACTGTGCCCGTCGGCGTCGGCCGCGGTGACGACACGGGCTCCGAACCCGGGGTCGGTGGGGTCGGTGCCGTGCCCCAGGTCCAGCAGCCGCACGTGCGGCACGCGGCCGATCCAGTCCTCCGCGGCCCGCGCCGCCCACACCGGCACCCGGGTGTGCAGGTCGGCCACGGAGTCGGCCCGCATCCCGGGGGAGCCGAAGACGACCAGCCCGGCGGCCTCGGACCGGTCGAGCCGGGACGCGGCCCGGCCGCACACGACCGACCCGTAGCTGTGGCACAGCACCGCGGGAGCCGGAGTCCCGCTCTGCGCCAGCCCGTCCAGGAAGCGCACCAGCCGCGGTGCTCCGGCTTCCGCGAGCTTCCCCGTCGCGGCGTCCGGGCCCAGGCCGACCGGTGTGGTGTAGCCGACCCAGGCGACGACTGCGCTGCCGGTGTGCGGGGCGCGCCGCACCATCCGGTGGTGCAGCGCGGCCGCCATCCCGGCGGGCCTGCCGTAGCGGTTCCCGCCGCCGCGGTCGAAGTCGGCCAGGTCGATGTCGGAGCCGGGTACGACGACCGCGGTCCTGGTCGCGTGCGCGAGGTCCCCGAAGACCTCGGCGACCTGGCCCCGGCCGCGCGGATCGAAGGCCAGGATCCGCCGTCCGGGGGCGAGCAGCCGGGCGTACCGCCTGACCTTCCTCCGGGCCTCCCGGTGGTCCTCCCGGGTCAGCCCCTCCGCCCGTGCCCGCGCCGACTGCTTCCCCTGCTCCCGCTTGAGCGCCAGCCGGTTCGCCTGATACCTCACACGCGGGGGGACGCCGTCCAGATTCCCCACCGTCATCGCATGGCGCCGCACCAGCCCCCGTCGCTCGCTCGCACTCAGCCCCGCGAAGAATCCGGCGACCCGTTCGGGGCTCGCCGTCGCGGGGTCCGGCAGCGTGCGCCCCAGCGCACGGTCCGCGCGCCAGGCGGCGGCGCCCGGCGCGGGCCCGGTCACCGGGGTCTGCTCCGTTCCGCTGGTGACCCCCACCGTGGTGGCGAGCACCGCTCCCACGAGCGGGGCGACGAGCAGAACACGCGTACGGCGGCGCTTCATGGAC
Organism: Streptomyces sp. NPDC007025; assembly: GCF_042869455.1. Taxonomy (NCBI): domain Bacteria; kingdom Bacillati; phylum Actinomycetota; class Actinomycetes; order Kitasatosporales; family Streptomycetaceae; genus Streptomyces; species Streptomyces sp. NPDC007025. The sequence goes on along the minus strand of NZ_JBIAFT010000010.1, from coordinate 243,937 downwards.
CTGTCCCTCCTCCCGCCGCCCGCGGCATGTCCGCAGGCGGCAGAAGGAGCGTGCGGCTCCGACCGTACGCGGGGCGTCACACTGCGGAGCCAACCGTCGGGTGCTACCGGGGTAGGGGGTGGCGCAGAGCGCGCGGGACCCGCGCCCGGCGGGCCGCGGAAGCCCACGGGCGGTGAGGAGATGGGCCGGTGGGGCGATGGACCGGTGGGGCCGGTGGAGCCCAGGCCCCGGTGGGACCGAAGACCGCCGGGTCCCCGGCCGGAGGAGGCGGCGGCCCGGGCAGCCGCGGGCAGGGGAACTACTGGTCGCCCGGCGCGACCAGCCCCGACTCGTAGGCGAAGACGACGGCCTGAGCCCGGTCGCGCAGCCCCAGTTTGGCGAAGACGCGGCTCACATGGGTCTTCACCGTCTGCTCGGCCAGCACGAGGATCTCGGCGATCTCGGTGTTGGACCGTCCGCGGGCCACGAGTTCCAGCACCTCGGTCTCCCGTTCGGTGAGTGCCTCGAGCCGTAGTCCGGACGCCCGCCCCCGCCCCCGCCCCCGCCGCGGGCCGGTCCCGGACCGCTGCCGGGCGAACTCGGCGATCAGCCGCCGGGTCACCGAGGGCGCCAGCAGGGCCTCACCCTCGGCGACCACCCGCACCGCGGCGATCAGGTCGGCCGGCGGCGCGTCCTTGAGCAGGAAGCCGCTGGCGCCCAGCCGCAGCGCCTCGTACACATAGTCGTCCACGTCGAACGTGGTCAGCATCAGCACCTTGGGCCGGTGGGTGACGCCCGGCGGCGGGTCGAGGAGCTGCTCGGCCGCCTCCAGGCCGTTGAGGCGCGGCATCCGCACGTCCATCAGCACCACGTCGGGGTGGGCGCGGCGGCACAGCTCGACGCCCGCCGCGCCGTCGGGCGCCTCGCCCACCACGTCGATGTCGCTCTGAGCGGCCAGCAGCGCGGCGAATCCCGCCCGGACCATGGCCTGGTCGTCGACGATCACCAGGCGGGTCACCCGGGGGGTCGGGGGAACGCCGGACGTGCCGATGCCGTTCATGCTGGGGGAGCGCCTCTCAGACGGTCGGTCATACGGTCGGGGTGGAGCCGGTGTGCTGCGGGTCGGGTGTGTGCTCGGAGGCCCGGTGCTGCTGCGCGTCCCGTAAGTCGGCGCCGTGGGACGCCTCGTGCGGTCCGGACGGAGCGGCGGGGGGCGGGTGCAGCGGCAGTCGGGCCGCGACCCGGAATCCGCCCTCGGGCAGCGCGCCGACCTGCAGGCTCCCGCCGACCAGCCGCACCCGCTCCCGCATCCCCACCAGGCCGTGCCCGGTGCCGGCCGTCTCCAGCGGGGCCGCTTCCGGTTCCGGCGAGGCGCCGTTGACGACCACCACGGACAGCCATCCTTCGTCCGGCACCGTCACCGAGACGCGGGTCCGGGCGCCGGGCGCGTGCCGCACGACGTTGGCGAGCGCCTCCTGGACGATCCGGTACGCCGAGAGCGTCACGGTCGGCGCCGGAGCGGAATCCCCACCCGCCGCACCGGTCTCGTCGCCTCTCCCGGCACCGTCCCCTGCCTCGGCCCCGTCCTCCGCACCGGGCAGTGCGAGGTCCAGCTCGGTGGGCACTCCGGCGCGTACGGTTGCCTCGACGAGCTGATCCAGCCGCTCCAGGCCGGGCTGGGGGGCGCGTTCACCGCGGGTGGTCTCGCTGCGCAGGACGCCGAGCAGGCGGCGCATCTCGGTCAGCGACTCGCGTGCGGCCGCGGCGATGGAGCCGAACTCCTCGCGTGCCTCCTGCGGCATCTCCGCGATCCGGTAGGGCGCGCTGTCTGCCTGGACGGTGATGACGGACATGTGGTGCGCGACCACGTCGTGCAGTTCCCGGGCGATCCGGGCGCGCTCCTCCAGCAGGGTGCGCTGGGCGCGTTCGGCCTCGTTGATGTGCTCCTGCTCGGCCAGCCGGCGCTGCGCCTCGGCCCGCTCCCGCAAGGTGGCCCCGAGCAGCAGTACGGCGCCGCCGAGCACGATCAGCAGGACGTTCGTCCCCTCGCTGCGCTCGGGTGCGGCGAACCCCAGCGCGAGCGAGGCGGACACCGTCACGATCCAGACGGCGAGCAGCGTGCGGCGGCTCTCGCGCAGTGCCAGCGCCAGATACAGCACCAGGCAGCCCACGATCACCATCGGCGGCCACGGCCAGGGCCGTCCGGCGCCGCCGCCCGTCACCAGCAGCACCAGGGCGCCGGCCAGGTCCGCACCGAAGATGATCCACCAGGCGGGCAGCGGCCGGGTCACCGCCAGGAGCAGGGGCGCGGTCTGCGCCACGCTCAGCGCACCGGCCCAGCCACCCGGCACCGCGAAGTCGTGCGAGAGCACCTGGGCGGTCACCGGGAGAAGCACGACCGCGAAGCCGGACGCCAGCACATAGGGCAGCAGCCGCACGGTGCGGGAGGCCGCGTGGCCCAGCAGCGGTTCGCGCGAGGCGGCGGGGGTGGCCAGGGCGGCGGCGAGCGAGCGCAGTTGGCCCCACAGGGGGGAGAGCGCGGATCCCGGGGTCACAGTTCCGCCAGCAGCTCCGCCTTCTTGGCGGTGAACTCGTGGTCGGTCAGCAGCCCGGCGTCGTGCAGTTCGCCGAGGTGACGGATGCGTTCGGCCACATCTGCCGGATCCGAACGGGGCGGCTGCGGTGCGGGGGCCGAGCAGACGCTCACGGCTTCCCGCACCGGCCCGGCCGCCCGTACCGCCTCCAGGACCGAGGCGGCGAAGGGCAGGGACTCGTAGACGGGGCCGTAGCCGAGTCCGAACACCACGGAGGCCGGGTCCTGGTCGGCCTCCGCGAGGACCTCGGCTCCGCGCGGGCGCAGCCGCAGATGGCCGCCGGGTCCCTCCGGCGAGCACCACTCGACGCTCTCCAGCTCGCCGACGGGGAAATACTGGTCGCCGGCTTTCCATTTCGCCGTCGAGGCACCCGTCCAGAACCAGCGGAAGCCGACTCCCGCGCCGTCGAAGGACGCCTTGCCGTCGTACGCCTTGAAGCTCTGCGGGGCGGAGGGTGCCGCGACGAGGTGGTCCTGGGCTGGTTTGGCCGCGTCCTGGGGCAGTGCCGCCCGCAGCTCGGCGGCGTAGCGGTCCGCCAGCGGCTCGCGCTCGGCGGGCAGCACCAACCGGTAGGGGTCGCTGCTCTCCTTGAGCTGTCCGGCTGCCGCTTCCAGCAGCGGGTCCGCGCCCTCCCGGGGCGCGGCGCGCAGCACGACGGTGCCGCGCTTGCCGCCCGGGGCCAGCTCGACGGTGCTCAGCGCCTCGTACGGGATACGCCGTTCTCCGAGCACCTGGAAGAGCTTCGGCGTGCGAATCCCCCGTTCGAAGCGGATGAGCACCGAGTCCGTTGTGAACTCCCAGGTGGAGTGAATTCCAGCCAGTACGTCACCCATGTGGGCCATCGTATGCGGCGGTCCGCCGTCCGTCCCCCCTCCGCCGCTCTCCGTGGTGCTACGCGCGCAGATTCTGAGGGCGGCGCGCGGCCCGGCCGAGTGCCGCGGGGCCTGGATGTGCTCTCAGGAGGCGCCCGGGACGAGGGAGCACTCCGGGTCGGAGGAGTCGCAGACGACGTCCTGGTAGGCGCCGGTGCCGATCGCGGCGAAGTTGGCGAGGCTGCCGGTGTGCGGTACGAAGTAGCCGGTGTGGCCGACGGCGCCACGGGCCGACAGATGCCGGGCGCCGAAGCCGTCGGCCACCGGGTCCGCACCGTGCCCGAGCCCGCCGACGTCCAGGTGGGGGACATCGGCGATCCAGTCGTCGTCGTCCCGCATCGCCCAGACGTGGGCGCGGGTCCCGAGGTGCGCCGCGTTGTCGGCGCGCATCCCCGGACTGCCGGCGACGGCGATGTCGGTGACGCTGTCCGGCAGCCGACGCGCCGCCACCCCGCAGACCACCGATCCGTAGCTGTGGCAGAACAGCGCGACCTCGGGAGCAGCCGCGGCCGAGGTCGCGGGCAGGGCGCGGACCAGGTCCTCCAGCCGTACCGCGCCGTCCTCGGCGTCTCCGCCCGAGGCGGCGTCCACGCCGAGCCCGGCGGGCGCGGTGTAGTCGGCCCAGGCGATGGTCGCCGTCCGCACGCCGGGGCGGGTGGTGTGCTGCTGCTGTTGCAGCGCGTCGGCCATGCCGACCGGCGCCGAGTACTGCCGCGCCGACTTCTCGAAGGTCAGCAGATCGGTGTCGACGCCGGGGACGACCACCGAGACCCGCCGGGCGTCGCGCAGGTCGCCGAAGACCTCGGCGGCCCGGCCGCGCCCTGTCGGGTCGAAGGCGAGGATCTGCCGCTGCGGGCTCAGCATCGAGGTGAAGCGGTGCATCCGGTGCTTCGCCTGGCTGCGGCCCTCCTCGGTCAGCCGCTCGTCCCGCATCCGCTTGCGCTCGGTGTCGCGGGCCTGGAGCAACGCGGTGTGGTTCGCCCGGTAGCGCAGCTCCAGGGGCGCGCCGCCGAGGTTGCCCACGACGAGCGGGAAGCGTGTGGCGAGGTGGCGCTGCTGGGCCCGGCTCAGTCCGGCGAAGTAGCGGGCGATGCTGCCGGGCGGGGCGTCGGGGGCGGGCAGGGGGCGCCCGGCCAGGGATGCCTTCTTCCAGGCGTGCACGGCCGCCGCGCGCGGCCCGTCCTCCGCCTGGTGCTTGCGCACCGCCGTCCAGCCGGATGTCGCCAGCAGGACGAGGACGACGGCCAGGGCGAGCACCGCGCGCCAGACCGTGATGCCCGGGGCGCCTGGTGCGGGGACGCCGAGTCCGGGCAACGGGTTGCCTGGTGCGGGGAAGTAAGTCACTGGGGCGACACCTTAGGAGATGCCGCTGAGCGGTCCCGCATTCAGGAAGCCCGGGTGAGTCATCTCACGTTTCGTACTGCGCGGTCGGGTGCGGGTGGCGCGTCCGTACCGTGCGGCAGTCACGGTGCGCAACTGCCGTCCGGGGCCCGGGGATCGGGCTCAGCTCCGCCGTCCCCAGTCGGAGGCGAGTGCGGGGCCCAGTTGCGCGATGTAGTCGCGGGTGACCTCACGTGCTGTCTCCAGCGAGGCGTCGTTGCGCATGCTCCACTGCCGGGCGGCGGTGCGCATCACCCCGGTGAAGGCGGCGACCAGCACCCGCGGCCGCGGGTCCCGGTCGGCGTCCACCCCGGTGCGCCGGGCGACCTCTTGGACGAGCTTCTCCTCCATCAGCAGCGAGTGCCGCAGATGGGCGGCCAGCAGGGGCGGGGTCACCTCGATGACCTGGCACATCTTCAGGTGGAGGGGGAGCGGGGTGATCTCCTCGACGGCCACTCCGACGTCGTCCCACACGTCGTCGAGGGTGCTGCGCAGGCACTCCAGCGGCGGCTCGGCCACCGGGCGGGCGCACACGGCCTCGTAGTAGATGCGCTCCACCATGTTCTGCAGGAAGAGCGCGACCTCCTCCTTGTTCGCGAAGTAGCGGAAGAAGGTGCGCTGGGAGACGTCGACGGCCTCGGCGATCTGGTCGACGGTGGTGGTCTCGTAGCCCTGCGTGACGAAGAGTTCGTGGGCGGCCACGATCAGCGCGTCTCTTGTGCGCTGTTTCTTCCGTTCGCGCAGCCCCGTCAATGCCGCTCCCTCTCTCCGGCGATGCGTTCACGATGCGTGAGCGCCAACTGTCATTTACCGACTAATAATTTAGTTTGTCAATTGTCAGCAGCTGTCATTATCCTCCGGCCATGACCACCCAGACCAGCACCGTCGCGGACGACGCGCCGGATCCAGCACCCGCCGACGGCGGCGGCCCGGACACCCGCAGCGGGCTGCGGGGACACCCGTGGCTGACCCTCGTCACCGTCGCGTTCGGGGTCGCGATGGTCGCCCTCGACGGGACGATCGTCGCCATCGCCAACCCCGCCATCCAGCACGACCTCGACGCCTCCCTGGCCGATGTCCAGTGGATCACCAACGGCTATCTGCTCGCGCTCGCGGTCTCACTGATCACCGCGGGCAAGCTGGGCGACCGCTTCGGGCACCGGCAGACCTTCCTCGGCGGCGTGGTCGGCTTCGCCGCCGCCTCCGCCGCCATCGGTCTGTCCGGCAGCGTGGCGCTCGTCATCACCTTCCGGGTGCTCCAGGGCATGTGCGGTGCGCTGCTGATGCCGGCCGCGCTGGGTCTCCTGCGTGCCTCCTTCCCCGCCGAGCGGCTGAATGCGGCCATCGGCATCTGGGGAGCGGTCATCGGTGCCTCGACGGCGGCCGGGCCGATCGTCGGGGGGCTGCTGGTCGAGCACAAGGGCTGGGAGTCGGTCTTCTTCATCAACATCCCGGTCGGCGCGCTCGCACTGGTGATGGGGCTCGTCCTACTGCTGGACCGGCGGTCGAAGGACGCTCCCCGGTCCTTCGACCTGCTCGGCATCCTCCTGCTGTCCGGTGCGATGTTCTGCCTCGTCTGGGCCATCATCAAGGCGCCCGACTGGCACTGGGGGGACCCCAGGACCCTCGGATTCCTGGCCGTCTCCCTGCTGGCCTTCGCAGTCTTCGGCTTCTGGGAGACCAGGGTCGCGGAACCGCTGCTGCCGATGAGCATGTTCCGCTCGATACCGCTGACCGCCGGAACCGTGCTGATGGTGCTCATGGCCTTCGGATTCATGGGCGGCATCTTCTTCGTCACCTTCTACCTGCAGAACGTCAACGGCCTCTCGCCGGTGGACAGCGGGCTGCGCCTGCTGCCGCTCACCGCGATGATGATCGTCGCCTCACCGCTGGCGGGCGCGGTCATCACCAAGGTCGGCCCCCGCGTTCCGCTGGCCGGCGCCATGATTCTGGCGGCCGTCGCCATGTTCGGACTCTCCACCCTGGAGGCGGACAGCGGCATGGGCGTCACCTCCCTGTGGTTCGCCCTGCTGGGCCTCGGGCTCGCACCGGTGATGGTCGGCGCCACCGAAGTGATCGTCGGCAACGCGCCGCTGCAGCACGCCGGTGTCGCGGGCGGGCTCCAGCAGGCCGCCATGCAGGTGGGCGGCAGCCTCGGCACGGCCGTGCTCGGTGCCGTGATGGCCTCCCGGGTCGGTAGCGAACTGCCCCGCAAGTGGGCCGAGGCCAAGCTGCCCCCGCTGTCGGGCGAGAAGGAGGCTGCCCTCAAGGACGCGGCAGAGGTGGGCATCGCACCCGTGCCGAAGGGGACGCCGGAACGGATGGCGGAGGCGATCGAGCACGCGGTGCACGGGGCCTTCGTCTCGGGCATGGGCCTGGCGTTCGTCTGCGCGGGCATCGTCTCGGTCCTGGCCGCGGGCGTGGCCGTCTTCACCAGCCGCGGCAAGAACGACGCCGGGCCCTCCGTGCACGTCTGAGGAGAGTCCCCGCCCGAGGGGCCGCGCACAGGGCCCTTCGGGAACGGCCTGCCGGAGCCGGTCGCCGGACGCGGGGGACGGAACGGCCCCTCGGCCGACGCTGCCGACCCGCCGACGGGAAGCTGTGCCTCCCCGTGCGGGCGCCTCCCGGCTCCGGCGCGCTCCGGGCTCGGTGGACCCGCGCTCGACATGCCCCACTGCTGCCTCCGGCCGCTGCCCCGTACTGACCGGACACAGCGTGGCGCACCGGATCTCCTCCCGGCCCGGTGCCGCCGCTGACGGTGGATAACTCGCGAGTTGTGGACAACTCCACCACCTGTCCCGGTGAACCGGGCCGATTGCCCTTGGCTGTCCTTCCGCGGCGCGGACATGCTGGTCACACGCCGGGCGGCGACGTGCCCGGCCTTCAGCGGGGGAGTGATCAGCCGTGCAAGGCATGTTCGGACGAGGTCCGAGGAGGGCGGCCGGAATCCTGGCCGTGACCGCGCTGGCGGTGGCGCTGACAGCCGCCGCACAGCCGGTGGGGGCGCGGCCCCATCAGCGGTCGGCGGCGCGGGGCTCCGCCGTGCCCCATCAGCCCCATCACCAGGCCGCCGAGAGGAAGGCCGCGCCCAGGCTGGGAGAGTGCGGACCGGGGGAGCTGTGCCTGTGGGAGCGTACGGAGTTCAAGGGCAAACCCCGCGTCCATGAACTGCGGGGTATCGACATCGAGAGCTGTACGCCGCTGACGGGCGGTGCCTCGGCCACCTCGGCGGCCAACCGCACCGGCCGGCCCGTCACCCTCTACCAGAGCGAGGAGTGTGCGGAGACGGCAGAGTTCCACACCCACCCCTCGGGGTCATGGACGCCCGAGCTGCCCTATCGGGTGCGGGCCTTCAAGGTATGGGAGCACTGAGGTGTGCACCGGGCACGCGGGGCACCCGACCGCGTTCCGCGGTCCGGTGGCCGGGTGCGGTCCAGGAACGGACCGCACCCGGCCACCGGGGCCGGGCCGGCAGCCTGCGGGCTCCCGGCCGAGGGCATCCGGCTCAGGCGTCGCCTCCGGCGGTGCCCGGTTCGGCCGCCGCGACCTCCAGCAACCGGTAGCGGTCGATGGCCTGCTTCAACGCGGAGCGGTCCACCTTCCCCTCCTTCGCCAGTTCGGTCAGTACGCCCAGCACGATCGACTGTGCGTCGATGTGGAAGAAGCGGCGCGCGGCACCCCGGGTGTCGGCGAAGCCGAACCCGTCGGCGCCCAGCGACTGGTAGGTGCCCGGCACCCAGCGCGAGATCTGGTCCGGTACGGCCCGCATCCAGTCCGAGACCGCCACCTTGGGTCCCTCGGCGCCCTGCAGTTTGCTGGTGACGTAGGGAACGCGCTGTTCCTCGTCGGGGTGCAGGAGGTTGTGCTCCTCCACCTCCACGGCCTCGCGACGCAGTTCGTTCCAGGAGGTCGCCGACCACACATCGGCCTTCACATCCCACTCCTCGGCGAGGATCCGCTGCGCCTCCAGCGCCCACGGCAGGGCCACACCGGAGGCCAGAACCTGCGCGGCATGGGTGCCCTGCTCGGCCGCCCGGTAGCGGTAGAGGCCCTTGAGGATCCCCTCCACATCCACGTTCTCCGGCTCGGCGGGCTGCTGGATGGGCTCGTTGTAGACCGTCAGGTAGTAGAAGATGTCCTCGCCCTGCGGATGCTCGGCGCTGGAGCCGTACATCCGGCGCAGTCCGTCCCGGACGATGTGGGCGATCTCGAACCCGAAGGCGGGGTCGTAGGCGACCACCGCGGGGTTGGTCGAGGCCAGCAACTGGGAGTGGCCGTCGGCGTGCTGGAGTCCCTCGCCGGTGAGCGTGGTACGCCCCGCGGTCGCGCCCAGCACGAAGCCCCGTGCCATCTGGTCGGCCATCTGCCAGAACTGGTCGCCGGTCCGCTGGAAGCCGAACATCGAGTAGAAGACGTAGATCGGGATCATCGGTTCGCCGTGGGTGGCGTACGCGGAGCCCGCGGCGATGGTGGCGGCGGTGCAGCCGGCCTCGGAGATGCCGTCGTGCAGCATCTGTCCCGTCGGCGACTCCTTGTAGGCCAGCAGGAGTTCCCGGTCCACGGACTCGTAGAGCTGCCCCAGCGGGTTGTAGATCTTGGCCGAGGGGAAGAAGGAGTCCATTCCGAAGGTGCGGTACTCATCGGGTGCGATCGGCACGAAGCGCTTGCCGATCTCCTTGTCCCGCATCAGGTCCTTCAGCAGCCGCACGAACGCCATCGTGGTGGCGATCTGCTGGTGCCCGGAGCCCTTCTTCAGCGTGGCGTAGGCCTTCTCGTCCGGAAGCCGCAGCGGCTTGGCCCGGTTGACCCGGGTCGGCACATAGCCGCCGCACTCCTTGCGGCGGTCGTGCATGTACTGGATCTCCTCGGAGTCGCGGCCGGGGTGGTAGTAGGGCGGCAGGCCCGACTCCAGCTCGCTGTCCGGGATCGGCAGATGCAGCCGGTCGCGGAAGCCCTTCAGATCATCGACCGTCAGCTTCTTCATCTGATGGGTCGCGTTGCGGCCCTCGAAGTTCGGGCCCAGCGTCCAGCCCTTGATCGTCTGCGCCAGGATGACGGTCGGCTGCCCCTTGTGCTCGGCTGCCGCCTTGTAGGTGGCATACACCTTGCGGTGGTCGTGGCCTCCGCGGCCCAGGTGCAGAAGCTGGTCGTCGGTCATGCCCTCGACCATCTTGCGCAGCCGCTGGTCGCCGCCGAAGAAGTGCTCCCGGATGTAGGAGCCGCTCTCGGTCGCATAGGTCTGGAACTGGCCGTCCGGTGTCGTGTTCAGCTTGTTGACCAGCACACCGTCCCGGTCCTGTGCCAGCAGCGGGTCCCAGGAGCGGTCCCACACCAGCTTGATCACGTTCCAGCCGGCACCGCGGAAGTAGGACTCCAGCTCCTGGATGACCTTCCCGTTGCCCCGGACCGGCCCGTCCAGCCGCTGCAGATTGCAGTTGATGACGAAAGTGAGGTTGTCCAGCCCCTCGCGGGCGGCCAGGGAGAGCTGGCCGAGGGACTCGGGCTCGTCCATCTCGCCGTCGCCGAGGAAGGCCCACACTCGGGACTTGGACGTGTCGGCGATACCGCGGGACTCCATGTAGCGGTTCATCCGCGCCTGGTGGATCGCGCCGATCGGGCCCAGGCCCATGGAGACGGTGGGGAACTCCCAGAAGTCCGGCATCAGCCGGGGGTGCGGGTAGCTGGGCAGCCCGTGCGGCGCCTTGCTCTTCTCCTGCCGGAAGCCGTCGAGCTGGGCCTCGCTGAGCCGGTCGAGCAGGTAGGCGCGGGCGTAGATACCGGGAGAGGCGTGGCCCTGGAAGAAGATCTGGTCCCCTCCGTCGCCCTCGTCCTTACCGCGGAAGAAATGGTTGAAGCCCACGTCGTAGAGCGAGGCGGAGGAGGCGAAGGTGGCGATGTGGCCGCCTACCCCGATCCCGGGCCGCTGGGCACGCGAGACCATGACGGCCGCGTTCCACCGGGTCGCGTTGAGGATCTTGCGCTCGATCTCCTCGTTGCCGGGGAAGTACGGCTCGTCCCTGGTCGCGATGGTGTTCACATAGTCCGTGCTGCGCATCTCCGGGACGGCGACGCGCTTCTCGCGGGCGCGCTCGATGAGCCGGAGCATGAGGTAGCGGGCACGTTCCCGTCCGCGCTCGTCGACGGCTGCGTCGAGCGAGTCGAGCCATTCCTGGGTCTCTTCAGGATCGAAATCCGGGACCTGGCTGGGAAGGCCGCCAATGATGATCGGGTTGCGATCGGATCCGGAAGCCACGCTGTTCCTTCGCTGTATCGGTCGGATGGTGCTCGGGGCCGGGCGGCGGCGGACGCCCTGGATCGTGCTCAGCGGAGCGGCGCGCCGCCTCCATCGTGGACCGCCGCCGCTGTGACGTCATCTCTACCGATAAGTAACCCAGCGCCTTTCGAGGCGGGCCGGAAGGGGGTGTACGCAGGCGCAACGACGCGGTCGACCTGCCACCTTACGCCCGTTCCGGGGGGAGGTCCGCGCTCCGCACCGATCACCCCAAACGTGCGTTCGGTCCTCCGGGCACCCTTACGGCTCCCCCGGGTCAGCCGGGGCAAACCTGGCAGATCCTGGCGGCTGCAATGTGGCCTGAATCACTCTCGATCAGGCATTGTGGTATGAGACGTCAACGTTTGGGCGGGATGGAAGGCCGGGTACTTGCGTGATCCGGCCCGCCCGTGTGGACTACGGCCCATGCCTCGCGTACACGCGGGGTCGCAACCCCATATTCGCAAGACATGACTGGAGGCAATCCGTGAGCGCGACCGCGGACCACGCGGAGGAGCGGACCAACCCCGCCGCAAGGCTGGGTTTCCAGCCCGGACAGGTGGTCCAGGAGATCGGCTACGACGACGACGTCGACCAGGAGCTCCGCGAGTCCATCGAGGAGATCACCGGCGCGGAACTGGTCGACGAGGATTACGGCGATGTGGCCGACGCCGTGGTGCTGTGGTTCCGCGACGAGGACGGCGACCTGACGGACGCGCTGGTGGACGCCACCACGATGATCGACGAAGGTGCCCCCGTCTGGCTGCTGACCCCCAAGACGGGCCGCGAGGGCTACGTGGAGCCCAGCGACATCGGTGAGGCATCCCAGACCGCCGGGCTCTCCCAGACCAAGAGCTTCAACGCGGCCAAGGACTGGACGGGCAGCCGCCTGGTCACCCCGAAGGGCTCCCCGAACAAGCGCTGACCGGCGCTTGCGTCCCGCATCGGTACACCACGGACGGTGCTGCGCGAGGACGGCGCCCGTTCCCGGGCCCTCCCTCTGCGTCGGCTGCCGCCCCATACCGCCTCATGACCGCCTCCGGTGCGTGTCCGACGCGTTCCGACGCGAACGAACCGAGCCCCTGACCGGCCCCCGGCCGGCAGGGGCTCGGTGCATAGGGTGGGGGCGACCGTTTCCGCCCACCGAAGGGAACCCGCCATGGCGATCGAGGCCGGTACCAAGGCACCCGACATCGAGCTCAAGGACCAGCACGGCCAGACCGTGCGGCTCTCGGACTACCAGGGTGAGAAGAACGTCGTCCTGCTCTTCTACCCGTTCGCCTTCACCGGCGTGTGCACCGGGGAGCTGTGCGCCCTGCGGGACGAGCTTCCCCGCTTCGTCAACGACGACGTGCAGTTGCTGGCGGTCTCCAACGACTCGCCGTTCGCGCTGCGCGTCTTCGCCGAGCAGGAGGGGCTGGAGTACCCGTTGCTGTCCGACTTCTGGCCGCACGGTGCGGCGTCGCGCGCCTACGGAGTGTTCGACGAGGAGAAGGGTTGCGCGGTGCGCGGCACCTTCATCATCGACAAGGAGGGCACCGTGCGCTGGACCGTCGTCAACGGGCTGCCCGACGCGCGGGACCTCAAGGAGTACGAGCGGGAGCTCGAGAAGCTCTGACGGCCGGCCGGGCCGTCGCGCCGGGGCGCGCCTCCGAGCGCTCCGGCAACGCTCGGAACACCCCCGATTCCGCTCGGTAAGAGGGCTGTGTCCCGGGGAACCGCTCACTAGGATCGAATCGTTGATCCGACGGCATCCGAAAACGGGGGCACGCGGTGTCCTCACGAAACAACTGACCAGGAGGACTCGTGGGAGTCAGCCTCAGCAAGGGCGGCAACGTCTCGCTGACCAAGGAAGCGCCCAACCTGACCGCGGTCATCGTCGGTCTCGGCTGGGACGCCCGTACGACCACCGGCAGCGACTTCGACCTCGACGCGAGCGCCCTGCTGACGAACGCGGAGGGCAAGGTCGCCAACGACCAGAACTTCGTGTTCTTCAACAACCTCAAGAGCCCCGACGGCTCCGTCGAGCACACCGGTGACAACCTCACCGGCGAGGGCGAAGGCGACGACGAGGTCATCAAGGTGAACCTCGCCGGGGTGCCGGCCGAGGTCGAGAAGATCGTCTTCCCCGTCTCGATCTACGAGGCGGAGAGCCGCCAGCAGAGCTTCGGCCAGGTGCGGAACGCCTACATCCGGGTCGTCAACCAGGCCGACAACGCCGAGCTGGCGCGCTACGACCTCAGCGAGGACGCGTCGACCGAGACGGCGATGGTCTTCGGTGAGCTCTACCGGCACGGTGCGGAGTGGAAGTTCCGTGCCATCGGCCAGGGCTACGCCTCGGGCCTGCGCGGCATCGCGCAGGACTTCGGCGTGAACGTCTGAGGAAAACCGCAGGGCACGCGCCCACCGGCCCGGTCGGCGGGCCGAGGGGCCGCCCCTGCCGGAGACCGGCAGCCACGGGCGCCGCAGACTTCCGTGCCCCGGAGGTGTGCGGCGCCTGGTGGTACGGAGAGACTGGACGCACTGTGGCGTGGGCCGCACGGCCGAGCCACCAGCCGGGGAGAGGACCAGAAACATGAGCGTCACGCTCGCCAAAGGGGGAAACGTCTCCCTCTCGAAGGCCGCACCGAACCTGACCCAGGCGCGGGTCGGTCTGGGCTGGAAGGCCCGATCCACCACGGGCGCCGACTTCGACCTCGACGCCAGCGCACTGCTGTGCTCCGGCGGCCGGGTCCTCGGCGACGAGTTCTTCATCTTCTACAACAACCTCAAGAGCCCGGACGGCTCCGTCGAGCACACCGGCGACGAGCTGGTGGGCGGCACCGGGAGCGACGACGACGAGACGGTCCTGGTGGACCTTCCGCTGGTGCCGGCGCAGGTGGACAAGATCGTCTTCGCTGTCTCGATCTACGAGGCCGAGAGCCGGCACCAGACCTTCGGACAGGTCGCCGAGGCGTACATCCGCGTCGTCAACCAGGAGGACGGCATCGAGCTGGCCCGCTACGACCTCACCGAGGACGCCTCTTCCGAGACAGCGATGATCTTCGGGGAGCTTTACCGTTACAGCGGGGAATGGAAGTTCCGTGCCGTCGGCCAGGGGTATGCGTCGGGCCTGCGGGGCATCGCTCTAGACTTCGGCGTCAATGTCGCCTAGACGACTTCGGGGTCGCAGTCGTCACAGGGCTCTCGCCCTGATGTGAACCTATGCAGACCGGACAGCGGATTGGGAAGCCAGTGCTCCTGAAAACCTTTGGCTGGTCCTTCGGCGTCACCGCCGTCGGACTGGCCGCAGCGGCGTTCTTCTGGGGGTGGGAGGCGTTCGCCCTCGTGGCGATCCTTTCCGTCCTGGAGATCTCCCTGTCGTTCGACAACGCGGTCGTCAACGCGGGCGTGCTGAAGAAGATGAATGCCTTCTGGCAGAAGATCTTCCTCACCGTCGGCATTCTGATCGCGGTATTCGGCATGCGGCTGGTCTTCCCGGTCATCATTGTCGCCATCAGCGCGCAGGTCGATCCGATCGAGGCCGTACGGGTCGCGCTGGACAACCCCGACCGCTACGAGCAGTTGGTCACGGACGCGCATCCGGCCATCGCGGCGTTCGGCGGGATGTTCCTGCTGATGATCTTCCTCGACTTCATCCTCGAGGAGCGGGAGGAGACCTGGGTCGGCTGGCTGGAGCGCCCGCTCGCCCGGCTCTCCAAGATCGACGGGCTCTCCGTCTGCATCGCCCTGATCGCCCTGCTGGTCACGGCGACCACGCTGGCCACCACCGCGCACCAGCACGCCGGGCACGCGGACAAGTCGGGCACGGTGCTGCTCTCGGGCGTCGCCGGACTCATCACCTATCTGATCGTCAACGGACTCTCCGGCCACTTCGAGGACAAACTCGAAGAGGAGGAGGAGCGCGAGCAGGAGGAGGAAGAGCAGGCCAAGAAGGCGGGGAAGCAGCCCTCGGCCGTCGGACTGGCCGGCAAGGCGGCCTTCTTCATGTTCCTCTACCTCGAGGTCCTGGACGCGTCGTTCTCCTTCGACGGCGTCATCGGCGCCTTCGCGGTCACCAACCAGATCTTCTGGATGGCGCTCGGCCTGGGCATCGGCGCGATGTACGTCCGCTCGCTCACGGTCTACCTGGTGCGCCAGGGCACTCTGGACGACTACATCTACCTGGAGCACGGTGCGCACTACGCCATCGGCGCCCTGTCGGTGATCCTGCTCGTCACCGTCAAGTACCAGATCAACGAAGTGATCACCGGCCTGGTCGGCGTCGTGCTGATCGCGCTCTCCTTCTGGTCGTCGCTGCGCCGCAACCGCGCCCTCGAGGCGGCCGGGGGCGACGGGGACGGCGGGAGCGACGGGGAGGATCCAGAGCAATCCGAGGTCACCGCGCGCGTGTGACCGGCTGCTGATTGAGGAACGCTCCCAGCGGGGCGGCTTCCGTGACGGTGCGGGCCGAAGGGGTCCGCGCGGCCGCCCCGGAGCCGCCCCGCTGCGGTGCGTCGGGGCTCGAGCGCGAGTGGGGGTGCGGGATGGTCTCCCTGTGGGAGAACTGGCGGCGGGGTGTGGGCATGTCCCGGCGCGGACCCAAGTTCGACACGGTCGGCGGTCCTTCGACGTATGCGATGGAGCTGACCAAGCGGCACGCGGAGCTGTCGCTGACCAAGCAGGGCGCCGACAGCGGCAGCCTGCAGGTCAACCTCTCCTGGCGAATGCGCAGTTCGGACCTGGAGGGGGTCGGCCGGCGGACCGGCGGTTCGCTCCGGCACCCGCTCAGAGCGTTCAAACCGACCGTGGTGCAGGCCCATACCCAGGGCGTCGTCAACGTCGACCTGGATCTGGCGTGCATGTACGAGCTGACGGACGGCACCAAGGGCGTCGTCCAGCCGCTCGGCAATTTCCTGGGGGACTGGAACGCGCCCCCCTACATCAAGCTCACCGGTGACGACCGGTTCGGCTCGCCCTCCGGGGAGACGCTCTACGTCAACCTCGACCACCGGGACGAGTTGAAGCGGCTGCTCTTCTTCGTCTACATCTACGACGGCACCCCGGCCTTCGACCGGACGCACGCGATCGTCACGCTCATCCCCAGCAACGGACCGCATGTGGAGGTGGGGCTGGACGAGCGCGCTCCGCAGGCCCGCTCGTGCGCCGTGCTGCTGATGGAGAACGTCAAGGGCGAGCTGAAGGTGCGCCGCGAAGTCCGCTACGTCTACGGCTTCCAGGCGGAGCTGGACCGGCTCTACGGCTGGGGGCTGCAGTGGGGCCGGGGCTACAAGACGCAGAAGGTCTGAGCCCGGCGGCCGGCCCCCGCCGGCTGTCCCCATCCGCCGGTCCTCCGCCGCGACGCCCTGACGCGGCCACGCGGCGCTCCCGGCGCCTCGACGCCGCGCCCCACGCCGCGGCACCGCCGTGACACGGGTGGGGCACGGAGCCGACGAGGCCCCGGCCGGTACGGACCGGCGGGGCCTCGTCGGCTCCGTGCTCAGCGGTTCAGGAACTGCGGGCCCTGGGGTGGCAGCGCGAACGCCGGGTCCGGCTGCGGGTAGCCGTAGGCGGGCTGCGGGTAGCCGTAGGCCGGCTGGGTGGCGGGCGGCTGCTGGGGCGGGTGGTGCGGCGGCTGCGGGAAGCCGTAGCCGGGGGGCTGCTCCGGCGGGGCCGGGACGCCCGCCACGCCCTGGGGCCCGAACGGCGGCGCACCGGGCGGAGCGCCGGGCGGCGGCACCTGCGCGGTGACGGCCGAGGCCGACACGCCGGCCGGATCCGGCTGCGGCTCCGGGGGCTCCGGCGCGGGAGGCTGTGGCGGCGGCGCGGGATCCGGCCCGGGCACGGGACCGGGGCCGGGGGTGGGCCCCGGCGGCGGACCCGGCGGCACCGGCTCGGGGCCGGGCTCCGGCGGCGGCCCGGGCTCCGGGTGCGGCTCGGGCGGTACCGGGTCGGGCTCCGGGAAGCCCGGCTCGGGCGGCGGCTGGGGCACAGTCCCGGCGGGTGAGCCGAGCCGGAAGTCCTCGGAGCCGAGCGTGTCGGGCCGGGGGGTGTGGGCCACGGTCGCGTCCGGATCGTGCTCCGGAGAGTGCGCCTGGCCGGTGCGCTGCCCTGGTCCGGTCTGGGCGGCCTCGCTCTCGTCGACGGTGATGCCGAACTCGGTGGCGAGCCCGACCAGCCCGGTGTCGTAGCCCTGCCCCAGCGCGCGGAATTTCCAGCTGTCCCCGCGCCGGTAGAGCTCGCCGCAGACCATGGCCGTCTCGCCGCCTGTCTCCGGTTCGATGTCGAAACGGGCGAGGAGCGCTCCGCCGGGCCCGGCCTCGGTTCCGCCGTCCGGGTCGGCCGCGTCGTGCAGCAGCAGCCGCAGTTCCCGGACGGCGGCGAAGCTGCCGCCGTCCGCGGAGGCGGCCAGCAGCACGCGGTCCACGGAGGCGTCCAGCGCACCCAGGTCGGCCTCGACAGTGTCGCGCAGCCCCTCGGGCTCACGCTTCTTGGCCAGGTGCCGCACCAGTCCCGAGGGGTGGCGCGGCTGGTTGTAGAAGATGAAGTCGTCGTCGGAGCGGACCTTGCCGTCCGGGCCGAGCAGCAGAGCCGAGGCATCGACATCCGGTACTCCGGCGCCGGGGGCCCAGCAGAGCACGGCGCGTACCGTCCTGGACTCCAGCGGGATGTTCGACCCCTTCGTCATCGCGTGCGTCATGTCCTCATCCTGCCCCCGGACCGACCCCCTCGACAACGCGGGACGTGCCGCGGTGGCGACGGGGCGTGGTCGTGGGGGCGCCCGGCGGCTCCGGAGCGGGGGCCGGGTGCGGCCGCTGCCGAGGCAGGGGAACTCGTGACCGATGCTCGAACGTACGATGAGCAGCGACGCGGCACCACGGCGGCCCCGGCAGGACCACCGCCACCGCGTGACGCCACAGGTACGCCGGAGCGACGCGCACGGGCGCCGGGACGGCGGGACGGGGATATCCATGCGGCATTTCAGGCATCTGACGCCTGAGCGCCGAAGCGCGCTCTTCCACCGTGAGCCTGCCGAGTTCACTTCCGAAGCGGACGCCGGCACCCTCGCGGTCGCGCTCGGCGCCACTCTCTACAGCCCGGCCACCAGGCCCGCGCTCGCCGGCGACGTGCTCAAGCAGGCGGCGCGCGGCGTGGTCTCGATGGTGCTCTGCCTGGAGGACTCGATCGCGGACGCCGAGGTGCCGCCGGCCGAGGCGAACCTCGTCGGCCAGCTCCGGGAGCTGGCGGACCGGGCCGCGGCGGACGAGTTGCCGTTGCTGTTCGTCCGGGTGCGGGAGTCCCGGCAGATCACCGATCTGGTGCGCAGGCTGGGCCCGGCGGCACGGCTGCTGTCGGGTTTCGTGCTGCCCAAGTTCACCGCGGACCGCTCGGTGCCGTTCCTGGAGGCGCTCACCGAGGCGGAGGCGGCGTGCGAGCGGCGGCTGTTCGCGATGCCTGTCCTGGAGTCGCCCGAGCTGCTGCACCGGGAGACCCGCACGGACGCGCTCGCCGGGATCGCCCGCACCCTGGAGAAGTACCGCGAGCGGGTCCTCGCGCTGCGGCTGGGCGTCACCGACTTCTGCGCCGCCTACGGGCTGCGGCGCACACCGGAGATGACCGCCTACGACGTGCAGATCGTCGCCTCGGTCATCGCGGACGTGGTGAACGTGCTGGGCAGGGCCGACGGAACCGGCTTCACGGTGACCGGGCCCGTATGGGAATATTTCCGGCAGCACGAGAGGATGTTCAAGCCGCAGTTGCGGCGGAGCCCCTTCCTGAGCGGCCGCGCCGAGGACGTGCGCGCCGCGCTGATCGAGCACGATCTGGACGGTCTGCTGCGCGAGATCGAGCTGGACCGGGCGAACGGCCTGCTGGGCAAGACCTGCATCCACCCCTCGCACGTGGCTCCCGTACATGCGCTGTCGGTCGTCAGCCACGAGGAGTTCTGCGATGCGACCGATGTGCTGCGCCCCGAGCGCGGCGGTGGCGGAGTGGTCCGCTCCGCGTATACGAACAAGATGAACGAGGTGAAGCCGCACCGGGCCTGGGCCGAGCGCACACTGCTGCGCGGTGAGGTCTTCGGGGTGGCGCGTGAGGGCGTGAGTTTCGTGGAACTGCTGGCGGCGGGAGTCAAGTGAACGCGAGCGTACGGGAGGCCGGTGCGGCCGAGACGGGGGCCGGG
This sequence comes from Streptomyces sp. NPDC007025, assembly GCF_042869455.1. Classification (NCBI taxonomy): domain Bacteria; kingdom Bacillati; phylum Actinomycetota; class Actinomycetes; order Kitasatosporales; family Streptomycetaceae; genus Streptomyces; species Streptomyces sp. NPDC007025. Next base: position 224,680 of record NZ_JBIAFT010000010.1, on the reverse strand, counting down.
ACCGGCCCGCACACCGCAGCGGCGACGGACCCGCAGGGGTGGACGGGCACCTGGGTGGCCGAACGGCTCGGGGTGCGGCTGGAGGACGAGGGGCTGCGCGGGCTCCTGGGCCTGGCACTGCGGCGCAACCCCAAGCGCGCCCACCTGCTGGTCTCCACCGTCCTGGGCAAGCATGTTCCGCAGCGCCCCTCGGCGGTCCTGGGGGCGGGCCGCCGTCTGGGGGAGCGGGTGCGTGAGCGGCTCGGCGCAGCGGAGGCCGCCCGCTCCGTGGTGCTCGGCTTCGCGGAGACCGCGACCGGACTGGGACTCACCGTCGCGCACGGCATGGGCAGCCGTGCGAGCGCGCTGCATTCCACGCGGCGCCCGGTGCCGGGGGTGGCCCGGTACGGCGGTTTCGAGGAGGAGCACAGCCACGCCACTTCGCACCTGCTGCTGCCCGAGGAGCCGGACGCGCTGCGCACCGGCGGGCCACTGGTGCTGGTGGACGACGAGCTCTCCACCGGCCGGACGGTGCGCAACACCGTCGCCGCGCTGCACGCCGCCCACCCCCGCGACCGGTATGTGGTGGCCGCATTGGTCGACACGCGCGGTGGCGCGGACGTGGCGGCGCTGGAGAAGTTCGCAGCCGAGCTGGGCGCCCGCATCGACGTGGTGGCGCTGGCTGCGGGCCGGGTGGGGCTCCCCGACGACGTGCTGGAGCGCGGCCGGGAGCTGGTCGCCGCGCACCGCGACGCACCGCATCCGGCGCCGCCGCCGGAGGCGCGGGGCGCCGTGCGCCGGGCGGAGACGGACTGGCCGCAGGGGCTTCCGGACGGCGCGCGGCACGGCTTCGGGCCGCGCGAGCAGCTCCGCCTGGAGGCGGCGCTGCCGGGCATGGCCGAGCGAGTGCTCTCCGCGCTGGACTGCGCCGGGGCGCCGCCCGCGGAGGGCGCGGCCCCGGCGGAGCGCGGCCAGGGCGCGCCGCCCCGCGTCCTGGTCCTCGGCAGCGAGGAGCTGATGTACGTGCCGCTGATGCTCGCGGCCGAGCTGGAACGGCGCACCGAGGGGCGGGCGGAGATCCGCTTCTCCACCACGACCCGCTCGCCCGTCCTGGCCGTCGACGACCCCGGGTATGCGATACGCACCGCGCTGCGCTTCCCCGCGCACGACCTGCCGCCCCACGAGGGACCGGACAGCACGGACGGCGGGACCGGCCCGGACGGCCACACTGACCGCTACGCCTACAACATCGCCGGCCAGGGCTTCGACGCCGTCGTCGCGGTCGTGGACAGCGTGGGCGACACTCCCGCGCTGCACGCCCCCGGAGGGCTGCTGGACCAGCTCGCCGGATGCGCCCCGGAGGTGGTGCTGTCCGTCGTTCCCTCCTACGTCCCGGACGGCACCACCCCGCGCCTTCCCGCGCCGCTGCACGGCCCGGACTTCTCCTCGTACGCGCACGACGAGGTCGCGTGGCTGCTGCGCGATCTGTCCGACGTCGAACTGGAGGCGCCCACCGAGGAGCGCGAGGAGGCCATCCAGGCGGGCGGCGCGCACTACGCGGAGTCGCTGCCCGTGGAGTACCAGCCGTCCGCGGAGTACCAGCGGCTCTTCCACGACGCGCTGGAGTCCGCGGCCGAGCGGCTGGCCCGCGCGGTCGGCACCGTCACCGAGACGGTGCTCGCCGAACGCGGGCCGCGCCCCGTGCTGGTCTCGCTGGCCCGGGCGGGTACGCCCGTCGGGGTGCTGATGCGCCGCTGGGCGCACTACGCGCACGGTCTGGACCTGCCGCACTACGCCGTCTCGATCGTCCGCGGCCGCGGCATCGACACCAACGCACTGGCCTACCTGGCGGCCCACCACGATCCGGCCGACGTCGTCTTCGTCGACGGCTGGACGGGCAAGGGCGCCATCACCCACGAGCTGGCCCGGGCCCTCGCCGCGCACCCCCGGTTCGACCCGGAGCTGGCGGTGCTGGCCGACCCGGGCTCCTGCGTGCGCACGTTCGGCACCCGGGAGGACTTCCTCATCCCCTCCGCCTGCCTCAACTCGACCGTCTCCGGACTGATCTCCCGCACCGTGCTGCGCGCCGACCTGGTGGGCCCGCACGACTTCCACGGCGCGAAGTTCTACCGCGAGCTGTCCGGGAGCGACCTGTCGGGGCACTTCGTGGACACGGTCTCGGCGTGCTTCCCCGTGGTCCGGGCGGACGCCGTCCGGGACGCCGCAGCGGCGGCCTCCGCGAACCGCACACCCACCTGGGCGGGCTGGCGGGCCGTGGAGGAGATCAGCGAGGCGTACGGCATCGGGGACGTGAACCTGATCAAACCGGGCGTCGGTGAGACCACCCGGGTCCTGCTGCGCCGCGTCCCGTGGCGCATCCTGGCGCGGCGCGGCGCGGGCACCGACCTCGACCACGTACGGCTGCTGGCCGCCCAGCGCGGCGTACCCGTCGAGGAGGTCGACGAGCTGCCCTACAGCTGTGTCGGCATCGTCCACCCCCGCTACACGCGCGGTGCCACCGGCGCCGACGGAAAGGCCGCACGATGAATCCGGCGCCACTGGACCCGGTCACGGGCACCGGCGCGGCCACGGCTCCGGACAAGGGCACGGACGCGGCCCCGGGCCGGTGCGCGGGAACACCCCCGGCCGCGGGCAGCACCCTGGTCGCCAGCGATCTGGACCGCACGCTCATCTACTCCGCCGCGGCGCTGGAACTGACCATGCCCGACGCGCGGGCCCCCCGGCTGCTGTGCGTCGAGACGTACGAGAGCCGTCCGCTGTCCTTCATGACGGAGGACGCCGCCCGGCTACTGACCGAGCTCGCCGACCGCACCGTCTTCGTGCCCGCCACCACCCGGACCCCCGACCAGTACCGCCGGGTGCGGCTGCCCGGCCCGCAGCCCCGCTTCGCGGTCTGCGCCAACGGTGGCCATCTGCTGGTCGACGGGGCGAGCGATCCCGCGTGGCGGGAGCGGGTGCGCGAGCGGCTGACCGCGTGCGCCCCGCTCGATCTGGTCCGCGCCCACATGCTGCGGCAGGCCCGCCCCGAGTGGCTGCTCAAGGAGCGCGTCGCGGACGGACTGTTCGCCTATCTGGTGGTCGACCGGGCGCTGCTGCCCGACTCCTGGGTCCGGGAGCTCGCCGACTGGGCCGGACGGCAGGGCTGGAGCGTCTCCCTGCAGGGGCGCAAGGTCTACGCCGTGCCGAACCCGCTCACCAAGAGCGCCGCCGTCGCCGAGGTGGTCCGCCGGGCCGGCACGGCGCGGACCTTCGCGGCGGGTGACTCCCTGCTCGACGCCGATCTGCTGCGCTTCGCCGACACGGCATGGCGCCCCGCACACGGCGAACTCGCCGACAGCGGTCTGCGGCTGCCGCACTTGCGGGTGCTGCCCGACCGCGGCGTCCTGGCGGGGGAGGCCGTACTGCGCGGGATGGGGTCCGCACTGGCCGAGCCGACCGGACCGGAGACGGTGACGACAGAGACGGTGACGACAGAGACGGTGACGACAGAGACGGTCACCGAGCCGGTGACGGCGAAGCCGAGTGGACCGGAGCCGACCGGACCGGAGCCGGTCGGGGCGCCCGCGGTGGTGCCGGAGGGGTGACCCGGCCCGGTCACCGGTCGCCCCGTCGCCCGCCGTCACCGCCCCCGTTGCCGTCCCTGTCGCCCTCAGCCTCCCGCTGCCCGCCGCCGCCCGGATTCAGCTCGTCCTCCCCGCCGGAGGCCCCGCCCTCCTCCGCGCCGCCGAAGAGCGAGGTCCGGCGCCGCAGCTCCTCGCCCCGCAACCGGGCACGCGTCCGCTGCTCGTTCCGGTCGCGTTCCCGCCGGGCACGGGCGACCTCGTCCACATGGCGCTGCTGCCAGTACGGATTGTCGTGCGGCAGGGCACTGCCCACGCGCCCGTACATCCCGAAGACGAGCAGCAGCAGTCCGACGACAAAGCTGAACAGCACGTTCTGCAGCTCGAACGCGAGCATGTTGAAGCGCGTCTCCAGCAGCGCAAGATTGACGAATCCGCTGAGCAGGAACAGACCGCCGAAAGTGATGTTGAGGCTGGAGGCGAAGTTCCCGCCGCGCACCATCCCGGCGAACAGCACCAGGCCCACGACGACGGAGAGCACGCTGAGCGCGCCGTTCGTGCTCAGGCCGCCCACCTGGTCGCCACCGGTGTCGAAGAACCCGATGTTGTCGGTGAGGCCCAGGATGCCGAAGAACGTCAGGATGACCCCGACCAGGGCCGAGCCCAGCCGGTAGACCCGGCTCAGCTTGTGGTGCACCGGCATGTGCTCGTCCAGGACCCGCCGCCCGCGCGGCAGCACGCGGCGAGGGTGGGAGGCACGGGCGGGGGACGGTGACGCAGCCACGGGGACCCCCTCGGGGCGGCTGGAGAGCGCTCGGCTGTCCCCTCCAGCATCAGCCCGCGGCAGCCCCGCCTCAACAGCGACGCTCGGTGACGGCACGGCCCCCTGGTACGGCCCGGCAGCTCAGGGGCCGCGGTCCGCCGCCTCAGTGGCCCGACGCGCGCTCCTGGCGGATCTGGTCGACCACCTGCTGCACCGTCTCCTTGACCGCGTCCAGCTCGGTCAGCAGGTGCCAGTAGTCCGGGTGGCGGCCGGTGAGCGAGGCGATCGCACGGTCCACCCGCTCCACCGCGTCGTCCAGCGGCTGCGCATGCCGGGGGTCGGGGGTGGCGCGCCCGGCCATCGCGAGCCGCTGCGCGTCGCGGATCGCGAAGCGGGTGCGCTCGACCTCGCCGCTGTGGTCGAAGGAGACCTCGTTGAGCCGCTGCAGCCGGTCCCCGGCGGCCTTCACCGCCTCGTCGGTGGTGTTCAGCAGCGCCCGTACGGTCGACAGCAGTGCCGTCGCGTCCGGCCAGCGCTGCTCCTCGCGGGCCGTGCGGGCCTCCCGCAGCTTCTCGCCCGCCTGCTGTGCCGAGCGCTCCGCCTGCTGCGGCACCTGCTGCAGGTCCTGCCAGCAGGCGGCACTGAACCGCCGCCGCAGCTCGCTGAGAACCGGCTCCACCTGCCCGGCCCGGTTCTGCAGTGCCTCGGTGCGGGTGCGCAGGGAGGCGATCCGCTTGTCGATGTCGGCCGCCCGCTGCGGCAGCCCCTCGGCCTGCGCGCGGATCGCCTCGGCCTCCCGTACGACCTGGTCCGCGCGCTGGACGGTCTCCTGCACCCCGTGCGTACCCGCGCCCTCGTTGAGCTTGGTCAGCTCGGGCGAGAGAGCCGCCAGCCGCGCAGCGAGGTCGTCGGCGCGCAGCCCCTCGGCCCGCACCGCGTCCAGCGCGTTGCTGGCGCCCAGCAGCGACTGCCGGGCCCGCTCGACGGCGGGTGCGAGGCGTGCGAGCTGGTTCTCCGCGCTGCTCAGCAGCGGGCCGAGGCTCTGCGCGAACCGGTCCAGGTCACCCTTGGCCCGCTCCAGCTCGCCGCGCGCCCGGTCCAGCTCGGCGCGGGCACGGGAGGCGGCGGCGCCGTCCAGATCGTCGCGGTCGAGATCGTGGGAGTCGACCGCGCTGATGTAGTCGTGGCTGACGCTGTCGATGCGCCTGCCGAGCTCGGCGAAGTCCGCCGCGGCCTTGCGGCCGGCGGGCGAGCTGTCGACGGCACTGATGGTCTCTATGGAGATGCGCAGCTCGCGCTGGGCGGTGTCGAGTTCGTAGAACGCGGCGGCGGCGGAGTCCTTCGCGGTCTGCGCGTCGGCCCGGAGCTGTTCCGCGCGGCCACTGCCCCAGCCCCAGCGGCGGATTCCACCGCCGTTCATCGCCGTCACGTAACCTCTCCCCGTATGTGCCTGTGACTCCTGGACCGGTGCTCATTCTCCCACCTGGGCTCAACGAACACACGAGCTGATTCGTTCGCGGGGTGCTCCCGCACCGCACGTTTGCACTGTCTGCCACCAGGCAAGGTACGCTGTCGACCCGCACGTGCTCCGGGCGCATAGCTCAGCGGTAGAGCGCCTGCCTTACAAGCAGGATGTCACTGGTTCGATCCCAGTTGTGCCCACTGTGCCGTCAAGGCTCTGACCAGCAACGCAAGGGGTCCCCGCAGAGATCTGCGGGGACCCCTTGCTGTGTACATGTCTCCCCGGGGAGCCAAACCGGGAGCCACGGCTTCGGGTCACTCGGGCTGTGGGTCGTTTTTCTTCGTGATGTCGGCGAAGACGTCGTCCATGGCCTTCGCTCCCTTGCTGATCACTGGGCGGATCTGCTTCCGGTAGACGACCTCCGTCGTGATGGTGCTGCGGTGGCCCACCAGGGGAGCGATGTCCTCGCTCGACAGACCGTGATCCGCGAGCAGCGACACGAAGGTGGTTCGGAGCTCCCGGGTCGTCCAGTCATCCGGATCTTCGACATCAGCCTTCGTCAGCAGCTTCCGCAAGTCGCGCCGCACGTTCCCCGCGGCGAGCTTGCCGCCGTCCCGGGTGGCGAAGACGAGTGCAGAGCTGTCCCACTGCCGCTTCCGGCGAGCGTGGCTCCGTTGCTGCCGAGCGCGGTGCAGTCGCAGGACCTCGGCAGCGTAGGCAGGCAGTGCCAGAGTGCGCCGGCTCCTTCTGGTCTTGGTGTCGCCGTGCCGCCGGGTGGAGCGCCATACCTCCAAGTACGGGCACCACTCCTCTCTCGCGTCGTCCCCCAAGTCCGCAGGAGGGTCCAAATGCACGTGTCCCCAGATGAGGGCCCGCGCCTCTTCCGGGCGGGCGCCCCCGAGAAGTGAGGTGACGACGTAGGCATGTGTTCGGGAGCCTTCGTCCGTCACGAGGATCTTCTTCGCCGTTTCCAGCGAGAATGACTTGCTCTCCCGGCCTTCCAGACCTTCCGGAGTGGTCACGAGCAGGGCGACATTACGCACGGCCCGGTCACGGCGTTGGGCGTGGGTGATTGAGCGCCGCAGGATCGAATGCAGAATGCGCAGGGTCCGCGTGGAGACGTGCTGGGCCCGGTCGTGCAGCCAGTCGTCAACGTCGTCGGCGCTGAGCTCCTTCAACTTCGCCTTGCCGATGAGCGGGATGACGTGCTTTTCCGCGAAGCCGCGGTACAACTCGACCGTCGAATCGTCCCGGCCGGTCAGCCCGCGCTTGAGCCAGTCCTTGACGGCTTCGCCAGCGGTGTAGCGGGCGGGGACTCGCGTGCCGGCGTCCAGCTCCTTCCGCAGCTCCCGGAGCTTCCGCCGGACTTCGGTCTTGGTCTTGCCGGTCACCTTGGGGCGGCGGCGTTTGCCGGACGGGGTGAAGCCATCCGAGATCGCGCCGACGTACCGGTTCTTGGACTTGTCCCAGTAGATCGAGTCCTCACCCTGGCCCCGCTTGTTCTCGCCGTGGTCGGCCATGAGCTGAGTCGTGGTCCTTTCGCACAAGAGCCGGGCCACCCTCGGGTGGCCCGGCTCGGCTTACGAGATGTCTGGATGGACTACGCGGCGAGGTCGGATTCAGCCTCGCGCTTGAGCAGTTCGACGTACTGCTCGATGTACTCGGTCGGAACGAGACGCCGACGACCCACCCGGACGGACTTCAACCGCCCCAACCGGATCTCCTCCCACGTGATCGAGCGCTTCAGGCCGAGCATTCGCCCCGCCTCTTCGACGCTGTGCATTCGGACGGACGGAACTGCCAGGGGGGCACTCGTTCCGATCTCTTCTTCGCTGAGCTTGAGCTTCTGGGGGTGGGCCATGTGTGGCTCCTTCGGGGCTCTCCGTCTCCGGTCTGGGGAATCCGCCACGTCCGCCACGCCGCCACATCGCAGGTCAGAGGGCTGCGGGTGTGGCGGATTGCGGTTGTGTGGCGGATTGGTGCGGCCACACCGGGGGCGCGCGGGTGCGTCCCGGTGTGGGCTGGTGTGGGTGCTGGTCAGCGCACCAGGCTCAGCGGTGGTGTGTCGGTTTCCGGCGGCGTGTGGCGGCTGTCGGAGGGGGCTTCCGCCACGGATGCACCGCTGCTGACCTGCGGTGTGGCGGACGTGGCGGACGTGGCGGACTTCTCGGGGGGTGGGGGGCAGTAGCGTTCCCAGGCGTCCGCGAGGTCTTCGGCGTAGTAGCCCTTGGGGAAGCCGGAGGGGGTGCGGATTCCCCGCGGTTTGATGGGCTTGTTCCCCGGGGTGACGTACTGGCCCAGCACGCGGGCGAGGCCGCGGGCGTTGAGGGGCTTGTCGTCCATGTCGGCCCAGGGCGCGTCGTCCATGCTGAGGAGGGCTTCGAGGATGACGGCGGTGGGCATGCGGTCGGCGCCGCAGAAGACGCGGTCGCGCAGGTCGGTGAGCAGCCGGATGCCGAGGGAGGCTTCCTCGTTGTCCTGTCCTGCGGTCACCAGCTCGATGCAGGCGGCGCGGGCCCGCTCGGGCCATGTCCCGCCGGCGGCGTCGGCCACGGCGAGGAGGGGTTCCCATACGTCGGCGGGGCGGTCGGTGACGCCTTCGGGCATCTGCGGCCATGCCTCGGCCACCTGCTCATGGACGGTGGCGGCCCACTCGGCGAGCCGGTCTCGCAGGGCGTGGCCCTGCTTCTCGTGGACGCGGCGGCGGTAGGGCTCGACTTTCTCGTTGGGGGCGCGCTTGCGCATCCGGATGATGACCGAGCGGGTCAGGATCGTGTCCGGGAGGGAGCCGAGTCCGGCCACGGCGACCGCGCAGAACGAGGGGAACCATCCCGCGCTCTGGTTGGCGCCGTCCCCGACGCAGCGCAGGGACTTGGCGCCGCGCCGGTAGCCGGAGTTGAGGAACCCGCGCAGGGGTTCGTTGTCTCCGGCCTTGGGGCCGAAGACGGTGTCGATCTCGTCGAAGAGCAGCGTGGGCAGACCCTCGGACGCCTCCACCAAGCGGAAGAGCGCGTTGGCGGAGGCGTTGACCAGCATCGCGGCGTTCGGGGTGAGGGTTTCTGAGATCTCCAGGGCCCGGGACTTGCCCGAGCCCGGTTCCGGGGAGAGGAACGCGATGCGGGCGGTGCCGTCGAAGGCGTCGATCAGGTGCGCGTGCGCGTCCCACAGCGCCACGGCGACGTAGGCGGCTTCGGTCGGGAAGACGTTGAAGCGGCGGTGGAAGCGCTCGACGTCGTCGAGCAGTGCGGCGCCGTCGATGGGCTCGATCATGCGGCCGCCCTCCCTTCAGTGCGGTTCAGCAGCGGGCAGATGGTGCGGTGGGCGGTGTGTTCCTCGACCAGCGCGGCCACCTTGCGGTGGCCGACGGCGCTGCGGTTGCGTCCGCAGCCGCACACCGAGGTGGCGGTGGGCACGGTCCCGCGGCCGGGCGCGGTGACGGTCAGCCAGGCCACGGGATACCGGCCGCCGCGGGCAGGCGGCCGGGTGGTCTGCTGGTCGGGGGGAAGAGCTGAAAGGGCGCCCTGACGGGCGACCTTCCCTTGTGCGGGGGCCCGTGGCGGCGCCGGCTTGTGGTGCGCGGTGGCCGGAGGGCTGGTCATGCTGTCCCCTGGCCTGCGGTCATGCCGTTGGCGACGGCGCGGCGGGCGTAGGGCTCGGGGACTCCGACGGAGACGGCGGCGGCCACGATCTGCTCGGCCAGGGAGTCGAGACCGCAGGGGCCGGGACAGGCGGTGTGGCGGGTGGCGAGGAACTGGGCGACGCCGAACGCCTGCGATCCGGCACCCTGCTCAGTGCGGGCGCGGACCTTGGCCAGGCCGCGCTCCAGCCCGGTGCGCACGTAGCCCTCGGTGTGGCGGCAGCCGTGTGCCGGGCGCCGCTGCCAGGTGCCGGACGCCTCGGGTGAAGAGACCACCCGCGCGCGGGGGCGGGTGGTCTCTTCTTCCACCAGCGCCCGCACCACGCCAGGCAGGGGCGCCGGGGCGCCGGTGCCGGTGCCCAGCCAGCGGGCGTAGGCGGCGTGAGACTTGAGGTCCACACCGGGCCGCACGCGGTTGGCCGAGGACATGACCCCTCGGTAGATCCAGTGCTGTCCGCGAGCGGTGTCCAGGGTCCGTGTGGGCGGGAGCGTGGCGCGGGCCCAGGCCACGGCCTCGGCGTTGTCGAGGTCGACCACGGTCAGCCCGGCGCCTGCCGGGTGGTAGGCAAGGTGGACGGCGCGCTGCCAGGCAGCCTGCCAGGGACGGGAGGTGAGCACGTGCGGATCGGTGGTGGCGGCGGCCCAGGCGTGGCACACGTGCGGGCAGTGGCAGGCGCCGGCGTGCTTCATGTTCGGCCGTCCCCCGCAAACGTTGCCCGCGCAGGCGGAGCAGTTGCCGAAGGGGCGCTTCCCGCGGCTGAGGGGCAGCACGGGCAGCCCGTGCGCCGCCAGGTCGAGGGCTGCGGCCAGCAGCGTGGACGGGGATTGTTGGGGCATGCTGGAGGTCTCCTGTTCCTGTCGAAAACGGGGATGGGGGAGAGCCGGGGCGAGCGCGCATCTTTGGCGAGAGCGGGCGCTCGCCCCGGGCGGGGTCAGAACGGGGGGTTGTCGCTGTACTGCGGCTTGCTGTTCCACGGGTCGCTGCCCTCGGCCTTCGGGCCGCCGACCCCGCCGGTGTTGCCGCCGGTGGCCTTGACCGGCTGTGCGGTGGCGAACCGCAGGGAGGGGCCGATCTCATCGACCTCCATGGCGAGCATGGAGCGGTTCTCGCCCTCGGGGGTCTGCCAGTTGTGCTGCCGCAGCCGTCCGGAGACCACCACGCGGTGGCCCTTGCCCAGGGAGGCGACGGTGTTCTCGGCCAGGCCGCGCCAGGCCGAGCAGCGCAGGAACATCGCGGTGCCGTCCTTGTACTGGCCCGACTCCCGGTCGAACTGCCGCGGCGTGGAGGCCACCGTGAAGCGGGCCAGTGCTGCGCCGGAGGCGGTGAACTTCAGCTCGGGGTCGTCGGTCAGGTTGCCGATGATCGTGATGGGGGTGTCTCCCATGGCCATGGGTTCTCTCCTTCTGCTGGGTCAGATGTGCGCGGCGGTGGTCAGGATGTCGGCGTGGTCGAAGGCCAGGTCCGGAAGCGCGGTCAGCGGCCACCAGCGGGCGGTGCGGGCGTCGTCACCAGCCACGAGGGGGGTGTCGGCGAAGACGTGCGCCAGGTAGGCGACCGTGACGTACCGGCCGCGCTCGTCGCGGTCGGGCCGGTCGAAGGCGCCGATCTGCCGCAGGTGTGCCGGATGAACCCACACACCGGTCTCCTCGGCGAGTTCGCGGGAAGCCGCGGCGCGGCTTGTCTCGCCTGCGTCCACGTGGCCACCGGGTAGCGCCCAGGCTCCCTCGTGCGGCGGCCAGTCCCGTTGGATGAGCAGAACGCGGCGGTCCTCTGTCACGGCCACCACGTCCGCGGTGTAGCGGATCGTCTCGAAGGACTCGGTCATGTCAGCTCCCGGTCGGAGATCAGGTGGGCATGGGGCGGTCTCTGGGCTGTCTAGAAAGACGGCTGGTCGCCCTTCGCGGGCTGGTTGCCGTTGGTGTTCCAGGGGTCCGCGGCGGGCTGCCCGGTGCGGGGCTTGTGCCGGGGCAGGCGGATGCGGGGCAGGGGGAGCAGGGTGTGGGTGTGGGTGTCGTCCCAGCAGGGGCACGGCTCCCATTCGGTGCCTTCGTACTCGCCGGTCTCGGGGTGGCCGTAGTCGTGGTTGTGGCCGCCCTGGCCGTGGCAGGCCCGGCAGTCCGGGCGCGGGGTGTCGGTGAGGATCAGTGCGGGGCGGCAGGGGTTGTAGCGGATGCGCATGCGTGGCACGGGGGCTCCTAGCGGTTGATGGTGCCGCTCGCGCGGCTCATGAAGCCGTGGGCGGTGATGTTCTGGGTGATGTGGGCGGGGGTGCGGTTGCGCCAGCGGGACAGGAGGAGGGCGGCGCCGCCGCAGCCGGTGGCGATGAGGGCGGCGGTGGCCCAGAGGGCGTCGGTCATGGCGATGACTCCGGGTGCGGCGTAGGAGAGTCCGAAGCCGCCGGCGCCGATCCCCGCGCCGACGGTCGGGGCCAGGAGCGCGGTCGTCTTCGCCCACCCGGGCACCCCCGCAGGCGGGGTCGTCTGGGGGTGCCCGGTGGGGACGGGGGGTTGGGTGTAGGCGAGGGTGCGGCGTCCGTCGGGGAGGGTGACGACCTCGACTCCGGGCGGGATCTCGGCGGCGGTCATGGGGGTCGGGGTGAGGGGTCGGGGGTGGAGTACGCGGGGGGCGGGGATCTCGTGTGTGGTGTCGGGGTGCACAAGTTGCTCCCTTCACGAGCGACGGGCAGCGCCCCGGTTGGGTGGGGTGCTGCCCGTCGTCTGCTTGTCGTGCGGCTTGTCGCTTGTCTTGTCTTGTCGCTTGTCGTCTCGCAGGTCAAAGCCGGTTTTCGGGCCTCTGAGGGCCGTGCAGGGGTCTTCTCGGGGCGACAAGCGACAGGCGACAAGCGTTCAGTTGTGGGTGTCGTTGCCGGGTGTGTGGCGGTGGTGGACGTAGCGGGCTTTGGTGCCGGTGCCGACCCGGTGGGCGGTGCCGTCGTCGGTCCAGGACTTGAGCCAGCCGACGACGGTCTGCCGGGTGGTGCCGTACTCCTCGGCCAGGCCGCGGGCGATGGCGGAGGCTCCGGTGCCCTCGGGGCCGGCGGCCAGCAGCAGGGCGAGGGCGGCGTCACGGGCGGGGTTGTCCTCGTGTGCGGACAGGTTCAGTCCGCCTCCCGGCGCGGGGGGCGGCTGCTCGGCCGCGGGCGGCTCGGCGCCGTGGTCGGGTGCGGTGTCGAACTGGGCGTCGATCTGGGCGCGGAACTTCTGCAGGAGCGCGTCCTGGTCGGCCTGCCCGCTGCTGGGCGGCGGCTCCGGGTCCCGGAGGGCGGAGAGGTTCAGCCCCCCACCGTGGCGGTCGTCTGCCGCGCTGGCGGTGTTCGGGCCGGGGGTGTCGTCCCGCATCCAGGCGGTGCGGTCGGGCTTCCATCGGCGGGTGTAGGCGTCGCCGGCGGCGCGGGCTGATTTGGCGTCCAGGAGCGGGTGTCGGTCCGCGGTGGCGGCGACGATGTCGCGGATCTGGTTGGGCAGGATGCGCCATGCCTTGAACAGCGCGGCCGCCGATTCGGGGGTGCCCATGAAGCCGGCGCCCTTGTAGGGGGCCTGGTCGGTGCGCAGGCCGCGGGAGCCGGGGAACATCTTGGACAGGTCCATGCCCTCGCTCTCGCCTCCGGTGAGGGCGACGCGGACCTTTCCTTCCCGGCGGATCATCAGGTTGCCCAGCACCGACCCGGTGGCCCCGAGTGCGGTCAGTACGGTGCGCACACCCATGGCGCGGGCGATGCGGATGACCTCCAGGATCTTCTCGCCCAGCTTGCGGGTGGCGCGGTCGGTGCTGGCCAGGATCTCAGCGCCTTCGTCGATGACCAGCATGATCTGCGGGATCTTCGCGGAGACCGGCAACAGGTCGGTGTTCGCGCGGGAGAGCAGGTCCTGGTAGGCGCGCTTGCGCTCCTTGGCCACCGCGATGGCCGCATCCAGCATGAGCACGGCCTCCTCCTCGGTGGCCGCGAGCCAGTCCACACCCGGTGCCATGCCCTCGGCGAAGGTGCCGTCGTCGTTGAGGGCGGGGTTGACCCAGGGCAGGCCGGCCGATCCGGAGTTGAGGTCGATGACCCAGGTGAGCACGTCGGTGGCGCGGGCGAATCCGGCCAGGATCGTGTGGACCATGTTCGTCTTGCCCGAGCCGGTGGGCCCGACCACCAGGGCGCACTGCTCGCGCAGGTAGGCGCGCCACTCCTCACCGTTGGTCCGCATCCCCCACGGCAGCCCCGACAGGAGACTGAGCGGGGCGTAGTCGGTGGGGTAGGTGCGCTCCTGGGAGAGCACGTTGACCGTGGCCACATCCACCAGCACCCGGCCCTGGTGGATGCCGGGGGAGGCGGAGGCGGTGCAGCCGTGCGGCAGGCGAGCATCCCCCGACAGGCGCGCCGCTTCGCGTGCGATCTTGTCGTAGGTGACCCCGCCTGCGGGGAGTTCAGCGTCGAGGGTGAAGCCGGTGCCGGTGGGCCACATCTCGACGGCGACCACTCGCACGGTCACGCCGCACACGCGCTGGATACGCTCGGCCCACTCGGTGGCGATAGCCCGCCGCTCGGCGGACAGTTCGCGGGCGACCTGGCGTTCAGCGGCGGCGGTGGCCTCCAGCTCGCGCGCCTCCTCGTGCAGCAGCGTGGAGCGCGCCGAGGCGCCGATCCCCACGCCGAGGGTGGCCAGGGAGCCGAGGGCGGCCCAGGAGAGGGGGCCGGTGGCCATGGCCCAGGTCGTCCACCCGGCGCCCACCAGCCAGGAGGCGGCGCGCATGCCGATGGTGCGGGCGGAGAGCTTGTCGCGGAGGCTGGTCGCGGTGTGGCCGATCGCTCCGGCCGCCCCGACGCCCAGGGCCCAGGCGGGCGGCATGTGGGCGGCGGCGCCGGTGGTGGCGAGGGCGAAGGCGCCGGTGGTGGCGGACAGGGCGCCGGTCACGGGTCCGTGCCCGGCCGCCCAGTCCCACACCGGCCCACCGCCAGCCGACTTCTTCGACCGCGTGGTGGTCTTCTTCGGCTGCTTGTTCAGGTTCACGGTGGGGGCGCTCATCTCAGACGTTCCAGCCCTTCTCGGCCTCCGGGCCGTTGCGGGGGTCCTCGTGGCGGGCGATGTCCTGCTCGTGGGCCTGGCGGAAGAGCGGGCCCATGTCCTCGGCGACCGCCACGGCGCTCATGACCGCGCCGAAGATGTCGTTGAAGCCGTCGGCGACCTCCTTCTCCAGCGGGAACTCGGAGTCGGCGCGCTCGGCGAGGGTCTTCATCACGTTCGCCACCGAGGTGATTGCGGCGGGGAGCCCTTCGACCATGGCCAGGATCTCCATGGCGTTGTCGGGGTCGTAGCTCTGTGCGGCGGTCTCCATCTCGGCCGCGTGGTCCTCGAACCTGAAACCGGACATGTGCTCTCCTTCGGTCGTGTCCTCGGCCGGAGCCGGTACGGGTGCCTCCGGGCGCTCGGCCCGGTCCTTGATCTCCTCGCTGCCGTCGGCGGCCGCCTCGGCCTCGGCGGCGGCCTCCTCGTCCTGCTGAGCTGCGCGGATGGACTGGTCGCGGTCGGTGCGCTGCTGGGCGGCCGTGCCGGTCATACGGGCGTAGAGACGGCGGCCGGGGTGCTGCATCCACCGCACCCCCAGCCGCCTGCCGAGCGGGGTACTCACCAGCCCGATCACGCCCAGGGCGCCGGCCAGCAGCGCCGCCAGCAGACGGCGGCCCTGATAGCGGGAAGCGGAGCGCAGCAGTGCCCGACGGGCCCTGTTGCGGGCCGGTGCCCTGCGCAGCGCCGAACGCTGGTCGGCCACCCTCCCGGCCGCCTGCCGGTCACGCGCCGCGCGGGACCTGTCCACGGCAGCGCCGCGGGCCCTGCCCGCACGGTCCAGCCCCCTCGCCAGCGTGCGGCCCACCGACCCCTTGCCGGACGACGCCGCTTTCCTGGCCCGGGACTTGGCATCCCGCCGGGCATCGGCCGCCGACCGCCGGGCACCACTGGTCGCAGCGCGGCGCTGCGCACGCGTGGGCGCCGCGCTGCGCTGGGCTTCCCGCAGGGCCTTGACCTGCCCCACCCGCCCGCGCGACTTCCCCGCACCAGCCGAACCGGGCGCGCCGGTACCGGCCTTCGAGGACGCGTGGCCCTTGCCCTTCCGGGCCGTGAGCCCGCCGGACGCCGAACCCGCCGGCGCGGACCTGCGTCCCACTCCGGCGCCGTTGCCCGAGCCCTTGCCCGGCTTGCGGCCGGATGTTCCCGGCGCCGAACCACGGGACTGGCGCGGCACACTGCCACCCGCGCCCCCGCGTCCGCCGGCCGCGGCCTTCCTGCTGGCAGAGCGAGCATGCGGCTTCGTCCGGTCGCGGCGGGTGCGGACCGCGGCCGCGGTCCCCAGCGCGGCCGCCCCGGTCGCGGCGACCGCCAGCGCGGCCGGACCGCCCACCAGCGCAGCCGAACCCAGCAGGGAGGCGGCGGCGTTCGTGCCCGTCAACGCGAGCGGGACGACCGGCCAGCCACCCGGCGTGTGCTCCACCGCCGGGGCCGTCTCGGGCGCCGGCGTGGTCTCGGTCCGGGCGGGCGGTGCGGCCTCGGCGGCCGGCGGCGTCTCGGGGGCCTCTACCGGCTTCATCGTGGTGTCCGTCATCCTGGTGTGCACTCCTTCCAAGGAGTCGAGAGAGGGCCCGGACGCAGTGCTTTGGTCGGCAGCGTCCGGGCTCTCGCCTGTCGGGTCATGCGGCGAGCCCGGGAGCGTCGGCACAGTGCACGCACTCGCCGAGCGACCGGGAAATGCAGTAGGGACGGACCACCCGGCAGACCGGACAGGTACGCCGGGCCCTCAACGCTGCTGCGAGCGCACGACCGCGCGCCGGGGTCATCGGCCGAACGGGCTTCGCGAGGTCGATGCGGTAGAGGTAGGCGACCAGCGGGCCGCGTCGGCGGCGGGGCCGTTCGATGACCGCCGCCACCTCCTGCCCGCCGGGGCGCAGCCCCTTCGCGCGGAGCTGGCGGCGGGTGGCCAGACCGTCAGGGGCCAGGCGCCACCGGTAGACCGGCAGCGTCTCCGGGGCGGCGCATGCGGTCTGCCCGGTGGTGTTCACCGGGCTCCGCCGAGGGGGAGCGGCTGCACCCGCCACGACACCTCGGAGGCCGGGGGGTGGGCGGCGCCGGGCGGGAGGGTGGTCCATCCCGAGCGGGGCGCGCCCTCGGCCTCGGCCGCGGCCTCCGCCGCTTCCACGCTGGCGTGCACACTGTGCAGCTGCCCGTGGTGGAGGAGGACGTAGACGCGGTCGGTCTGCTGTTTCCTGGTGACGCGCAGCAGGGTGCGCAGTGCCTGCCGGTCCTCGGTGTCCAGGAGGGACTGGGCGCGCAGGGCGTCCAGCTCTCCCTCAAGCCGGGCGGCATCCTCCCGGCTGCGGGCGAGCGCACCTTGCAGCTCTTGGAGGGCGGACTCGGCCCGGATCGCGGAATCGGTGCTGCGCTGGCTCTCCGCGCCGTGCTGCTGGGCTTCCTGGCGGGCGGCGGCGGTTTCCGCCTGGGCCTGGGTGAGCCCGGAGCGCAGGGCGGTCAGGGTGCTGCGGCGAACGAGGGTGATCATGCGGAAGCTCCTTCCAGGGCCGGGGTGTGGGTGTCGCGCAGTTCCTGGTAGCGGGTGGAGACCCAGCCGACCGACCAGCCGCACAGCTCGGCCGCCTGACGCACCGGCAGCCCGGCGCCGAACGCGGCCTGCACGGTGTGCCGGGCGGTCTCCTCGTCCTGCTTCTCGGTGGCGGGGCCGGCCGCCAGCAGGGCGGCGCGTTCACGCTCGGCCCGGGCCTGTTCACGCTCGCGCTCCTGGCGTTCACGCTCGGCCCGCTCCCACGCCTCCCGCTCCCGCCGCTGGACGGCCTCCCGTTCACGGCGTTCACGCTCGGCCTGAGCGTGTTCACGCTCGCGCTGCTGGCGTTCACGCTCCTGCGCCTCGGCCCGCTCCCGGGCTTCCTCGCGTTCGCGCTCCTCCCGCCGGGCCCGCTCCTCGCGCTCGGTCTGCTCGCGGGCGAGTCGGGCCTCGTGTTCACGCTGTTCACGCGCCAGCATCGCCGCGTGCTCGCGCTCCTCACGGGCCTGCCGCTCGGTGGCCTCACGCCGCTGTACTGCGGCCTGCTCCCGCTCGGCGCGCTCGGTGCGGCGCTGGGCTTCCAGCGTGTTCACGGCGGTGGTGATGGCGCGGCGGTAGGCCAGTCCGGTCTCGGCGGTCACGATCAGCAGCAGCGGCGCCACCGCATGCACGGCAACCCCGACAAGGTCCCTGTGCAGGGCCGAGTCGGCCACGTTCAGGGCGAGGGTCATGCCGCCGGTCATCCACCGCAGCACCACCGGCCAGCGGCCCCCGTTCCCGCCCAGGCGGGCCAGCACGGCGTCCAGGCGGACGACGATGACGACCGCGGCGTCCACCACCAGCGGCAGGATCGGCGCCGTCCACGCCCACTCGTCCGGTGTGTGGGCGGCGGCGAGGGGGGTGACGGTGAGGATGGAGTAGAGCATCGCCCCGGCCACGATCAGCCACGTGCCGACCGAGAGCGCGCGCTCCGCTGAACGCACCTGAACGCCGTTCACGCGACCACCGCCCCGAGTGAACGCACCTGCGTGGCCGCGATCAGCACCACCGGAGAAGCGGGGTCATCCGGGTCCTTGCTGTCCTCCACCCAGGTCCATCCGGCACCCGGCACCAGCTCGAACCCCAGCCGGTTGAACGCCTCGGCCCGTTCCGTGAACGTCGGCGGCTTGGCCCCCTCGAACCGGTACTCGGGCCACGGGGCGGTGGTGTTGTAGAGGACGACATACAGCCGCCAAAGGCCATCCCAGAGGTTGGACATCTGCGCGGTGAACGTCTCGGTCATCAGGCCACCTCCGGCGCGCTGCACTGGTTGGCCAGCTCCCGGCGGGCGGTCAGCAGCCGCCGCTCGAACCGGCGGAGACGCTGCCGGTCCAGCTCGCTCGGCGTCCGGTCCAGCACGGCGATCTGTGCGTCCAGCAACTCCACCTCGGCGTCGATGACCGGCATCTCGTTCTCGATGGCGTCCAGCTCGGCCGCACTCGGTCCGTCGGTGTCGGTGCGGGGGGTGTGGCTGCGGGAGGTGAGCGGCAGCACATTCATCGGTCTGCTTCCTTCCAGAACGTGGGGTGGTGGATGTCGTGCACCCGGTGGCCGGCCGCGTAGGCGGCAGCAGCAGCACCGGCCGCCGCAGCCAGAAGGGCGCGAGCGGCCGGATGCCGGATGCCGTGACGCGTGAGGGCCCGCGCCGCCGCTGTCTGGGCGGCGCGGGCCCGTATGACTGCGCTCAACCGCGCTTGGCGGCCGCGTCCTGCTGCGACTGCGCGTTCCGCCGCCGCACCTCCTCCTCCATCTGCCGACGCTCGTCGTCCGTCATCGACAACAGATGTGTGATCCTGGACTTCACGGGCTCCTCCATCTCAGGTGCCTGTAGAAGCGCCGCCCGGAGTTGCAGCTCCGGGCGGCGCGCTGACGTGGGGTCGTCCTGCGTCCCCACGCCGCCGCCCCTCCCGGCCCCGCGAACGGGGACGGTGGGAGGGGGACGACGTGCAGCACAGGACTGCGGTGGTCTCGTTGACGCGGAGGCTGGTCCGCTCGCTGTTCGGGCCCGGGGAGACCTTCATCCCGAGCCGTAGTCCCAGCCGTAGAGGGCCGCGTCGTTCTTTTGCGTCGCGAGGCTGCCGACCCTCCGTGCTCGCCCGCAGCAATGAGCCCTGCGAGGTCCTAACACGTGTCGGCTGCCACCACCAGCGGTAATGGCGCCTGGCGACGGATCTCCACGCACCTCGGCCGGCATCGTCACGGCCTTCAAACGGTGGTGGATCACGCTGTTCAGTTCGCAATGAACGGACGCTGCCTTCGGACCCGTCTCACGGGGTCCTCCGGGCGTTCGTGTGCACCATGCGGCTTCACGACCCGCTCTAAGCGAGTCATGTAGTACATGACTCTCAAGATGGCAGTGCGGGACAGGTTCGTCAAGCCGATGAGTCTGAGAAGGGCCGAACTGGTCTGCCCTGAACGCCACATGACCAGCGTGCCCGCGAGTTGCATGACGTTGTAGGCACGTGCTGTACGGCTTCGGGACGACTCTGTACGGTCGAAGTCGTCCCGGGACGTCCCACGCGAGGGGGAGGGTGCATGGCGAACGAGCGCCTTCGCGGCGCCATCGTGGCGAGCGGCCTGACGGTCGAACAGGTCGCGGCCCGACTCGGCGTTTCAGCGAAGACGGTTGATCGATGGATCACGGAGCCGAACCGGAAGCCTTACCGGAGATTCCAGTACGCGGCCGCATCGCTGCTACGCCGTGAAGTCTCGTACCTGTGGAGCGACGAGCGCACAGTAGAAGAAGTCGTGACGTCCAGTGACTCCGAGCTGCTGAAGCTGTACCCGCACCGTTCGGCTGTGCCTACCGAACTCTGGACGAAGCTCTACGCAGACGCGACCGCACACTTCGACGTACTTGTGTACTCCGGTTTCTGGCTCACGGAGGACCCGGGCTTCCACCGGCTGGTCAGGGAAAAGTCGGCTGCGGGGGTCCCTGTGAGATTCATGCTGGGGGACCCCGCCAGCCCAGCGGTAGCAGTGCGGGGTGAAGACGAGGGGATCGGCGCTTCTATGGCGGCAAAGATCCGAAACGCGCTGATGAACTACGGCCCTCTCTTCGGCCTCCCGGGAGTCGAGTTCCGGCTGCATCAAACGACGCTGTACAACTCGATCTACCGGGCCGATCACGAGCTGCTGGCCAATGGCCACGTATATGGCGTCGGCGCCTACATGGCCCCGGTACTGCATCTCCAGCGGGTGCCGGGCGGGGAGCTCTTCGACACCTATGCGGAGAGCGTCGAGCGAGTGTGGGAAGGTGCTCGTTCGATCACGTCCCCGAGTGAGGTCCAGGAGGCACGGAGCGAATGAGTCGGATCGACTACTACCAAGACCCGGCGGCGCCGGCTGCGAACTCTGTGGTGCCTTCCGTGACAGCGACCGTCCAGGACGCTGAGGGGCGTCTTCTCCTCATTCACAAGACCGACAATGACTTGTGGGCACTCCCGGGTGGTGGGCACGACGTCGGAGAGAGCATCAGCGAGACGGTTGTCCGCGAGGTCGAAGAGGAGACCGGAATCCGAGTCGAGGTGCTGAGCGTGGTCGGGCTCTACACCGACCCGAAGCACGTGATGGCCTACGACGATGGTGAGGTGCGCCAGCAATTCTCCATCTGCTTCCGTGCGCAGCCGGTTGCCGGCACATTGCGGACCAGTTCGGAATCGAAGGAGGTCCGCTGGGTAAACCCGGCGGACCTCGACGCCCTGGCAATCCATCCTTCGATGATGCTTCGCATCAGGCATGGGCTGGACGCGACTCGCACTGAGCCCTACATCGGCTGAGCGGTCACGCCGAAGCGAGCTGTCCCCGAACGCGGGACACTGCGGAGTGGATCTCAGGTGCTGCCCGCTGGATGAATCGGCCCACGATGGTGTCGGGGCCGTATCGCCCCACGATCTCGGAGACACGCTCGTCAGACGTCGTCGGCTTGCCGTGCGGCGTCGTCGTCATGTCGCAGTAGATGAGCGCATCCATGAGGTGCGGTTGCTCTGTCGGGAAGGAGTCGGCGAGCTCGGCCCGCAGCCCCCGTTCTTCGGCTTCCAGGAGCGCACAGGAATGGTGAGCGACGAGTCGGACAACGTGCTCGTCGAAACCGCGCTCGCGGAGGAAGCGCGCGCCGTCGAGCGGGTGGAAACCGGTGTGAGCGATGCCGGGGGAGTAGCCGACGTCGTGCAGGATGGCAGCCGCTTCCAGCAGCTCGGCGTCGGTCCCGAGCACTGGCCGCAGGGAGCGTGCCCGCTCGGCCACTCCCAATGAATGGGCCCACCGGCGGGGGAGCGGTTCGGCAAGCATTTCTTCGGCGAGCGCGTAAGCGTCTTCGGTGAGCTCCACGGAGGTCATGGCTACGTCCGCTCCTTCTGGCCTGGGATGTTTCGGATACGTCGTCTGCGTCCAGGGCCCATCTCAACGATGGCCCGACCTTCGAGCTGGGCAATCGCCGACCGCACCGCGGTACGGGAGACCCCGAACTCTGAGCAGAGAGCGTTCTCGCTCGGGAAGGGGTCCCCGACGGCCAGGCCCTGGGTAACAAGGAAGTCCTCGACCCGGTCGACCAGAGGGCGCCGGTCGCCGGTCCCTGCCACGAACCAGCCCGAACCCGGGACCGACTCGATCACTCCGTCTGCTCTCAGTGTCTTGAGGGCACGCACGATCGTGCTCCGGCTGACCCCGTACTGCTCCATGAGCTTCGCCTCGGACGGCAGTCCTTCGCGGATCTTCCCGCTACCGATCTTCTTGCGCAGCGTCTCGGCGACCTGCGCGTAGGTGCCTCTTGGACTGGTCTGCGCCACGTAGCCTCCTCCGGGTGCACTACTTGCAACCAGCGTCCAACTCTGCCACGGCTGTCTGACCTCCTGTCTTGCAGGGAGCCAGGCCGGGAGCCACGGGGGGCAACAACTCCCGGAGCGCCATGGACGGTAATGGACGCACGAGGTTTGTTTTCCCAGCTCAGGAAAGGTGCTTGCCCTGATCCCCGGAGGGGCGCACTTGACTTACAAGCAGGATGTCACTGGTTCGATCCCAGTTGTGCCCACACCATAGATGCAGGTCAGGGGCCCACCGACGGAAGTCGGCGGGCCCCTGACCTGTTTCCGGACTGCCGGGCCCGGCCTCCTCGGTCGTCTCCCCGGTCGTCGGCGGGGCCGGATGGGGCCGGCCGCGGCTGTGACCGGGCCTTGTCCGTGGCCACACCGTGTCCGGTGAGCCGCTCGGCGTGGTCCTCTCCGCACCGGCCTGGAGCGCAACCGGCGACCGGAGCGCCTCCCCGTTCCGACGGCCGGCGCGGCCCGGTCGCTCCGGGTGAGTGTCGAGGACCGGCGGGCGCGGTCTCCGGGAGCGCGCTGCCGCCGCCAACGGTCAGGGGGCGCCGGGCTGCGGGTTCACCGATTGGCGGCCAGTACTGCCGCGAGGCCTTCCTGCAGGTCCTTGACGAAATATTCGGGAACCTCCAGCGACGGGAAGTGTCCGCCGCTTTCGGGGGAATTCCATCGGACGATCTGCCGGTACCGCTCCTGTGCCCAGGGGCGGGGGCTCTTCTCGATGTCGCGGGGGTACATGCTGATGGCCGACGGGACGTCGACCCGGAGGCCGGGGTCGAGCGAGTTGTGGCTTTCGTAGTAGATGCGGGCCGCCGAGGCGCCGGTCCGCGTCAGCCAGTACAGGGTGACGTCGTCGAGGATGCGGTCCCGGGAGATGGTCTCGAAGGGGCTGTCCTCGGTGTCCGACCACTCGGCGAACTTGTCGAGGATCCAGGAGAGAAGTCCGACCGGTGAGTCGACGAGCGAGTAGCCGATGGTCTGCGGCCGGGTGGCCTGCTGCTTCGCGTAGGCCGCGCGATGGTGCCAGAAATGGCGGGTTTCCTCGGTCCATTCGCGCTCGGCGGTGGTCAGTCCGTCTGTCGTCAGCCCGGGCGGTGCCTCGGCGAATGTCGTGTGGATGCCGAGGACATGCTCCGGGAACCTGCCGCCGAGGACCGTGGTGATGTTGCCTCCCCAGTCGCCGCCGTGGGCTGCGAACGTGCGGTAGCCGAGTCTTTCCATCAGCCGCACCCAGGCTGCCGCGATCTTCTCGGTGCCCCACCCGGTGGTGGTCGGCTTGTCGCTGTAGCCGAAGCCCGGCAGCGAGGGGATCACCACGTGGAACGCCGGCGTGTCCGGGTTCTCCGGGTCCGCCAACTCGTCCACCACGTCGATGAACTCGGCGATGCTGCCCGGCCAGCCGTGCGTCAGGAGCAGCGGTGTGGCGTCCGCACGTGGGGATCGGCGGTGCAGGAAGTGGAGGCGCAGATCGTCGATGGTCGTGCGGAATTGGCCGATCCGGTTGAGGTGTGCTTCGAAGGACCTCCAGTCGTATCCGGTGCGCCAGTAGTCCACGAGATCGACGAGGTCGGCGAGGGGGACTCCCTGGTCCCACCGGCCGGGGCCGGGCGTGGAGCGCTGGACGGTCTCGGCTTCCGGCAGCCGCGCCGCGGCCAGTCGTGCGCGCAGGTCGTCGAGGTCGGCTTCAGGTGCGTGGGCTTCAAATGCTTCGACTGCTTCGACGTCGCGGGTCGGACGGGACATGAGACCTCCTGGCACTACGGAACCGGCTTAGACGGTTCTAGCATGGCGTCCTGTCGACCTACAACCGGCTATGGTGGTTCCATGCGTGCTGGGTTCCCTGACTTCCGCCTCGGCAATGTGCCGGCCACCAGCTTCACGGCGACCCTGACGGAGCGTCATGGCGATGCTGTGGAGCGCATCCCCACGCCGCAGCGGCTCGTCGACTGGCTGGCGGTGTACGGCCTCGTCGTGGACTCCTGCACCGATGCCCAGCTCGAACTCGCGCGGGAACTAAGAGAGTCGATCGACGTCGCCGCGACGGCGGCCGCGCTCGGGGGCGCTCTCCCCGCACCCGCTGTCCAGGTCATCAACGACCGCAGCCTTCAGGGGCGGGCCGCCGCGATCCTGACGCCCGACGGCGAGCGGCAATGGCGGCTCGGTCCGGATGCGCGTGTGGAGGACGCCCTCAGCGTGATCGCCGCCGACGCGATCGAGATCATCTCTGGTGAACGCGACGGGAAACTGGCCCTGTGTGCCTCACCGACCTGCCGGGCCGCCTTCTTCGACGCCAGCCAGAGCCGCACTCGCAAATGGTGCGACATGAACACGTGCGGGAATCGTCAGAAGAAGGCGCGCTTCAACGCCAACCGGCGTCGGCACTCCAAACCGGCGGAGTGAGCGTCCCCCGCCTCCGGGCCGGCTCTGTCCCGCGACGCCCTCGCCGGTCGGTGAGCGTCAGGGGAGGCGTGCCGTTGCGCGGATGAACGACGCGGACTTCACCGATGGCGGTCACTTCACCGACGGCGCGGGGAGCGGCGGCGCGTGGGTGCGGGAGCCGAGCGGCGGCTGAGGCCGCAGGCCCGGCCGACGGCCCGGCCCGGCCGGCGGGCCGCCGACTCGCGGGTGGCCGGCGCCGGGAGGGCCCGGCAGCCGACTCCCGTGGTGCTGCGGTGTCACTCGCCGCCGCCTCGGGCCCGGAGCTGCTGCCCGGGTCCGTCGAGGTCGCCGTCCGGATCGCCTCCCGTGCGCAGCCACTCCGGCAGCAGCCGCTGCACCCCGGGGAGTGCCATGACCCGCGCCAGGCCCCCGGCGACGGTGAGCGATCCGGCGACCCATGGCAGGGATTCCGGGATGCCGGACGCCTCCACGATCGCCGGCAGCAGTACGGCCAGGGCCACGGCGGTCTGGAGGACGGTGCGTATGGCGCGCTTGGTGTCCACCTGCATCGGGTCACTCCTCCGTGGTGAGTGCGGCCGCCAGCCTGTCGAGGGCGGCCCGGGCGCCCGCTTCGGCCGCGGCCTGGATCTCGGCGGCGGTCAGTCCGCCGCCTTCCGCGAGCTTCGCCAGGACGGCATCGCGGGCCGCGCCCTTCGCGGTCAGTTCGGCGACCGCGTTCTCCAGCGCTTTGACGCGGCCCCGGGTCTCCCTTGCGACTTCGCCGATGTGGATGAGGACGCTCTTGGGCTTCCATTCGGGATTGGTGTCGCTGCCCCAGGGCACGGTCATCTGGCCGTCGAGTTCCCACACTCCGTCGTAGAGATCCTGCTGGCTGGGCATGTCGTCCTCCTGGCTGCCCGTCGCCCAGGCGCGCATCGCCGCGCGGCTGTCGAACCGGGCGAGATTGGTGTCGATGGGGTCGCTGGTGTACTGGTGGAGCAGCCACGGATGCTGGATGCTCGGCTGTCCGGGGCGGCCGTTGTACTGGGCGATCCACAGCCCGTCGCCCGCGAACGAGGACGTGTCGCGGTTCAGCCAGAAGTCGACGTTGCAGTAGAGCAGGACCCGGTGTCCGGCCGCCTTGCCCTGCACGTATCCGATCCACGCGTCCTTGTCGGCCGAGGAGACGCCCGGGTCCTCCCAGTCGAGGGCGAGGACGTCCCCGGCGCGCAGGTTGATCTTCGAGAGGAAGTAGTCGGCCTGCGCCTTCATGCTGCCCGGTCTGACGAAGTGGTAGAAGCCGGTGACCAGCCCGGCGTCCCGGGCCGTCTGCCGCTGTGCCACCCACTTGGGGTTCGTGTAGGACGTCCCCTCGGTGATCTTGATGATGGCGAAGTCCAGCCCTCGTGTGCCGTAGTTCTCGGACTGGTACGACGCCACGTCGATGCCCTTGATGTGATCAGCCATCGTCCGCTCCCGGGCCCGGCGCATAGGTGATATTGCGGACTTTCCCGGGAATGGACCGGTCGAAGCTCCCTGGAGCGCCTCTTCCTGACCGATCCGGAAGAAGCCGCCCCGGTGCGGCCGGCCCACGGCGGTGGCCGAGTGTTCCGTACCGTCGGCGGACGTCCGCGGGAGACGCGTCCGGCGGCTGTGCGACGGCCCGCGTGCATCCGCTGCCGGACACCGCCTCCGCCCTGGTCGCGACGCCGGATCGCCGGACCGCGCGAGGCGATCGGCCAAAGCCGTTCATCAGTTGGTATGAACTGCTGGGGTGGCTGCCGGGCAGACGGGCCGCCGCGGGCTGGGATGGACGGCATGAGGGCGACGAGAGCGCGCGGACGCGGACCGGCGGGCCGAACGGCGGTGGTGCTGCCGGCGGTGCTCGCCGTGCTGGGGGCGGCAACGGGGAGCGGCGATCCGGCCGCGGCGGCGGAGCGTCCGCGGCCGGTCGTCGCGCCGTACTACTCGCTGGGCTGGGGGGATCCGCCCGACCCGGGGGCAGTCCTGCGGAAGACGGGAGCGGACGGGTTCACCTTCGCGTTCATGCTGAGCGCGGGCGACTGCGAGCCGCGCTGGGACGGGGTGCGGCCGCTGACCGGCGGGGCGGACGAACGCGCCCTGTGGGCGGTGCGGGTCGCGGGCGGCGAGCCCGTCGTCTCCTTCGGCGGCGGCAGCGGACGCAAGCTGGAGCAGGACTGCGCCGACGCCGCAGCGTTGGCCCGGGCCTACCGGAAGGTGATCCGCGCCTACGGGTTGCGCGCGATCGACATCGACATCGAGACGCGCGCCTACGAGAGCGCCGCGGCCCGCCGCCGGACGGTGGAGGCGCTCAAGCGGGTCAAGGCCGCCCACCCCGGGCTCGCCGTCCATGTGACGCTGCCCAGCAGCCGGAGCGGGCCGGACGCCCGGCTCATCGGGACCGCGGCGCGGGCCGGACTGGAGCCGGACTCCTGGACGATCATGCCGTTCGCCTTCGGGAGCGGGCCGCCCACCACCGCGAGCGGTGTGCAGCAGGCGCGCGAGCTGGACATGGGCCGCGCCACGGTACGGGCGGCCGAGGGGCTGGCCGCGCGGCTGCGTGCGGCGTACGGCTATGACGCGGCCACCGCGTACGCGCACAGCGGCATCTCCACCATGAACGGCATCACGGGGCATCAGGAGCTCGTCACCGTCGCGGACTTCCGCACCATCGCGCGCTACGCCCGCGAACGGCGGCTGGCCCGGTTGGCGTTCTGGTCGGTCAACCGGGACCGGCCGTGCGGCACGCTGGCCTATCCGGCGGCCGACCGCTGTTCGGGAGTGGCCCAGCGGCCATGGGAGTTCACCCGGGCGCTGACGGGAGCGCGGTGGTGACGGAGGGCTCCTCGGCGGCGTCTCCGCCCGCGCGCATCGCCGGGAGCGTCGCGAAGACCGGCAGCACCGGGAACGTGGTCGGTCCGGGCAGCAGGGAGCCCGCGGTGGACACCTCCGGTGCCGGTTCCGCGCGGGCGGTGTCCGCCCGCTCCGGGTCCGCCGCGGCGTCGGCGCCGGCGTCCGGCTCACGCCGTATCAGGTAGGCGGCGAGCCCGCCCGCCAGGAACAGCGCCAGCACCGAGACGGCCGTGCCCAGCCAACTGGCGCCCAGCCACTGGGCGCCGAGGTAGCCCAGTCCCACGCTGTAGGCGGCCCAGGCCACCCCGGCCAGCGCCGACCAGGGCACGAACTCCCGTGCCCTGCGGTGTGTCACGCCCGCGGTGAGGCTGACGACGGAGCGTCCGGCGGGTGCGAAGCGGGCGAGCACGACGAGGGCGCCGCCGCCCTGCGAGAGCGCGCGACCGAGCTGCTCCTGCGCGGTGGTGAGTCTGCGGGAGCGGGCGACGGCCCGGTCGAAGCGGTCGCCGCCCCGCCAGGCCAGCCGCCAGGCCGCCAGGTCACCCAGTACCGAGGCGCAGGCGGCGCACAGCATCAGCAGCAGCACCTCGACCGGCTCGCCGCCTCCGGCCGCGCTGCGTGCTGCGGCGCTGGGCAGGTCGGCGGCGTCCGCTGCGGTGGTCCCGGCGGCTGCGGTGGAGGCGGCGATCACCAGGACGCCGCTGGGCAGCACGGGCACGAAGACATCGAGCAGTACGGACGCGGCGATGACCACGTAGATCCACGGGGATCCGGTCACCGACCCCAGGATTTCCGGCACTGCTGTCCCCGTTTCTTCCCCTGCCCGGTCTCTCGCCGTTCGGCGGTCTACCGCCGTACAGCGTACGCCCGGATCCCTCGCTCAGGGGCGCTGGGGGCGTGCCGCGCCCCTCCTGCGGCCCAGCCGGACGCCGATCTCACAACATCGGACCAGCGGAGCACCATGTGGCAGTGGAGGCCGGGATGAGGGTAGGGACGCGCACCGCGGGAGCGGTGGGGGCCGCGGCGGTGGTGGCGCTGCTCGCGGGGGGCGGGACGAGCACGGCCGGGGAACGGGCCGCGGACGGCATCCCGTCGCGTGCGGCGGACCCCGGCGGGCCCGCGGGCCGGGAAGGCGCCGCCTCCCGGTGGGCGGCAGCGGGCGCGGCCGGCACGAGCGGCACCGCCGGCCCCGGAAAAGCCGCCGAGCGGCAGCCGTTCCTGGTGCGCGAGGACCAGTTCTCGCCCGCGAACGCCTTCATCCGCCCCGACGCGATCACCTACGACCAGGCCCGGGTCCCGGCCGGAGCCGGCATCACGGTGGCGCGACGGGCCACCCGGCACGGCACCACCGTGTGGCTGCGGGTGCGCGGCCTGCTCCCGGACCGCACCTACGGGGCGCACGTCCACACCCGCCCGTGCGGAGGCAGGCCCGGGGACGCGGGGCCGCACTACCAGCACCGCCGGGACCCGCGACAGCCCTCCACCGACCCCCGCTACGCCAATCCGCGCAACGAGGTGTGGCTCGACGTCACCACCGACGCGGCGGGCCGGGGCAGTGCCGTCTCGCGGCACGGCTGGACCTTCCGGCCGGGCGGGGCCGGGTCGG
This sequence comes from Streptomyces sp. NPDC007025, assembly GCF_042869455.1. Taxonomy (NCBI): domain Bacteria; kingdom Bacillati; phylum Actinomycetota; class Actinomycetes; order Kitasatosporales; family Streptomycetaceae; genus Streptomyces; species Streptomyces sp. NPDC007025. Next base: position 196,012 of record NZ_JBIAFT010000010.1, on the reverse strand, counting down.
TCGTGCTGCACGAGCGGGCGACCCGGGCCGGGCAGGGCCACGCGGGTGCGGCCGGTGCCCGGCTGGGCTGCTTCACGGTGCCGCTGAGCGGCGGCTGATCCGCTGAGCGGCGGGCCGGATGCCCCGCTCCTGGCGTGAGCGGGGGTCAGTCCGCCCCGCCCGGAGCGGAGTCGGCCTGGTCGAGCCGGCCGGCGAAGACGCGCTCCAGGCCGGAGCGAGGGGTGCCGTCCGGCGCCGAGGTCGCCGGACGCGCCTGGTGGAGCGCGTAGGAGGCGTCGCGGCCGTGCAGGGTCAGCGTCATCAGCATGTTGCCGAACCAGGGGCCCCCGGTGCGGCGCCACCGGAAGGGCGGCTTCTCGGTGCGGGCGTGCCGCTCCAGCGCCTGTCCGAGCCGCCGCCCGGCCCGGCTCCAGCCGAAGCGGAAGCCCGAGCGCATCACCGCGGGGATGTCGTTGTGTATCGGCGAGCAGGTGAGCTGCACCACCCGGGACCGCCTGCCGCCCCCGGAGACCTTCAGTCCGTCCAACTCCGGCTCGGTGACATAGGCGTGGTGCACGTCGCCGGAGAGGACACTGACCGAGGCGGGGGCCTCCTGGTCGGCCGCCACCCGTTCGATCAGTTCGGTCAGTGCGCGGAAGGAGCGTGGGAAGGCCGCCCAGTGCTCCAGGTCGGCGCGCTGCCGCAGCTTCTCGCTGAACCGTGCCCAGCGCGGTCCGCGCGCCCCCGAGCACAGCGCGTTGTTCCAGCTCTCCAGGCCGTGCACGGCGGGCGGCAGCAGCCACGGCAGCGAGGTGCCCAGGACCAGGTGGTCGACAGCGCCCGGGCCGCCGTCGAGCACCTGTTCGTGCAGCCAGTCCAGTTCTTCGTCGTCGAGCATCCGCCGCTCGTTCTCGGGCAGCACCCGGCCGGCCCGGGTGTCGATCATCACCAGCCGGACCCGGCCGAAGTCCCGGCGGTAGCTCCACCGGGCCGCGGTCGGGTCCTGGTCGGCGCGTTCGGCGAAGGCGCGCAGCGGCGCGGCCCCGTCGTCGGCCTGCCGTACGGCGGCCAGCACCGGGTCCTCGGCGAGTTCGGCGGGGGAGAGGTTGCCCAGGTGCTGGTAGACCCAGTACGAGGTGAGACCGCCCAGGATGCGCTCGCGCCACCAGTCGGTGGCGCGGATCTCGCGCTGCCATGCCTCGCTGGTGTTCCAGTCGTCGATCACGTCGTGGTCGTCGAAGATCATGCAGCTCGGGACGGTGGACAGCAGCCAGCGCACTTCCGGGTCCAGCCAGGACTCGTAGTACAGCTCGGTGTATTCCTCGTAGTCGGCCACCTGCCCCCACGGCGGCTCGGCCAGGTCGCGGGTGCGGGCGAGTTTCGCGCGGACCCGTTCGGAGGTCTCGTCCGCGTAGACCTGGTCGCCCAGCAGCAGCAGTACGTCCGGGCGCGGGCCGCCGGAGAGCATCTGGTGGGCCAGCGCGTCCAGTGCGTCCGGGCCCATGGGGTCGTGCCGGGAGCCCGCGGGGCGGGCGGCCCAGCGGCAGGACCCGAAGGCCATCCGGAGCGGGGCCGTCTCCTCGGGTGCCGCCTCGGGCGGCGGCAGGGTGCGGATGGTGCTGGCCGGGAAGGGCGAGTCGGGCAGTGGCCAGACCTGTTCGCCGTCGAGCGTGACGCGGTAGGGGGTCTCGGTGCCCGGCTCCAGTCCGACGACGGTGACCAGCGCGTAGTGGTGTCCGGCGACCTGCCAGGTGCGGGCGGAGCCGCCCGCGGTCGTGCCCTCGCAGTGCACCTCGGCCCGGCTGGGACCGGACGTCTCCACCCAGACGGTGGCGGTGTCCTGGTCGACGTAGCGCAGCAGTGGGCCCAGTCGGAGGCCGGTCATGCGCATCTCCCTCGTCCGTGTGGCACCCGTACGGTGCGGGCCTTGGACCCGCACCGTACGGAACGAGGGAGCTGTCCGACCAGTTTCCGGCGGGCCGGGCCTCGCGGATCAGCAGCCGGTGAGCACCTTCTCCAGGGCGGCCTTCTCCTCGGCGTCGGCCGTCATGCCGTAGGTGTCCTTGACCCAGACCCACATCCGCGCGTAGGTGCAGTGGTAGCCGGAGGAGGGCGGCATCCACTCGGCGGGGTCCTTGTCCCCCTTCGACTGGTTGACGTTGTCGGTGACCGCGAGCAACTGGGCGATCTCCAGGTTGTTGGCCAGCTCCTCGCGCTTGTCCTGGGTCCAGCCGGAGGCACCGGAGCGCCACGCCTCGGCGAGCGGGACGACGTGGTCGATGTCCAGGTCGGAGGGCTCGGTCCAGGTCTCGCCGTCGTAGGGGCTGGTCCAGCTCCCCTTCGTCGGGTAGCAGTCGGCGCCGGTCTCCACGCCGTCGCCGTCCCGTTTGAGGACGGCCTCGCGGGTGTTGCAGTTGTCGCCCTGGCTGCTCCAGTGCGGGAACCTGTCGCGCGAGTAGCCGTCCATCGAGCCCTCGGCTTGTTCGGACAGGCCGTCGAGCATCGTGCGTGCCTCGGACACGCTCGGCGGTGCGGGTGGCTCGGCAGCTGCCGGGGAGGCGCCCAGGGTGAGGGCGACCAGCAGGCCGCTGACGGCGGCGGCGAGGACGGCCGGGAGCGCTGTCCAGCGTCGACGCGCGTAGCGGGTGATTGTTGTCCGGTGCGGATGCGCCATGCGAACTCCCGTGATGTGGGGGGAAGTCGAGCAGTGCTGCGAGAGTCGTTGCTTCGGACCGTGCGGCACACAGCCTGGCGGTCGTGTGCACGTCACATCAAGAGCCTGCCCGGGAATCCGCCTCCGGCCACACGCGATACACCCATCCGACCGACGCCGTACGGGAGTTGGTCACCGCGGCCGCCGCCCCGGTCGCGCCGGAGCGGGCCGGCGGAGCGTCGATCGCGCCGCGGGGCGGGTATCGCGTAGAGTCGTAGGAGTCTGAAGGGGAGTAGCTCTTCGCCGGACCGTCGACACACTGGCCCGCCGCGCGCGGACCCGGCGCCCGGAGCGTGACGTCCGCCACAGGTGGCGGCGCCGCGCCAGCGAGACCTTCGGCCCGCAGTGTCCGCACCCGTGCCCCCGCGCACGGACAGCCATGACGCTGCCGTGCCGAAGTGTGTGCTCGCGCCGGTGCGGCAGCCCGACCACGGAGGACCCCGTGCTCAGCCTCTCCGCCGCCGCCGTCGTGTTCGGCGTCGTCTTCCTCGCCGAGTTGCCGGACAAGACAGCCCTGGCCGGGCTGATGCTCGGCACCCGCTACCGCGCCTCCTACGTCTTCGCGGGCGTCGCCGCGGCCTTCCTCGTGCACGTCACACTCGCCGTCGCGGCGGGCAGCGTCCTCACCCTGCTCCCGCACCGGCTGGTGCAGGGCATCGTGGGCGTGCTGTTCCTGCTGGGCGCCGCGGTGCTGCTGCTGAAGAAGGACGACGACGAGGAGGAGCAGGCCCGCACACCCGCCGACCAGTCGTTCTGGAGAGTGGCCGGCAGCGGCTTCATGCTGATCCTGGTCGCCGAGTTCGGTGATCTGACCCAGATCATGACCGCCAACCTCGCCGCCCGCTACGACGATCCCCTCTCGGTGGGCCTGGGCGCCGTCCTCGCCCTGTGGGCCGTGGCCGCGCTGGGCATTCTGGGCGGCCGCACCCTGATGAAGTACGTCCCGCTGCGGCTGATCACCCGGGTGGCCGCGCTGCTGATGCTGGCGCTGGCCGCCTTCAGCCTCTACGAGGCGCTCGCGCCGTAGCGGCTGAGCGGCTGCCGGTCCTGCCGGCCCTGCCGGGCGTGGGCCGGACCGTTCGCCGGTCCGCCGCGGGAGCCGCTGTGCCGCGGCCGCGGCCAGGCGCCCGCGGCCCGCCGCGCCGTCCCCCGAACGGAGGCGGCCGGCGGGCCGCGCGTCCCCCGGCGCGGCACCGTGGCCGTATGAGCGGGGAACACGCGGCACCTGCCCCCCGCGGGGTGCTGCTGCCGATCGTGGCGCTCCTGCTCGGGATGCTGCTGGCCGCACTCGACCAGACGATCGTGGCGACGGCCCTGCCCACCGTCGTCAGCGACCTCGGCGGCATGGACCACCTCTCCTGGGTGGTGACCGCCTACCTGCTGGCGGTGACGGCGGCCACTCCGCTGTGGGGCAAGCTCGGCGACCAGTACGGGCGCAAGCGCCTCTTCCAGGCCGCGATCGTGATCTTCCTGGTGGGCTCCGCGCTGTGCGGGGCGGCGCAGGACATGCCGCAGCTCATCGGCTACCGCGCCGTTCAGGGCCTGGGCGGCGGCGGGCTGATCACCCTGTCCATGGCGATCGTCGGCGACCTGGTGCCGCCCCGGGAGCGGGGCCGCTACCAGGGCCTGTTCGGCGCGGTGTTCGGAGCGACCAGCGTGCTCGGGCCGCTGCTGGGCGGCTTCTTCACCCAGCACCTCGACTGGCGCTGGGTCTTCTACGTCAACCTGCCGATCGGCGCCGTCGCGATGGCGGTCATCGCGCTCGCGCTGCACATCCCGGTGCGCTCCGAGCGGCACCGGATCGACTACCTCGGCACCTTCCTGATCGCATCCGCCGCCACCTGCGTCGTGCTCGTCACCTCGCTGGGCGGCACCACCTGGCCGTGGGACTCCGTGCAGGTCTACGGGCTGTCGGTGCTGGCGGTGCTCCTGCTGGGCTGCTTCGTGCCGGTCGAGCGGCGGGCGGCGGAGCCGGTGCTGCCCCCGGGGCTCTTCGCCGTGCGCAACTTCACCCTGTGTGCGGCGATCAGTTTCGTCGTCGGGTTCGCCATGTTCGGCGCCATGACCTATCTGCCGACCTTCCTCCAGGTGGTGCACGGGATCACCCCCACCATGTCCGGCGTGCACATGCTGCCCATGGTGCTGGGGCTGCTGTTCTCCTCCACCCTCTCCGGGCAGCTGATCACCCGCACCGGGCACTGGAAGGTCTTCCCGGTGCTGGGCACCGCGGTGACCACGGTCGGGCTGCTCCTGCTGCACCGGATGACGCCGGACAGCTCGCAGTGGGAGATGGGCGGCTACTTCGCCGTCTTCGGCCTCGGGCTCGGCCTGGTGCTCCAGGTCCTGGTGCTGGTCGCGCAGAACGCCGTGGGCTACGCGGACCTGGGCGTGGCCACCTCGGGCATCACCTTCTTCCGCTCGGTGGGCGCCGCGGTCGGGGTGGCGGTCTTCGGCGCGCTGTTCGCCTCCCGGCTGGGCGGTGAACTCTCCGCCGCGCTGCGCGGCAGGGCCCTGCCCGCCGGGATCAGCCCCGACACTCTGCGGCGCGACCCGCAGTCGATCGGCCGGCTGTCGCCCGGTGCCCGGCGCGGGGTGCTGGACGCCTACTCCGTCTCCATCACGGATGTCTTCCTCTACTCCGCGCCGCTGGCAGCACTCGCGTGCGTGCTGACCTGGCTGCTGCGCCAGCAGCGGCTGCGCCGCAGCGTGCAGGTGCCGGACGAGAGCGAGACGCTGGGCGCCTGCCCGGTCGAGCGCAGCTCGGCGGACGAGGTCATCCGCGCCCTCTCGCGGCTCAGCACCATCGAGGGCCGGCGCGGCCTGTACGCGGAGATCGCCCGCGGTGCCGGACTCGATCTCGCCCCCGCCGCCGTGTGGATGCTGCTGCGCGTCCACTACGACGGTCCCGTCGAGCCCGCGCTGCTGGAGGATTCGGGGTCGGTGCCGCCGCACCTCGTCGCGGAGGGGGCACGGCAGTTGGAGGAGTGCGGGCTGGCGACCCGGGCCGGCCTGGAACTGGTGGCCACGCCGCGCGGCGAGCAGGCGGCGCGGGCCCTCGCGGACGCCCGGCAGCAGGAGTTGGCCGAACTGCTGGGGGACTGGTGGACGCCCGACCGCCCCACCGACCTGACGGAACTGGTGCGCGAACTGACCGCGGAGAGCGGCCGTTCGCACCCGCCCCGGCCCGGGTGAAGCGCCCGGAAGCGCCCGGCCGGGATGGCCGCGCGCGTCGCGACATCGGACGACTCGTCCGCCGTGGGTCCTTTCCCGCCCCGTCGGCTTTTCCTGTGTGCTTGACCCTGACCGACCCGGACCGCGTATCGTCCAGCGTTGGACAGTTACTGGCGATTCGGGCACGGCGGCCGTGAACCGGACGGCGTGCTGGTGCCGGGGGAGGGGAGCGGGATGGCGGGGGACGGACGATGTCCCGGGTGCGGCCGGAGCGCGGCGGAGTGCACCTCCGCCGACCGGGTCGGTTGCGGCGGCGGAGCCGGGCAGGAGGACGGCCCGGAGGCCGGGGAGCCGGTCCCGGGCACCGCCCGGGAGCCCGCGTCCGCCGACCCGTTGCACATCCGCCCCTATGTGCGCCTGCTGGGGAGCGACCCCGTGCGGGCTCCGGAGGAGGAGGCCCCGGGTGAGGGCCGGGACGGTGCTCCGGCGGGCGTGCCCGAAGGATCCGGTCCGCCAACGGTGCCGGACGTCCACGCGGACGCCCATGTACCGCTGCCCGGCCTCGCTCCGCTCGCGGCCCCGGACACGCAGGAGACGGCCGGACTCCCGGACGCGGCAGGGCGGGGCGGAACGGGACCGGACGGCCGGGAACCGGACGCCGCGAGGCCGGACGCCGCGGGAGCCGGCCGCGCCGACCGTCCCGCCGCCGACGGGCCGGGCCCCGTACGGCACCGCCGGATGGCCGAGCGCCGCAGACCCAGCACCGCGGTGTTCGCCGGGGTCGGGGTGGCCGCCGTGCTCGGCGGCGGCCTGCTGACCACCCAGTTGCTGACCGACGACGGCAGCCGTGCCGGGGACGGCCGCGCGCTGCGCCACATGCCGACCGGAGCGCCCGACGAGGACCCGCACGCCGCCACCCCGTCCGCGACTCCGACGCCGCAGCGCGAGCGCCCCGAGCCGTCCCCCTCCCGGTCGAGCGCCCCGGCGACCCCGCGTGCCGGCCGCGACAGCGGCAAGCACACGGCGAGCCCGTCGCCCTCCGGGAGTGGCCGGGAGGAGGCGGCGGAGCCGACGGACCGGCCCGAGGGGCGGGAGCGGGTACGCCCGCGCCCGGAGCGCCCGGAGCGGCCCGCGGGGAAGACGCTGCGCCCCGGCGACTCCGGCGTCGCGGTCGTCCAACTCCAGCGCAGGCTGAAGCAGGCCGGCTACTACGACCTGCGGGCCGAGGAGGACGGCGTCTACTCCTCGCGGGTCCAGGAGGCCGTCTTCCGGTACCAGGCGCACTACCGGCTGTGGGACGACGCCCCTGGTGAATACGGTCCCGCGACCCGCCGCCATCTGGAGGCCCGGACCTCGGGATGAGCCGGGGCCGTGCCCGGACTGGCCCGTGGCCGCCCCCGCTTTGTATGATGAGGAAACAAATGGTCCCGCCCGTGCCCCTGGCCTGACGGAAGGGGCGTCCCTGACCGGCGGGCGGGCCATCTGTCCTTCCTCGCCCATGAGCCCGCCCAGCCGCCCGCCCCGCGCGGGCCCAGCGTGCCGACCGCGACCCCGGGAGCCTTCCGCATGCCCGCACCACAGCTCACCGTCCGCGCGCTGCTGCTCGACATGGACGGCACCCTCGTCGACTCCGACGCCGTCGTCACCCGGGTCTGGCGGGGCTGGGCCGCCGAGCAGGGACTCGACCCCGACCACGTGATGTCCGTCGCGCACGGCCGCCAGGGCCATCTGACGATGGCCACCCTGCTGCCGGACCGCCCCATGGAACAGAACCACGCGGAGAACCGCGTCCTGCTGGCCCGGGAGACCGCCGACACCGAGGGGATCGTCCCCGTGCCCGGCGCCCCCGCCTTCCTGGCGGCGCTCCGCGACCTGCCGCACGCCCTGGTGACCTCCGCGACGGCCGAGCTGGCCGCGGCCCGGATGGCGGCCGCGGGGCTGGCCATGCCCGCCGTCCGGGTCACCGCCACCGACGTCGGCGCCGGGAAACCCGACCCCGAGGGCTTCCTCAAGGGCGCCGCCGAGCTGGGCTTCCCGCCGCACGAGTGCGTCGCCTTCGAGGACTCGGGTGCGGGCGTCGCCGCGGGCCTGGCCGCCGGGATGCCGGTCGTCGGCGTCGGCCCGCGCGCCGCGGAGCACGGCCCCACGGTGCACGTCGCCGACCTGGACCGGGTGCGGGCCACCCGCCTTCAGGACGGGCGGGTGCGCCTCACTTTCGAGGGCTGAGTCACTTCTTCGGCGGCGCCTGCTGCACGACCTCGAAGGACCAGGCCTCCGAGCCGGTCGCCGCGGGCTTCGGCCGCTCGGCGCCCGCCTCGCCGGACCCCGCGCCGCCGTCGTCGCCCTTCGCCCGCTGGTGGGCCTCCTTCATGGGGCCGTTCATCCACGCCTGGAAGGACTCCTCGTCCCGCCACCGGGTGTAGACGAGATAGCGGTCGCTTCCCTCCAACGGGCGCAGCAGCTCGAACCACTCGAATCCGTCGGCGCCCTCCACGAAGCCCTTGCGTGCGGCGAACCGCTGCTCCAGCACCTCCCGCTGGTCGTCCGGCACGGTCAGCGCGTTGATCTTGACGATGCTCATGGGCCCATCCTGCCGCACCGCCCCACCACGGCTCACCGCCCGGGGCCGCCACGGCCCCCGAGGGGCCGGCCCCGCTGGCTCCGCCCGCCCCGTGCGCCGGCGCCTCCCGTCCCGGTGGCCGGGCGCGCGGAGATGTCAGGTAGCGAGTAGGTTTCTCGCGTCTGAACCTGAGGGCTCGCCCTCGGGGGGTGGAGCGGAACCGGGTGTCCGCGGGGGAACGCGGACGGAACACCGGCGGACAGGACGGAGACGGCGGGGCGTGGCGGCGGAGACGGTGGTGGACGGCGAGGGGCCGGACCGGGGCGGCGAACGGCACCTGTCCGGGGGCGGGCCGTTGCGGAGGCTCCCCGGGCCGTGGGGGCGGCTGGGCTCCCGCGCGGGGATGCTGCTGGCCGGGCTGTGGCTGCTGGCGCTGGCGCTGGCCGTCCGGCAGGCGGCCGCCGTGCTGCGGCTCCCCAGGGACGAACGCCTCGTGGACCTGTTCGCCTGGACCGGCGACAACGGCGTGCTCCGGGTGCACGGCTCCCTCTACGACGGGGACGCGGCGTTCACCGGGACGCCGTTCGCGGGTCTGGTGCTCAAGCCCCTCACCCGGGCCGCCGAGCAGGGGCTCGGTGTGGTCTGGACGTTCGGCACCCTGCTGCTGGTCGCCGCCGTCGCCGCCGTCGCCGCCCGGGCACTGCCCGGACCGGTCTCGCGGCGCACCGCGCTCTTCGCGCTCCCGGCCGCCCTGAGCCTGCTGGCGCTCTCGGTCCCGGTGCGCAACACCTTCCACCTCGGGCAGACCAGCATCCTGCCGGTGCTGCTGGTGCTGGTCGGCTGGCTGGCGGGCGGCGCGGACCGGCACCGGGAGCGACACGGCCCGGCGGGCGGGCCGTTCGCGGGCCCGCGCGGACAGGCCGCGGTGGCGCTCGCCGGGAAGGCGCAGGGCGTGCTCATCGGCGTGGCCGGCGCGTTGCAGCCCGCCACCCTGCTCTTCGTTCCACTGCTGTGGCTCACCGGGCGCCGCAGGGCCGCCGTCTCGGGCGCCGGGACGTTCCTGATCTGCACCCTGGCCGCCTGGGCGGCCCTGCCGGACGACTCGTGGACCTACTGGGTGCACCACGTCGCGGGGGCCGGCCTGGGCGATGCCGCGGACGCGACCGCCAACCAGTCGCTGCACGGAGCGCTGCTGCGCGCCGGACTGCACGGGGCGCCGGAGGTGGCGCTGCTGGCGGTGCTGGTCCCCGCCGTCGGATGGCTGGCACTGCGCCGGGCGGTGCGGTACGCGCGGGACGGGCAGCTCCTGCTCGCCGCCGCTGTGGTGGGCTGCGCCGCCGTGGTCGCCTCCCCGACCGCGTGGCAGCACCAGCAGCTGTGGGTGCTGCCGGCGATCGTGGGGCGCGTCGGCCGGCGCACCGGGGACCGGCTGGTGTGGCCGGTCTTCGTGGTGATGGTGATGACGCTCGACGGCAGTGCGCTGGTCCCCAAGATCGCCGCGTTCGGCATGCTCGGCGAGAACGCGGTGCTGCTCGCGGCCCTGCTGGCGTCCTGCGTCGTGCCGTTCCTGCTGCGGGAGGCCCCGGCCTGGGCTGCGCCGCAGCCCTCGGGCCCGCTCAGCCGCCCCAACCTGATGCTGGAGCTGCTGCTCATCCGGGTCGGCTACTGGGCCTACTCCTACGTCCGCGGCCACGCGCCCGACTCGCGCTCCCTCGCCGAGGGGCACGGCCACCAGATACTGACCGCCGAGCGGTTCCTGCACCTCGATGTCGAGCACGGCCTCAACAAGCTGGCCGCGCGCACGGAGTGGCTGCGGGAGGCCGGGGACACCTACTACACGACGTTCCACTTCCTGGTGCCGATCGTCCTGCTGGGCTTTCTGTACGTGCGCCGGGCGCCGCTGTACCGCGCGGCGCGCACGGCGCTGAGCTTCGCCACCCTGCTGGGGCTGACGGGCTTCTGGCTGTATCCGCTGGCACCACCGCGGCTGATGCCGGGGCTGGGCTACATCGACACCGCGCACGGCCCGCAGGACCTGTCCGACCCGGACTTCGGCGCGCTCACCCAGCTCTCCAACCAGTACGCGGCGATGCCCTCGCTGCACGTGGGCTGGTCGCTGTGGTGCGCGGTCGTCGTCTTCCTTCTCACCCGGAACCGCTTGCTGCGGGCGCTGGGCGCGCTCTATCCGCTGCTGACCACCTTCGTGGTGATGGCCACCGCCAACCACTATCTGCTCGACGCGGTGGGCGGGGTCGCCGTGGTGACGGCGGGCTTCTACGGCCAGCGCCGGCTCGCCCGGATACGGGGCACGGGGAAGCGGACCGTGGGCCGGGCCGCCGACACCTTCGCCGACGGATCCGACCGGGGTGCTGCCGGTGCCGCCCCCTCCGCCGGGCCGCCCGGCGGAGGGGGCGGCACCCAGGCCCTGCCGGACGTCCCGGACGGCTCGAACGTCACGGACGGTCCGGATGCGGTCAGCGGTGCAGCTTCAGCCCCTTCACCGCCCGGTCCACCGAGTTCCGCGGACCGTGGAGCGCCAGCCCGGCGAGACTGAGCTTCTCCGACTCGACGGCCCGCACGGCCGCGCGGTTGTCCGTCGTTTCCGGTGGCGAACATCTCGTCGGTGTAGCCGGCGATCGCCAGCCCGGGGAGAGCGCGCGCCGGTGGGCCGCGGCGAGTCCTTCGCGGTCGGCGGCGAAGCACAGCACCGGCTCGCGCAGCAGCGGCAGGCAGCGGTTGCCCGAGCCGTCCTCGTAGGGCTCGCCGGTCACCTCGTCGGAGACGCCTGGGAGCCCGCCGGCCAGGAACGCGGTCACTTTGAGCTTCTGCCGGTCCGCGAGGCGGGCCGGGTGGCGTGGCGCGGGCCGCTCGGCGATAGTCGGCCCCGCAGCTTCTCGCGGCTGCTTCGGAGGCCGCGGGGAACCGCTGCGCGGCCGGCGGCTACCGGGCCGGGTCCGCGGCGGGTGCCGGGGCGGTCGCCATGCGCAGCAGCGTCTCCGCGGCGGAGCGCGCGTGCTGTGCCGGGGCCGGGGAGTCGGTGATGGAGGCGTTGCTCATCGCGCCGTCGAGCAGCACGGCCAGCTGCGAGGCGAGCCACTCCGGCTCCGCCGCTCCGGTCTCGTGCGCCAGGCCCCGCAGATAGCCGCGGACGGCGCCCTTGTGCTCGCGGACCGCGTCGACCACCCCCTGGGAGTCGGCGCCCAGTTCGCCGAAGGCGTTGATGAACGCGCAGCCGTGGAAGTCCGGTCCGTCCACCCAGTCGTAGAGCCAGTCGAAGACCGCCAGCACCCGCTCCTCGGGGTCGGTGTGCCGGGACACCCGCTCCTCCAGCGCGTTCCTGGCCCAGTCGTCCCGGCGCCGCAGATACGCCTCCACCAGGGCGCCCTTGGACGGGAAGCACTTGTAGATCTTCTTCAGCGAGACGCCGCTGGCGTCCCGGACGCGGTCCATGCCCACGGATTGCACGCCGTGCGCGTAGAAGAGCGCATCCGCCGCGCTGAGGATGCGCGCCTCGGTCGTGGCGTCGCTGTCCATACTCCCCGTTCTCCCCACGTCTTGAGAACCGCCGTTCTCTACGATACTGTCTTGCCCGGCCGGAGAACGAGCGTTCTCCGGCCCCAACGGGGAGAACGGGGGACCCGGGCGTGGTCGAGCACCCGCTGCGGTACGCGGCGCGCTCGGGTGAGCCGGCGGGGACCGGGCCGGATACGGTCCCGGTCGTCGCCGGCCCGAGCGCCACGGCGCCGACCGGGCGGAGCGTCCTGCGCAGCCCGCCGCCGAGGCGCCCGCCGCGCAGCGGTGCGCCACGGGCCGTCCTGCGCGCGGGCCGCGTACGCGCGGACCTCTCCCAGTTCGGAAACCGGCTCCGGCGACCCCTCGCCGACCGCACCTGACGTCCCGGCCCCGGCGGCGGGCCGCGCCGCCGGGAAGCAGAGCCGCGAGCCTCGCAGACCGCGGGCTCGCCCAGAGACCCGTGTTCCTGCCCGTCGGGGTCGGGCAGGAACACGGGACCTCACCCCGCCGATGATCCCCCGGATCCCGGCGGCGGCGCGGAGGCCGCGCCGCCCGCCGGTTCGCCCCGGTCCGGGGCCGGCTCCGCGAACACCGGTGCCGCCTCGAAGGCGGCGCGCCGGGTGGCCCGGCGCAGCGCACGCAGCACCGTGCCCCCCAGGGTCAGGGTGAGCACCACGGTCAGCAGCGCCCTGGGCACGTCCCAGCCGAGCGAGGTGGCCAGCACGTAGGCCCCGTACCGGGCCAGGTTCTCCGGCAGCGGGTCACCGGGCACGAACGAGATGCCCGAGCCGAGGCCCGCGATGTAGGGCCAGCCCTGCAGGTTCATGATCAACCCGTAGAGCAGTGCGGCCCCCGCGCCGTAGCCGGCCAGCAGAACCCGCTCCCGGCCGCCGCGCAGCGTGGCCGGGGCGGGCAGCAGCCCGGCGCCCATGGACACCCAGCCCATCGTGAGCATCTGGAAGGGCATCCAGGGGCCCACCCCACCCGTCAGCAGCGCCCCGGCGAACATCGAGACGGCACCCAGTACGAACCCGAAGCCCGGCCCCAGCGCCCGGCCGGAGAGCACCATCAGGAAGAACATCGGCTCCAGGCCTGCCGTGCCCGCCCCCAGCGGCCGCAGCGCGGCACCCGCCGCCGCCAGCACACCCAGCATCGCCACGGCCTTGGCGTCCAGCCCGGTCTCGGAGACGGTCGCCACGGCGACCGCCAGCAGCAGCGGGAGCAGCGCCGCGAACAGCCAGGGGGCGTCCCGCGAGTGCGCCAGCCCGGACGTCCGGTCGGCCAGCAGGGGCCAGGCGAAGGCCGCCACACCGGTGGCGCTGGTGAGCACCAGCGCCACCACCGACCGCGGGCCCAGCCGCACCGCGCGCACGGCCCGGTCGGGGCGCCCGGTGCCGGGCGCCGCGGCACGGCGGCTCACAGCGCCTCCCGCACCTGGCCGACCGTCAGCCAGGGCTGCGGGGCGAGGATCTTGGAGACCTGCGGGGCGTAGGCCGGCGAGGAGGTGATGACCTCGTCGGTGGGCCCGTCCGCCACGGTCTCGCCCTGTGCGAGGACGACGACGCGGTGCGCCAGCTCCGCCACCAGCTCGACGTCGTGGGTGGCGAGCACGATCGCGTGGCCCTGCTCCGCCAGTTCGCGCAGCAGCACCACCAGCCGGGACTTGGCCGCGTAGTCCAGCCCCCGGGTCGGTTCGTCCAGCAGCAGCAGCGGTGGCCGGGCCGTCAGCACGATCGCCAGCGCCAGGGCCAGCCGCTGTCCCTCGGACAGATCGCGGGGGTGTGCGCTGTCCGGTACTCCGGGAAGCAGCCGGGAGACCAGTGCCCGGCAGGTGCCGGGTGCGGCGCCCGCGTCCGCGTCCGCGGTCCGGCATTCGCGGCCGACGGTCTCGGCGTAGAGCAGGTCGCGCGGCTCCTGCGGGACGAGGCCGACGTGCCGCAGCAGCGCGGCCGGCCGCGTACGGTGCGGGGTCCTGCCGCCGACGGACACCTGGCCGGAGGTGGGCCGGTGCATTCCCACCAGCGTGTTCAGCAGGGTCGACTTGCCCGCGCCGTTGCGTCCCATCAGCGCCGTGGTGCGCCCCGCGTGCAGGGTGAGGGAGACCTCGTGCAGCGCGGTGACGCGGTCGCGGACCAGGCCGAGCCGGGAGACCTCGGCGACCGGTCGGACCTCTGCGGCCGGGGAGTCCGCCGCCGCGGGCGCGGGCCGGTCCGCCAGTCGCCGGCGCAGCGTGTCCGCGCGGCGGCGGGCGTCCCGTACCGACAGCGGAAGCGGGTCCCAGCCCGCCAGTTCGCCCAGCTCCACCACCGGGGGCCGCACCGGGGAGACCGCCAGCAGGGCGGCCGGATCGCCGATGCGGGCCGTGCCCCGCGGGTCCGTGCCCCCGCCCCGCTCGCCGTCCGGCGCCAGCAGCAGCATCCGGTCCGCGTACTGCACCACGCGCTCCAGCCGGTGCTCGGCCATCAGCACCGTGGTGCCCAGGTCGTGGACGAGCCGCTGGAGCACGGCCAGGACCTCCTCGGCGGCGGGCGGATCCAGCGCCGAGGTGGGTTCGTCGAGGACGAGCACCCGGGGATGCGGGGTGAGGACCGAGCCGATGGCCACGCGCTGCTGCTGGCCACCGGAGAGGGAGGCGATCGGGCGGTCCCGCAGTTCGTTGAGGCCGAGCAGGTCGAGGGTCTCCTCGACGCGGCGCCGCATGGTCCCCGGCGGCAGTCCCAGGGACTCCATGCCGTAGGCCAGTTCGTCCTCGACCGTGTCGGTGACGAAGTGGGCCAGCGGGTCCTGGCCGACCGTGCCCACGACGTCCGCGAGTTCGCGTGGCTTGTGGGTCCGGGTGTCGCGGCCCGCCACGGTCACCCGGCCCCGCAGGGTGCCGCCGGTGAAGTGCGGGACCAGACCTGCGACGGTGCCCAGCAGGGTGGACTTGCCCGCCCCGCTGGGGCCGACGAGCAGACACAGCTCGCCCTCGGGTATGTGGGCGTCCACCACCGGGAAAGCGGGGCCGTCCGCGCCGTCGTGGACGACACTGACCTGCTCGAAGGTGATCACCGGGTGCTCTCCTCGTCGTGCTGCCGGTCCCGCAGGGCCCGCGGGATCCGGGCTCTGGGCGCCGTCCGCGCGTACGGTCCGGCCGCCCGCTCGTGCGGACCGCGCCCGCTGCCGTCGGCGCCGGCGTCGGCACTGTGGTCGGCGGTGCGGTCGGGGTGGACGCCGGTGCGGTCGCTGCCGCTGCCCCGGCCGTTGTCGCGGTCGTCTTCGGCTTCGGCTGTTCGGGGGTGTTCGGTGGCCGGTGCGGCCGAATGTGCGTCGGGCACGGGTGCGCGGCGGGCGCCGGCGGGTGTGCGGCCGCCGGCGGACCGGTCACCGGACCGGTCACCGGGCCCGTTCCCGGGGAGGGCCGGGGCGGGTGCGAGGAAGCCCGGCAGCAGGCCGAGCAGGACGGCGGCGGCGGGCCAGAGCGGCAACGGGGGCGCGGCCAGCGGGACGGCCGGCGGGTTCATCGGGTCCGGCAGCGCACTGGCCGCCGCGGTCAGCAGCGCGGCGACGGCGGCACCGGACGCCGACACCAGCCAGGCCCGGACTCCCCAGCGGTCGGGGCGGTACCGGGTGCGGGCCGCCCGCCGGCCGCCGAGCCGCAGCCCGGCCAGCGCGAGGACCAGGCCCGCCAGCAGGAGTGGCAACCCGAACCCGGCGCCCGCGGCGGCCAGCAGGCCGTAGGTACCCGCGCACACGCCGAGCAGCCCGCCGAGCGTCAGCGCCGTGGTGGTGCGGCGCACCGCCGCCGGAACGCGCGCCGTCCGGCCGTAGCCGCGCGCGTCCATCGCTGCCGCGAGCGCGACCGAGCGCTCCAACGCGCCCTCCAGAACCGGCAGCGCGACCTGCGCCACCCCGCGCAGCCCGCGGTCGTCCCGCCCGCGCAGCCGCCGGGCCGCGCGCAGCCGCCGTACGTCGGCCACCAGGTGCGGGGCGAACGTCATCGCCACCACCACCGCGACGCCCGCCTCGTAGAGGGCGCCGGGCAGGGATTTCAGCAGCCGCGCCGGGTTGGCGAGCGCGTTCGCGGCTCCGACGCAGACCAGGAGCGTGGCCAGCTTGAGCCCGTCGTACAGCGCGAAGACCATGCCCTCCGCCGTGACCCGTCCGCCGATCCGTACCCCGCGGGCCCAGTCGGGCAGCGGCACTTCCGGGAGTTCTACGAGTACCTGGCTGCCGGGGATGGGAGAGCCGAGGAGGAAGGCGAAGACGAGGCGGATGCTGAGGACCAGCAGTCCCAGCTTCAGGAACGCGGTGTAGGAGCGGGCCCAGGGCGCGTCGGTGCGGCGGGCCGCGACGACATAGCCCGCCACCGCCATCAGCAGTCCGAGGAGGAGGGGATTGCTGGTGCGGGAGGCGGCGGTGGCCAGACCCAGGGCCCAGAGCCACCACGCACCCGGGTGCAGGGCGGTGCTCCGGGTGGAGAGCGGTGCTCGCAGAGGAGAGCGGGTCACCGCTCCGGTACCCGCCCCGCGCTCTGCCGGGCGCGCCGTCCGCCGCGGGGCCGCCGCCCGGGAGAGCGCTGCTCTGGATGTGGAGCGGGGCATCGGCTAGCGCTTTCGGCGGCGGGCCTGCCACAGTGCCGCGGCGCCGAGGATCGCCACGGCCGCCGCGCCCGCCGCGACGCCCACAGCGGTCGACGCGCCGTCCCCCCGGCCGCCGTCGGCCTCGCCGTCCGCGCTGCGGCTCCCGGTGTCCGCCGCGCTGTCGCCGTCGCCGTCCTCGCTCTTGCCGCTCCCGCCGCTGCCCTTCGCCTGCTCGCCGCATCCCGTCGCGGGGTAGCCGTCGATGGCGCACAGCAGGGCGTCGGAGTTGTAGCGCAGCGGGGAGGCCACCTTGGCGAGGGCGTCGGCCGCGGTGCCGTTCTCCGGTATGCGGGCGCAGCCGGTACGGGCGGCGGGCGGGTCCCCGGACTCGCCGCCCGGGGCGTCGGCGCGGGTCCCGAAGTCGATCCGCACGGCCACCCGCTTGCTCTCCTTCCCGGCCTTCGTCCCGTCGCAGGCGGCGGCGAAACGCACGGCGCCGCGCGGCTCGTCGGCCTGGTCGGAGTCCTCGCTCAGCGCGAACCGGAAGCCCAGGACGTCCCCGTCCTCAGGGCGCTGGGTGGCCGGTCCCTCGGTGGCGTACGACCAGGAGCCGCCCTCCTGTCGCTGCCAGAAGGACCAGTACCGGTAGCCGCTCGACTCGGCGGCCGGCTGCCGCGCGGCCGAGGCGCGTGCCTCCTGGGACGGCAGCAGGACGAGACTCGCGAGCGCCACGAGGCCCGCGAGCGCGGCCGTCGCGGACGCGCCCCACCTCGGCGCCCGGCTCCGCGCCGCCGCCGGCCCGTCCAGGACCGTCCCGCGGTGCGTGGCCGTCCCGCGGTGCGGGCAGGCCCCCGGTCCGGTGCCGGTCCCGGTGCCGCTCCGGCCGGCCGTGCCGTATCCGCCGCGCCCGGCGGGGTTCCGGGCCCTCACGGCTGCTGCCTCTTGCGGCGGCCGCTGAGCAGGATGCCGAATCCGGCGCCGACGGCGAGGCCGATCAGCACGAAGGCCCAGATGGGGATGGTGGCGCCGGAGTCCTTCTGCTCGGCGGCTTCGTCCTCGGGCATCTTGGCGGGCTTCGGGCCGGTGCGGTTGAGACGGGAGAGCAGGTCGGTGCCGCCGAGTTCGGCGGGATCGCCGCCGGTGGCACGGGAGGCCAGCATCAGGGAGCTGATGGCGGCCGGATCCTTCCGTGCCTTGTCCCACTTGTCGAGGTTGTCGGCCAGCCAGGACAGTGAGGTGGCGGCGGCGTCCCGGTGTCCGCCCGCGGCCAGCGCGACGACGGCGTCCGCGGTGTTCGCGTAGTCGGGCTGTTCGTCCGAGGAGCCCGGGGCCACCGAGGTGAAGTGACCGCCGTTCTTCTTCAGCGTCGCCGCCAGGTGGGCGGCACCCGCGCCCGCGGCCGCCTTGCGGCCGCCCGGGACGCCCTCTCCGCTCTCCTGGTCCGCGCTCGAAGCGCACTTCAGCGGTGTGACCGGGGTGTTCTTGGCGTTCTCGGCCGGCGGCTCGGGCAGCGCGCCCTCGCCCAGCGCGGCCAGGACGGCGGCCGCCGTGGCGTCGTTGTTCGGCGCGAGCCTGCCCTTCTTGTCCGGCTTGTAGGTGAACGCGCCCTGGGCGCCCGGGGCGTCCTCGATTCCCTTCGAGCCGCAGGTGAGCTGGAAGGACAGCAGTGCGTCGTACGGCGAGCCGCCGCCCTCGGCCGTGGTCTTGGCGGGGTTCCGGCCCGTGGCGTGCAGCGCGCCGATGACCAGCGAGGTGGAATTGGCGTCCGAGTCGGCCTGCGGCGCGAAGCCCCAGCCGCCGTCCTTGTTCTGGACGGAGACCAGCCACTCCAGCCCCTCGCGCACCGCGTCGCTCCGGCCGCCCACGGCGGCGAGCGCCTGGACGGCCAGCGCGGTCGCGTTGACGTCCGCCGGAGTGTCGTCCGGATCGCACTTCTTGCCGGGTTCGGCGCGGTACGCGGCGAACGAGCCGTCGGCGCACTGCTGGCCGGTGAGCCAGTCCACGGCCTTCCGCGCGGGGACGGCCTCCGCGCCGTCCAGCGCGAGCAGCGCCATCGACTGCCGCCACACTCCGTTGTACTTGGGATCTGCCGTTCCGTAGAGCCCGTCCGGCAGCTCGGACGCCGTGGCCCGGGCCGGGGAAGCCGCGACGGACCTGGCCGGTGCGGCGGCGGATGCCACGGGTGCGGCGGCCGCGCTCAGCACGGTGGCGGCGGCGAGGACCGTGGCGCGGCGGCGGCGCGGTGACATTGCGGATGCCTTTCGATGACGGGAGCGGACCGCAGCCGGGCACGGCCGCCCCGCCGGGCGGGCCCGCGACTGCGCGGCCCGCACCACGGTGCACCGGGCTCGGCTCCGTATACCTCGACGGGCCGGTGGCCTGGGCGGCCACAGGAGCCCGCCTCCGCACGGGCGCTCCGGCTCGCGGCCGGCCGTGCCGCGCGGCGGACGCCGGCCGGATCGCGGGAGGCGATCTGTGTCGGACGTACGCGACGGCGTGGCGGACCGCTCACGGTTGCGGGTCAGCGCCGGATTCGCACCGGCTTCCCCCGGGCGGAGGCGTTGTCTGGCTGTCGGCCACTGTAGCCGGGTGGCCCGCGCGGCTGTCGGGTCGGCCCGGTCCGCAGGTGTGCGACCGGGGCGGGCGGCCCGGTCACGGGGGCGCGCGTCCGTGACCGCGTAGGGGTGTTCCGCGTACCGGCGTCTCCGTCACGGCGTCCGCGAGCGGCTCCGCAGCCGGGCGGCTCCTCTCCCGGCTGCGGAGGACTCGGGGCGCGGGGCACCGCCGGCCGCGGCGCGGCCCGGCCGCGCGGGCCCGGTCGTCAGCCGGCGGTCCCGCTGCCCAGCGCCAGCGCGGCGAACGTCGCGAGCCAGTGGTCCGTGGTGAAGTCGCCGGACACGGCCGCCGGGAGGCCCGCGGCCAGGTTGGCCTCGGCGGCAGCGGTGAGTGCGGCCGTCCGCGGATCGCCGGACGGGAGGGCGGCGGCGATGCCGCGCAGTGCCGCGGCCCGGCTGAGGCAGAGCCCGAGCAGATGCCCGAGCTGCGGGTCGGCGGCGTCCGGCACGTGCGGCGGGGGCAGGAACTCCGGCCCGGTGGCGTGGTCCAGTTCGGGCAGGAAGCGCCCCAGCCACTCGGCGAATTCGTGCCGCGGCAGCACGCGTCGCACCGCGTCCGCCTCGCAGAGCAGCGGGGAGAGGAAGTCCTGCCCGGACGGTTCCCAGCGGGTGGCGGCCCCGTGGTCGGGGAGATACCACGCGCGGATCTTCGCCTCGACGGGCGCCAGCAGCTGCGGCTGTCCGGCGCGTGCGGCGCTGTCCAGCAGCAGGCCCAGTGCGAAGGCGCTGTTGGTGTGGGTGCCGTGCCGTACCGGCCGGGTCGCCTTCGGCAGCCACTCCAGGACCAGGTCGGCGACGGTCTCCGCGGCGGGGGCCAGCGCCGCCCGCCACCGCCGCCGCGCCGCCGGAGCACCGCTCTCGCCCGGGGTGCCGCTCCCGCCCGGAGCACCGCTCTCGTCCGGGAGCGCCGTTCCGCCGTCGGCCGGGTGCTCCGGAACGTCCGCGGCGCTCTCACTGGTGAGCGCCAGCAGCCAGGCCCAGCCGTAGGGCCGCTCGAAGGAGGGGTGGGCGCGCAGGTAGGCCGTCTCCACCGCGAGCGCTTCGGGGTTCAGATGGGCGTCCAGCGCGCGCACCACCGCCGTGCGTCGCCTCTGGTCCCCGCTCCGCCACGGTGTGCGCAGCAGGCGCAGCAGCAGCCAGTGCATATGGACCGAGGAGTGCCAGTCGTAGGCGCCGTAGAAGGCGGGGTGGAGCAGCCGGGGCGGGACGAGTTCCTCGGGCCCGGCGTACAGGTGTGCGGGTGCGTTCGGGTACTCGCGGGTGATGTTGGCCAGGGCCACCTCGGCGAACGCCGCCGCGTGGTCGGGCAGGGCCGGGTCCGCCGCCGCGTCCGGTGCCGTGCTCAATGTGTGGCCCCTCCCGGTTCGCGCAGGTCGGTGGTGGTGCGGGCGGCCGCCTGGAGCAGCGCGGCCAGCCCGGTGACGGCGTCGGGCACGGAGAGCGAGGGCGGGGCCGGGTGGCGGCCCGCCACCTGCTGCGGGGAGAACGGCAGGTGCACGAAGCCGCCCCGCACGTCGGGGCGTTCGGTCGCGAGCAGGTGTGCGAGGCCGTAGAAGACGTGGTTGCAGACGAAGGTCCCGGCGGTCTGGGAGACCGATGCGGGAATCCCGGCGGCCCGCGCCGCGGCCACGCACGCCTTGATCGGCAGGGTGCTGAAGTATCCGGCCGGGCCGCCGGGCACGACTGGTTCGTCCACGGGCTGCCGGCCGGCATTGTCGGGGATGCGCGCGTCGTCCACGTTCACGGCGACGCGTTCGACGGTGAGGTCGGTGCGCCCGCCGGCCTGGCCGAGGCAGAGCACCAGTTCCAGGCCGGGCCCCGCGGAGTCCACCGCGGTGCGCAGTTCCTCCAGCGCGGTGCCGAAGACGCAGCTCAGTTCGGTGGCCGTGACGTCGAGTCCGTCCGGCGGTTCGGCGGCCAGCAGTCGGGCCGCCTGCCAGGAGGGGTTGACCTCCGCGCCGTCGAACGGCGCGAATCCGGTGACCAGGACCCTGGTGGAAGTGGTGGATGACATGTGCTCAGCTCCGCCCGGCGCCTAGAACGCGAAGAGATAGATGATCAGGATGTTGCAGGCCAGCATCGCTCCGGCGGTCGGCACCTGGGCCTTGATCGGCCCGTACTGGTCCTTGAGTTCGAGGAGCGCGGCCGGGACGAGGTTGAAGTTGGCCGCCATCGGGGTGCACAGCGTGCCGCAGAACCCGGCGAGCATGCCGACGGCGAGCACGGCGGCGGGGTTGCCGTCCATCTGCTCGATCAGCACCGGCCAGCCGACGGCGGCGGTCATGACGGGGAAGGCCGCGAAGGCGTTGCCCATGATCATGGTGAAGACGGCCATGCCCACGCAGTACAGCGCGACGGCGGCCAGCTTCTGCCCGTCCGGCAGCACCGATTCGGTGACCTTGCCGACTTGGTCGCCGACGCCCGCGGCCTGGAATATCGCGCCCAGCACGGCGAGCAGCTGCGGCAGCAGCAGGGCCCAGCCCATCGACTCGAGCAGTCCGCGTCCGGCGTGCAGCGGCACGCTCGGGCGGCGTTCGCGCAGCACCCACATGCCCACGCCGAGTGCCAGGACGGCGCCCAGGCCGAGCCCCAGGATGGTCTCGCTGCCCTCTTCCAGCAGCGGGGTGCCGCCGATCCGCCACTTGTCGGCGAGGACGGCGCACACCATGGCGACCAGCGGAATGGTCAGCGCCGGGATGAACAGCTTGTTGCCGAAGCGGGCGGCCAGCCGGGCGCGTTCGCCCTCGTCGGTGGTGTCGGGCTTGCCCTTGCCGGTGAGGTTGAACCCGCCCAGGCAGATGAGGACGAGGACGGCCACGCCCAGCGGTTCGGCGGGCAGGGACTTCTCGTTGACCCAGGTGCTGTAGAAGAAGCAGGCGCCCAGCAGGCCCCAGAAGGCCGCGGTCCCGTGCCGCTTGGGGTTGGTGCGGTCGAAGACCATCTGCGCCGCCATGGCGAGGAAGACGGCTCCGACGAGCCAGAAGAACCACTCGGACTTGATCACTTGGCAGCCCCGTCTTCCTCGCTGCGGCCGTCCTGCGCGTCCGCCCGCTCGACGGCCAGTTGTGCGTTCGCGGTGACCAGTTCACGCTCCAGCGCGCGGTCCAGCCGTAGCAGCCGCCCGCCGTGGATGAGGAAGGCGCACGCGGCGCTGGGTATCGCCCACAGCGCGAGGTGCAGCGGTTCCAGATGGGTGTCGTAGGTGCTGTTGACCAGGCCGGTGATCAGCAGGATGGAGCCGATGGCCAGGAAGCAGTCCTCGCCGAAGAACAGTCCCACGGTGTCGGTGCCCGCGGAGTGCGAGCGGACCTTCTCGCGGACCTTTTCGGGCAGCGGCCGGCCGCCGTTGCGGCGCTCGGTGGCGGCTTCCGCCATCGGCGCGATCATGGGGCGGACGCTCTGCGCGGGCCCTGCGATGGTCTGCAGGCCGACGGCGGCGGTGAGCTGCCGCAGGAGCAGGTACAGGGTCAGGAAGCGCCCTGTCGTGAGGTTGGTGCCGAGTTTGCCGATGAGCGTGCGGGCTTGCTGCTGGAGGCCGTTGCGCTCCAGCAGGCCGATGACGGGCAGCGTGATGGCGAAGATCGTCACCGAGCGGCTGGACGCGAAGCTCTCGCCGAAGGTCCGAAGGATCTCGACGGGGGAGAGCTTGCCCAGCAGTCCGGTGACGATCCCGGCCACGCCGACGACGAGCAGGGGGTTACGGCGCGTCGCGAAGCCGAGGACCACTACGAGGACGCCGAGGAGAACGATCATCTCGTCCGCCTTCCGTGAGCGAATTCCTCGGGAGGCTAGGGGATTGTTGAACGATCCGACAAGAGTGAGGCGCATCACTTATTCGGAACGTGATCCTCCGGTTGCTGCGCGGCCGGACCCTTCGGTGTGCGGACGGCGGAGGCCGGAAAGCGTGCCGCTGCCCGCGCACCGCGCCTGCGGCCCGGGGGCTCGGGGGTGTCCGCCCGTGCCACGTGCGGGCCCGGCTCGCAGTACGCGGGGTACGCGGGCCGGACCTCAGGCGTCGGCGTCCGCCGCCTCTTCGGGGTAGGCGTCCAGCAGCTGCCGCAGCGAGTCCGCCAGATAGGTGTCCAGCAGCCGCTCGGCGCCCGCCGCGTCACCCGTCTCCAGGGCGCGCACGATCTCCTGGTTGCGGGTCAGATACGGGTCGTGGAAGCGGCGCAGATCGCCCATGATGTGGAAGGCGAGCCGCAGTTCCGCGAGCACGCCGCGCATCATCTCGTCCGTGCGGTCGCTCCCGGCCAGCCCGGCCAGCGCCTGGTGGAAGCGGATGTTCGCGGTGGAGCACTCCTGCCACCGGCCCTCGGCCGCGGCCCGCTCGCCCGCCGAGACGGCCGCCCGCACCTCCGACACGTCGTACGGCGGCGCGCCCAGCCCCCGTACGGCGGCGCACTCGATCAGGTGGCGCACCCGGTAGATGTCCTCGATGTCGGTGTCGCTCAGCACCCGCACGAAGGTGCCCCTGTTCAGCCGGTGCACGAGCAGCCGCTCGTGGGTCAGCAGCCGGAACGCCTCCCGCAGTGTGTTGCGCGAGACGCCCAGCGCGGTGCAGATCCGCTCCTCGGAGAGCCGGATGCCGGGCGGGAAGGCCCCCTGGGCGATCCGCTCGCGCAGGATCGCCGCCACGCGCTCGGCCGTGCTCGTGCGGCCGAGCAGTCCCCGGTCGGCGGCGAGCGCCGACAGGGCGGCGGAGGGGTCGGCGGTCATCGTGGTCTCCCTGGGTGGACGGGCGCCGGCCGGTCCCGGATGCGGCGGGTGACAGGGGTGTCGCGGAGTGCGAGACCGCGAACCTCTTGCCGGATTGTTCAACAATCGCTTACGTTGCTGCCGATGGACCGGAAGATCGACCTTAACGCCGACCTCGGTGAGGGCTTCGGCCGCTGGCAGCTCACCGACGACGAGGCCCTGCTCGCCTCGGTCACCAGTGCCAATGTCGCCTGCGGCTTCCACGCCGGCGACCCCGTCACCATGCGCCGCGTCTGCGAGCTGGCCGCCGAGCGCGGCGTCCGCATCGGCGCCCAGGTCTCCTACCGCGACCTGGCCGGCTTCGGACGCCGGGCGATGGACGTGCCCGCCGCCGAACTGGCCGCCGAGGTCGCCTACCAGATCGGCGCCCTGGAAGTCTTCGCCCGCGCGGCCGGCTCCGCCGTCGCCTACGTCAAACCGCACGGCGCCCTCTACAACCGGGCCGTGCACGACGCGGAGCAGGCCGCCGCCGTCGTCGCGGGGGTCCGGATGTCCGGGGCCGCGACCGGTGCGGGCGGGCCGCTGCCCGTGCTGGGGCTGCCCGGCTCCCGGCTGCTGGCCGCCGCTGAGCGGGCCGGACTGCCCACCGTCGAGGAGGCGTTCGCCGACCGCGCCTACCGGGCCGACGGCACCCTGGTGCCGCGCTCCGAGCCGGACGCGGTGCTGCACGACCCCGAGCAGGTGGTCAAGCGCTCGGTGCGGCTGGCCCGGGACGGGGAGATCACCGCGGCCGACGGCACCGTCCTCGGCACCGCGGCCCGCTCGCTGTGCGTGCACGGCGACACTCCGGCTGCCGCCCGGCTCGCCGAGCGCATCCGGGCGGAACTGGCCACCGCGGGCGTCCAGGTCCGGGCCTTCGCATGACCGCCCAGGCCGACCCCGCCGCGCCCGATCCCCCTGCCGCACCCGGCCTCTCTGCCGCACCATGCCCGGACGCCGTCGCCGACCGGACCACCGAGCCGGCGCCGCCGGTGATCCGTCCGGTGGGCAGTCGCGGCCTGCTGGTGGAACTCGCCACCGCCGAGCAGGCGGAGGCGCTCCACGCCGAGCTGCTGCGCCGCCGCGCCGACGGCAGTCTGCCGCCCGTGGGCGAGATCGTGCCCGGCGCCAGGACCGTGCTGCTCGACGAGTTCGGCAGCGGCGCGCAGGCCCGCCGACTGGCCGCGGAACTCCCCGGCTGGCAGGTGCCGCCGCTCACCGCCGGGAGCGGAGCGGTGCTCGAGATACCCGTCCGCTACGACGGCCCCGACCTCGCCGACGTCGCCGCGCTGTGGGGCGTCGCGCCGGACGAGGCGGCCCGGCGGCACGCGGCCACCGAGTTCCGCGTCGCGTTCTGCGGGTTCGCGCCGGGCTTCGGCTATCTGACCGGGCTGCCCGAGCCGTACCACGTACCCCGCCGGGCCACCCCGCGTACCCGGGTGCCGGTCGGTGCCGTGGGGCTCGCCGGTGCCTACACCGGTGTCTACCCGCGTTCCTCACCCGGCGGCTGGCAGCTGATCGGAACCGCGCCGGAGACCGTGCTGTGGGACACGGCCCGCACCCCGGCGGCGCTGCTGGCCCCCGGCACCCGCGTGCGCTTCGTCCCCCTCGACGGAGACCGGCCCTCGCTCGACGGAGACCGGCCCTCGGACACGGGCGGCCCTGCGGACCGGGAGGAGCGGCCATGACCCCTGACGGCGGACTGGAGACCGTGCGGGCCGGAGCCCTCACCACCGTCCAGGACCTGGGCCGCCCCGGGTACGCGCACCTGGGGGTGCCCCGCTCGGGGGCGCTCGACCAGACCGCGCACCGGCTCGCCAACCTGCTGGTCGGCAACCCGGAGAGTGCCGCGACGCTGGAGACCACCCTCACCGGCTGCGCGGTGCGGGTGCTGGCCCCCACCACGGCCGTGGTCACCGGGGCGCCCTGCCCGGTGGCGGTCGACGGGCGGCCGGCGCCCTGGGGGCAGCCGGTGCGCCTGCGGGCCGGTGCGGTGCTGGAGGCGGGCGCCGCCACCCACGGAGTGCGCTCCTACCTGGGCTTCGCCGGGGGCGTCGGGGCCGACCGGGTGCTCGGCAGCCGCGCCACCGACCTGCTCTCCGGGCTCGGTCCTGCCCCGCTGCGCGACGGTGCGGTTCTTCCGCTGGGCCCGCCGTCTCCGGCGGGGGCCGGTGCCGTTCCGGACGCGGCGCCCTGGCGGACACCGGGACCCGAACTGGTACTGCCCGTCGGCTACGGGCCGCGGGACGACTGGTTCACCGCCGAGGGACTGCGCACGCTGGTCACCGGCACCTACCGGGTGTCGGCGGCCAGCAACCGGATCGGCCTGCGGACCGAGGGCCCGGCCCTCGCCCGCCGCAGGGAGGGGGAGTTGGCCAGCGAGGGCATGCCGCTGGGCGCGATCCAGGTGCCGCCGGAGGGACGGCCCGTGCTCTTCCTCGCCGACCATCCCACGACCGGCGGCTATCCGGTCATCGGCGTCGTCCCGGCGGCGGCGCTCAGCGCCGCGGCGCAGGCCGCGCCCGGTACGGCCGTCCGCTTCACGCCGGTGCGTTCCGGATCGGTCCACGGGTCCGCCGGGGTCCCGCCACCCCGCTGACGTAGGGAGTGTCGTCAACGGAGCGTCATCCGCCCGGAGGGCGGGGCCGGGCGGACGGGGCTTTGACGACACGACCAAGGGGCGGCGAGTGCCGGCCGGCCCCGGGGGGAACTGCGGGGCCGGTCAGTCCCGGGGGGCGGTCACCTCGATCAGTTGGCACACCGTCTCGATGTCGATCTTCACCTGCGCGATGGAGGCCCGGCCGGAGAGCCAGGTGATGAGCGCCGAGTGCCAGGTGTGCTCGATCACCCGCACCGCCGAGAGCTGCTCGGGGGTGGGCGGGTCCGGCAGGCCCATCGCGTCCAGGATGATCGCCGTGGTCAGCCGCGAGACCGTGTCCACCTCCGGACTGACCGAACGGTCCGCGAAGTTGAGGGCCCGCACCATGGCGTCCGCCAGTTGGGGCTCCCGCTGCAGGGCGCGGAAGGCGCGCATCAGGGTCGCGGCCACCCGGGCCGCCGGCCCGGTGTCCTCCGGCGGGTGCTCGTGCAGGGTCGCGTGCATGTGCTGCAACTGGTCCTGCATGGTGGCGACCAGCAGATGCACCTTGGAGGGGAAGTAGCGGTAGAGGGTGCCGAGCGCCACGTTCGAGGACTCCGCGACCTCCCGCATCTGCACCGCGTCGAATCCGCCGCGGCGGGCGAGCCGGGCGCTCGCGTGCAGGATGCGGCGGCGGCGTGCCTCCTGGCGCTCGGTCAGCGGCGCGGCGGGGGACGGGTCCGGCAGGGCGCCGGCCCCGCTCCGGGGCTTGTCTCTGGGCTGCGGCGGTGTCGGCATCGCGTCGTGGGTCCCGTTTCCGTGGCGTTCAAAAGCCCTGTGGGGAGCCGTGCATTCTTGCAGGCGCCGCCGAGGTGGCGCGAATCACCTGCCGCGGCGGCTCGCCCGAAGTGACTGGCCGGTAAATTCTTGAGTCCGGGCACGGGTCCGCGGTGTACGCGCATGGGATCCGGGCCCTCCGAAAGTGAATCCTGAAACTTGTTCTAGGTTAGCGCGAGCGGCTACGCTCCGGCGGAACGCAGTGACGAAGGGGGCCGCGAGTGAGCGCAGAGGCCGTAACCGACCGCCCGCTGCGCATCGCGCTGCTGACGTACAAGGGCAACCCCTTCTGCGGCGGCCAGGGTGTCTACGTACGCCATCTGTCCCGGGAACTCGCCCGGCTCGGCCACAGCGTCGAGGTCATCGGCGCGCAGCCCTACCCGGTGCTCGACGACCCCGACCGGCCCGAACCCCCGCCCGGCGCCCCGCCCGGCGACGAGCGGCCCGCGCCCGCGCCCGGCCGGCTGACTCTCACCGAGCTGCCCAGCCTCGACCTGTACCGCCAGCCCGATCCCTTCCGCACCCCGCGCCGGGGCGAGTACCGCGACTGGGTGGACCTGCTGGAGGTCGCCACGATGTGGACCGGGGGCTTCCCCGAGCCGCTCACCTTCTCGCTCCGTGCCCGCCGCCACCTGGCCGCGCGGCACGGCGAGTTCGACGTCGTCCACGACAACCAGACGCTCGGCTACGGCCTGCTCGGCGGCCCCCGCGCGCTGGGCGCACCGCTGGTGACCACCATCCACCATCCGATCACCGTCGACCGCCGGCTGGAGCTGGAAGCGGCCACCGGCTGGCGGCAGCACGCCTCGGTGCGCCGCTGGTACGGCTTCACCCGCATGCAGCGCCGCGTCGCCCGCAGACTGCCCTCGGTCGTCACCGTCTCCGGCTCCTCCCGGCAGGAGATCGCCGACGATCTCGGAGTGGCACACGAGCGCATCGACGTGGTGCCCATCGGCGCCGACACCCGGCTGTTCGCCCCCGACCCGGCGGTGCCCCAGGTGCCGGGCCGGATCGTCACCACCTCCAGCGCCGACGTTCCGCTCAAGGGCCTGGTGTTCCTGATCGAGGCGCTGGCCAAGGCGCGCGTGCAGCGTCCGGAGGCCCATCTGGTCGTCGTCGGCAAACGCCCCGAGGAGGGGCCGGTCGCCGACGCGATCGCCGCCCACGGGCTCGCCGGGGCCGTCGAGTTCGTCAAGGGCATCAGCGACGCCGAACTGGCCGGGCTCGTCCGCTCGGCGCAGGTCGCCTGTGTGCCCTCGCTCTACGAGGGTTTCTCGCTGCCCGCGGCCGAGGCCATGGCGACCGGCACCCCGCTGCTGGCCACCACCGGTGGGGCGATCCCGGAGGTCGCCGGGCGGGACGGCGAGACCTGCCTGGCGGTGCCGCCCGGGGACGCCGGGGCGCTGGCGGACGGATTGGTGCGGCTGCTGGGCGACCCGGAACTGCGGGCCCGGCTCGGCGCGGCCGGGCGGGAGCGTGTGCTGGAGAAGTTCACCTGGCGGAAGGCGGCGCTGCGCACGGTGGAGTGCTATCGCGCGGCCATGGGGGAGCCTGCCCGCCGGACCCGGCCACCCGCGGTACGACGGCCCGCGGAGGCGCCCGCCGCCCTCGCCCAGAGCCGGTGAGCGGACAGCCGTACCCGGACCCCGCAGCCCCGCCCCCTGCTCGCCGCCCCCTGCTCCCGCCCCCAGACGCTGATGTGGAAGGCTGATCCCCCGTGCTGACCGTGGACTTCTCCCGATTCCCGCTCGCCCCCGGCGATCGCGTGCTCGACCTGGGCTGCGGGGCGGGGCGGCACGCCTTCGAGTGCTACCGGCGCGGCGCCCGCGTGGTCGCGCTCGACCGCAACGCGGAGGAGATCCGCGAAGTCGCCACCTGGTTCACGGCGATGGCCGAGGCCGGTGAGGCGCCCGAGGGCGCGACGGCGACCGCGATGGAGGGCGACGCGCTCGCGCTGCCCTTCCCCGACGACAGCTTCGACGTCGTCATCATCTCCGAGGTCATGGAGCACATCCCGGACGACAAGGCCGTCCTGGCCGAGATGGTGCGGGTGCTCAGGCCCGGCGGCCGGCTCGCCGTCACGGTGCCGCGCTACGGCCCGGAGAAGGTGTGCTGGGCGCTGAGCGACGCCTACCACGAGGTCGAGGGCGGGCACATCCGCATCTACCGCGCCACCGAACTCCTGGCCCGGCTGCGGGAGGCCGGGCTGCGTCCCTACGGCACCCACCACGCGCACGGACTGCACGCGCCGTACTGGTGGCTCAAGTGCGCGTTCGGCGTCGACCGCGACGGGGACCGGGCGGCCCTGCCGGTGCGCGCCTACCACAAGCTGCTCGTGTGGGACATCATGAAGCGCCCGCTGGCCACCCGCGTCGCCGAGCGCGCCCTCGACCCGCTGATCGGCAAGAGCTTCGTCGCCTACGCCACCAAGCCCCATCTGCCGTATCTGCCTGGGACCGGCGGGCCCACGGACGCGGCCGCCGGCCGGCAGGCGTCGGACGAGTCCGCAGCGGCGGCCAAGTGACCAGCCCGGAGCGGACCGAGCGGCTGGTGCTGCCCGGCGTGCTGACCGCCGAGCAGGCCCGCACGACCGTCGAGGGCATCCTGGCCGGACAGCGCGCGGACGGCGCCCTGCCCTGGTTCCGCGGCCACCATCTCGACCCGTGGGACCACGTCGAGGCCGCGATGGCGCTGGACGCCGCCGGAGAGCACGAGCGCGCCGCGGCCGCCTACGACTGGCTGGCCGCCCACCAGCTGTCGGACGGCTCCTGGTACGCGGCCTACGCCGACGGGGACGCGGCCCGCCCCACCGACCGCACGCGGGAGACCAACTTCTGCGCGTACCCGGCCGTCGGCGTGTGGCACCACTACCTGTCCACCGGCGACGACGCCTTCGTCGACCGGATGTGGCCCATGGTGGTGGCCGCCGTGGAGTTCGTGCTGCGCCTCCAGCAGCCGGGCGGCCAGATCGGCTGGAAGCGCGACGCGGACGGCACCGCCGCCGCCGAGGCGCTGCTGACCGGTTCCTCCTCGGTCTACCAGGCTCTGCGGTGTGCGCTGGCGCTGGCCGAACGGCGCGAGGAGCCGCAGCCGGACTGGGAGCTGGCCGCCGGGTGGCTCGGGCACGCCGTCCGCCGCCACCCGGAGCGGTTCCTGGACAAGAGCCGCTACTCGATGGACTGGTACTACCCGGTGCTCGGCGGGGCGCTGCGCGGGCCCGCGGCCAAGGAGCGCATCGAGGAGGGCTGGGACCGCTTCGTCGTGCCCGGTCTGGGCGTGCGCTGCGTGGTCCCCAACCCGTGGGTGACCGGCGGGGAGAGCGCGGAGCTGGCCCTGGCGCTGTGGGCGACGGGCGAGTCGGACCACGCGCTGGACATCCTGCGCTGGATGCAGCACCTGCGGGCCGAGGACGGCATGTACTGGACGGGGTACGTCTTCGACGACGAGGCGGTCTGGCCCGAGGAGCGGACGACCTGGACGGCGGGTGCGGTGCTGCTGGCGGTGGCCGCGCTCGGCGGGGACGACGCGACGGTGCAGGTCTTCCGTGGCGACGAACTGCCGACGGGGCTGGAACCGGACTGCTGCTGACCGCGGCCGGGCCGGGGCACGGTCCGGCCCGGCGGATGCGCCCCCGGCGGCCGTTCCGGTCCACCCGGTCGCCGGGGATTCCGGCCGCGCGCCGTCTTTCCGGCCGTCCGCCGCCGTTCGGTCCTCGCGGTTTCTCAGTCGGCTGCGGCCGGCAGCGCTGCGGGGTCCGCCGCGGCACCGGCGAGCCGGCCGAGGATGGCCCGGCGCGCCCGGCGGTAGGGAACGACCCCGGCGGGCTGTTCCTCGTCGTGCAGCAGCGAATCGGCGTTGGCGGCCTCCAGCAGCGCCATGATCTCGAAGGCGAGCTGCGGAATGTCCGTGTCCCGGGCCAGCTCCCCGCTGTCCAGGGCCTCTTCCAGGGTGCGGGTGACGAACGCGGACCAGGCGGTGCGGGCCTGCACGACGCTGTCGTGGACCCGGCCCCGGCGCGCGTCGAACTCGGCGGCGACGGAGAAGAAGAAGCAGCCGCCGGGGAACACCCGCTCCTCGGAGTAGGCGAGCCAGCGGTCGCACAGCCGGACGATCCTGGCGAGCCCGGCGGGTGCCTCCAGCGCGGGTCGCACGACGTGCTCGGTGAAGATGGTGCGCGCGGCCTCCACGGTCGCGAGCTGGAGTTCCTCCTTGGAGCCGAACTGGGTGAAGACCCCGCTCTTGCTCAGCTCCAGCTCCTTCCCGAGCCGCCCCAGCGAGAGCCCCTCCAGTCCCTCCACGGAGGCGATCCGCGCGGCGCGGTCCAGGATCAGCCGCCGGGTCTGGTTGCCGCGTTCGACGCGTCCGTCGAGCCGTGTCGCCGCCACGCTCCTCCGCCTTCCGTCCGCGCTGCCGCCGGTGTGCCGCAGCGCCGTCCGTGCCGTTCCTTGCCGTTGCAGGCCGTTCCGTGCCGGTGCAGCACCCTACTCGGTGGACGACCGTTCGGTCACTGTGCGGGGTGAGAGCACCCAGCGCGCTCGCGGGATCCGTGCGGAGAACCCTGGCAGGCTTTGCCGGGTGGCATCCCTCGGCGTGGCCTTCGGCATCGCGAGCGCCACTTCCTCGACCTGGGCGTCGGTGATCTCCGGGGCCCCTCGGGACGGGCTCCTCGGTCACCGGCTCGGCCACCGGCCGTCCCCTCCTGGCTCTTGGCCCGATCGTTCCGGCGGGCGGACCCCGGCCCCGCCCGCCGGAGCGCGGGACGGAGCCGGTCAGCCGTGCAGGGCGGCGAGAAGTGTCGGCAGGGAAACCCGGAACTCCCGCGACCAGTAGGCGGGGTCGTGGGTACCGGCGTAGAAGTGGGTGGTAAGCCGGGCACCTGCCTTCCCGAGTCGCACAGCCAGCGTCTCGTTCTCCTCCCGCATGATCGCCTCGGTCGGTGAGTACACGTCCTCCGGGAACGGGTGCTCGGGGTCCTCCAGGCCGGGGACGTGCTCGTCGGGCCCCGTCCCCGGCGGGTCGAGCGGACCGAGCCGGCCGTCGCCGCAGGAGAGATGGACGGGGACGCCGCGGAGCCGGTGCCCGAGGTGGACGGGGTCGTGTGCCTCCCAGAGCCGGCGCTGCCGTACGGGGTGGCCCCACAGCGCGAGCCAGTCGAGGTCGAGGTAGGTCATCCCGGCACGGACCGTGTGCGGATGCTGAAGCGGGTGGACGTAGCCGCTGTAGCCGGCTGCGGCGCGGAACAGGCCGGGTCGGCGGGCGGCGTAGGAGAGGGCGCCGAAGCCTCCCTGCGACTCCCCGGCCACGGCGCGACGTGGCCCGGCACCGAAGTGCCGTTCCATCAGGGGCACGATCTCGCTGAGATGGTAGGTGGCTACCCGGGGCGGGCCCCCGGCGCCGTGGTTCCACCAGTCGGCGGCGAAGCCGTACAGCGGCATGTCGGGCATGACGACGAGTGTGTCCCGCAGGTCGGCCAGTTGGTGGATGCCGTGGTGCTGGGTCCACATCAGATGGTCGCCGTCGCCCCCGGGCAGCAGGTAGAGCGTGGGCCATTGTGCCCCGTGGCGGCGGCGCCGGTGCCAGCCTCTCGGGGTGAGCAGCCGGACGGCCCCCCTTCCGCCAAGGGCCGGGGAGCGGAGCGTCAGGTCGATGATGCGGTCGCCTGCCTCTTCCGCGTGCAGCACCTGTGGCCTGCGGCGCCCGGCACCGGTGGGCAGGGGTGCGGCGTCGGCCAGGCCGGCGGGGGCCAGCACGCCGAGTGCGGTGAGCGAAGCGAGGGCGTGGCGTCGCGAACGGCCGGATGCGGGCGGAGCCATAGGAGGCCCTTCAGAGAGAATGCGGTGGTACTCCCGAATATGAACCGAATCCAGCCCCAGGCGCATCGGGGACACACCCCGATGCGGCCCTGGTGCCGTGAGCCGGGGATTCACCGCGTGAGTCGGGGTTTGCCCGGATTCGTGGCCGGGTGGCGAGGAGGGGCGGTGATGGCCGAGCCGGTGCTGACCGAGGACGCGCCGGAGACGTTGCAGAGTGGGGCCGGGCGCAGTACGTCCCCAGGCGCTTGAGCAGGACATCCGCGCCTGGACCACGGCCCGGGGACGAAGACTCCGGACCCCTCCTCTGGACGAAGACAGCCGACGAGAGCCTCGAACGGGAGGTTCCTGAACCGGATTCCCCACTCAAGGCGCTACCCGTTCAACTCGGCCAGCACCCGCAGCGTCACCGGGTCCGCCGCCGTCACCAGCAGGTCGGTCACCGGACCGCCGCGCCACAGCTCCAGCCGCTCGGCCACCCGCTCCCGCGGCCCGACCAGGGAGATCTCGTCGGCGAAAGCGTCCGGGACGGCCCGCACCGCCTCCTCGCGGCGCCCGGCGGCGAACAGGGCCCCGATGCGCTCCGCGGCCTCCCCGTAGCCCATGCGCGCCATCAGGTCGGCGTGGAAGTTGCGGCGGGCGTGCCCCATGCCGCCGACGTAGAAGCCGAGCATCGCCTTCACCGGCAGCAGCCCCTCCGCCACGTCGTCGCAGATCCGCGCCTGCGCCATGGGCGCCACCAGGAACCCCGGCGGTGCCTGGGACAGCGCCTCGTCCCAGGCGGCCGCCCGGGTGGGCGACCAGTACAGCGGGAGCCAGCCGTCCGCGATCCGGGCGGTCTGCGCCACGTTCTCGGGGCCCTCGGCGCCCAGCAGCACCGGAAGGTCCGGCCGCAGCGGATGGGTGATCGGCTTGAGCGGCTTCCCGGTGCCGGTACCGTCCGGGCCCGCGTACGGGTGGGAGTGGTAACGGCCCTCCAGCCGGACGGGCGCCGCGCGGCGCAGCACCTGCCGCACGACGTCCAGGTACTCGCGGGTCAGGGTCAGCGGTGAGGCCGGGAAGGGGCGGCCGTACCAGCCCTCCACCACCTGCGGGCCCGACAGTCCCAGCCCCAGCAGCATCCGGCCGCCGGAGAGGTGGTCGAGGGTGAGCGCGTGCATGGCGGTGGCGGTGGGCGTGCGGGCGGCCATCTGCGCGACCGCGGTGCCCAGCCGGATCCGGGAGGTGTGCGCGGCGATCCAGGTCAGCGCGGTGAACGCGTCCGATCCCCAGGACTCGGCCGTCCACACCGAGTGGTAGCCGAGATCCTCGGCCTGCCGGGCCAGTTCGAGATCGCGGGGGTCGGGCCCGCGCCCCCAGTAGCCGAGTGCCAGTCCGAGCCGCATGTGCCGCCTCCCCTTCCCCCGCCCTTGGCTGACAGGAGGTCAGCTCGCTGGTCCGGCAGCGTACGGCAGCGGCCCCCCGCCCGGAAGGGCGGGGGGCCGCTGGGGCGGCGCGGAGCCGGAGGCTCAGCCGCGCTGGATGTTGGAGGTGTCCTGCAGGACGCCGCGCCGGCCGTCCTGCGTCTGCGCGATCAGGGCCTGGCCGCGCTGCTCCACCGCGAGGTACCAGGTGCCCGGCGCCAGTTCGGCGATCGGCTGCGGCGAGCCGTCCTCCGGGAAGAGCGGGCGCGCCATCGGGACGGCGAACCAGAACGGCTGGAAGTTCGGGTCCGGGGCGCCCGCTGCGGCACCCTGCGGGCCGCCGAGGGACTGACCGGGGCCCGGCTGCCCGGGCTGGCCCGGCTGGACGTCCTGCGGCTGACCCGGGTGCTGCCCGTAGGGCGGCTGGGCCTGACCGGGCTGCTGCCCGTAGGGGCCCGGTTGGCCGCCCGGGTAGCCGTAGCCGCCACCCTGCTGCGGGTACTGCTGGCCGTACGGCGCGGGGCCGCCCGTGTTCGCGGGCAGCAGCGGGGCCGCCAGGGCCGGGACGACCGGCGTGATCATCGCGATCACCGCGCCGATCAGCAGCGAGATCAGCGCCAGAATGGCGCCGGCCCCCATGTCGGCCTGGTCCGGTGCGACGGCCATCTTCCAGACAGCGGACCACAGCGCGACCAGCAGCAGCGTCACACCCGCCTGCGGGAGCGAGACCGCACCGAACTTGCGGCCCTCCGGCAGGAAACGACCACCGACCAGCAGACCGGTGCCGATGAGCCCCGCCAGGAAGATGGACGGGAGGGTGAGCTGGAGAATGTCCGTGTCCCAGGCGTTGGGCATCTCGGGGCAGGACGAGCCATCGCAGTCTGCGGAGAAGAAGTCGAGGAACGAAGCGATGAACAGCAGCACCGCTGCTCCTATCACCGCGCCGTCGCCTCGGGTGAGCGAGCGGATGTTCACGTGGGGTCCTTAGTCGGTCTTGTCATGGTTGAGGTCTGCCGGGGGTGAGCACCCCATCGTACGGACGACACTACGGGTAGACCCCGGGGGTTCGCCTGTCGGTTCCACGTTTCCCCCGCCCCTCAGGTGAGGAAAGCGGTGATTCCGTCCGCGACCCCCCGGGCGGCCTTTTCCCGCCACTTCGGGGAGGTGAGGAGTGCGGCGTCGGCCGCGTCCCGCATGTTGCCGCATTCGAGGAAGACTTTGGGGACGGTGCTGAGGTTGAGGCCGCCCAGATCGTCCCGGGTGTCCAGACCTTCGCCATTCCCGAGGTAGTTGGCGGGGCGTTCGCCGGTGGCCTTGCGGAAGGCGTCGCGCAGGTCGGTGCCGAGCCGCTTCGAGGGGCCCGCGACGGCCCGGGTGTCGGCGTCGCCCCGGTGCACGGATGCGGGAAGAATCACATGGAAACCGCGGCTGCCGCCGGGGGCGCCGTCCGCATGGAGGGAAACGGCGGCGTCCGCGTGCGCCCGGTTCCCTCTTTTCGCGCGCTCGTCGACGCACGGTCCGTACGGCTCCTCGCCGTCATGGGTGAACTTCACGGTCGCTCCCCGTTTCCGCAGCTCTGTGCGGACGCGGTGCGCGAGAGCGAGAGTGAACTCCGCCTCGCTGTAACCGGAATTGGTCGCGGTGCCCGTGGTGTCGCATTCCTTCTTTCCGGTGCCGATGTCGACGGACCGGGAAATCTTGCCTGGCTGGTCGCGATTGTGCGGATTGTGGCCGGGGTCGATGACGATCACCTTGCCGCGCAGCGGGGTCTTGCCGCCCCGCGATCCGGAGTGCCCTCCGCCGTCCTTCCCGCGGCTGTCCGCACCGCTGTGGTCGCCGCCGCCCTTGCCGCTCTTACCGGTCTTGCCCGTCTCCTCGCCGGAGCTCTTCCCCGCGGTCTTCCCGGACGACGCGGAGCGGGAGGGCTTGCCGCTCCTGCCCGAGCCGCCCCCGTGGCCGCCGGACATCCCGCACCCGGCCGCCCCCGCGCACACGGCTCCCGCGATCAGCAGGGCCGTCGTCCGCCGGGCTGTCCGCCGCCTCACGAAGCGCATCCATTCGACACAGGCGTAGATGGTAGAGCCTGCCCTCCGCGGCGTCCGAGGCCCCTCCCGCCTCCTCATCGCCGCCGCAGGACGCGCAGCGACCCGGTGGCGGGTCCGGGGACGTAGTCGCCCGAGGCCAGGGCCCGTTCGTGGATGTGGTGCGGGGCCTGGCCACCGTCGGCCGGGTCGGGGAAGACGTCGTGGATGACCAGCAGTCCGCCCGGCGCCAGATGCGGTGCCCAGCCCTCGTAGTCCGCGGTGGCGTGCTCCTCGGTGTGGCCGCCGTCGACGAAGACGAGCCCGAGCGGCGTGCCCCACAGCGCTGCGGCCCGGGGCGAGCGGCCCACCAGTGCCACGACGTGCTCCTCCAGCCCCGCCGCGTGCAGTGTGCGGCGGAAGGCAGGCAGCGTGTCCATC
Source organism: Streptomyces sp. NPDC007025 (assembly GCF_042869455.1). Taxonomy (NCBI): domain Bacteria; kingdom Bacillati; phylum Actinomycetota; class Actinomycetes; order Kitasatosporales; family Streptomycetaceae; genus Streptomyces; species Streptomyces sp. NPDC007025. Next base: position 159,072 of record NZ_JBIAFT010000010.1, on the reverse strand, counting down.
CGGCCGACGACCGGGTCGACGACCTCCGGATCGTGGTACTCCCACCCCGGCTGCTGCTCCTCGCTGCCGCGATGGTGGTCGACGGTGACGGCCGTCACGCCCGCCTGCCGCGCGGCGTCGGCCAGCAGCAGGGTGGAGCGGCCGCAGTACGTGCCGACCTCCAGCAGCGGCAGTCCGAGGGCGCCCGCCTCGACCGCGGCCGCGTACAGCGCGAGCCCTTCGTCCAGCGGCATGAAACCCTTCGCCGCCTCGAACGCGGCCAGGGTGCCGGCCTCGGGTACCTGAGGGTTCATCACGCGTTCCTCTGCTGTTGTCCGCCGTCGTCTGCGCTTGTCCGGTGCCGCGGGTGTGCTCGCTCGCGACCGGTGTGCTCGCCGGCGCACGGTCGCGGTGGGCCGCGCGCGGCGAGGGCGCACGCCCGGTGTGCGCCCGTCCGGTGCCATGCTGCCCTACCGCCGTCACCCCTCCGGGCGACAGGTAGCCTCGACGGACTGTCGATCCGGGAGTGCGGCGGCGCCGGTCCCGGCTCACGGGGGGACGCACAGGGGGAGTGGAGTGACAGGAAGCGACATGTCCGCGGGATCCGCCGTGGCGCCCGCCGCACGTCGCCGCAGAGGCCTGGCGGTCCTGCTCGGGATCGCCGTACTGGCGGGCGCCGGCCTGGGCACCTGGGCCACCGGGACCTGGCCCTTCGATCGGCAGCGTTACTGCTGGGGCGCCTGGGAGGCGCGCGAGGGCGACCGGGGCCCCCGCGTCCTGGACGAGACCTCGCAGGACGAGGAGCGCAGCGGCGAGCAGTCGGCGCCGCCCCGGAAAGGGCGGCGCGCCACCTGCTCGGTGACGCTCCGGGACACGGGCGGCAGCGGGTACGACGAACGGGTCGAGGCCGAGGTCGCGACGGTGCCGCGCGGTGCGAAGGAGCGGCGCGGCTGGCTGCGGACCTACCTGGACGCGGACTCGGCGCCGCTGCCGGACGGTCTGCCCGGTCTGGTCGGCAGGACACGCGCCGTCTTCGTCCTCCCCGAGGAGTGCGACAGCGCGGACGGGCTGCCCACCGCGGTGACCGTGCAGGGGGCCGGGACCTCTCCGCTGACCGCGTCCATGGGAACCGAGGAGGAGGTCGCCGACCTGCTGCTGTCGCTGGCCGGCACCGCGGCCCGCGCGTCGGGCTGCGCTCCGGACGAGCCGTTCGAGGCCGTCTCGCCGCTCGCCCGGGCCGACGCCGACGACGGCCTCACCGCGCAGGGCGGCGAGCTGTGCCGGATTCCCGGACTCCGGTTCGACCTGGACAAGGACGACCACTACGACGCCGGAGTCGGTGCCGTCCGCGACGATCTGCAGACCTGTTCGGTGCTCGACACCGCGGACGTGCGCAACCCCGTCCGGGCCGCGCTGTTCGCGGCGGTCTCCCGGCCCCGCCTCACAGCGCTGTTCACCGGCCTGGCGGACGACGGGTCCCCGGGCAAGGGCTGGCGCGGCACGGGCGAGGTCGGCGAGGAGCACGGACTGCTGACCGCCACCTGCGCCGGCCGGCCCACCGTCTTCTTCCTGCAGTTGGACGCCTACCTGGCGGCGCACGCCGCTCCCGATCCGCGCCGGGTGTTCGCGGCCGCCGCCAACTCCGTCGCCGACCGCCTCGGCTGCCCCGCGGTGGCACCCGGGTCATGAGCGGCGAACAGCACAGGGAGAAGGACCAGATGTCCGAGGAGAAGCAGGACTCCGCGCGGGACGCCCGGCCCGGTCCGGAGCCGGCACCCGGCACCGGGCGGCCCACCCCGCGGCAGGACCCCACCCCGCGGCAGGACCCCGAACCGGACCCCGAACCGGACCCCGCCCCGGCCGCCGCCGGGCCCGAGCCCGCCGCCGGGCCGGGCCCCGAGTCCGCCGCGACGGCGGAACCGCGTCCCGCGCCGCGGCCGTCGGGGCGGCTGCGGCGCCTGCTGCGGGGCAGGCCGGGCGCCGCCGTGATCGGTGCCGTCGCGGGTGCGCTGCTGGCCGCGGGGGGCCTGGCCTGGCAGGCCGGGGAACTGCCCTTCGTCTCCCGGGAGAGGTGCTGGGACGCGCTCTCGGCGGACACGGTCGGCCGGCTGTTCTCCGACGGGGACATCCGCACCCGGGAGCTGTCGCTCAGAAGCGCCGGCCGCCTGGGTGAGTACAGCACCGAGTGCCGGCTCCAGCGGTGGGAGGACGACGAGCTCAAGTGGGAGATATCGGCCCGGGTCGAGCAGCTCGCGCGGTTCGACGGCAGGGGTGCCCGCGAGTGGACGCGCGAGTTCCTCTCCCCGGCCATGGTTCCGCTGGGCGGCGACCTCCCGGGGATGGTCTCCGCCGGGCGGGCCTGGATGGCGCTGCCCGAGTCCTGCGTGGGCGGACGGCGGGACGACCCGCCGACCGTCGTCTCGCTCTCCTCGGGCCGGCTCGGCTCCTCCGACGACGACGATCCGGCCGAGCGGCGCCGCTATCGGGCCGCGCTGGCCGACGCGGTGGTCGAGCTGGCCAACGGCGTGCTGGCGGGGAAGAAGTGCCGGGGCAGCTATCGGGAGCCGGGTGACCTGGCGCGGGTCGTGGAGCGGCAGCGGCCGGGCACCTATCCGAAGGACCGGCTGTGCGGACTGAAAGGCGTCCGCGCGCCGTCCTGGCTGACGGGCAAGGGCGACTACGCGCGCGCGATGCGGACCACCGGCGACACCTCGGGGCCCGCCCACTCGTGCGAGTACGGCCGGGACTTCGACCTGGACGGCGTCCGGCTCACCACGATCGAGGACCCGCGCCTGGCGTCGTTCGTCGTCCCGCTGGGCTACGGCGGGAACCCGCGGTTCCGCGGCGACGGGTTCGGCAGCGTCTTCGGCGACATGAGCGTCTACGTCGCCACCTGCCAGACCGGCCCGGTGGCCTTCCTGGTGCAGCGGGAGGAGTCGTTCGTCAGGAAGCACGACCCGACGGTCGAACTGCTGCCGGACTACGCCGCGGCAGAGGCCAAGCGCGCCGGATGCGGCCCGGTGCGGGTGACGGGACCGGAGCCGCCGAAGTAGCCGCCCGGCTCTCCCACACCCGGCTCCCGCCCGGAAAACGAGCGCCAGGGGTCAGGAGGCAGGTGTCACACTACGCGCATGCCGCAGACCGCACAGCCCGCGAGCCCCCGCTCCATATCCGGCTCCGCAGCCCCCGGGGCGCCCCGCCTGTGGGCGGTCGTGCTGGCCGCCTGCGCCGGCCAGTTCCTCGTCGTGCTCGACGTCTCCGTCGTCAATGTCGCCCTTCCCTCCATGCGGGCCACCCTCGCCCTCTCGGAGACCGGGCTGCAGTGGGTGGTCAACGCCTACACCCTCACCTTCTCCGGCCTGATGCTGCTCGGCGGCCGGGCCGCCGACCTCTTCGGCCGCAAGCGGGTCTTCCTGGCCGGGCTGGCGCTGTTCACCGCCGCGAGCCTGGCCGGCGGCCTGGCCCAGGAGCCCTGGCAGCTGCTGGCGGCCCGCGGCATCCAGGGCACGGGCGCCGCGATCCTGGCACCCGCCACCCTCACGCTGCTGACCACGTCCGTGCCGGAGGGCCCGGCCCGCACCAAGGCGGTCGCCACCTGGTCCGCGGTCGGCGCCGGCGGCGGCGCGGCGGGCGGCCTGGTGGGCGGGGTGCTCACCGATGCGCTGTCCTGGCGCTGGGTACTGCTGATCAACGTCCCGGTCGGCGTGCTGGTACTGGCGGCGGCGGCCTGGTGGCTGACCGAGAGCCGGGAGGACTCGGTCCGGCGGCTGGACGTGCCCGGGGCGCTGCTGGTGACCCTGGGGCTGGGCGCGGTGGCCTACGGCATCGTGCGCACGGACAGCGCGGGCTGGGCGGCGGCCGGTTCGCTGGGGCCGCTGGGCGGTGGACTGGTGCTGCTCGCGTTGTTCGTCGCCGTCGAGGCCCGCTCCCGGGAACCGCTGGTGCCGCTGCGGCTGTTCCGCAGCCGGGCCGTGTCCGCCGCGAACGCCGCCATCTTCATCAACGGCCTCGCCATGTTCGCCATGTGGTATTTCCTCTCCCTCTACACCCAGAACGTGCTCGACTACACCCCGTTGCAGGCGGGCCTGGCGCTGATCCCGCACTCGATGACGATCGTCCTCGGCTCCAAGATCGCCCCGTTCCTGATGGCGCGGACGGGAGACCGGCTGCTGGCCGTCGCGGGTGCCGCCATGGCGGGGGCGGGCTACGCGTGGCAGAGCACCATGGACGCGGACGGCGCCTACGCCACGACGATCCTGGCGCCCGGTGTGCTGATGGCACTCGGCGCCGGGCTGGCCGCCACGCCCCTGGCGACCATCGCCACCGCGACCGACGACCCCGGCGAGGCGGGCCTGCTCTCCGGGCTGTTCGGCACCGGCCGCACGATGGGCGGCGCGCTCGGTCTGGCGGTGCTCTCCACCGTCGCCGCGGCCCGCACCGACGGGCGGCACGACCCCGCGTCGCTGGCCGCCGGATACGGCAACGCCTTCCGGGCGGGCGCCGTACTGCTGGGCGCGTGCGTGCTGTTCATGCTCGTCGCGCTGCCCCGCACGGTGCGCGACCGGCCGTCCGCGGCGGCCGGTCCGGCAGCCGACCCGGCGTCGGCCGAGGCGCCGTAGTCCGCGCCGCGGCAGACGGCGATGCGGGGTGGCGGTGAGCGGCGGCCGTGCTCGGCGCAGCCGCTGCGGGCACCGTGCCGATGACGCGCACGGCGCCCGGGTCCCGCGCCGGACTTCTTCCGGTCACGCGTCCGGCCCGGCCGCGCCCCGCTGCTGACGCGACATCAGCTCTTCCCTTGTCCGGAGGGCTGCGCTATACAGGGGGGCCGTCGGTTAGAACGTGTTCCACCCGGGGTGCGGGATGCGCTCCCCGGGGTGGCCGGCGCCCGTACCCGCGAGGAACCCGCAGCACCCCGAGGCCGCAGAGTCCGCCGAGAACCCAGGGGACCCGGACGGCCCGGAGAACCCAGCAGAACCCCGAGAAACAAGGAGCCCAGCATCCGATGCCCATCGACGTAGCCAAGGCCCTGGCGGCCGAGCCCCGCAGCACCGAGATCGCCTGGGGGCACAAGGACATCCAGCTCTACCACCTCGGTCTCGGCGCGGGCACGCCCGCGACCGACCCGGCCGAACTGCGCTACACGCTGGAGAACCGGCTGCACGTCCTGCCGTCGTTCGCCACCGTCGCGGGCGGTGGCATGGGCGTGGTCGGCGGGCTCTCGGCACCCGGCCTCGACGTGGACCTGACCGCGGTGCTGCACGGCACCCAGTCCGTCACCCTGCACCGGCCGATCCCGGTGGACGGCCGGGCCACCTCCACCGCACGGGTGGCCGACGTCTACGACAAGGGCAAGGCCGCGGTCCTGGTGCTGGTCACGGACGTCGCGGACGCGGAGGGGCCGCTGTGGACCACTGAGGCCCAGCTCTTCGTGCGCGGCGAAGGCGGCTTCGGCGGCGAGCGCGGGCCCTCCGGCCGTCTGGACGTCCCGGAGCGGGAACCCGACTTCGCCGTCGAGCGTCCGGTCCGTGAGGAGCAGGCGCTGCTCTACCGCCTCTCCGGCGACTGGAATCCGCTGCACGCCGACCCCGAATTCGCCCGGCTCGCCGGGTTCGACCGTCCTATCCTGCACGGGCTGTGCTCGTACGGGATGGCTCTCAAGGCCGTCGTGGACGGGGTGCTGGACGGCGACGTGACCCGGGTGGCCTCGTACGGGGTGCGGTTCTCCGGAGTCGTCTTCCCCGGTGAGACGTTGCGGATCCGCGCCTGGCGCCTGCCGGAGGGGCGCCTCCAGCTGACGGCGACCGCCGCCGAGCGGGACGACGCGCCCGTGCTGGGCGACGCCGTGCTCACCCACATCTGACCCGCATCCGGCCGCACCCCGCCCCCATCCGATCAGCGCGCCTCCGGAGGGAGCCGACATGCGCGCAGCAGTACTTGGGCGAGACCGGGCAGACAGGCTCGATGGTGCTGGACGACAACGAACCGGCGGCCTCACCTCGGGGCCGGGCGCCGCGAGGCCGCGCTGCGCTCCGGGGCGACGGAGGCCGTGGCACCTGGCGGCCTCGCCGACGCCGAGCGCCGGGTGACCGGCGACGAGGGGTTCGACCTCGTCTTCGAGGTCGTGGGCAGGTCGGCGACGGCCCGCACCGCCTACGACGCCACCGGCGCGGCGGCACCCTGTGCGTGGTGGGTGCGGGCGCCGCGGACGACGAGCTCCGGTTCAGTATGTTCGAGCTGTTCTTCGACGGGAAGCGCATCCTGCCCTCCCTCTACGGCGGCGGCGATGTGCTGCGCTCCTACGACCGCGCTGTGGCGCTGTGGCGGGCGGGCCGGATCGACCTGGAGGGGATGATCACCCACCGGGTGCGGCTGGAGGAGATCAACGAGGCCGTCGACCAGATGCGTACCGGAGAGGCGCTCCGCACCAGCATCTCCCCTTGGCAAGCGGCTTCCTGGAGCGGGCTCGCCCTCCGGTGAGGAGGTGGAGGCGGGCTGCGCACACGACGGAGCCCCGGCCACCACCGGTCGGTCGGAAGGTGGCCGGGGCCCCGCTGTACGCCGTTGCGCCTGTACGGCGCCGGCCGACGGCCTGCCGTCGGCTACTGCGCGGGCTCAGGACGCCGGTGCCGGCCCTGAGCCGGTACGGTCCGCTCCTCCTGTGCGGCGGCTTCCCCCCTGTGCTTCCCCCGGTGAGTCCCCTCGCCGGCCGTCTGCGTGGTGCTGGGCGTCTCGGTCTGGGTGTCCGACATCGTGATGTCACTCCGTCAATCTCTTGCTCTGCCGTCGTACCCGGCGGAGTTTATCGAGCCGGGGCGACGTCCTTCAGGGCCTTCCATCCGCTGGTCACGCCGTTCCGCTGGGCAGCGGGGCCTGCTGGAGCGGGACCGGTTTGCGCGCCGCGTCCTCCAGAGCCCCGAACGGTGCCGTACTGCCTGCGGAAACCCTTCTGCCCACCAGGGAACCCAGCAGTCCGGAGGGTGACCCTCCGTGATCGTGATGTTGTAGAGCCGTGACGTCGCCGACGGGCGGAGCCGTCGGCTCCGGCCGCTCGGGCGGCCGCGGCGCGGCGCGCGGCGGCTCTCCGTCCGGCGTGGCAGGCCCCCGCGCCGCGCCCCCGTCCGCCGGGGCCGCCGGGGCGGGCGCGGAGGTGGCCCGGGGTGTCTCCGGTTCGGGCAGCGGGGCCCGCATCCGGGCCAGTCCGCACGGGTTGTGCACCGTGGAGCAGGGGACGCGCAGTTCGCCGTCGGCCGTCCACAGTCCGTGCCCCGCCAGCCATCCGGCCGGGCTCGCGAGGTGCCGCACCTCGCGCAGACCGGGCCGCCACACGGCGAGCCAGGTGCCCTGCGGCCCGTCCACGCGCAGCGCCACGGCGCACCGCTCGGGCAGCAGCGACTGCCCCGGCTGGACGGCGATCGGCGTCAGCCGGGTGCCTCGGGGGTGCAGCGCCTCGGGGAACCGGACCGGTCGGTGGCTGCCCAGCACCCCCCAGCCCAGCCGCGGCTCGCCGGGGGCGTCCGAGCGGACGAGCAGCAGACCGCTGTCAGGGTCGGCGAGCAGCAGCCGGTCGTCGCTCCCCTCGGCGATCTCCAGCAGCGGGGAGGTCTCGCCGTCCGCGCCGAGGTCCACCGCGACGGTCCTGGTGGGGCCGCCGCCGTCCGGCCCGGCGGTGTCGAGCGCCAGCATCCGGCCCTCCCGGTCCAGCCACGCGCCGCCCGACCAGCTGCCGCGCAGCCGGGCGAGCCGCGCGGGCGGCCGGGCCGAGCCGTCGGTCACCAGCCACACGCCTGTGCTGCGGCCGTCCGGCTCCCGGGCCAGCGCGTAGGCCCGCGTCCCGCACGGCGCCGGGGGCAGCAGCCGCAGCGCGTCCGTCTCCACGGTGCCCAGCCGCCGCTCGCCGGTCTCCTGACCCGAGGGGTAGAGCAGCGCCAGGGAGCAACGTCCCTGCGTCCGGCGGGCGATCAGCACCCGGCCGTCCGACAGCGGCAGTACGCCGCTGTCCGCGTCCTCCGGCTGCGCCACGGGGAGCGGCACCGCGTACGGCTCCGGTCCGTCGAGAGTCCAGCGCTCCGGATACCAGAGCTCCGTCCCGGCGTGCGCGGTGAGCCGGGCGGCGTAGGAGCCGTCCGCCGCGACCGTGAAGCTCTCGTTCATGACCCTGGCGGCACTCACCGTCATGTTGCGGTCACCTCCGGTCACGAAGCTAGGCCCGGATTCGTGCGCGGACAGCGGGAGATGAACCGCTTCACGCGTACGAGTGACCGAATTCGTGTTCGTCCGCGGGAGGTCCGGGAGCCTCCCGCCGTCCGCTCCGGCGCCGGTGCCGGGCGCGCGCACCTGCGCCCACCGGGCTGGGAGCGCCGCTGCGGCGGACAGGTAGCCTTGCCCCCGTGCCAGCACAGCCCACACTCTCCGAAGTCATCGCCGCGCTCGACGCCCTGTGGCCGCGCGACCGCGCCGAGCAGTGGGACGCCGTCGGCACCGTCTGCGGCGACGTCTCCGACCCGCAAGCACGTGTCAGCCGGGTCCTGTTCGCCGTCGACCCCGTGCAGCAGGTCGCCGACGAGGCCGTCGCCAAGGGCGCCGAGCTGCTGGTCACCCACCATCCGCTCTATCTGCGGGGCACCACCACCGTCGCGGCCGACACCTTCAAGGGCCGCGTCGTGCACACCCTGATCCGCAACGGCGTCGCCCTGCACGTCGCGCACACCAACGCCGACTCCGCCGACCCCGGCGTCTCCGACGCGCTCGCCGGGGCGCTCGGGCTGCGTGTGCTGCGGCCGCTGGTGCCCGACCCCACCGACCCCGCCGGCCGGCGCGGGCTGGGCCGGATCTGCGAACTGGAGCGCCCGCTGCCGCTCGGCGACCTGCTGGAGCGGGCCGCCGCCGCGCTGCCCGTCACCGCGCAGGGACTCCGGGCCGCGGGCGACCCCGCCATGCCGGTGACGACGGTCGCCGTGTGCGGCGGCTCCGGCGACAGCCTCTTCGAGACGGTGCGTGCCGCGGGCGTGGATGCCTACCTCACCGCCGACCTGCGCCACCACCCCGCCTCCGAGGCGCGGGAGCACTCCCCGCTCGCTCTGCTGGACGCCGCGCACTTCGCCACCGAGTGGCCCTGGTGCGCGCAGGCGGCCGCGCAGCTCGACGCCGTCGCCGAGCGGGAGGGCTGGGACCTGCGCACCGAGGTCTCGCACACCGTCACCGACCCGTGGACCGCGCACGCGCCCTCGCTGCCGCAGGAGTCGCCGCTCTCCCGCCCGGCCACGGCTCAGCAGACCGCATCGACCGACCACGACCTCACTCCGGGAGCCCCCAACTGAACGCCGCGCCCGCCGATCAGATCCGCCTGCTCGACGTCCAGGCACTCGATACGCGCCTGACGCAGCTCGCGCACAAGCGCAAGACCCTTCCCGAGCACGAGGAGATCCAGCGGCTGGACGCCGACCTCGCCCAGCTCCGCGACCTGCTCGTGGCCGCGCAGACGGAGGAGAGCGACACCACCCGCGAGCAGACCAAGGCGGAGCAGGACGTCGACCAGGTCCGCCAGCGCGCGGTCCGCGACCAGCAGCGCCTCGACTCGGGCGCGGTGACCAACCCCAAGGACCTGGCCAACCTGCAGAGCGAGATCGCCTCGCTCGCCAAGCGCCAGAGCGACCTGGAGGACGTCGTCCTGGAGGTCATGGAGCGGCGCGAGTCCGCCGCCGAGCGCTCCGCCGAACTGGGCGAGCGGGTCGAGTCCGTCGGCACCAAGGTGCAGGACGCCACCGCGCGCCGGGACGCCGCGCTGGCGGAGATCGACGCCGAGCTGGCCGGTGTCCGCAAGGAGCGCGAGACGGTCGCCGGCGCCGTCCCCGGTGAGCTGCTCAAGCTCTACGACAAGATCCGGGAGCGCGAGGGCGGGGTCGGCGCCGCCAAGCTCTACCAGCGCCGCTGCGAGGGCTGCCGCCTGGAGCTGAACATCACCGAGCTGAACGAGGTGCGCGAGGCGCCCGCTGACACGGTCGTGCGCTGCGAGAACTGCCGCCGCATCCTGGTGCGCACCCCGGAGTCGGGGCTGTGAGCCCGGCGGCCGGCGGGGGCCTGCGATGAGCGGGGGCCAGGCGCGCCGCACCTTCGTCGTCGAGGCCGACGGCGGTTCGCGCGGCAACCCCGGTCCGGCCGGATACGGTGCCGTGGTCAAGGACGCCGCCTCGGGTGGGACCCTCGCCGAGACCGCCGAGTTCATCGGCAGGGCCACCAACAACGTCGCCGAGTACCGGGGCCTGGTCGCCGGGCTGCGGGCCGCCCGCGAACTGGACGCCGACGCCGCGGTGCTGGTGCGGATGGACTCCAAGCTCGTCGTCGAGCAGATGTCGGGCCGCTGGAAGATCAAGCATCCGGACATGCGGCCCCTCGCGGCGGAGGCCGCCGCGGTCTTCCCGCCGGACGCGGTCAGCTACGAGTGGATCCCGCGCGAGAAGAACAAGCACGCGGACCGGCTCGCCAACGAGGCGATGGACGCCGGGAAGCGGGGTGCGCGCTGGGAGCCGGGCGCGTCCCGTGCGGAGCTCGACACCGGGCCCGGCGCCGGCCGCAGCGGGTCCGGTACGGGCCGCACCGGCTCCGGCGGGAGCACGGGAAGCGCGGCGACCGCGCCCTCCGCCGCGGCGGACGACGGGTCCGGCACGGAGGGGGCCGCCGCTCCCGCCGTTCGCCCGGGCTGGGGGCCCGACCTCGGCACCCCCACCACCTTCGTGCTGCTGCGGCACGGGGAGACGCCGCTCACGCCCGAGAAGCGGTTCTCCGGCAGCGGCGGCTCCGACCCCGAACTCTCCGCTGTCGGCCGCCGGCAGGCCGCCGCGGCGGCCGAGGCGCTCGCCGCGCGCGGCACGGTCCAGGCCGTGGTCGCCTCGCCGCTGCGCCGCTGCCAGGAGACGGCGGCCGTCGTCGCGGACCGTCTCGGGCTGAGCGTGCGTACCGACGAGGGGCTGCGCGAGACCGACTTCGGCGCCTGGGAGGGCCTCACCTTCGCCGAGGTCCGTGAGCGCCATCCGGAAGACCTGGATGCCTGGCTGGCCTCCGCCGGGGCCCGCCCCACCGGAGGCGGCGAGTCCTTCGAGGAGGTCGCCCGGCGGGTCGCGGTGGCCCGGGACAAGCTGCTGGCCCGCTACGCGGGTCGCACCGTGCTGCTCGTCACGCATGTGACGCCGGTCAAGTCGCTGGCCCGGCTCGCGCTGGGGGCCCCGGCCGAAGCGCTGTTCCGGATGGAGCTGTCGGCCGGTTCCCTCTCCGCCGTCGCCTACTACGCCGACGGCAACGCCTCGCTGCGGCTGCTGAACGACACAGGGCACCTGCGCGGGTAGCGAGGTACGGCGAGAAGCGGCGGGGCGCCGCCGAGGACCGACGGGGAGCGGCGAGGACCAGCAGGGCGCGACGCGCGGCACACCGGGGTGCCCGCGCGGCCGTGCGCTAGCCGGTGCTCCGGTGCCGGCCTCCGTGGGTCCCGCCGCGGGGCGCGTGCCGGGGCAGTTGGTCCGCGTAGCCGGCCTCCGTCCACACGTAGGTGCGGAACTCCTCCGGCGTCAGCACGCCGGGCCAGGGTTCCCCGCCGGGGCAGAAGACGGATGCGCAGCCGTAGCAGTAGCGGGCGGGCGCCCAGAGCGCGTCGGCCCGCGCCGCACCGGCGGACTCCGCGTCCTGTTCCTGCCGGTCGCCGCGCACCACGACGATGGTGCCGACGAAGCACGCGGCGGCCAGCAGGATGCCGCCGCCGAGGTGGAGCGGTTTGTCCTGGTCCATGCCCGTCCAGGCGAGCGCCACACCCATTCCGGTGAGCACCATGCCCTCCAGGAAGTGCATACAGCCGTCGCCGGTCTTCTCCGGTCCTTTGGCCAGCCGGGTGCCCAACTCCTTGCGGAGCGCGCCCTTGCCGGTGCGTGCTTCGGACACGGGTCGGGTGTCGCCGCCGCCGCAGCCGGGGCATATCGCCCCGGCGCCGCCGGGCGGGTAGTCGGTCGCCATGCGGGCAACCTACCGGCGCCGGTGGCGTCCCGTGCCGGGAGGTCGGCTGCGACGTCCGCCGGTCTCCGGGCCCTCGCCCGTCGGGGGCTCGGGCGAAAAGCCTGAGCGAGGCGAGACGTATCGTCTTGCCGAAACGCCGGACGTGCCGTACCTTCGTGCCCATGGGTTCCCTGTGAGAGGTAAGGCGCCGACCGCGTAGAGCACCGCTCCGCCGTCGCCGCGCCCCGCCGTGCAGTCACTCACCTCGTTCCGGCCCGTCCCGGGCCAGGAGGGACCGACCCATGCGCACCTCACAACTCACCCTTCGCGGCGTCACCAAGCGTTACTCCGGCCGCACCGTCCTCGACCAGGTCTCCTGCACGCTCAAGCCGGGGGAGAAGGCCGGACTCATCGGCGACAACGGCTCCGGCAAGTCCACGCTCCTCAAGCTCCTCGCGGGCCGGGAGCACCCGGACCACGGCGAGTTGACCGTGACCGCCGCGGGCGGCGTCGGCTACCTGCCGCAGACCCTCCCGCTCCCGCCGACCGCCACGGTCCAGGAGGCCGTCGACCTGTCGCTGGCGGACCTGCGCGCACTGGAGGCCGAGCTGCGCCGCGCCGAGCGGGCACTCGGCGACGGCGGCAGCCCGGAGGCGTACGCCGCGCTCGTCGAGCGCTACGAGGCCCGGGACGGCTACGCGGCCGACCAGCGGGTGGAGACCGCCCTGCATCGCCTCGGCCTGCCCGGGCTGCCCCGCGAGCGCCGCATCGACACGCTCTCCGGCGGCGAGCGCTCCCGGCTGTGCCTGGCCGCGGTCCTGGCGGGCCGCCCGGAACTGCTCCTGCTGGACGAGCCGACGAACGACCTGGACGACGGGGCCGTCGCCTGGCTGGAGGAGCAACTGCGGGCACACCGCGGGACGGTGCTCGCGGTCACGCACGACCGCGTCTTCCTCCAGAGCCTGACCACGACGATCCTGGAGGCCGACGGCGGAAGGATCACCCGCCACGGCGACGGCTACCCCGGCTACCGCGCCGCCAAGGCCGCCGAGCGCCGCCGCCGGCTTCAGGAGTACGCGGAATGGCGCGCGGAGCTGGCCCGCAACGAGCGGCTGGCCACCGGCAACGCCGCCCGCCTCGACGGCATTCCGCGCAAGGTGCCGCTGGCCAACTTCGGCCACGGCGGCTTCCGGGCCCGCGGCCGCGCGCACGGCGCGATGGCGCGCATCCGCATCGCCCGCGAGCGCGTCGGCCGCCTCCGGGCCGATCCGGTGGCGCCGCCGCCCGACCCGCTGTCCTTCACGGCCCGCATCCGTACCGCGGCGGCCGAGTCCGGGGCGGCCGCCGAGCTCACCGGAGTACGGGTGGCAGGCCGCCTCCGTCTGGACTCCCTCACCCTGGGCCCCACCGACCGGCTGCTGGTCACCGGACCGAACGGCGCGGGCAAGACCACCCTGCTCCGGCTGCTGGCCGGTGAACTGCGGCCGGACGAGGGCGCGGTGCGGGTGCCGGGCAGGGTCGGCCATCTGCACCAGGACGAGACGCCGTGGCCGCCCGGCCTGACGGTGGCGGAGGCCTTCGCGCTGGGCCGTCCCGGATCCGCCGACGACCACGCCGACGCGCTGCTCTCCCTCGGCCTCTTCCGCCCGGCGGAACTGGGCCTGCGCGTCGGCGACCTCTCCTACGGCCGGCTTCGGCGCATCGACCTGGCCCGCCTGGTCGCGGACCCCGCGGACCTGCTCCTCCTCGACGAGCCGACGCATCACATCTCCCCCGCCTTGGTGGAGGAGTTGGAGGAGGCCCTGGCCGGATACCCGGGCGCCGTGGTCCTGGTGACGCACGACCGGGCGCTGCGCGGCCGGTTCGAGGGGACGCGGCTCGCGCTGGACGGGGGTGCGGTCGCGGGGTGAGACGACGGCCGGGGTGCCGGGACGGGTCGCGTGTGCTGGGCCGTGGCGCAGGCGGCGGCCATGTGGTGACGGGCGGCGCCGGCGCAGGCGGCGGACGTGTCCGGCCGGTGCCCGTGGGCGCGGGGAACGTCCGTCTAGCGGGTCGGCCGTAGCGCCGCCGCCTCGGCGGCCAGCGCCCGGACCCGCTCCCAGTCCCCGGCCGCGAGCGCGTCGGCGGGCAGCATCCAGGTGCCGCCGACGCAGCCGACGTTGGGCAGCGCCAGATAGCCGGCCGCGTCGTCGGCGGTGATGCCGCCGGTGGGGCAGAAGCGTGCCCGCGGCAGCGGGGAGGCCAGGGATTTCAGATAGCCGGTGCCGCCCGCCGCGCGCGCGGGGAAGAACTTCATCTCCGTCACGCCGCGCTCCAGCAGGGCCATCGCCTCGGAGGCGGTCGAGACGCCGGGCAGGAAGGGCACTCCGGAGGCCCGCATGGCCTCCAGCAGCGCGTCGGTCCAGCCGGGGCTGACCAGGAAGCGCGCGCCTGCCGCCACCGCGGTCTCCACGTCCCGCGGTCCCAGTACCGTGCCCGCGCCGACGACCGCCTCGGGGACGGCGTCCGCGACGGCGCGGATCGCCTCCGGCGCGGCGCCGGTCCGCAGCGTGATCTCGATCGCGGGCAGCCCCCCGGCCACCAGTGCCCGGGCCAGCGGGACGGCGCCCGCCGGGTCCTCCAGCACGACGACCGGGAGGACGGGGGCGAGGTCGAGCAGGGAGGGCGCGGAAGTCATGTCCGTATCGTGCCCGCGGGCAGCATGCTTCGCAACGGCCGTTGCGACCTGTGCAACCGGCGCGATCGGCTGGTCAGAGCTCGGTGACGACCACATCCAGCGCCCGGGCACCCTCGTCGCCCTCCACGGTGTAGCCGAGCTCGCGCAGCGTCCCGGCCAGCGCCGCGGGGGTCTTCGGCGCCGCACCTGACTCCAGCAGCGCCCGCACGATGCGGCCCTTGGTCGCCTTGTTGAAGTGGCTGACGACCGACCGCTTCTCCACCCCGTCCACCAGCCGGGACTGCAGGACCCGCACGGTCGCCGTGCGGCGCGCCAGTTCACCCTTGGGCTTCCACATGCCCGCGTACGCCGACGAGCGCAGATCCAGCACCAGCCCGCCGCCCGCCGCCTCGGGCAGCACCGACTCCGCCGGGCCGCGCCAGAAGGCGCCCAGCGCACCCGTGCCCGGCAGCTTCACACCCGCGGACAGCCGGTAGGAGGGGATCCGGTCGGTGACCCGGACGGCACCCCACAGCGCGGAGAAGACCAGCAGCGAGCGCGCGGCCCGCCGCTTGGCCGCCGGACTGAGGGTGGCCAGTCCCAGCGCGTCGTAGAGCACCCCGGTGTAGATCTCCCCGGCGGGACGGGTCGGCGCGGTCCGCAGCCGGGCGTTCTTGGCGACCTCGCCGCGCAACCCCTCGCCGATCCCCAGTACTCCCCGCGCCTTCTCCTCATCGGCCCGGCAGAGTGCCACCAGCTCCTCCAGCACCGTCTCCCGCGCCGGGTTCAGCCCCGGAAGGGAGAGCGAGTCCAGGTCCAGCGGGCGCCCCCGCGAGCCCTCGGCCTTCCCCTCGGACGGCGGCAGCAGCACGAGCACGGCACTTCTCCTCGGTCCCTCGGTGCGGCGCCCGCCTGCGACGCCGGTGGTGCGATCCCCTCCGGCCGCCGGAGGGGGACCCCAGCGTACGGGCCCGTACGCTGAGCTCCGCCGCTGGGCACCCCGCTGGTCCCTCACACGGCGTGCGGGAACGAGAAGACCCGGTCCGGGTCGTACGCGGCTTTGGCCTTGGCCAGCCGCTCGGCGTTGGCACCGTAGTAGGCCCGCCGCCAGTCGCGCAGTGCCGGGTCGGGGCAGTTCTGGTAGGCGAACCCGCTGGCCCACGGCCGCATCGCGGCGTGGGTGGCGTCCAGCCAGCCGCGGTGTCCCGCCACCGCCTCGGCGCCGGAGCCGTCCGGCCAGGCGACGGCGTACTGCGCCAGGAAGCGGGCACTCCGGTGCACGAACGCCGTCGCGTCCGGGCGGGGCCGGTTCACGGCTCCGCCCAGCGCGTCGAGGACGACGCTCCCGGCGCCGTCGCCGCGCAGTTCGGCCACCCGCTCCACCCGGTCGAGCAGCGCCCGTATCCCGGCGAGCGGCAGCGGGCGGGTGTAGAAGTCGGAGCGGGCGGCGTACGACTCGCGGGCCACCCTGCCCCGCTTGGTGCGGCCGGGCAGGGTGCCGCGCTGGTGCGCCTGGGCGAGGGTCCAGCCCGAGACGCCGCCCAGCACCTTCAACGCGTCCAGGTAGCCGTGCCTGCGCAGCGACAGATCGGCGGTCGTACCGATCCGCCCCGCCAGCCGGTCCAGTTGCGTCTCCACCTCGCGCCGCGCCCCCAACGACAGCCCGCCCAGCCGCACACTGCCCGGCCGGCCGCCCGCCGGGGCCGACAGCCGCAGATGCGACCAGATCTCCTCCGGCGCCACCGGCGCCCACCGCTGCCACTCGCGCACCACGGCCGCCGCCCGCGACCAGGGCCAGGAGAGGAAGAAGGTCTGGCAGCCGGGCGCCACATGGGTGCGGAAGTCCAGCGAGGTGACGACGCCGAAGTTGCCGTTCCCCGCGCCGCGCAGCGCCCAGAACAGCTCGGCGTCGTCGGCCCCGCCGTCCGCGGACACCTCGCGCAGCGTGCCGTCGGCCGTGACGATCCTGGCCCCGGTGAGGCTGTCGCAGGTCAGCCCATAGGCGCGGGCGACGGCGCCGATCCCGCCGCCCAGTGCCAGCCCCGCGATCCCCACGGTCGGCCCCGACCCGGCCGGTATCGTCCGCTTGTGGGCCGCCAGACCGGCGTGGACGTCGATCAGTTTGGCCCCGGCGCCCACCGTGGCCAGGCGTCCGGAGGCGTGCACCCCGGCGAGCCGCTGCACGTCGATGATCAGCCGGCCGTTGCCGCTGGACCAGCCCGCGGACGAGTGGCCCCCGCTGCGTACCGACACCGGTATCCGGTTGCGCCGCGCGAACGCCAGGCACTCGGCGATGTCGCCGGGCCCCGCGCAGTACGCCACCGCGGCCGGGCGCACCGCGTCGAACCGCGGGTTGAACAGCTTGCGTGCCGCGGTGAAGTCCCTGTCGCCGGGGCGCAGCAACGTTCCGTCCAGCCCGCTGCCGAGCGCCCTCCACGCCGCGCTCGTGGTGTCCGCCGTGGCCCCGGCGTTCGCTGTGCTCGCCGTGCTCCCGGGCTTCGCCGCGTCGGCCGGGCCGGCTGCGCTCGCCGGGCTCGTCCTGCCGGCCGTGTCCGCGGTCTCCCCCGCGCCCCCTGAGCCCCCTGCACTTCCCGCGTTTCCCACGTCCGCCGTGTCCGTCCCGTTCCCCGGGCCCGTCCCGCACTCCGTCATCCGCGTCCCCCTGGCCGCTGTCGCGCTCCCCGCCGCGCTCCGCGCCGCTTCGTCGTCCCGGTCCCGCGGCAGTCCGCGCCCCGCCCCCGCCGCCGTTCCCGGCATGTGCGCCGCCCCTTGCTCCGCTCGTCCCACCGCTCCTCGACGAAGATCGACTCCGCCGTGGGAGGGGACGGACCGTCGGGTGACGTGGTTCCTTCCGGTAACCGGAGTGCGGACCGGCGGCGCGGGCCGGCAGCGGACCGTGCGGCGGTGCGTCCCGCCCCGCGGGCGGGTGAGCAGGGCCACCGGTGACGACCGGCCGCGCCGTACGGCGGCGGAGTGCGGGTGGCGGTCACCCTGGAAGCCAACCAGTACCACCGCAGCCCCGCCAGCCAATTCTGGTTACAGTCGGCGGCATGACTGATGTGACCGGCTTTTCCGCGCGTGGCGATGTAAGGCCCCCTGCCGTGGCGGGTGGCGAGAAGGAAACCCTGCTGGCGTTCCTGCGGTATCTGCGCGAGGCGGTGATCGCCAAGGCCGCCGGACTCACCGACGAGGTCGGCCTCGCCCCGGGTGTGCCCTCCGGGACCAGCCTGCTGGGCCTGGTGCGGCATCTGACCTTGGTGGAGCGCAACTGGTTCGGCCATGCGTACGCAGGGCAGGGCGAACTCCTCGACGACGACGCGCCGCCCGAGCACGCCGAGACCGGCGAGTCGCTGATCGCCGCGTACCAGGAGGCGATCCGCGCGTCGGACGCGATCGTCGCCGACTGCGACGACCTCGACCGGCCCGGGGCGCGCTCCCTGCGCGAGACCCCGCCGCCGACGCTGCGCTGGATCCTCGTGCACATGATCGAGGAGACGGCCCGGCACGCGGGGCACGCCGACATCCTCCGCGAGCAGACCGACGGCGCCACCGGCCGCTGAACCGGGGCCGGACCCGCCCCGCCGAACGGCGGGCGGCCGGCCGGCGGCGCTCAGAACGATCCGAACGCCGGCCGCCCCGCCGGGGTGTAGGTCTGCATCGTGACGCCCGAGGGCAGCGCCTCGGCGGTCTCCAGCGCGAGCGCCGCGGGCACGCCGCCCTCCGCGAAGAGCCGCCGGCCCCTGCCCAGCACCACCGGGAAGACCAGCAGCCGGTACTCGTCGATCAGGCCGTGCGCCATCAGCGACCGGGCCAGCACGCCGCTGCCGTGGATCTGCAGATCGCCGCCCGGCTGCCGCTTCAGCTCCCGCACGGCCTCCGGCACGTCGCCCCCGAGCACCGTGCTGCCCTGCCACGCGGGGTTCCGCAGCGTGGTCGAGGCGACGTACTTGGGCAGTGAGTTCAGCCGGCGGGCGATCACCGGGTCCTCCTCGTCGCCGACCTGCGGCCAGTACGCCGCGAAGATCTCGTAGGTGCGCCGCCCCAGCAGGAAGGCGCCCGCACGGCCGAACCAGTCGCCGACGACCTCGCTCATCCCCGCGTCCGCGTAGGGCACCACCCAGCCGCCGAGGTCGAACCCGTCGCGCGGGTCCTCCCCGGGACCGCCGGGCCCCTGCATCACACCGTCGAGCGACAGCATCGTGGTCAGTGTCAGCTTGGCCATGGTCCTCGCCTCCGAGTTCTTCCCCGCGTGCCGGCGCCTCCGGTCCGCGCGTGCCGAGGGCCCCGGTCCCTCCTGCTGGAGGAGGGACCGGGGCCCTCGGCGGAAATCATCGGTGACGGGCGGTCCGTCTCACGCCACCGGCGCGCCCTCCTCGGCCGGCAGGGTGTCCATGAACGAGCTGACGGAGAAGACCGCGCGGCCCGCGCCCGCCGGACCGTAACCGGGAGGCGAGGAGAGCCCGTGCCGCTGCATCGCGGAGCGGTAGGCGTCCAGCAGCCGGATGTGGTACTCCAGCGGGGCGCCCTGCGGATTCGACCTGCCCAGCGGGGTCGTCGGCTCCGGGCACCAGGTGGTGAAGCGCGGGGTGATGCCGTGGGACATGAAGAAATCCAGGCCCTCGGTGGTGGAGGCGATGGCCTCGTCCACCGTGTCGAAGCCGTACGGCGCGGCCATCTCCACCCCGGCGACGAAGTTCGGGATCACGTTCCGGGCCCCGAAGACGTCCGCCGAGTCGAGCACGCGGCGGTGCCACTCCTCACGGCCGACGTAGCGCTCCTTGCCGGGGCAGTACAGCTCGAACAGCCGCTTGTCCCACACCTCGAAGTTGGGGTGATAGATGCGGATGCCGTGGTCGTGGAACCGCTTGACGTCGTCCTTGGGCAGCGCCTGCGCCACCACCTTGCCCGTCCAGCGGCCCGGGAAGCGCTCCTCGATGGCCTGCGCGTACTGCCCGTAGAAGTCCGCCTCGTCCTTGCCCTGGACCTGCGAGGTGATGGAGCCGCCGGTGAGGGTGTAGGCGTGCGAGGCGCCGAGCGTGTCGTGGTCCGAGATGATCTGCAGCGCCTCCAGCACCTCCTCGACCGGCTTGACCCCGGTGTACGGGCGCCCGGCGGCCTTGTGCTGGCGCCAGTTGTGGTTGATGTCGCAGTACTGGCACTCCTCCTTGGCGCCGAAGTACTGGCACACCCGGAAGACCGTCAGATAGATCAGGTAGCCCCACTGGATGGTGGGCGCCACCTCCATCACGGACTTTCCGTTGGCGAGCGTGTGCCGGTAATACTCCGGCATCGGCGGCAGGCCGACATCCGCGATCCGCCGCCCGTCCAGGTAGAGGCCGAGTGCGCCGTCCTCGCCGGCCCGCACCCGATAGGGCGAGCTCGGGTTCACCCGTACGGAGACCACGGTGCGGCTCAGGTCGTACGGACCTCCGGTCAGCACGACCTCCTCCGGCGGCCGCCGCAGCGCGGCCTCGCCCAGTTCGGGCAGGGTGCGGTGGTCGAAGGAGAAGATGAAGTACGACTTCGGCTTGATCTCGCCCGTCGCCTGGTCGGCGGTGTCGCTGAGCGCCGAGTCGTCGAAGGCCATCCCGCCGCGGAGCAGGTCCTCCTTCAGTACGGCCTCCCGCGGGATATGCGGAAAGCGCTCCATGAGGTCCTCGACCAGAGCGGTGCGGTTGCCTTGCTCCGGTGGGCCCTGCTGGCCCTGCTTGCCCCGTCCGGACGGCACGTGCGACGGCATCGGCAGGGGAGTCGGCGTTGGCGGCATGGTGTGATCAAGCTCCTCACTTCGCGGCCCGGGGGCGCACCCGACGGTACTCCGGTGCCCGAATCGGCCGCACACCTGCCTCTTGTTCCGTACGCCCGGCCCCGCGTTCCGCGGGCGGCACGCGGCCCCGCCGGTGCCCGCCCCTCGCGCCGCGGAGGCTCGCACGTGCGGAAGGCGCCCGGTTCGCGCCGCGGAGGGTCACCGCCATACGTCGGGGCCGCCGCCGCGCCATTCGATCAGGTTGGGATCGTCGAGCTGGATCTCGGCGGGGTCGAGACCGGCGCGGCGCAGGAACTCGACGACGTCCTCGGGCCGGTGCGCGAAGCCGAGGCTCTCGGTGTGTGCGGTCACTTTCCGTCCGCCGGTCTGCGACGGAGGGTGGACGACGATCGGAGGGGTCATAACTCCAGAGTGCAACTTTGGCCAACGGCCCGCACCCGTGGCAGCGGCCCGCACCCCTGACAGCCGCCCGGGACCCGGGAGCGCCGACGGGACGCGGCGGCTGCACATTCCTCGGAAAGCGGCGACCATCCGCCCCCGGAAGGGGGGCGGAGCCGGGGGCCGCGCCGCCCCGGGGATGCCCCCGGCCCGGATCCGGGGCCGGGCCTTCGCGGGGGACGGTGCCGGCGAAGGTAGCCGTGCCGGTGCAGGTGGCTGCCGGCGCCGGTCGCCGTTCCGGAGCCGTTGTCAGTGGCCGGTGGCAGACTCCTGGACATCCGTAACCATCATGCTGGCTGCGTGTGGACGGAAGGCCCCGCCGACAGCGCGGCGGGGCCGCTCGGCGGACGAAGGAAGGAACGCGCATGGCGGGAGCCGCGGGCAAGGGGAGTGCGGCGAAGTTCCGGGCCGTCACAGCGCTTCAGCGCCATGTGGTCAATCCGCTCTCCCGCCGGATGCCGGGTCAGGCCCTGCTGGAGACCACGGGCCGCAGCAGCGGTGTCCCCCGCCGCACACCGGTCGGCGGGCGCCGCGAGGGGCGACGGTTCTGGCTGGTGTCCGAACACGGCGACCGGGCGCAGTACGTGCGCAACATCCGCGCCGACCCGCGGGTGCGGGTCCGGGTCTCCGGCCGCTGGTACACCGGGACGGCCCGCCTCCTCCCCGACGACGACCCGTACGCCCGCCTCGCCGCGCTGCCGCGGCTGAACAGCGCCGTGGTCCGTGTAGTGGGCACCGACCTGCTGACCGTCCGCGTCGACCTCGACGCCGAGTGACCCGGGCCGCACCCGGGCCGGCCGCTGCCGCCGGGGTGCACGTCCGCGTCCGGGCGGCGTCCCGGAGCAGTGCCCACAGCCAACCAGCGCACCGCAGAGAGGGCCCACCATGCAGCAGTCCGCGGCCGTCCCCGACCAGTACCGCCGTGCCGTCACCTTCCGGGCGCTGCACGAGGGGCCCGACCCCTTCGTGGTGCCCAACCCGTGGGACGCCGGGACCGCACGTGTCCTGAGCGGGCTCGGTTTCGCGGCGCTGGCCACCACGGGCGCGGGCCTGGCGCATGCCCGCGGACTGCCGGACAGCCGCGTCACCCGGGACGTGCTCCTCGACAACGCCAGGGCCGTCGTCGAGGCCACGCCGCTGCCGGTCTCCGCCGACCTGGAGAGCGGCTTCGGCGAGACGCCCGACGACATCGCCGAGACGATCCGGCGCGCCGCCGCGGCCGGTCTGGTCGGGGGCTCCGTGGAGGACTTCACCGGCCGGGACGACGACCCCGTCCGTCCCCTGGGAGAGGCGGCCGAGCGGGTCGCCGCGGCCGTGGCCGCCGCCCGGGAACTCGACTTCCCCTTCACCGTCACCGCCCGCGCCGAGAATTTCTTCCAGGGACGGCCCGACCTGCCCGACACCATCCGCCGCCTCCAGGCGTACGAGGAGGCGGGCGCCGATGTGCTCTACGCGCCCGCCCTGCCGGACGCCGACGCGATCCGCGCGGTCTGCTCCTCCGTCGGCTGCCCGGTGAACGTCCTGATGGGATCGCCCGCCCTGCGGCTGAGCGTGCGCGAACTCGGTGCGCTGGGCGTGCGCCGGATCAGCGTGGGCTCCGCGCTCTCCCGCGCCGCACTCGGCGCCGTCGTCCGCGCGGCCCGCGAGATCCAGGAGTCGGGCACCTTCACCTTCGGCGCCGACGCGATTCCCTACGCCGAGGTCAACGCCCTCATGACACCCGCCGCTCCGGCCGGGCCGGGGGAGTGACCCCGACCGTCCGGGAGACGCGAGCAGCCTGACGGGGACACCGACGCGGTCCCCCCTGCGGCGTCGTTGCGAACGGACGGCG
The DNA here is from genome assembly GCF_042869455.1 of Streptomyces sp. NPDC007025. Taxonomy (NCBI): domain Bacteria; kingdom Bacillati; phylum Actinomycetota; class Actinomycetes; order Kitasatosporales; family Streptomycetaceae; genus Streptomyces; species Streptomyces sp. NPDC007025. Next base: position 136,425 of record NZ_JBIAFT010000010.1, on the reverse strand, counting down.
AGGGGCCGGGCGCGGCGGACGCTCGCCGGCCCGAGCACCACCAGGAACGGAACGCCCCCGGGTCCAGGGGGTTTGAGGGCAGCCGAGCACGGCCGGGCGCGCGGGCTGTCGCGTGCCCGGCCCCCGGCGCCGACGCTCTCCGGGCAGGCGTGGGGGCCACCGGCGGCTCTGTCTACGATGTCGGGCATGGCGAAGCGCAAGGTGCAGCGACGGGCGCGGGCGATCCTCGGCGAGCAGCCCGTGGCGCTGGTCTGGTGCGAGATCCACAAGCCCCTTCCGGTACCGCCGAAGGATGTGCACCGCGCCGCCGGCAACGGCCGGCTGAAGCCGGGGCACCACTGGCTGCTGTACGTCGGCGCCGTCGTGTTCTTCTTCGTCGTCGTGCCGATGATGCTGATCGACAAGCTCGGCAGGAAGACCGACCGCACACCGGGGACGGGGAGCGCGGGACCGCGGCGTTCCACCCGCGACCGGGGCGCTGCGGACGACCGCGAGGACGATCCGGCCGACGGCGTCTTCGACGGCGACTGGAACCTGACCGCCGGCCGGCTTCTGCTGCGCTGGTACGGCCACTCGCCCAACCCCCGGCGGCTGGTCATGCTGGCGCACGACCGCATCTGCGTGGCCGCCTCCCCGCGCCGCAGGCTGTCACCCATGAAGGCCGGGGACTTCGTGCCCGTTGCGGAGTTCCCGCTCGGGGAGGCCCGGCCCGAAGGCGAGGCGGGCCAGCCGCGCGGATTCGCCACGTTCAGGATCCGCTTCGCCGACGGATCCTGGATCCAGGTCGGCCGCCTCGGCGAGCCCGCGGACGCCGACCACTTCCTGCGCACGATCAGCGCCTAGTCTTGTGTGGCGCTCGCCTGCCTCGAATTGCGAGAGATCGACCCGTGGCGGCCACTTGGTCACCGGGTCACCGGGTCGCCTCGGAAGGAGCCGCTCGGCGGTCTGCCGCGTGCGGGCCAGGACCGTGCGCGTCGCGAGCGGTGCGCGCAGACCGGGACGAGTGTGGTGGGCCGGGCGTCAGGGCACCGGAGCATGGAGGTCGAGGTCCAGCGGGAACGGGACGGCGAGCTTCAGCCGGGCCCGAACTGTGGACGCAGGCCATGCGACGGGTGTCAGCGTAGTCGATGCCCTCGCGGTTGAGTGCGTATGCGCGGGTCGCGGTCGCCGGCCGGATACCAGCCCTGCCCGGCAGAGTGCCGGGAGGGGGCGGACGAGTCGGCCTGTACGCCGGGTTCTGTGGCCTCGGCCGCCTCGCGGCGGCCGGGGTGGCGGCCATCCATCTGGGACCGGTGTCGCCACCGGCCTCGTGCGGTCCACCCGCGGACTCGGACGGGTCGCCCTCGAACATCCGCGCAGGGCCGCGCCGCGGCCCCTCTTGACCTTGCTCCGGATGGGGTTTACCGAGCCGCCCAGGTCACCCTGGGCGCTGGTGGTCTCTTACACCACCGTTTCACCCTTACCGGACTGCCGTCCGAAGACGGGCCCGGCGGTCTGCTTTCTGTGGCACTGTCCCGCGGGTCACCCCGGGTGGGCGTTACCCACCATCCTGCCCTGTGGAGCCCGGACGTTCCTCGGCGAGGGTGCTCGGCACCCCCGACGCGGCCGCCCGGCCGGCTCGTCCGCCGTGTGCTCCATCGTACCCGCCGCCGGGCTGGGAGCGGTGCGGGCGCCCGGCGGGGAGAGCGGCCGGGCACACCGCAGTCGTCCCCCCGCGGGCCCGGCACCGCGGGGTCAGCGGTGCCAGAGGTCGTCCGGGGTCAGTTCGTCCGGTGTGCGGTGGCCGGACAGGCCCAGGGTGAGGTGCAGATCGGCGAGGAACGAGCACAGCACGTGCCGGACGCCGTCCTCGCCGCCGTGCGCCAGCCCGTAGGCGAACGGCCGGCCGAGCAGGACCGCGCTGGCGCCGAGCGCGAGCGCCTTGAGGGCGTCGGAGCCGGTGCGGACACCGGAGTCGAACAGGACGTCCAGGCCGGTGCCCTCCACCGCCCGGACCACGCCCGGGAGCGCGTCGAGGGAGGCCATGGCGCCGTCGACCTGGCGGCCGCCGTGGTTGGAGACGATCACGCCGTCCATGCCCGCGTCGGCGGCCCGGCGGGCGTCGTCGGGGTGCTGGATGCCTTTGAGGGCGATCGGACCGTCCCAGTGCTGCCGCAGGAACGGCAGCCGGTCCCACGACTTGTCGGTCCCCGTGAACATCGGGACCCAGCGCAGCACCGCGGCGCCCAGGTCCTCCTCCGGGGGCTTGTCCAGGCCCGCCCGGAAGACCGGGTCCGAGAACGGGATGGCGGTGCCGACTCCGCGGATGAACGGCAGATACGCCTGGTCCAGGTCCTGCGGGCGCCAGGCCAGCGTCCAGGTGTCGAGGGTGACGACCAGCGTGCTGTAGCCGGCGTCGCGCGCCCGCCGCAGGATGCTGACGCACACCTCGTCGTCGTTCGGCCAGTAGAGCTGGAACCAGCGCGGAGCGCTCCCGCCCGCCTCGGCCACTTCCTCGAGCGAGTAGGACGAGGCGGTCGACAGGGCCGCTGTCAGGCCGAGCGAGGCGGCGGCGCGGGCCGTCGCCGTCTCGCCGTCCGGGTGCAGGATCGACTGGACGCCGACGGGGGCGAGGACGACCGGTGCGGGCATGGCGGTGCCCAGAACCCGCGTCCGCAGGTCGCGGTCCGTGGCGTCGGTGAGCATCCGCGGGATCAGGCGGTGGTGGTCGAACGCCTCGCGGTTGGCGCGGTGCGTGGCACCGGAGCCCGCGGCTCCGGCGACGTAGCCGAAGGCGCCCGCGTCCAGCCGTTCGCGGGCCGAGGCGCCGAGCCCGGTGGCGTCCGTGGTGAAGGGCGGTACCCGGCCCTCGAGGCCGTGCAGGTATATCTCGTTCTGGTAGCCGGCGAAGTTCTCCGGCGGGGGTGCGGGGTCGGTCACGTGCGGGCTCCTTCGCGGGTCGCTGCGCGCCGAGTCTCTCCGCCCCGGCGGCCGATGGCCACACCCCGGACGGCACCGGCGGCACCCGCGTGGCGCGGCCGGGCGCGGCACGCTCCCGCCGGTGTCTCCACCGCCGGCCGCCCGCGGTTGCCGCGGCCCGGTCCGGGAAGCCGCTCAGCCCCGGCCGATGTACGGCATCTTCGTGGCCAGCACGGTGGCGAACTGGACGTTGGCCTCCAGCGGCAGGGAGGCCATGTGCAGGACGGTGCGTGCCACGTCGTCGGCGTTCATGGTCGGCTCCGGGGCACGGTTCCCGTCGGCCTGGGGGACACCCTGGGACATGGCGGCCGTCATCTCCGTGGCGGCGTTGCCGATGTCGATCTGACCGCAGGCGACATCGTGGGCGCGGCCGTCCAGGGACAGCGACTTGGTGAGGCCCGTCATCGCGTGCTTGGTGGCGGTATAGGCGATCGAGCCGGGCCGCGGGGCGTGGGCGGAGATCGAGCCGTTGTTGATGATCCGGCCGCCGCGCGGCTGCTGGTCCTTCATCAGCCGGAAGGCGGCCTGGGCGCAGAGGAAGGCGCCGTGCAGGTTGACGTCCACGACGGCGCGCCAGTCCTCGAAGGAGAGGTCCGCCAGCGGTACGGCGGGGCCGAAGGTGCCCGCGTTGTTGAACAGCAGGTCGAGTCGGCCCTCGTGCTCCCGTACGGAGTCGAACAGCGCGGTGACGGCGGTCGGATCGGTGACGTCGGCGGGGACGCACCGGGTGGCGGCGCCCCCGGCGAGCTGCGCGGTCTGCTCCAGCGAGCCCCGGCGGCGGCCGGCCAGCACGACCGTCCAGCCCGCGTCGGCGAGGGTGAGGGCGACGGCCCGGCCGATCCCGGAGCCGGCTCCGGTCACCAGGGCCGTGCCGGCGGTCGGCACCTCGGCGGCTCTCCGGGTCGGCCCCCCGGCGGTCCGCGCGGCCCCCTCGGCGGTCCGGGAGCCCGGTGCGTCGCCCGCCTGTGCCGCCTGGTGTGCCTCTTGGGCCGGGTGATTCTCGCGCGTCATGGGCGCAGCGTACGCGGGCCTGTCCGGCGGGCGGCGCCGGCTGCGCGGCCAGCGGTCCCGCGCCCGGGAGAGGAACGGGAGGGAGAACAAACGTGTGGGCCCGTACCGGAATTCCTGGGAGAATGTTCGGGTCCGTGACAATCTCCTGGAGAGGTGCATGTCCAAGACCGGCCCCCAGCAACCGGCCGCCGTACCCGCCGACGCCCCACAGCACCCGCAGCACCCGCACCACGCGGCGCCGTCCGCCCGCAGTACCCGTACCGACCGGGAAGCCGCGTCCGTCACCGCCCCGGCGGCCCGCACCGCCGACGGGTCCGGCACCGCCCCCGGTGCGGGCACCGTCCCACCCGCCGGCCCCGAACTGACCCGCCGCCGTCGTGCCGGGCTGCTGCTCACCCTCATCCTCGGCGGGCTGACCGCGCTCCCGCCCCTCTCCATCGACATGTACCTCCCGGCCCTCCCGGAGGTCAGCGGAGCGCTCCACATCCCCGCCGCCGGCGCGCAGCTCACCCTCACCGCCTGCCTGGTCGGGCTGGCCGTGGGCCAGCTCGTCGCGGGGCCGATGAGCGACCGCTTCGGCAGGCGCCGCCCGCTGCTGGTCGGCATGGGCTGCTACATCCTGGCGAGCCTCGCCTGTGCGCTGGCTCCCACTGCCGCCACTCTCACCGGCTTCCGGCTCGCCCAGGGACTCGCGGGCGCCGCCGGGGTGGTGATAGCCCGCGCCGTCGTCCGCGACCTGTACGACGGGCTGGCCATGGCGCGGTTCTTCTCCACTCTCATGCTGATCTCCGGCACCGCGCCGGTCCTGGCCCCCGTCCTGGGGGCCCAGGTGCTGCGCTTCACCGACTGGCGCGGCGTCTTCTGCATCCTCGCCGGGATCGGCCTGCTGCTCGTCCTCGTCGTGCTGCGCAAGCTGCCCGAGACGCTGCCGGCCGCACGCCGGCACAAGGGCGGGCTGCCGGACGCGCTGCGCACCATGCGCGGGCTGCTCGCCGACCGGGTCTTCAGCGGGTACCTGCTCGCCTCCAGCCTCGCGTTCGCGGCGCTCTTCTCCTACGTCGCGGCCTCGCCGTTTGTCGTCCAGGAGATCTACGGTGCCTCGCCGCAGACCTTCAGCCTGCTGTTCATGGTCAACTCCATCGGGCTGGTCGCCTTCGGGCAGCTCAACGGGAAGGTCCTGGTCGGCCGGGTGTCCCTGGACCGGGTGCTCGCCTTCGGGCTGTGCATGGTCGGGGCCGCGACCGTGGCGCTGCTGGTGATGACCACCGGCGCATTCGGGCACGTGGGGCTGGCGCCGCTGGCCACCGCGCTGTGCGTGCTGATGTCCGGGATGGGGCTGATCATGCCGAACGCCAACTCCCAGGCCCTGATGCGCACCCCGCACGCGGCGGGCTCGGCCTCGGCGCTGCTGGGCACCTCGCAGTTCCTCGTCGGCGCGGTCGCCTCCCCGCTGGTCGGCGTGGCGGGCGAGCAGACCGCCGTGCCCATGGCGCTGGTCCAGTTCGGTGCCGTCACCCTCGCCGCTCTCGCCTTCGTGGCACTCTGCCGCCCATGGCGCGTACGAGACTGAGGAGCGTGGCCTCCCTGGGCGGTGCCGAGGCGCGGCGCCGCTTCCGGGAGAAGGCCGGGCTCGATCACGGACGGCTGGCCGCGCTGGCCGACAGCACCGACGCGCTGCCCGCCGCGGGCTGGTGCGCCGGTGCCGTCGTGCTGGCCGGCCGCGGGCCCTGCGTCGCCCTGGAGCACGCCACCGGCTGGGCGCTGCGGTACGCCGCCTGGGATCCCGCCGCCGGGCTCCCGGTCGAGCTGCCGCGTCAGGAGTGGCTGCCCATGCGGGTGGACACGGTCTTCGACCTCGCCTCGCTCACCAAGCTGTTCACCGCCATCGCCGCCCTCCAGCAGATCGAGCGCGGCGCGCTCGCACTGGACGCGCTCGTCGCCGACCACCTCCAGGCGGGTGCCGCGCCGGTCACCGACCACGGCATCACCGTCCGCCACCTGCTGACCCACACCTCCGGGCTCCGTGCCGAGCTGCCCTTCTACGAGCACAACACCGCCGAGCACGCGGAGCTGCTCTGGGCCGAGAAGCCGCTGACCGAGCCGGGCTCGACCCGCCTGTACTCCGACCTCAACCTGCTGCTGCTGGAGAGCGTGCTGTACCAGGTGACGGGCCGGACGCTGGACGTGCTGGTGCGGGAGGGCATCACCACACCGCTCGGGATGCGGCACACCCGCTTCAACCCGCCCCGCACCTGGCGCAACCGGATCGCCGCGACCGAGGACATGCGAAGACCCTGGGCCAAGCTCAACCGGGGCCTGGTCCACGGCCGGGTCCACGACGAGAACGCCTACGCCATGGGCGGCGTGGCCGGGCACGCCGGGCTCTTCTCCACCGCCCACGACCTCGCGGTCCTGTGCCGCACCCTGCTGTCGGGCGGCTCCTACGGGCCCGCCCGCATCCTGGCGCCCGCCTCGGCCGCCCAGCTCCTGGAGCCGCCGGGCCTCGGCTTCCGCACCGGCGCCCCCTGGTTCATGGGTGAGCTCGACGGGCCCGGCTCCCGGGCCGCCGGGCACACCGGCTTCACCGGGACCAGCCTGGTGCTCGACCCGGTGACGGACACCTTCCTGGTGCTCCTCGCCAACACCGTGCACCCGGTGCGCCGGCCCCCCGACAGCGCACCGCGCGCCGCCGCGGCCAGCCTGCTGGCCCGCGCCGTGCGGTGAGCGCGCCCCCGCCGGGCCCTGCGGTCAGCGCCCGGCGGGCCCCGGCGGCGCCCGGCGCCGGAGGCCGCCGCCGGCGGACTTCCTACACTGGTGAAGTGATCGAGCAAGAACTGCGCGGCGCGCTCGCCGCAGCGCTGGACGGGCTGCCCGCGCGGCAGGCGTCGGGCGCCGTCGAGCGGCTGATCGCCCACTACCGCGGAGAGACCCCCACCGGCGCGCCCGTGCTGCGGCACGCCGCCGACGCGGCCGCCTACGCCGCCTACCGGATGCCCGCCACCTTCGCCGCCGCCTCCGCCGCGCTGGCCGAGCTGGCCGACCGCGCCGGGGACTGGACACCCGGCAGCCACCTGGACGTGGGCGGTGGCACGGGCGCCGCGGTGTGGGCGGCCGAGCGCGTGTGGCCGACGGAGCGGGCGGCCCGTGCGACGGTCGTCGTCGACTGGGCGGAGCCGGCCCTCGCGCTGGGCCGCGAGTTGGCGTCCGGGGCGGCGGCGCTGCGCGGGGCCGAGTGGCGCCGCGGCTCGCTGCGCGGTGGCGGCGGTACGGCGGGTGGCGGCTTGCCGGAGCCGGCGTCCGCCGATCTGGTGACCGTCTCCTACGTGCTGGGGGAGCTCTCCGAGGAGGACCGGCATGCCGTGGTGGACGCGGCGGCGCGCGCGGCGCGGGGCGCCGTGGTGCTGGTGGAGCCCGGCACCCCGGAGGGCTATCTGCGGATCCGCGCGGCCCGGGACGCGCTGCTGGGGGCGGGGCTGCGGGTGCTGGCGCCGTGTCCGCACGACGGGACCTGCCCGCTGGTGCCCGGCCAGGACTGGTGCCACTTCGCGGTGCGGGTAGCCCGCTCCTCGCTGCACCGCCGGGTGAAGGGCGGGGAGTTGCCGTACGAGGACGAGAAGTTCAGCTATGTGGCGGCGGTGCGGGAGACGGTGCCGGGCGCCCCCGCGGGCGCCCGGATCGTCCGCAGGCCGCAGCTCCGCAAGGGGCAGGTGCTGCTGGACCTGTGCGAGGACGGCGGCGCCGTGCACCGCCGTCCCGTCACCAAGCGGGCGGGCGCCGACTACCGCGCGGCCCGCAAGGCCGCCTGGGGCGACCCGTGGTGACCGCGCGGTACGGCTCCGCCGCCCCCGGCCGGGACGGCCCGTGGCTGCCTGGGGCCGCCCGGGACCGGTCAGCGGGGCCGGTCAGGACCGCAGTTCTGCGGTGACGCACTTGACGCTGCCGCCGCCCTTCAGCAGTTCGGTCAGGTCCACCGGTACGGGCTCGTAGCCGCGGTCCCGCAGGGGCGCGAAGAGGCCGGTGGCGGCCTCCGGCAGGAAGACGTGCCGTCCGTCGCTGACGGCGTTGAGGCCGAGGGCGAGCGCGTCGGGCTCCTCGGCGAGCAGCGCGTCGGGGAACAGCCGAGCCAGCACGGCCCGGCTGCCGGGGGAGAAGGCCGCGGGGTGGTACATCACGTCCTCCGCCTCGGGGTCCAGTACGCACAGCGCGGTGTCGAGGTGGTAGTAGCGCGGGTCCACCAGGTCGAGGCCGATGACCGGGCGCCCGAAGAACTCCTGGGCCTCGCCGTGGGAGAGCGGACTGCTGCGGAAGCCGCGCCCGGCCAGCAGCCAGGAGGCGGTGACGGCGAAGTCGCCCTCGCCCTCGTTGATGTGCGCGGGCTCGGTGACGTCGCCGAAGCCGTGCGCGCGGTACCAGTCGCGGTGTGCGGCCGCCTCCCCGGAGCGTTCGGGGTGTGCGAACCGGGCGCCGAGCACGCGGCCGTCGACGACGGTCGCACCGTTGGCGGCGTACACCATGTCGGGCAGCTCCGGTACCGGGTCGAGGAGTTCGACGGTGTGCCCGAGGGCGCGGTAGCGGTCGCGCAGCGCCTCCCACTGGGCGAGCGCGAGGGGCAGGTCCACGGGCTTGCCGGGGTCCATCCAGGGGTTGATGGAGTAGGTGACACGGAAGTGGGACGGAGGACACATCAGATAGCGACGGGTTGCGTACATCTCAGGCTCCTCAGGGAACGTGCGTGATGCGGTGCGCCCATGGTGCTCCCTGGGGAGCCTGTTCGTGTGGATTGCCGGTCAAGTACGTGTGAGTGCCCGGCGGCGGGCGGGTCACCTGCGGGACTCCCGGAGTCTGCGCAGCAGTTCACGCTTCTGCGCGGACGGGTCGCTCCCGCCCGCGGGAGCCCCTGGGGCGCCCCCGCTGCCGGGGAGCCGGCCGCGGGACAGGTGGGTGCGGACACCGCCGACCCCGAGCATCCTCCCGCCGCGTCCCTTGCTCATGAGCGTCTCCTCTCCTGCCGGATCTCTGACGAGTCGACACGTATCGTCTCGTCTTTGGCGAGGATGGATGGGCCACCCCCTCTTGTCAAGACGGTTCGTTTCGTCTCGACTCGCTGCTAGATTCGGGGCATGCCCTCCGCGACCCCGAAGAATCCCGGTGTCTCCCGCCGCAGCGCGCACTCCCGCACCGCGATCCTGCGGGCCAGTGTCGAACTGGTCGGCGAGGTCGGGTATCCCAGGCTGACCATCGAGGCGATCGCAGCGCGGGCCGGAGTCGGCAAGCAGACCATCTACCGCTGGTGGCCCTCCAAGGCAGCCGTGCTGCTGGAGGCGTTCACCGACCTGGTCCGCACCGAGGAACACGGCGGCCTGCCCGACACCGGAGACCTCGAGGCCGACCTCAAGGCGGTGCTGCGGGCCACCGCGGACGAGTTCTCCGACGCCGGGTTCGAGGCGCCCTACCGCGCACTCGCCGTCGCCTCGGCCGCCGACCCGGAGCTGGCCGAGCAGTTCGCCGTCCGGCTCCAGGACCCGGGCCGGAAGCTGTACGCGGAGCGGCTGCGCGCCGCGCAGCGTGCCGGGCAGATCGACCCCGACGTGGATCCCGGCCTCGCCGTCGAGCTGCTGCTCGGCCCCTTCCAGCAGCGCTGGCTCAACCGCACCGGCCCGCTCACCCACGAGTTCACCGACGGGCTGGTCGAACTGGTCCTGCGGGCGCTCACCCCGCGGCCCGCGGCGGACTGAACCCCGTGCCGCACCGGGGACCGCACGGCGGACGGGACTCCCGTCGCCGGTCTCCCGTCGCCGGCCTCCCGGCCCGGCACACGCCGCCGCTACGGCTCCACCCCGGTGGGCGCCAGGCTGCCCGGCCGGTCGGTGACGATGCCCTCGCAGCCCAGTCTCAGCATCCGGTCCCGGGCCGCGCGGGTGTTGACCGTGTGCGACCAGACGTAGCCGATCCCCGAGCGCACGGCCCTGCGCACGTCCCCGGCCGCGGCCCGGTGGTCGATGCTGAGCATCGTCACATAGTCCTTCCAGCGCTCGGGGCGGTCGCCGGCCGCCTGGCGTGCCGAGCGCCACACCGCCGTCAGCAGGCCCTCCTCGTGCGCGGCGGCGGCGACCCGCGGATCGTTGGACTCCACCAGCACCGAGCGGGTCAGATGCCGCTCACGGATCAGCCGGGCGAGCCGCGGCAGCCCCTCGGGGTCCTTCAGCTCCAGCATCAGTGGGATGTCCCCGCCGAACCGGTCGAGGATCTCCCGCGCGGCCGGCGGGCGCTCCGGACGCCACTGCCCCGGCAGGCTGCTCTTCGGGGCCAGGCGCACCTTCTGCCACGCCTTCCAGTCGAGTGCGCCGACCCTGCCGTGCTGGTCCGTGGTGCGGTCCAGGGTGTCGTCGTGCATCGCCACCAGCGTCCCGTCGCGCAGTCGGCGGATGTCGGCGTCCAGGACGTGTGCGTAGCCGCGCCGCCGGGTCGCGGCCATTCCCTGCATGCTGTTCTCCGGGACCTCCAGGGCGCCGCCGCGGTGTGCCGTGACGGTGGTGCCGGACAGCCGGGAGAGCCGCGGTGCCACCGTGCGGCCGACCCCCTGCTCGACGGCCGGGGGGCCGGTGCGGCCGGCGGGCGCGGCCGAGGCGGCCGGTGCGGCCGGTACCGCGACGAGAGTCAGGGTGAACAACGAGATCAGTGGAGCAAAAGCCGCCTTTGTCGCCATGATCCCAAACTAGGGGCGAAGCGGGCGGACCGCCGGGCAGTGCGTCCGGCCGGGTGGCGTCCCGCCGGGTGACGTCCCGACCCCGGCTGCCGCGGCCGCCGCCGGGAGGAGCAGGATGGCAGGGGGACATCGGCGATCCGCGGAATCCACCTCAGCGCGCCGCGGGGCTGCGTACCCTCGGAGTTCATGGTTCCCGGTCGCGGAGTGAGGCGGTAGATGGAACGCGAGAGCAGGATCGCCCGATGGCTGCGCCGCCGGGCCGGGCACGGCACGGCCGAGCCGTCCGACCCCGGCTCCCCGGCGCAGGGCCGCGGCACGGGGGGACGGCGCTGGGGCGGCCGCGGCAACCGGCCGGCCGCCGCGGCGGAAGCGGCCCGGGACCGTGAAACGCTCCTGCTCGCGGCCGCCGGGGCCGGGTTCCCGCTGGCCCCCGCCGCTCACCCGTCCGGGTACGGCTGTTCCTGTGTGCGGATCGGCTGTCCGACGCCCGGCAGGCACCCCGTCTCCTTCGCCTGGCAGACCCAGGCCACCACCGACCGCGCCCAGGTCGAACGCTGGCTGCGGGCCGAACCGGAGGCCAACTTCATCACCGCCACCGGCCGCGCCCACGACGTGCTGGACGTCCCGGCCGAGGCGGGGTACGCGGCGCTGGCCGTGCTGGAGGAGCGGGAGCGGGCGGCGGGCCCCGGCGCCGAACCGGAGCTGGGACCGGTGGCGCTGCACGGCGGCGACCGGATGCTCTTCTTCACCAAGACCCGGGGCACCCCCGAGGACGAGGACGAGTGGTGGCCCTGCGAGCTGGACAGCCACCCCGAGACGATGGAGGAGCACCCCGGACTGCGCTGGCACTGCCGGGGCAGCTATGTGCTGCTGCCGCCCTCGCGGCTGCCCGACACGGCCGAAGGCGTCCACTGGCTGCGCCCCCCGCAGGAGGGGGACGCGCTCCCCGAGCCCCTCGCCCTGCTGGAGACCCTCACCGACGCCTGCGCGGAGTACGCCGTGACGGTGGAGGGCCTGGAGCAGCACACCCCCTGGCCGGTGCGCTGAGGCCCGGCGCCGACCGCCACCGCGCGGCGCCCCGTTCCGGCCGGTGGCTCCGTGGCTCCGCGGCCCGGGTGCGGTGCGCGTGCCGCACCCGGGCCGGGGGCGGCCCCGGTCCGGCGGGACGGGTTCACTCGCCGCGTGCGGCGGTCAGCCCCTCGATGCGGCTCAGGAAGTCGACCTTGCCGCCGGAGCCGCTGCCGGACTTCCCCCGCGCCTGCTCGGCCGGAACGGTGACGGCCTGCTCCGAGACCCGCACGAAGGTCACCGACTGCTTCGGCGTGCCCGACATCATCGCCTTCACCAGCGGGTCCTTGATCTGCGGCTTGTATCCCCGCGGCAGCGTCTGCTTGTGGTGGTGCAGGGTGGTGAAGAACACCAGTGCCCCGCCGTCCTTCGTGCGCAGCCCGAATGGCGCGTACTGCGGCGGCTGCGCGGCCCGGTCGGCGAACTCGTTGCGCACGTTCTCCCGCTTGAGCGCCTTCTTCCGCTTCTCGCGCAGCGCCGTCGTGTGCCGCCCGGCGGCGAAGTCGTCGCCCGCGCCCTCCTGCAGATAGCGGGTGTAGCGCTTGCTCAGTTCGTCCGGCGGGACGGTCAGCCCGGAGCCGCCGCCCACCGGCACGGCCTGCACCCGGCCGTGCTCGTCCCGCGCGAAGCGGGGGATCCGGTCGGGCGCGACGACCGAGAGGTAGGACGCCTTCCACGGCCCGTCGGCCCGCTGGCGCTGGAAGACGAAGAGCCAGCGGCCCTGCCCCTTGCGGTTGCTGCGCGAGTCGGTGACGAAGAACTTCGGCCAGCCCGCCTGTTCGGGGATCAGATAGCGGGTGTCGGTCAGCTTCAGCGGCTGGTAGTCCGGGTTCCCCTTCGGGCGGACCTCCTTGCGGGACTTGAGGCCCGCCTGGTCGATGGCGCCGAGGGCGCCCGTCTCGATCCGGGCGTTCAACCCGGCGTCGTAGGCGGTGTTGGCGCGGTTGTTCTTCGCCACGAAGGTCTTGAGCACCTTCGCCGCCTCGGCTTCGCTCAGCGCGGGGACCACGGCGCTCTCGCCGTGCACGGTCACACAGCCCGTGAGCGAGGCGAGCAGTGCTCCGGTCGTCACGGCCGCTGCCAGCGGTATGCGCGGGGGCTTGCCAGCCCTCAACCCCTTCACCTGTTCCCACCCTCCCGGTGCTGTCGGCGAAGGCACCCTACCCTGCGGGGTCTGGCGTGCCGCGCGGTGCCTGGCCCAGTATGCGCGGCAGGACGACCGAGGGGGCGTGCATGGTCCAGGCCACGGAGGCCGCAGCATTCGGTACGGCGCTGCGCCGGTTACAGGGCGCGCAGAAGACGGCCAAGGGGGTCTCGCTCTATTCGCGGTACCTCAACCGGCCGCTCGGCAGGGTCTTCGCGGCCGCCGCGTACCGCGCCGGGCTCAGCCCGAACCAGGTGACCTTGCTGAGCGCGGGGTGCAGCTTCGCCGGGGTGGTGGGCGTGGCGCTGGTGCGGCCGTCCTGGGTGCTGGGCGCGGCCGTCTGGGCCGCGCTCTTCGTCGGCTTCGCGCTGGACTCCGCCGACGGGCAACTCGCCCGGCTGCGGGGCGGCGGCAGCCCGGCGGGGGAGTGGCTGGACCACGTGGTGGACTGCGCCAAGATCACCGGATTGCACTCGGCCGTGCTGATCTCCTTCTACCGCTTCGCGGAACCGCCGCACGCGGGCTGGCTGCTGCTGCCGCTGGGCTTCCAGCTCGTGGCGGTGCTGATCTTCTTCGGCGGGCTGCTCACCGACAAGCTCCGGCCCCGGCCCGACCCTCGTGCCGCTGCGCCGCCGCCGGACGCCGCGCCGCCCTCGACGCTGCGGGCCGTGGCGCTGCTCCCGGTGGACCACGGGGTCTTCTGCGCCGTCTTCCTGCTGCTCGGCGCCCCGGGGCTGTTCCGCGCCGGGTACGCCGCGCTGTTCGTCTGCTACGCGCTCTTCCTCGCCGCGTTCGCGGTCAAATGGTTCCGGGAGCTGTCCGCCCCGCCTCCGGGGTGACCGGCGCGGCCGGCCCGGAAGGGGCGGCCAGTGCGTCGAGTGCGCGCCGCAGCTGAGTGCTGGAGGTATGCATGGTGTACGGGAAGTAGACGACCTCTACGCCGACCGTACGGAAGTCGGCCTCCAGCTTCTCGCCCTTCGGCGTACCCCGCCAGTCGTCCCCCTTGAACAGCACGTCGAATCTGACCTGCTGCCAGGTCTCCAGCTTGTCCGGGACCGTCTCCACGAACGCCGCGTCCACGAACCGGATGCTGCGGACGATCTGCAGCCGCTCGACGAGCGGGATCACCGGCGGGCGCCCCTTGGCGCGCTCGGCCATCCCGTCCGAGACCACGCCCGCGACCAGGTAGTCGCACCGCGAGCGGGCGTGCCGCAGCAGATTCAGATGGCCGACGTGGAACAGGTCGTACGCTCCGGGCGCGTAGCCGACCGTGTGGGTCATGTGAAGTCCCCCCAGGACGCATGCCGTTGACCGCGCCGCGGCCCTCCCCGGCCGCCGCGCATCGCAGCATGCAACCACAACCGGCGGGAATCAGGCACAGGTCGGCGAATGCACGCACGGCAGGCGTTACGCTGCCCCGGGGGAACGAGCGGCGGACCTGTGGGGGGATCCATGGTGAACGGCGACGCGGTGCCCGGGGACGGGACCGCGCCCGGTGGGCTGCGCGAGGAGGCATCCGGGCGCCGGGTGCTGCTGGTGTCCACCAACTACGCACCCGAGCAGGCCGGCATCGGGCCCTACGCGGCCCAGCTCGCCGAGCACTGGGCCGCGCGCCCCGACTGGGACGTGCACGTCCTGGCCGGTATGCCGCACTACCCCGCCTGGCGTACGGACCCCGCCTACCGGGGCGTCTGGCGGGCCACCGAGGAGCGGGGCGGAGTCCGGGTGCACCGCCGCAGGCACACCGTCCCGCCCCGGCAGACCGCCGCGCGCCGGGCGCTGTACGAGGCGTCCGTGCTCGCCCACGGACTGCTCGCCCCGCCCCGGCTCGGCGGACCGCCCGACGCCGTCGTCGCCCAACTCCCCAGCCTCGCGGGCGGACTGCTGGGCGCCCGGCTCGCCCGCCGTGCCGGAGTGCCGTTCGTGCCGGTCGTCCAGGACCTGATGGGCGCCGGGGCGGCGCAGAGCGGCATCCGCGGCGGCGACCGGGCGGCCGCCCTCGCCGGCTCCGTGGAGCGCCGGGTGCTGGCGGCGGCGACCCTGGTGGGCGTCATCCACGAGAGCTTCACCGAGCGGGTCACCGCGCTCGGCGTCCCGGCCTCCCGCATCCGTACCGTGCCCAACTGGACGCACATCTCCGCCCCGTCCCGTCCCCGCGAGGAGACCCGCTCCCGGCTCGGCTGGCGGCCGGAGGAGACGGTGCTGCTGCACTCCGGCAACATGGGCCTCAAACAGGGCCTGGACGTGCTGATCGGGACCGCCCGGCTGCTCCGCGGCGAGCGGTTACGCGTCGTCCTGATGGGCGACGGCAACCAGCGCCGCCACCTCGACCGGCTGGCGGCCCCGCTGCCCGGCGTCGAACTGCTGCCGCCCGCCGACGAGGCGGACTTCCCCGAAGTGCTGGCCGCCGCCGACGTGCTGGCCGTCACCCAGCGGGCCTCCGTGCTCGACATGAGCGTCCCCTCCAAACTCACCTCCTACTTCGCCGCCGGGCGCCCGGTCCTCGCCTCCGTCGCCGGAAGCGGCGGCACCGCGGGCGAGATCCGCCGCTCCGGCGCCGGGGTCCTGGTACCGCCCGAGGACCCCGCGGCGCTCGCCGACGGCCTCCGCGGCCTGGCCGCCGACCCCGCCCGCGCCGCCGCGCTCGGTGCCGCGGGCCGCGCGTACGCCACCGGCCACCTGGGGCGGACCGCGGCGCTGGCCCGGCTGACCGCGCTGCTCGAAGAGGCCCGCGCCCTGGCCCCCGCACCCGGCGGCCACCGCACCGGCCCCCGCGCCCGGCCCGGTCCGCGGCGGGGCGCCGCGGCGGGTGCCGTCCGGCAGCAGGGCGGACCGGCGTGAGCGGCCACGGCGTGCCCGGCCGCGACGAGCGGGATCCGGCCCCGGCCGTCCATCCCGACGACGAACCCGACCTGCTCCGCGACCAGTTCCGCCAACTCCTGCGCTACCGCTGGCTGATCGCGCTCGGCATCGCCCTCGGCGTCCTGGGCGGCGGCTGGCTCGGCGTCAGCGGCGCCGACTCCTACACCGCCACCACCGAGATCACCGTGCGCCCGCTGCCCCTCGACAGCAGCGGCGCCGCCTCGGCCGCCGGCGGCACCAGCATGGGCTCCGAGCGGCGCACCGCGCTCAGCAGCGTCGTCGCCGAACGTGCCGCGGACGCCTTGGACTCCGGGCGCCGCCCCCAGCAGCTCGCCGCCGACCTCCAGGTCACCAACCCGCCCGACACCCGGATGCTGCGCTTCTCCTACACCGGGCACAGCCCGCGGGCCGCGGCGCGCGGCGCCAACGCCTTCGCCGCCGCCTACCTCGGCAACCGCGAGCAGGACGCCGAGGCGCGCACGGCGAGCATGGTCGACTCCTACGAGAAGCAGCGCGAGCCGCTGCTGAAGGAGCGCGACCGGCTTGCCGAGGAGATCGCCACCTCCGGCCGGGAGGGCGCGCTCGACGGCACGCTCTCCGCGCACTCCTCCGTCGTCAGCCGCATCGCCGAACTCAACGGCAGCATCAGCGACCTGCGCGCCGAGGACACCACCCCGGGCCGCGTGGTCACCGAGGCCGTCCCGCCCGACGCGCCCGCCGGTCCCGGACTGCCGCTGATGCTCGGCCTCGGTGCCGCCGTCGGTATCGGCCTCGGCCTGCTCGCCGCCTGGGTACGGCTCGTCTTCGACCCCGCCGTGCGCACCCCCGGCGACGTGGTGCGCGCCCTGCACGCGCCGGTACTGGGCACCCTGCCGCGCCGGCGCGGGCGCCGCCGCGAGAAGCGGGCCGAGCGCCGTGCGCGCTCCCGTCCGCTGCTGGCCGGCGGCCGGCTCGCCGAGGAGTACCGCTCGGTCGCCTTCCGGCTCGCCTACGACGAGACCTTCGCGCGGCGCCGCCGCGTCCTGGTCGTCCCGCCGCGCGGCGGCATCGGCACCGCGCTGGCCGCCTCCGTGAACCTGGCCGCCTCCTTCGCCGAGATGGGCAAGGAGGTGCTGCTCCTGGAGGCCGATCTGCGCACCCCCTCGCTCACCGAGCGGCTGCGGCACGCGGACGGCCTCCGGCCCGGCTGGGCCCGGGCGCCCGGCCACGGCACCATCGGCTGGCCCGCCGGGTACCGCGTCCCGATCGACGCGGGCGAGTCGGGCGTCTTCGACCTGGTGCCCGGACACCGCGTCAGCAAGGTGCCGCGCGCGCTCACCTCCTCGGCCGTCAGCCAGCTCATCGGGCACGCCGACGACAGCGACTCCGTGCTGCTGGTGCTCGCGCCCGCCGTGCTGTCGTACGCCGACGCCATCGCGCTCATCGACCGGGTCGACTGCGTCCTGCTCGTCTGCGACCCGCGCGAGGTGCGGCGCGACGACCTGGCCCGGGTGCGGGAGCTGGTCGCCGGCGCGGGCGGCTGCGTGCTCGGTGCGCTCCTGCACTCCGAGGGCACCGGCGGCGACTCCGGGCGCGGCGGTGCGTCCGGCCCCGCCTCGCCGCCGGACCGGGGACTGCCGCCGCGCCCCCATCCCGCGGAGTTCGTCCGCGAGGGCGTCGGTCTGCGGGTCCTGGACCGTTGAGCGCTTCCGGCGGCTGACGAGAGGGGATCCGGGTGCAGCACCCCGGCGGCGGTCCGGCGCGGGAACCGGAGCGGCGGATGCCACGGGCCCGCACCGCGCTGGTCTGCTCCGTCGCCGACCAGGGCGTGGCGGCAGCGACGAACATCGCCGTGCTGGTGGTGGCGGCGCGCCGGTCGGACGTGCACGCCTTCGCCGCGTTCTCCCTCGTCTACACGGTCTTCACCGTGCTCCTCGGCCTCACCGTCGCCTATGTGGGCCAGGCCCTCGTCCTGGAGCGGGGCGCGCCGGAACGCGTGGCGCGGGCCTGCCGTTCGGGAGTGGCCTTCACCGCGCTGGCCGCGGCCCCGGCCGTGGTCGCCGCGCCCGCGCTGTGGGCGGCGGGCGGCCGCACCGGCACCGCGCTGGCCGCGCTGGCGCTGGTGCTGCCCCTCACGTTGACGCAGGAGACCACCCGCTACGCCTTCGCCACCCTGCACCGGCCCCAGTACGCGCTGCTCGCCGACGTGCTGCGGCTGGCGGCCGTCCTGCCCGCGCTCGCCGCCCAGCCACCCGGCGCCGGTGCGGCGCGGCTGCTGCTGGCCTGGGGGGTCTCGGCGCTGCCCGCGCTCGCGGTGGCGCTGTGGCTGCTGGGGCGGCACACCCGGGGCGCGGGCCAGGACCCGGCCCGCTGCCTGCGCCGGGACCATCTGGGCCGCCGGTTCGCCGTCGAGTTCGGGGTGGGCAACGCGGGCAGCCAACTGGCCGTCATCGGCCTGGGACTGCTCGCCGACCCGCTGGCGGTGGGTGCGCTGCGGGGCGCCACCACGCTCTACGGGCCGATGAACGTGCTGTTCAACGCCGCGACCGGGTTCGGCCCGCCGCTGCTGAACCGCACCGGCGGCGGACGACGAGCAGCCCGTGCCGCGGCCGCCGCGGGAGGCGTGCTCGCCGCGGTCGCCGCCGCCTGGACCGCCGTTCTGCTGCTGCTGCCGGACGGCTACGGGCGCGCGCTGCTGGGCGACACCTGGACCTCCGCGGCCCGGCTGCTGCCCGCGACCGGCAGCCAGTACGCGGCGATGGCGCTGGGCACCTGCGGGCTGCTGACGCTGCGGGTGCTGCGGCCGCGCACGACGCTGCCCCTCCAGCTCGTCTTCTCCGTCGCCTCCGTCTGCTGCCTGCTGGGCGGCTACGCGCTGGGCGGGGTGCCGGGCGCGGCCTGGGGGCTGTGCCTGGGCTCCGCGGCGAAGGGGACGGCGAGTTGGCTGCGCGCGGCCCGGCTGCTGCGTACGGCGGGGGGTCCGGACGCTGTCAGCGCGCCCGGTCCGGCTCCGTCCGCTCCCGGTCCCGGCCGGACCCCTGGGGCGGCCCGGGCCGACGAGGAGCCGGAAGCCGGTCCCGCCGGGGCGGGTGGCCCCGCCGCTCCCGTGGACCCTGCCGGTCCCGTGGACCCTGCCGGTCCTGCCGGAACGAAGTGACGAACAGCAGGCACAGCACCGCGATGGCCACCCGGCCCATGGCCTGGAGCAGCGAGCCGCGCAGCAGGATGAAGCTGTAGCCGGCGACCAGCGGCACCGCCACCGCCGCCACGCTTCCCGGCCCGGCCCCCTC
This sequence comes from Streptomyces sp. NPDC007025, assembly GCF_042869455.1. NCBI lineage: Bacteria > Bacillati > Actinomycetota > Actinomycetes > Kitasatosporales > Streptomycetaceae > Streptomyces > Streptomyces sp. NPDC007025. The sequence continues at coordinate 117,407 of NZ_JBIAFT010000010.1, read as the reverse complement.
CCGCCGCCTTCGCGGGCCGGGGCCCGCCGCGGCCTCCTCAGCGGTGCGCCGTGCGTAGCGCCGGTCCGCGCGGGCGGCGCCGTAGCCGACGGCGGCGAACCCCAGTGCCATGCCCAGCGGGCCGAAGTCCAGCCACAGTTCGGCCCACAGCGGTGAGGAGAGGTTCGGGTAGGGCATCCCCATCCAGGTGCCCACCCGGGTGCCCGGGTCGTGCGGCTTGCCGTCCCACACCGAGCGCGGCACGAAGAACAGTGCGGTGCCAGCCAGTTGGCGGCCGTAGCTGTGGCCCTCGCCCGACTCGGCGAAGGTGACGGTGTTGGCGAGCATGCCGGCCTGGTCGTAGTCCTTCATCGTCAGCGGCTCCAGCAGCGAGTCCGTCGCCTGCCGCGGCCGGTCGGCGCCCTCCTCGTAGCGGAACCGGTCCGCGAACGGGAACACCACCAGAGCCACCGCCACCCCGGTCGCCAGCGCGGCCCGGTACATCACCGGGCTGCGCGGGAAGGCGGTGAACAGCAGCGAGAACAGCACCGTCAGGAACCAGTACCGCGGGTTGGAGACCGGGTTGTTGACGACGGTGTTGAGCGCCAGCATCACCAGCCACAGCACCGGGACCAGCGGTCTGCGGCGCGCCGCGCGGGAGACCACCAGCCGGCGGGTGAGGAAGAGCAGCGCCAGCAGCGCCGGTACGGTGCCGAACCCGCGCAGGAACGCCGAGCCCGCCTGCGAGGCGGCCTCCGTACCCCCGAGCGTCTCGCTGATCTCCTGCCGGTTGCTGAAGAAAACGCCCGGCCCGTCCAGCCGGGCGATCAGCAGTCCGCTGCCCGCCAGTGCGACCGCGCACAGTGCGTACAGCCTGCGCGGCCGTACGACCGCCGCGGGGCGGTGGCGCTCGTGCATCCGGCTGCGCAGCGGCGGCCGGTGGCGGGCCAGCAGGGCGCCCACGTCGAAGGCGACGAGGCCCGCCAGCACCAGCGCCGAGGCCAGTACGGTGTCCGCGCGCGGTCCGACCACCGGGGTCGGCGTGCTGTCCAGCACGGTCTGGGCCAGCGGCGCGATCCCCATGGCGATGTAGCAGAACAGCCAGAACGCGCCCTGGATGAGCCGGCGGTGCGCGGTCAGCACCATGGCCGCCAGCCGGGTGCCGGAGTAGGCGCAGGTGGCCGACTGGAGCCAGAAGGCGGCGTCGTGCGGACCGGGTCCGGGCTGGGTGGCGACCGCCGCGGGCAGGACGGCGACGAGTGCCGCCACCAGCGGGACGGCCAGTGCCCGGGACAGCACCGCGCGGGGCGCCGTCGCGGCGAACCGCTGCCGCGGCGCGGAGGCCGGGGTGTCCGCGTCGCTCATCGCCGCTCCCGGGGCCGGCGCCGCCCCGCGACGGCGGGAGGCGGAACCCGCGGAACCCGCGGGGGCCGCGCAGGCCGCGAAAACCATGAAAGACCGGGGCGAAAGCAGCTGTACCGACTAATATCATCGGCACGGCCAGGGGAGGGGACACCGTTGAAGGTGCTGCACATCGTCACGCTGCATACGCCCACCCACGACTTCGGCGGCCCCACCAGGGTCGCCCTGAACCTGTGCCGCGGACTGCGGGCGCGCGGCGACCAGACGGCCCTGGTGGCGCTCGGCGACGGATTCCCTGCGGGCCGGCCGCTCCCCCGCACCGTGGACGGTGTCCCGGCCCGCCTCTTCCAGGCCCGCCGTCTGCTGCCGCGGTTCGAGGTCAGCGGTATCACCTCGGCCGCGCTGCTGGCGGCGGCGCCGCGCATGCTGCGCTCGGCCGACGTCGTCCATGTCCACCTGATGCGCGACCTGGTCACGCTCCCGGTCGCGCTGCTGGCCTCTGCGCTGGGCCGCCCGCTGGTGCTGCAGACGCACGGGATGATCGACCCCACCGAGAAGCGGGTGGCCCGGGCCGTGGACGTGCTGGGGCTGCGCCGGGTCCTGCGCAAGGCCGACGCCGTGCTCCACCTCACCGAGCAGGAGCGGGAGCTGACCGAGGCGGTGGTGGCGCCGGAGCCGATGGGCCCGGCGTACCGGCTGGTCAACGGTGTCACCCCGCAGCCCGCACGCGGCTCCGGGCGGGCACCGGGCCGGCCGCCCACGGTCCTGTACTGCGCGCGGGTGCAGGAGGGCAAGCGCCCGCAGGACTTCGTCGGGGCGATACCGACGGTGCTGGCGAAGTACCCCGAGGCGCGGTTCGTGCTGGCCGGGCCGGACACCGGCGCGCTGGCCGGGGAGATGCTGGCGCGCGCCCGCTCGCTGGGGGTGGGGCATGCGCTGGAGTACGTGGGCGCGCTCGACCACGCCGGTGTGCTCGCGCGGCTGCGCGAGAGCGAGGTGTATGTCCTGCCGTCCATCAAGGACGCCTTCTCCGTCTCGGTGCTGGAGGCGCTGTCGGTGGGGCTTCCGGTCGTCGTCACCCGCACCAGCGGGCTGGCGCCCGACGTGGCCGCGGCGGGCGCCGGGCGGGTGGTGGACAGTGCGCCGGACGACCCGGAGAACGGGCCCCGGATCGGCCGTGCCGTACTGGAACTGCTGGACGAGGAGGCCGGTGCCGCCGCGTCCCGGGCCGCCTGGCAGTTGGCGCGCGAGAGGTTCACCCTCGACGCGGTGGTCGACACCCTGCGGGAGGTGTACGGGCAGGTGCGGGACCGGACCGCCGGCGCCCGTCCGGCGCCGACGACGCGCTGACCGCGCCCGGCTCCCCGACGGCGCCCGGCCCTCCGGCGGCCGCCTCGCGGGCCTTGAGGCCGATCTGCCAGCGGTAGAAGCTCATCGCCAGCGCATAGTCCAGCCCGGCCCGGCCGTCGAGGAACCCCCGCTTCCAGCCGTAGGCGTAGGCGAAGGACACCAGTGGCTTGAGCGGGGCCCGGTGGAAGAGGCGGCCCTGCCGGGTCTTGGCCTGCCGGATCTGCTCGCGCACCACCGGGTGTGCCTCCAGCCACGCCTCCCAGTCCGAGTACCGGTTGTGCCGCTCGAACCAGGTACGCACCGGATCGAGGTCCCGGTGCTCGATGGGGGAGCGCAGCCGGACCACCGGGGCGGCCAGCGGCTGGTAGTGGCCTTCTTGTTCGCCCATGCCCGGTGCGGCCAGGTCGTCGGGCTCGGGGAAGCGGCAGCGGGTGCGGTCCAGCAGCACCCGCTTGACGATGGTGTAGCCGTGCCGGAGCCGGCGTCCGGCGAACCAGTAGCCGAGCGGGATGTCGAACGCGGCCGGACGCAGCGTGCGCCCGGGCGGCGGACTGAAGAGCTGCCGCAGCTCGGCCAGCAGTTCCGCGCTCGGCGTCTCGTCGCCGTCGAGGAAGAGGAGCCAGTCGGTCCGCGGGTGCACGTGCTCCAGGCACCACTGCTTCTTCTTCGGGTATCCGCCGTCCCAGGTGTAGGGCAGCACCTCGGCACCCTCCGCCGCGGCGAGCGCGCGGGTGTCGTCCGTGCTGTCCGAGTCGACCACGACGACGTGCGCGAAGTGGTCGATCACCGACCGGACGGTGGTGGCGATGTTCTCGGCCTCGTTCCGGGTCGGTATCGCGACGACGACGGGCAGTTTCTGCACGGGGGCTCTCTCCGTAGCTTCCTGAGCTTCCTGGGGCGGTACTTCTCGGGTGGCTTCCGGGGGCGGCTCGCGGCGGTTCACCTCCTGCCCGCCGCCTTCAGCAGCGGCTCGAACTGCGGGCACAGGTGCCGCACGGCGGGCCCGGCGTTGTCGATCTCGCCCGACTTCAGCGCGCTGATCGCGTCCTTCCTGCTCGCCTCGGCCGTGCTGCGCAGCCGGGCGCAGGCGGTGCGCCCGGCCTCCAGCACCGCGGCGGGCTCCAGCCCCTGCGGCACCCGGCCGACCAGATACTCCTTCTCCTTCTCGGTGAACGAGCCGGTGGCCGGGGAGAGCGAGGCGCGCGGGACCTTCGGCACGTCCTTGTCCCGGGGTTCTTCCGGGTCCTGCGTGTCCTTCTGGTCCTCCGGCCGCCGCTCCTGCCCGTCCCCGGACTGCGGCCCGTCCTCCGGCGCGGTGGTGGGGCCTTCGCCGTGCCCCGTGCTCTTCTCGGCCCGGGGACGTTGCGCTGCCTCCCCGCCGCCGCCGTCGCCGCTCGCGCCGCAGCCGGCCGTCAGCACCAGGACGGCCGCCACGAGGGCTGCCGCCGGTGCCGCCCTGCGGGCGCTCACGGCTTCCTGAAAGTCAGCGTGAGCTTGGGGCCGGTGCCCCCGGACTCGCGCGCCGCCAGCCACAGGCTGTCGCTGCCGGTGTCGGTGAGCGCCAGATCGAGGTTCTCGCCCTCCGTGTCGCCGACCGCTTCGGTGCTGAGCGGAATGTCGTAGGCCGTGCTCCGCTCCGGCGCGCCGTCCAGCGAGCCCAGCTCCGTCGAGCCGACCGCGGGCCGCTCGGCCCAGGTCACCCCGGCCTCGGTCCAGCTGCCGGTGACGGGGCGGACCCGGACGGTGTCATCGCTGGCCGCGTAGCTGTCCCCGCTGGTGGTGACGGTGAGCCGGGCCTTCGCCAGCTCCATCCCGTCGGGTGCGGACGGCACGGCGAAGCGTACGTAGCTCTCGTAGGGGGCGGAGCCGCGGACGGCGAGCTGCATATGGGTGCCGTAGGCGGAGTTGACCGAGGAGCCGTTCACATAGGCGTCGGCGCTCGCCTCCCGCTCCACGGTCGTCTCCGAGGGCGTGCCCGGGGTCCGCACCTTCGCGCCCGCGGAGCGGGAGCTGGTGTTGGCGTCCCCGTCGTCGCTCGCGGTGACCCGGTAGGTGTAGTCCGTGCCGGAGTCGGTGGTGGTGTCGGTGAAGCTGACCGTGGGCCGGTCCCAGAACGCGGAGTTGGCCCGCACGGTGCCCACCGGCTCGGAGTCGCCGTTGCGGTAGACGCGGTAGGTGAGGGTACGGTCGTCCAGGTCGGTACTGGCCGGCCAGGAAACCCGCACACCGCCGAGGACGTTGGCCGCGTTCACGTCCTCGGGGACGGTCGGGGCTCCGGTGTCGGGCCCGTTGGCGAACCGCACCAGTCCCTGCTGCGGTGTGTTGCCGTTGCTGGCGATGCGCGAGAACGCGCCGCCCACCCACATGTAGTCCGTGCCGCCGCGGGAGGAGACCACCATGGCACGCGGCCCCACCTGTTCCACGTTCAGCGGGCCGTCGTCGGTGTCCGGGAACCAGGACAGCAGCGGGGTGGGGTCGTCCACCGACTCGGCGAGCAGGTGCTGGCGCTCGTGGAGTTCGCCGAACTCGCCCATGCTGGAGCAGTCGTGTGCGTGCGAACTGCTGTAGAGCACCTTCTTGTAGACGGTCACGTCCTGCGTGGCGCCCAGGCAGGTGTCCCGCCAGCGCTGCGAGAAGTCGTCCAGGTTCAGCGCGATCCGGCCGTCGAACACACCGCCGCCGGTGCCCTCGTTGGCGGTGTAGATCCCGGTCTCGTCCGCGTACAGGCCCTTGACCACCGAGTTGCGCGGCACGAAGGAGCGTCCGAAGCCGTGTGTGAGCGCGCCCGAGTCCGCGTCCACGACGGCGAGTGCGTGCGAGTCTGTGTTCCGCACGCGCGCGAAGTCGCCGCCGAGCACGACATCGTGCCCGTCCGGGGTGACCTCGACGGCGCGTCCCGTCGCGTCCGCGTCGGCCTTCCAGGACCGCAGCTCGCCGTCCGCGCTCAGCGCCGCGAACTTGCTGCGGCTCTGCCCGTCCACCGAGGTGAAGGCGCCGCCCAGGTAGACGGTGTCGTCTGTGGCGGCCAGCGCGTGCACGGTCGCGGAGACCGACACGTTGAACTCCGGCTTCACCGTGCAGCTGGGGATGTCGATCGCGGCGACGCGGCTGACGTAGGTGCCGTTGACGGCGGCGAAGTTGCCGCCCGCGTAGAGGGTCCCGCCGTCCGGTGAGACGGCCAGCGCCCGGACCGTCGCGGTGCCGCTGCCCACGGTGAAGTCGAGCCGGCAGTCGGTGGGGGCGCCGGTCGCGGCGTCGAACGCCGCGAAGTTGACGGCCTGCCGCTCGTCGGTGCCGGCTTCCGCACCCGGTGGCCGGACGGCGGAGAAGGTGCCGCCCGCGAAGACGACGCCGTCGGACTGGGCCATCGCCCACACGACGCCGTTCGTCTGCCAGGTCGGTAAGTCGTCGGCCGTCATCGCCACCGGCGGGGTGAGCGCGTGCGCCTGCGGTGTGCCGCGCTCGGTGAGGGCCGGGCCGACCAGCGCGGCGGCCGCCAGCGCCAGGACCGCTGCCGCCGCCGTGACCGTGCGCGGGGCCGTACGTCGTTTCATCTGCTGTTCCCCACTGTTCGCTGGTGCCTGGTGCCTGGTGCCTGGTGCCTGGTGCCTGGGCCGGGCGTCCGTTGCGTCGCCGTCGCCTCGTCCACGGGTTTCGGCACTGCTGCGCTCCGGTGCGCTCCGCCGCGGTGCGCGGCGGCAGGGCGTTCCGCGGGTGCGGGCGTCAGCCGCGGTCGACGCGCACCGCCTCGCCCGAGAGTTCCGCCGCGAGCGCGGAGATGTCGGCCTCTACCATGATCCGCGCCAGCTCCCCCCACGTCACCCGCGGTTTCCAGCCCAGTTCGGCCTCCGCTTTGGCCGCGTCGCCGACCAGCGCGTCGACCTCGGACGGCCGCTGGTACTTCGGATCGAACCGCACATGCTCCCGCCAGTCCAGACCGCCCGCCCGGAACGCCTCGTGCAGGAACTCCCGTACGGTGGCGGCGACTCCGGTCGCGACGACGTAGTCGCCGGGCTCGTCGGCCTGCAGCATCCGCCACATCGCCTCGACGTACTCCGGCGCGTATCCCCAGTCCCGCACCGCGTCCAGGTTCCCCAGGTACAGGTGCCGCTGGAGTCCGGCCCGGATCCGGGCGACAGCCCGGGTGATCTTGCGGGTCACGAAGGTCTCGCCACGGCGCGGCGACTCGTGGTTGAACAGGATCCCGTTCACCGCGAACAGGCCGTACGCCTCGCGGTAGTTGACCGTCGACCAGTAGCTGAAGACCTTCGCGCAGCCGTAGGGGCTGCGCGGGTGGAACGGGGTCGCCTCGTGCTGCGGGGGCGGCGCCGTGCCGAACATCTCAGAGGACGATGCCTGGTAGATCCGGGTGTCGATCCCGCTGGCCCGGATCGCCTCCAGCAACCGGACGGTTCCCATGCCGGTGACGTCGCCGGTGTAGAGCGGGGAGTCGAAGGAGACCCGCACATGGGACTGGGCGCCCAGGTTGTAGACCTCGTCGGGCCGCAGATCGCGCAGCAGGTTGACCAGTGCGACTCCGTCGGCGAGGTCCGCGTGGTGCAGCACCAGCGAGCGGCCCTCGTCGTGCGGGTCCTCGTACAGGTGGTCGATGCGGCCGGTGTTGAAGGACGAGGAGCGGCGCAGCAGGCCGTGCACCGTGTAGCCCTTTCCGATCAGGAGCTCGGTCAGGTACGACCCGTCCTGCCCGGTGATGCCGGTGATCAGTGCGCTCTTGGCCATCTGCCGTCCTGGTGGGATCGGTGGTGCTGACTGGTGAGGGGCGGTGAGTGGTGGTGACGAGGGGGCGAGGGGGAACGGGAGCAGCCGCTTCCGCCGGAATCGACCGGGTGATTTCTGTCTGTTGTCTGCTACCTCCCGCAATGGGGGTCTCGGCTGGCAGAATCCGGCAGCATGGAGCCGACACCGCACCCCGCCACGCCCGCCCGTACCCCGGCCCCGGCAGACGCTCTGCTGCCGCCCGGCGCCCGGGTGTTCGTCGCCGGACACCGCGGCCTGGTGGGCTCCGCCGTGGTCCGCCGGCTGGCCGCCGAGGGGTACGAGGCGCTCACCCTCGACCGCGCGGCGCTCGACCTGCGGGACGCGGAGCACACCCGGCGCCGATTGCGCGCCCTGCGCCCGGACGCGGTGGTGCTGGCAGCGGCCAAGGTCGGCGGCATCATGGCGAACGCCACCTGGCCCGTGCCCTTCCTGGAGGACAATCTGCGCATCCAGCTCAGCGTCATAGCGGGGGCGCACGCCGCGGGCGTGCCGCGGCTGCTCTTCCTGGGCTCGTCCTGCATCTACCCCAAACACGCGGCGCAGCCGATCACCGAAGAGGCCCTGCTCACCGGCGCCCTGGAGCCGACGAACGAGCCGTACGCACTGGCGAAGATCGCCGGTATCAGCCAGATCCGCGCCTACCGAAGCCAGTACGGGGCCGGCTACATCTCGGCGATGCCCACCAACCTCTACGGCCCCGGCGACAACTTCGACCTGGAGACCTCGCACGTGCTGCCCGCCCTCGTCCGCCGCTTCCACGACGCCGCGCGGGACGGTGCGGAGCGGGTGGTGTTGTGGGGGAGCGGCACGCCGCGCCGGGAGTTCCTGCACGTCGACGACCTGGCGCGGGCCTGCGTGCTGCTGCTGCGGGAGTACGACGACGCGATGCCGGTCAATGTCGGCTGCGGCGCGGACCTGACCATCGCCGCGCTCGCCGAGACGGTCCGTGACGTGGTCGGCTACGGCGGCGCCGTCGAGTGGGACACCGGCCGCCCGGACGGTACGCCGCGCAAACTGCTGGACGTCTCCCGGCTGTTCGCGCTCGGCTTCCGCCCGTCGATCCCGCTGCGGGAGGGCATCCGCTCCACCTACGAGTGGTGGCTGCGCACCGCCGCTTCCTGACGCCTCCTGTCCGCACCCGGCCGGGCGTGCGGACTCCGGCCGGTCCGTGCCGGCGTGCGGCGCGGCCGCCGGCCGCCGCCGACGTGCCGGCGCACCCGTGTACGGCCGTGCCGCCGCTCCTCGCCGCTGTGCTGCCGGTGGCCGCATCTCAGTACGCACCCCGCCCGTCGACCACGGCGCGCACCGTGCGGGCCAGCAGGTCCAGGTCCGTGGTCAGCGACCAGTTGTCCGCGTAGCGCAGATCCAGCGCGAGGCTCTCGTCCCAGGACAGGTCCGAGCGTCCGCTCACCTGCCACGGCCCCGTCAGTCCGGGCTTGACCAGCAGCCGCCGCAGCGCCGTCGAACCGTAGGCCGCCACCTCGTCCGGCAGCGGGGGGCGTGGGCCCACCAGCGACATCTCGCCGCGCGCCACGTTCACCAACTGCGGCAGCTCGTCCAGGGAGGTGCGGCGCAGTACGCGTCCCACCCGGGTGATCCGGGGGTCGGCGCGCACCTTGAACAGCGGCCCGTCCACCTCGTTTGCGGCGGCGAGTTGCGGCCGCAGCCGCTCCGCGTCCACGACCATGGAGCGGAACTTCCACATGGTGAAGGGCGCGCCGCGGTGGCCCGCGCGGGTCTGCCGGTAGAGCGCGGGGCCCGGTGAGTCGAGCCGTATCGCCAGAATGATCAGCACCAGCAGCGGCGCGAGGAGCACCAGCCCCAGGACGGCTCCCGTCCGGTCGAGCGCCGACTTGAGGGCGAGTTGCGGGCCGCGCCGCAGCGGCGGGTCGACGTGCAGCAGGTGCAGTCCCGCCGCGGTGGACGGGCGCACCCGGCGCAGGGCCACGTCGGCCAGCCCCGAGGAGATCATCAACGGCAGTCCCGCGTCCTGCACCGCCCAGGTCAGGGTGCGCAGCCGCTGGCCGGAGAGCAGCGATCCGGGGGCGACCAGCACGGTGTCGGCTGCGTGCTGCCGGGCGGCGGAGACCACGCTGGTGCCGTCCTGACCGCCGTCGTCCGGGCCTGGCGGGACGGTCTCCAGCCGCCCGGTCTCCGGTACCCCGCTCCGGTTGCCGTCCGGGCCCACCGGAACGGCTCCGATGACGACGTACGGATGGTCGGTGCGGCTGGCGAGCTGTTCGACCACGCGGTCCACGGCGCTGCCCTCGCCGACGACCAGTGCCCGCTGCACGACGTGGGCCTCCCGGCGCTGGCCGGTGAGATGGCGGTGGGTCAGCGCGCGGCAGACCGTGGTGAGCAGCGGCGCGGGGGCGAGCGCCAGTAGGGCGACGGCGGGTGGCGAGTCCTCTCCCGTCAGCACCCGGACGACGGCGAGCAGCCCCAGCAGGGTCAGCCAGTCGTGCAGGGCGGTCAGCACTCCGCGGCTCTCGCCGAGCCAGCGGCGCCCGTACCGCCGGTGGGCGGTCAGCACCGCCAGCCACATCAGGGTGGCCGTCGCGGTGGCCATCCCGGTGTGGGGGAGCCCGGCCCGGTGGAAGCAGAGCGCCACCGGAAGGGCGATCCCCGCGGTGTCCACCGCCAGCGCCACCGGCCCGTACCAGCCGGCCTTGTCCCGCTCGCCGTTCCGCTTGCCGTCGCGGTTGCCGTCCCGGCCGCCGCGGACGGCGTGCGGCCCCGGGGCCGGGTCGCTGTCGCCCCTGTCGGCTCCCGGCCCGGCCGGTCTCCCCACCTCGGACACGAACGCAGAGTCGCGCCGCATGAACCCCCCCAGGTACGCGGAACCCCCACAGCGCACCGAAACCTCCCCGGGCGTACGGGGATGCGCCGACCACCCAGACCTTAAGTCATATGAGCACTCTGTGTGCCCGAGTGTTCACTTCACCATGAGAAGTGCGGAGAGTGTGGAGGGGGTTGTCAGGCGGTGCGCGTATTTTGCGGGTGATTCGCCGAGGAATATCCCCTCCGGGCAGCGCTGTCCGCAGCGCCCGCCGCACGGAGACCGACGCCGCACCGGAGCTCCCGCCCGGACGCACCGGTCGCGGACCGGACTTGACCTTGACGCAGGCGGCAGGGTCCGAGGATGCGGGCATGGACGAGAGCACCGACACGAGCACCCCGCAGCAGCCCCGCACCGTCGTCGTCACCGGCGCCGGCACCGGAATCGGCCGGGCCACCGCACGGGCCTTCGCCGCACGCGGCGCACATGTACTGGCCGTCGGGCGCCGACCGGAGCTGCTCCGCGAGACCGCCGCGGAGCCCGGCGCCGGGGCCATCACCCCGTACCCGGCCGACCTCACCGAGCAGGACGCGCCCGACCGGATCGTGGCTGCCTCGCTGGAGCTGACCGGGCGGCTCGACGTCCTCGTCAACAACGCGGGCATCGTCGGCGGCGAGAGCCTGGGCACCCACACCCGTGCGGGCATCGAGGCCCAGTTCGCCACCAATCTCACCGCGCCCGTGCTGCTGACCCAGGCCGCGCTCCCCGCGCTGGAGGCCGCTGCCGGGCAGGGTGTGGTGGTCAACGTCAGCACCTCCGTCGGCCAGCGCGCCTGGCCGGGCAACCCGCTCTACGCCGCCTCCAAGACCGCCCTCGAACTGCTCACCCGTAGTTGGGCCGTGGAACTTGCGCCGCGCGGTGTCCGGGTGGTGGCCGTCGCGCCGGGCGCGGTCGACACGCCCATCGGCGAACACCGGGGGCTCGACCCCGAGCAGCGTCGCCGGATCCGCGCGTGGCAGATCGCCCGCACGCCGCTGGGCCGCGTCGGCAGGCCCGAGGAAGTGGCCTGGGCCGTGGTCGGGCTGGCCGCGCCCGAGGCGTCGTTCGTCACCGGTGCCGTGCTGCCGGTGGACGGCGGCGCGGTGCTGGCGTGAGGGGGCTGCCCGAGGCGGCCGGGGAACGCACGCCGGCCGGCCGCGCCGTGCCGCCACCCGCTGTGGTACTACTCCCTCCGGGAGGTGGCGCTGGCATGCGGATCGGCGAACTGGCCCGGCGGACCGGGACGACGGCGCGGGCGCTGCGCCACTACGAGCAGGCCGGACTGCTCACCTCCCGCCGCGCCCCCAACGGATACCGCTGCTACGACGCGTCCGCCGAGGTCCGCGTCCGCAACATCCGCCACCTGCTGCGGGCCGGGCTGACGGTGGAGGACGTCAGCTGCTTCGCCGCCTGCCTCGACGGCGACATGGCCACGGCTCCGCCCTCGCCGGAGGGGCTGCGGATCGCCGAGCAGCGGCTCGCCGTCCTGGAGGCCCGGATCGCCGCGCAGGTCGAGGTGCGCGACCGGCTGCGGGCCGCGCTGCGCAGCACGACGGTGCGGGCGGCGGGCTGACGCAGGCGCCGGGCTGTTTCCCGGCCTGCGGGCGCCGGATCCCGGCCCCCGCCCTCGGTCAGTCGCCCCCCGGACCCCCGTCCGGGGGGACGGGGGTCAGCCGGTGGCGGCCGGCCCCGCCGGTGACCCGGCCGGCGGTGGGCGGCGGGAAGTGGGTGCCCAGGACCAGGGTGCCGGTGTCGGCGAGGGCGGCCAGCAGGGTGCGCCGGGTGGCCTCGGACTGCCGGGGGTCGATGTCCACGCAGCTCCCGATCCCGGGCTCCGGCAGTTGCACGGGGTGGTGGACGCAGTCGCCGGTGATCAGCGCGGCCTCTCCGGCGCTGTCGAGCCGGACCGCGAAGTGGCCGGGGGTGTGCCCGGGGGTGGGGAGCAGCCGCAGACCGGGGGCGAGGTCGAGGCCCGCTTCCGGGAGGTCCACCAGGTCGAGTTGCCCGGCCTCCTCGACGGGGTGCACCGAGTCGCGGAACATCTGGGTCCGTGCCTCGTCCATGGGGTGTCCCGCCCAGAACTCCCGCTCGGTGCGGGAGGTGACATAGCGGGCGTTGGGGAAGGTGGGTACCCAGTCGCCGTCCTGTGCACGGGTGTTCCAGCCGACGTGGTCGGTGTGCAGATGGGTCAGGAGTACCAGATCGACGGAGTCGGGCGGGAATCCGGCGGCTTCGAGGCGCTCCGGGTAGTCGGTGCGCAGGTCGTGCCAGGCCGGGTTCGCGCGGGGCTTCCCGTTGCCGATGCCGGTGTCGACGAGGACCCGCAGCCCGCCGACCGAGAAGGCGAAGCTGTGGCTGGCCAGGCGCAGCGCGCCGTCGCGGTCGGCGAAGTCGGGCCGCAGCCAGTCGTGCCGGGCGACGACCTCGGCCGTGGCGTCGGGCAGCAGCCAGCGGCCGGTCGGGGCGGGCAGCGGGATCTCGTCCACGCGGTGGACCGTGACCTCGCCCACGGTCCAGGAGGGGGCGACCTCAGCAGAACTAAAGCTAACCGTTTGCATTTATGCACCGTAGCTCCTACGGTGCAGCTAACGCAAAAAATTCGCTTTTACTGTCGGTGCCGCACCCCGGCCGCCGGCCTGCCCCCGGGCCCGGCCGCCGTACCCCGCCGCACCGCTCCGACCAGAGGAGAGCGCTGATGCCGACCGACGGACTCACCCCGCCCGAAGCGGCCCGCTGGGCCGCTCGCACCGGACTGCAGCTGTCCGGCGACCGCCACGCCCAGGTGGCGGCCACCGCCGAGCACATCCACGCCGTCGTCTCCGTCCTGCGCGAACTGGACTTCGCCGACACGCCGCCCGCGGCCGACTACCGCCCCGAAGCCGGCCACTCGGACACGCACGCGACGGGGGAGCACCATGCAGCCGTATGAACTCACCCTCACCGACGCCGCGGAGCAGCTCCGTGCCCGCGCGCTGTCCCCCCTGGAACTGGTGGACTCGGTGCTCGACCGGATCGCGGCGACCGAACCGCGGCTGGGCGCCTATGTGACCGTCACCGCCGAACGGGCGCGCCGGGCCGCGCGCGAAGCCGGGCACCGACTCGCCGCCGACCCCGAGGCGGTCCCCCTGCCGGGCATCCCCGTCGGGCTGAAGGACCTGATCGACGTGGCCGGTGAACCGACGACCGCGAGCTCCCGGGTGCGCTCCGGGCACCGGGCCGGCACCGACAGCACGGTCGCCGCGCGGGTGACCGCCGCAGGAGCGGCCCTGGTCGGCAAGACCCACACCCACGAGTTCGCCTACGGCCTCACCACGCCCCAGACGCGGAACGCCTGGGACCAGCGGCGCGTCGCCGGCGGGTCGAGCGGCGGGTCCGCCGTCGCGGTGGCCGCGGGGGCGGCGACCTTCGCGCTGGGCACCGACACCGGCGGATCCATCCGGGTGCCCGCCGCGCTGAACGGCGTGGTCGGCCTCAAACCGACGTTCGGCCTCGTCCCCCGGCACGGCGTCACCCCGCTGTCCTGGTCGCTGGACCACGTCGGCCCGCTCACCCGCACCGTCGAGGACGCCTCCCTGGCCCTGGCCGTGCTCACCGGAAACGCCCCGCGCGATCCCGGACCGCCGCCGCGGCCCGGCCACGACCTCACCGGGCTCCGCGTCGGGGTGCCGGGCAACTACTTCTTCGACCGCGTCGACCCCGAGGTCGAGGCGGCCGTCCGGCAGGCGATCGGCCGGCTGGAGGAGCTCGGCGCGCGACTCGTCGACGTCGAGATCCCGATGGCCCGCTACGTCCAGGCCGTCCAGTGGGGCCTGATGGTCCCCGAAGCCACCGCGTACCACGAGCGGACGCTGCGCACCGTCCCCGAGCTGTACGCCCCGGACGTGCGGATCCTTCTGGAAGCCGGTGCGCTGCTGCCCGCGGCCGACTATCTGCGCGCCCAGCGGGCCCGCACCCTCATGCGGCAGGGCTGGCTGAGCATGCTGGAGACGGTCGACGTCGTCGCGGCGCCGACCGTCCCCACCACCGCGGCCGAAGCGGGCTGGGCGGACCGCAGCTGGCCCGACGGCACCGTCGAGAGCGTCTCGGACAGCTACGTACGGCTCTCCGCTCCCGCCGACATCACCGGTGTACCCGCGCTGACCGTGCCGGTCGGCCACGACCGGGCCGGACTGCCGATCGGGATGCAGCTCATGGGCCGCCCGCTGGAGGAGGCGGTGCTCCTGCGCGCCGGGCACGCCTACGAGCGGACCCGGCAGCGCGGCACCCTCGCCCCGGTCGACCGCGCCCCGGGCGGAGCCGGCACTCACGCAACGACTGTGCTTTAGCATGGCGCCCATGGCCAGAGCGATGGCGCGCCCGGGCGGGCGCAGTGCCCGCGTCCAGCAGGCGGTGCACGACGCCGTGCACGCACTGGAGGCGGAGGTGGGCCGCGGCGCGCTGACCGTGCCGCTGATCGCCGCCCGTGCCGGGGTCACCCCCTCCACCGTCTACCGCCGCTGGGGCGACCTGCGGGAACTCCTCTCCGACGTCGCCGTGGAGCATCTGCGGCCCGAGACGGACCCGGCGGACCACGGCACTCTGGCCGCCGATCTGGCCGCCTGGGCCGAGCAGTTCCTGGACGAGATGGCCTCGCCCCCCGGCCGGGCCTACATCCGCGACGCGCTGCTCGGCGACCCGGAAGGGGACAACGCGGGCCGCTGCTCGGCCTACGCGGCCGAGCAGATCGACGTCGTCCTCCGGCGGGCCGACGCCCGCGGGGAGCGCCGGCCGCCCGACGTGGAGACGGTCCTCGACCAGGTCGTGGCACCGATGATGTACCGCATCCTCTTCCGGCCCGGCGGCCTCGACCCGGCCTATGCGCGCCGCCTGGCGGCCGCGTGCGTGGCGGGAGACCGGCAGTAGCCGCCGCCCTCTCGCCGCTCCCGCCGCCGAAGCGCCGCGGGTCGCCTCCGGGCGGCGGACCGCCGCCCGGAGGGTCAGCCCTTCACACAGACGACCTGCCGCAGCTTGGCGACGACCTCGACGAGATCGCGCTGCTGGTCGATGACCTGCTCGATCGGCTTGTAGGCACCGGGGATCTCGTCCACGACACCGCCGTCCTTGCGGCACTCCACCCCGCGGGTCTGCTCCGCGAGATCCCGCTCGGTGAAGCGCCGCTTGGCCGCGTTCCGGCTCATACGCCGCCCCGCGCCGTGCGACGCCGAGTTGAACGAGGCCGCGTTGCCGAGGCCCTTGACGATGTACGAGCCGGTGCCCATCGAGCCGGGGATGATCCCGAACTCGCCGCTGCCCGCACGGATCGCGCCCTTCCGGGTGACCAGCAGGTCCAGCCCGTCGTACCGCTCCTCGGACACGTAGTTGTGGTGGCACGAGATGGTCTGCTCGAAGCCGGGCCTGGCCTTCTTGAACTCCTTGCGCAGCACGCCCTGCAGCAGCCCCATCATCAGCGCCCGGTTGTGCCTGGCGTACTCCTGGGCCCAGAACAGATCGTGCCGGTAGGCCGCCATCTGCGGGGTGTCCTTGACGAACACGGCGAGATCGCGGTCGACCAGGCCCTGGTTGTGCGGGAGCTGCTGCGCCTGGCCGATGTGGAAGTCCGCGAGCTCCTTGCCGATGTTGCGGGAACCGGAGTGCAGCATCAGCCACACCCGGTCCTCGGTGTCCAGGCACACCTCCACGAAGTGGTTGCCCCCGCCGAGCGTGCCCATCTGCTTGGTGGCCCGCTCCTGCCGGAACCGCACGGCCTCGGCGACGCCGTCGAAGCGCGCCCAGAAGTCGTCCCAGCCGGTGGTGGGCAGCCCGTGCACCTGCCCGGGCTCCACCGGCTCGTCGTGCATACCGCGCCCCACCGGGATGGCCTGCTCGATCTTCGAGCGCAGCCGCGAGAGGTCTCCGGGCAGGTCGTTCGCCGTCAGCGACGTGCGCACCGCCGACATCCCGCATCCGATGTCCACCCCCACGGCCGCCGGGCAGACGGCGCCGTGCATCGCGATGACGGAACCGACGGTGGCGCCCTTCCCGTAGTGCACGTCGGGCATCACCGCCAGGCCCTTGATCCAGGGCAGCGTGGCGACGTTCTGGAGCTGCCGCAGCGCGACGTCCTCCACGGTGCCCGGATCCGCCCACACCCGGATCGGTACCCGGGCACCGGGCATCTCCACATGTGTCATGGTCGTTCAACTCCCCCGTAACAGAACAGCGATGAGATCTCATCGAGAAGACGGGAAGCCCGCTCCCCCGTGCCGGGCTTCCCGGCCCTCATTGTGGGCCGGGAGGCCCCCGCGGCGGCAAAGGTTTTTCCGTGTGCCGGGCGCACGACCCGGGTTGCTGCGCACAGGGCGGCCACCTACGTTGAATCCTTCACCACGCACGGATCGAACGGGGGTGCGGACGTGACGTTCACCGAATGGGAAGAGGCGAAGGCACGCGCGGCGGGCGACACCAGGATGCGGCTGAACGGCTACTCGGCGGCCGACCATCCGGGGTGCGGTACGGGCAGTGCCCTGGACCTCGTCGTCAAGGACGACGAGTTGGGCAAGCTCGGCAACCTGGCCTACGGCCTGCGCCGGCAGCTCGGCGCCGACGGCGGGCACGCGGCGACGGCCTCGGGCGAGGCCGCGACCTCGCTGACCGGCGAGGGCCTGGACATGGGCGCGGCCCTCGGCGACCTCAACGAGGCGTGGGAGACCAAGCTCAAGACGCTCAAGGACGCCTGCGGGCAGCTCTCCGACCACCTCGACTACACCAGGGCCGAGCACGACAAGGACGAGGACAAGATCAAGGAAGCGATGTCCTCCATCGCGACGCTGGACGACCGGATCAAGTAGGCACCCGACGGGGGACGGCGCTGTGGCCGAGACGGAGAAGATGGGCTTCGCGCAACTGCGCGATCTGAAGCTGGGGAAGCTGCACACCGCGGTCACCGACTGGAAGGCCATGGTCGAGAAGCTGCGCGACCTGCATGACGGCAGCGGGAAGGGGCCGGCGGCCAAGGGCACACCCGGCACCACGGCACAGGACTTCCTGGCGGCCGTGCTCGGCGCGGACTGGAAGGGGCAGAACGCCACGGCGACGGGCGAGTTCGCCCACAAGACCGCCGTGCAGTTCCGCGAGCTGCGCAGGGAGGCGGAGGACGTGCACGGGCTGCTGAAGACGGCTCACAGCGCCTTCACCGACCATCAGAGCGATCTGGAGAAGATCGTCGACGATGTCGCCAAGGACAACATCTACATCAACGACAAGGGCCTCGGCGTCGCCTCGGTGCCCCCGCCCGCGGTCGCCGGCGACGCGGAGATCGAACCGCCCACCGACGCGCAGATCCGTGCGGCCGAGAAGCGGATCCAGCGGGTGCTGTGGGACGCGGGCGAGACCGACCGCATCGTCTCCCAGGAGCTGCGGTACATAGCCAACCGTAAGTACGACTTCTCCGGCACGGGCGCGGACAGCGTCAAGGACGCCGACGCGCGCCAGGGCAAGGCCGCGGCCGACTACTGGGCGAAGAAACTCAAGGGCGGCGACGTCAAGGTCTGGGAACTGCCGGACGACCAGCTGGAGCGCTTCAACACCGCACTGGAGAACCAGCGCGACAACCCCGCCTTCACCACCCGCTTCGCGACCGAGATGGGCGGCGAGGGCACCCTCCAGTTCTGGCGGGACCTGGTCGACCCCGGCCACGGCGACACCCCCGAGGGGGAGCGGGCCACACTGCTCGACCACATCCAGGGCAACCTGAGCATGACCCTGGGCAACGCCACCCGTCAGGACACCCCCGGAATGCGCGCCTGGGAGACGGAGGTGATCAACGCGGGCACCAAGCAGTTCGGCCACGAGGGCATCATGGCCAAGCCCTACGGTTTCCAGATCATGAGCAGCCTGATGGGCAGGGGCAAGTTCGACCAGGGCTTCCTCGACCGGTACGGCGACGAGATGTACAAGTTCGAGAAGAGCAAGCCGGACGCGCCCTCCGCCTGGGGTCTCGTCGGCATGGGCACCGATCTGGACCCGGGCGACAAGTCCACCGGCGCCGACCCGATGACGGGCTGGCTGAAGGCGCTCAGCCACAACCCCGACGCCGCCACCGAGGTGTTCGACGACCTGGAGAAGGCCGACTATTTCCTCAAGGGCAAGGACCAGGGCGGCCGGACGTGGTTCGACGAGGACCAGCCCGACAGCATGGGCCCCGACGACGGGGTCAAACTCCCCTCCCGCGAAGCCCTGGGCGACGCCCTGTTCGCGGCGGGCAGCGGCATGAACCCGGACGACCCGACGGCCACCTACGTCGAGCACACCGCGGAGCACGACAACGTGCTCGACAACGCCCTGGAGCGGCTGGCCGGCCAGAAGGACGAGATGCCCGCGGAACTCCGCGACGACATGGCCAAGCTGCTGGGCAACCACGGAACGGACACCCATATGACGATGGGTGGATCACCGGAGGAGCAGGTGCTCGACCGGGACGACCTGCTGGAGGTCAGCAAGCAGATCTCCCGAGACCCGGACACCTACCAGGTGCTCAACGAGTCCATGAACGCTGCGATGGTCGACGACATCCACACGGAGAAGGAGAGCCCCGGGGACAGCCTCGACCGTTCGGGCCGCACGGTGGGCTTCCTGGAGGATGCCCGCTACAAGGCGATCGGCGACCAGAAGGCCGAGGACCTCAAGGCCGCGGGCTGGGGTCCCAAGGGCACGGGCGGCTATCTGGCCACCGCCACCGCCACTTCGTTCCTGCCCTATGGCAGTGGCCATGTGGCGAACGCGGCGTTCGGTCTCAGCAAGCTCCTCGTCCAGGACGAGAACGCCCGGATCGAGAGCGAGGCCATCGACGACAACAAGCAGGTCTCGTTGCGCCAGGAGTCCCGGCTCACCGGGCTCAAGAACGAGTGGTACAGCGTCAACTCCGACTGGGCGCATGCGCAGGGCCGCGACGGCTACTCGGAGGATCACGGAGCGTGGAACAAGATCAGCGGGGCGGCCGATCACGGCCGCATCAACTCCTCCGAACACCGCGGCAAGCCGTGAGAGCCCCACGCGGCCGGCGGGCTCCGGCACTCCTCGCTCTGCTCGCGCTTCTGCTCGCCGGATGCTCCGGCGGCCGGGAGTACGCGGTGCCGGAGAAGTTCTGCGGGGTCCGGATGCCGTCCGAGGCGGTGGAGCCGCTGCTGCCGGACGGGGAG
This sequence comes from Streptomyces sp. NPDC007025, assembly GCF_042869455.1. Lineage (NCBI taxonomy): Bacteria > Bacillati > Actinomycetota > Actinomycetes > Kitasatosporales > Streptomycetaceae > Streptomyces > Streptomyces sp. NPDC007025. The sequence goes on along the minus strand of NZ_JBIAFT010000010.1, from coordinate 97,943 downwards.
GAGCTGCACCGGTCCCTGCGGCCGCTCGACCGGACCGCGACCTCCTGCGGGATGAACGTCGTCGACGGACCCTCCGTCGTGGACGTCACGGTCACCGAGCTGGACAAGCCGCTCACCGCCGACGACAAGCGGGTCTCCCTGAAGTCCCTGGAGCATGCGAAGAGCGTGCGCGTCGCCGGCACGCACTGGGCCGTCCAGGGGGACCGCCGCATCCAGTTGTCCGCGCCGTGCGGCACCGACTGGGCCGACTCGCTCTCCTTCCGGTTCTCCTTCACCGAGGGCGGGAAGGGTGCGGAGACCACCCGGCGCAACACCCTCCGCTTCGCCGAGGCGTTCGTCCGCGGGGAGCAGAAGGAGGAGGTCTGCACCGCGAAGTGAACGCGGCGGCGCGGTGCGGACCCCGGGCCCGGCCCGGTGCCCGGCGGCGGCCGGGCCCCGGGTCCGGGGCGGGCTACGCGGCGTTCGGGAGGCGCTCGCCCAGCTCTTCGAAGACGGCGGCGTTGAGCGCGTAGGCGTGCCGGCACTCGTCCACGATGCGGCGCTTCTCCGCGTCGTCGCAGGGCAGGGTGTCCAGCAGGGCGCGGTATTCGCGTTTGAACGCGGCGGGGTTGCCGATGGCGTCGAAGACGTAGAACCGCACCCCGTCGCCCCTGCGGGCGAAGCCCCAGGTCTTCTCCGCGGTGTCGCGGACGATCTGGCCGCCGGAGAGGTCGCCGAGGTAGCGGGTGTAGTGGTGGGCGACGTACCCGGCGGGCCAGGTGCGGGCGACCTCGGTGACGCGGGCCGCGTACGCGGCGGTGGCCGGCAGCGGGGCGAGCTCCCGGCGCCAGTGGTCCGAGCCGCCGTGCAGATGGGTCAGGTCCCGCTCCAGCGCGGGCAGCCGCAGCAGCTCGCCGCGCACGAAGGGGCCGGCGACCGGGTCCTCGGCCAGGGCCCGGGCAGGTTCCTCCAGCGCGGCGTAGAGGAACCAGAGCTGCTCGGTGTAGCGCGTCCAGGCACCGACGCCGAGCTTGCCGCCGAGCAGCTCGCTCATGAAGGAGGAGGTCCGGACCTCGGAGTGCTGTTCGTGTGAGGCGGCGCGGAGGAGTGCGGAGAAGTCCGTCGGGGTGTCCTGGGAGGGGGATGCGGTGGACGGCAAGGCTGACTCCAAGGGTGGACGGCAGCGGGCGTGCGGGGCTCCGACACGGTGCGATCCTGCTACTTAGGTTTACCTAAGTCAAGCAGTTGCCGACACCCTGTCGGAAAACCCCTGCCCCGTTCGTCCGCTACGGAAGCGTCAGGATCTCCACGCCCGTCTCCGTCACCACCAGCGTGTGCTCGAACTGCGCCGTGCGCTTGCGGTCCTTGGTGACGACCGTCCAGCCGTCCTCCCACATGTCCCACTCGTGGGTGCCCAGTGTCAGCATCGGCTCGATGGTGAAGGTCATCCCCGGCCGCATCACCGTGGTGGCTCGCGGGTCGTCGTAGTGCGGCACGATCAGCCCGGAATGGAAGGAGGTGTTGATGCCGTGCCCGGTGAAGTCGCGGACCACGCCGTATCCGAAGCGCTTCGCGTACGACTCGATGACGCGGCCCACGATGTTGAGCTGGCGCCCCGGCTTGACCGCCTTGATCGCCCGGTGCAGCGCCTCGCGGGTGCGCTCCACCAGCAGCCGGGACTCCTCGTCCACGTCGCCGCACAGATAGGTGGCGTTGTTGTCGCCGTGCACCCCGCCGACGAACGCCGTCACGTCGAGGTTCACGATGTCGCCGTCGCGCAGCACCGTGGAGTCGGGGATGCCGTGGCAGATCACCTCGTTCAGCGAGGTGCACAGCGACTTGGGGAACTTCCGGTAGCCCAGCGTGGAGGGGTAGGCCCCGTGGTCGATCATGTACTGGTGCGCCACCTCGTCCAGTTTGTCCGTGGTGACGCCGGGGGCGATGTGCTTGGCCGCCTCTTCCATGGCGCGGGCGGCGATGCGCCCCGCGTGGCGCATCTTCTCCACCGTCGCGGCGTCCTGCACCTCGGGCCCGTCGTAGGGCGTGGGTGCGGGCTTGCCGACGTACTCGGGGCGCGGGATCGAGGCGGGTACGGCCCGGGGCGGAGAGACCGTGCCGGGAACGAGGAGTGACTGGCCAGACATGTCCGCGAGTCTAATCCGGGCCGTCCACCCCGCTCCGGGCCGCCGTGTGCTCCCGGCCCCCGGCGGGGCTGCGTCCGGCGCGCGGGTGCGGGACGATGTGGCCATGGCTCTGTTCAAGCGCAAGACGGTCGGCAAGCCCGGAGAGTGGTTCTTCAACATCGAGACCGGCACCGTCGAGGAGGGGCCGCAGTCGCCCGGCAAGAGCCGGATGGGCCCGTACGCCAGCCGTGAGGAGGCGGCCCACGCCCTGGAGACGGCCCGGGAGCGCACCTCCGAGTGGGAGAACGACCCGCGCTGGCAGGACGGCGGCCGCGGCCGGGACGAGGACGAAAGCTGACCCGCGGACGCGGACGAAGGCCGACCCACGGGGCGGCGGCCCCGCATCACCTCGGACTCGCGCCTCAGGCCCGCGCCCCGGGCGCCCCGTCCGCCGGGCGCTCCGCGGCGGTCGGCCCGCCCCCGGCAGCCGCGTCCTCCGGGAGCTCCGGGCGGCCCCCGTCTGCCCGGGCCCCTCCGTCCGCCCGGGATTCCCGGGCCTCCCGTACGGCCCGCGCGTACCCGCTGGTGCGCGCGTCGTAGGCCAGCAGCTGCGGCAGGGCGGCGGCCAGCAGCGCCACGCCCGCGACGCAGGCCAGCCCGCCCGACCACACGGACGTGCGGACGGAGGTGAGCGACGCCATCCCGCCCGAGCGGACCTGTCCCAGCTGCGGGCCCGCGGAGAAGGACAGCAGCTCGATCCCGGCGAGCCGGCCGCGCAGCGCGTCCGGGACGGTCTGGTTCCACATCGTCGAGCGGAAGATCCCGCTGATCATGTCGAAGGCGCCGGACAGCACGAGGAAGAACAGCACCAGCCACACGTTGCGCACCAGCCCGGCGGCCGTCATGGCCGCGCCCCAGCCCGCGGCGGCCAGCAGCACCGCGCGCCCGTGCCGGTGCACCCGTGAGGACCAGCCGCTGGTCGCGCTCACCAGCATCGAGCCGAACGGCAGGGCCGCGTACATCAGGCCCAGCGCCCACTCCGCGTCCAACTGGTCGGCCAGGAAGGGGAAGAGCGCGAGCGGGAACGCGAACAGCATCGCCACCACGTCCACCGCGTAGGTGCCCAGCAGGTCCTTGCGGCCCCACGCGTACCGCGCGCCTTCGGCGATCCCGCGCAGTGACGGCTTCTCCGCGTCGTGCCCCGGCGGCGAGGCGGCCAGCCGCAGCGCCATCAGCACGGACAGCAGATAGCTCGCCAGGTCGATCGCGTACGCCGTCTCCAGCCCCGCGTACGCGAGCAGCACCCCGGCCAGCGCCGGGCCCGCCACCCCGCCCACCTGCCAGCGCAGCGCGTTGAGCGCCGCCGCCGCGCTCAGCTGTTCGTGCGCGACGATCCGCGGCAGGAGCGCGTCCAGCGCGGGCCGCTGGATGCCGTTCAGCGCGCTGCTGAGCACCGCCGCGACATACAGCGGCCACACCATCGGGTGCGGGAGCAGGGTGTTGAGCAGCAGTCCCAGCGCCACCGCGCCCATCGCGATCTCACTGCCCAGCACCAGGGTGCGCCGGTCGAACGCGTCGGCGAGCGCTCCGCCGTACAGCCCGAAGACGATCAGCGGTACCAGCTCCACGGCGCCCAGCGCACCCACCGCGGTCGCCGAGCCCGTCAGCTCCTTGACCTGGAGGGGCAGTGCGACGAACGTCAGGAAGCTGCCGAAGGTGGTGACCAGGCCCGCGGTCCACAGGATGCGGAAGTCGCGGGACTCCCGCCACGGGGAGAGATCGGGGAGCACGAGGGGGCATCCTTCCGCCGCCCGAGCGGCGGCGGCAACCGGATTTCTCCCGCGGGACGCCGTCGGCGAACCGCCCCGGGCGCTGTCCCCGGCCCGGTCAGGCCAGCAGCTCCTTGCGGTCCGGCGGCACGGCGTGCGCGAAGCCCTCGCCCGCCGACCAGCGCCGTACCTCCTGGAGCGCCGACTCCGCCAGCCGGTCCAGCTCGTTGCCCTGCGAACCGGCCAGATGCGGGGTGATCAGCGCGTTCTCGCACTCCCACAGCGGGTGGTCCGGCGGCAGCACCTCGGGCTCGGTGACGTCCAGCACCGCCCGCAGCCGGCCGCCGCGCACCTCCGCGGTGAGCGCCTCCTGGTCGACGACCGCACCGCGCGCGGTGTTGATCAGAGTGCCGCCGTCCCGCAGCAGTGCGAGCAGTTCGGCGCTCACCAGGCCGCGGGTGGCGGGCAGCAGCGGAGTGTGCACGCTGACGACGTCCGACGCGGCGAACAGCTCCGCCAGACCCGTGCCGACCGCGCCGAGCGCCGCCGCCTCGGCCTCGCCGACGTACGGGTCGTACAGGAGCACCCGCAGCTCGTGGGCGCGCAGCAGTTCGATGACGCGGCGGCCGATCAAAGAGGCGCTCAGGATGCCCACGGTACGGCGGTGGTTGCCCAACTGCGGGTCGGTCAGCAGCAGCTCCCCGCGGGCACGCCGCTGCCGGTAGGCCCGGGCGGCGGGCAGCACCTGCTTGTTCGCCAGCAGGATCATCGCGAGTGTGTACTCGGCGACGGGGACGGCGTTCGCGGCCGCCGCGGTCGAGACCTCGATGCCGCGGTCCCAGCACGCCGGGGTGAGGTGCCCCCGCACGCTGCCCGCGGTGTGCACCACGGCGCGCAGTTCCGGGGCGCGGGCGAGCACGGCGGCGTCCAGCGGCGGGCAGCCCCAGCCGGTGACCAGGAGCTCCACGGTGGACAGCACATGGCGGGCCTCGGCCGTGCCGAAGTCCGTCAGCACCGGCCCGGCGAGTTGAGTCAGTTCGCCGAGCCGCTGCCGGGCGGCGGGTTTCAGGACGGCTTCGGCCGTCCCTGCGTCCATGGCGAGCGCGGCGACCGGCCTGCGGGGCATGGGGCTCCTGGTGGGTGTCGGACGGTCCGGGGCGGGGCATGGAGCGGCCATTCGCATCCTGATCCCCCGCACGAAGCGGGTCAATGGCCCGCTCGGGCCCGCCCGCACACGCGTCAGCCGCCGGGCAGCCCGCCCTCCGGCCACCGCCGGCTCCCTACCGCTGCCTGCGCACCAGTTCGTGGAACAGCCCGTCCGGGTCGGCCAGCAGCTCCGCAGGTGCGCCCTGCTGGACCACCCGCCCCTCCGACATGACGATCACCCGGTCGGCGTCCAGCACCGTGGACAGCCGGTGGGCGATGACGATCCGGGTGGCCCGCAGCTCCCGGGTGGACTCGGTGACCACGCGCTGGGTGGCGTTGTCCAGCGCGCTGGTGGCCTCGTCGAAGAAGAGCAGCCGCGGGCGCCGCACCAGCGCCTGAGTGATCATCAGGCGCTGCCGCTGCCCGCCGGAGACGGTGCCGCCGCCGTCGGACAGCATGGTGTGCAGCCCCATCGGCATGGCCTTGATGTCCTCGGCGACCCCCGCCCTGCGCGCTGCCTCCCACACCTCCTCCAGCGGGAAGGTCTCGGCACCGCAGATGCACTCCAGGATGGAGCCCGCGTGCGGCTGCGCGTTCTGCAGGACGACCCCGCACTGGCGGCGCACCGCCGCCTGGTGCAGCGAGGAGAGGTCCTGCCCGTCGTAGCGCACCTCGCCCGAGACCGGCTTCTCGAAGCCGATCAGCAGCCGCAGCAGCGTCGACTTGCCGCAGCCGCTCGCCCCCACGATCGCCACGAACTCCCCGGGCTCCACCCGGAAGGAGACGCCGTCCAGGACCGGCGGCCCGTCCTCGGCGTAGCGGAACGCCACGTCCCGCACCTCCAGCGCGCCCGAGAGCGTGCCCGGCTGCACGCTGCCGCCGCGCACCTCGGGCAGTTCCCGCAGCACCGGCTTGAGCTGCTCGTACATCGGCAGTACGGAGGCACACGAGATGAGCGCGTTGGTCAACTGCGTGACGGAGGTCAGCAGCAGCGTCATGGCGGTGGTGAAGGTGAGGAACCCGCTGGGGGACAGCGTGCCCCGGGCCGGCCCCGCCAGCAGCACGAACAGCAGCAGCATCGCCAGCGGCAGATAGACCGCGTTGACGACCGTGCTCAGATTGCGGATGCGCCCGGCCCGCCGCTGCAGCTCCCTGCTGCGGGCGAACTCCGTGGCCCAGGCCGCGTACGCGAACGACTCGGCCGCCGCCACCCGCAGCTTCGGCAGCCCCCGCAGCGTCTGGAAGGCCTGGTTGTTCAGCTTGTTGTTGAGCTTGACCAGCCTGCGCTGCCAGCGCAGCTGCCACAGCCCGGTCGCGGCGAACATCGCCGCGACGACCGTCAGCACCCCGAGCGCCGCGAGGGCGAGCGGCACGCTGTAGGCCAGCAGCAGCACCAGGTTGACCGCGGCCAGGGTGCCGGACTGCACGACGGTCGAGCTGATGCCCGACAGCACCCGTCTGATGGCGCTCACCCCCATGGCGGCGCTGGCCAGCTCCCCGGTGGAGCGCTCGGCGAAGAACCGCGTGGGCAGCCGCAGCAGCCGGTCCCACACCGCGGGTTGCAGACTCGCCTCGATCCGGCCCTCCAGCCGCAGCAGCGCGGTGTTCTGCAGCAGCATGAACGCCGCCGCCACCACCGCCGTGCCCACCAGCCCCAGGGCGGCCTGCACGATGAGGCCCTTCTCCGCGGCCGGTACGTACGCGCCGAGCACCTGCCCGGTGGCCACCGGCACCAGCGCACCGAGGCCGACCGCGACGAGTCCGCTCAGCACCAGCGTGAGCAGGTCGCCGCGGGCGCCGTGCAGCGCGAACCGCAGCAGCCGCCGGGCGGGCAGCGGCTGTTCGGGCAGCGGCCGGTAGAACATCACCGCGCGCGGCGCGAAGGCGCCCGCGTTCGACGAGCCGATCCGCCAGCGGCTGCCGCTGCCCGGCTGTACGGCCTCGTACCGGCCGCGCCGCCACAGCAGCGCCACCGGCGCACCGCTCGCGGCACGGTGGCCCACCAGCGGGCCGGTGTTCTCCTTCCACCAGTCGCCGGACAGCTTCACCGGGCGGGTACGCAGCCCCGAGGTGAGCGCCAGCCGCTCCACGGGGTCCATGCGATCGTCCCGCGAGAGTCCTTCGGGAGGCGGCCGCAGGGTGACTCCGGCCGCCTCGGCGACCGCCCGGCACACCGCGAGCGTGCTGTCCTCGGTGCGCTCTCCCGCGCCGCCGGGACCGCTCCGTGCGGAGGTGTCGATCGAGGCGAGCAGTGCCTCGTCGGCCTCGGCGCGTACCGTCTCGCCCGCCTCCATCCCGGCGGCCGTGCGGTCCTCGTGGGCGCGCTCCAGCTGGTCGATCCAGCGGTCCAGGGTGGACAGCAGCCGGGCGAGCTGGTCGACCATGAGCTGCCAGGTCGCCCCGTCGACCAGCAGCTCGCCCGCGGTCCCGTACCGCACACCGCCCGGTGCCACCGGCATCCACAGGATGTCGTCGTCGGTCGCCGGGCCCTGCCCTGCTCCGGACCGCTCGTGTCCGGGGCGGCCGTCCAGCGGGGCCTCGAACAGCGCCCGCAGCCCGCGCCCCACGCCCCGCACGAAGGCGTCCTCCAGCGGGCCGAGCCCGGTCTGGTCGCCGTACGCCGCCGTACCGGCGGTGCCGTACGCCGGGTACGCGCCGGTGCCGTGGCCGGTGTATCCGCCGGGGCCGTACCCCTCCTGATACTGCGGGAACAGTTCCAGCAGCGGGATCCGGCGCAGCACGGCGCCGCGCACCGGGCGTCCCACCAGCGTGTGCCGCGGCCCCTGGACGGGGCCGAGCAGCAGGGTGCCCGCCGCCAGCCGTCCCAGGAAGTGCCAGTGGCCCTGCCCGGCGGCGTCCACCGCGAACACGTCCATGGCGCCGCCGGCCACCAGCCACAGCACGTGCGGCCCCTCCAACTCCGGTCCGCCGCCGGGTGTGTGCGCCACTGCCTCGCCGAGCTGCCCGAAGTGCGCGACCACCACGTCGGTCACCGTGCCGGTGCCGGGCGGCGCGTGGTGCACCGCGGGGTCCGCGGGGTGCTGCGGCGGGTCCCCGGCCGGATGGGCGTACGTCACCGGATGCCTCAGTGCTCCTCGACCAGTCGCGCGTACGGGCCCCGCGCGGCCAGCAGTTGCTCGTGCCGTCCCCGCTCCACCGCGGTTCCGCGGTCCAGCACCACGATCTCGTCGCTGTCCCGAACAGTGCTCAGCCGGTGCGCGATCAGCACGCAGGCGCAGCCGCGCCGCCGCAGGTTGTCGATGATGACGGCCTCGGTCTCGGCGTCCAGCGCGCTGGTGACCTCGTCCAGCACCAGGATGCTGGGCCGCCGCACCAGAGCGCGGGCGATCTCCAGCCGCTGCCGCTGGCCGCCGGAGAAGTTGCGGCCGTCCTGCTCGACCCGGCTGTGCAGGCCGCCGGGGCGGCGCGCCACATCCTCGTGCAGCGCGGCGTCCCGCAGCGCCTCCGCCACCGCGTCGTCGGTGATCGAGGGGTCCCACAGCGCCACGTTGTCCCGCACGGTGCCCTCGAAGAGGAACACGTCCTGGTCGACGAAGGACACGGAGGCGGCCAGCGCTCCGCGCGGCAGGTCCTCCAGCCGCCGCCCGTCGATCCGGATGGTGCCCTCCCACGGGGTGTACAGACCGGCGATCAGGCGGGAGACGGTGGACTTGCCGCTGCCCGAGCCGCCCACCAGCGCGAGCTGCCGGCCGGGCCCCACGGCCAGCGACAACCCGCTCAGCAGTGGCTTGTCCAGCGGGTTGTAGCCGAAGGTGACGTTCTCCAGCGTCACGTGCCCGGCCAGCCGCCGGGTGCTGGCGGGCGGCTCGCGCCGGGTGTAGAGCGGATCGGCGGGGAAGGTCTCCACGTCCTTGAGCCGGGCGACGTCCGCGGCGAAGTCCTGGATGCGGCCCGCAACCGAGTTCAGCCGCGTCAGCGGCGCGGTGAAGCTGGTGACCAGCGCCTGGAACGCGACCAGCAGCCCTGCCGTGATGGCTCCCTCCACCGCCCGCGTCCCGCCGATCAGCAGGATCAGGGCGCTGTTGAGGGTGGCCAGGGTGGGCGCGGTGACGGCCAGCGCGGCGCTCGGCACCCCCAGCCGCTGCTGCACGTCGAGGGTGCCGGCGTGCCGTCCCGCCCAGCGGCGGAAGTAGCCGTCCTCCCCGCCGGTGGCCTTCATCGTCTCGATGAGCTGCAGACCGCTGTAGGAGATGTTGGTCAGCTTGGCCCGTTCGGCGCGCAGCTTCTGTGTCCCGGTGGCCCGCATCCGCACCACCACCCGCATCGCCACCACGTTCAGCAGTGCCACACCCACGCCGACGAGGGTCAGCTGCGGGTCGTAGGTCCACAGCAGCGCCGCGTAGCCCACCACGACCACCGCGTCCACCCCCGCCGCCGCCAGGTCCCGGGCCAGCGTCTCGGCGACGGTGTCGTTGGACTGCAGGCGCTGGACGAGGTCGGCCGGGTTGCGTTGCGCGAAGAAGGTCACCGGCAGCCGCAGCAGATGCCGCAGGAACCGGGCGCTGCTGAGCGTGGAGGAGATCAGCCGGGCACGCAGCAGGTTGCCCTGCTGGATCGCGGTCAGCACGCCGGTCAGCAGGACGGCGGCGCCCATGGCGGTGAACAGCACCTTCAGCAGCGAGTCCTGCCCGCCGAAGACGAAGCTGTCGATGTAGGTGCGGCTGAGCGCGGGCACCGAGGCGCCGACGACGACCAGCAGGAAGCTGGCCACCAGCGCCGCGAGCATCGCGCCCGAGGTGCCGCGCAGCCGCGCGGGCAGCGCGGCCGTCACCCCCGGCCTGCGGCCGCCCCGGCGGAAGTCCTCGGCGGGCGTGAAGGTCAGCACCACGCCGGTGAAGGAGGAGTCGAACTCCTCCATGGGCACGAATCTGCGCCCGCGGGCCGGGTCGTTGATGTGCACTCCGCGGCGGCCGAAGCGGCGGCCGAGCCCGTCGAGGACGACGTAGTGGTTGAACTCCCAGAACAGGACGGCCGGCGCCCGCACCTCGGCCAGCGCCGCGGGCTCCATCTGCATCCCCTTGGCCGTCAGCCCGTAGCCGCGTGCGGCCTTCAGCAGGCTGCTGGCCCGGGAGCCGTCCCGGGAGACGCCGCAGGCGATGCGCAGTTCCTCCAGCGGCACGTGCCGCCCGTGGTGTCCCAGCACCATGGCCAGCGCCGCGGCGCCGCACTCGACGGCCTCCATCTGGAGCACGGTGGGCGTCCGCACACTGCGCTGCTTGCCCTTGGGCGCGGCCGACGACCGTCCGGTGCGGAGCGCGGGCGCCGGGCCGCTCCGGTGCCTGCGCCGGTGCTGCTGCGCGCGCTGCCGCGGGCCCGGCTCCGGGTTCGGTTCGGGGGCCTGCTCGGGGGCCCGTTGACGAGCGGTCACGGCAGCAGCCAGTCGACGGGCCGCTGCGCCGCGAGGTGGACGGCTCCACGCACCGGCGTGGCGGACTCGGGCGCCGACTCGGGACCCCCGCCCCGGGACCAGACGTATCCCGAAGCCGTCGAGGCGGAGCGGTCCAGCCGCACCTGGACAGCCAGCGGGCGGCCCCCGCGGGTGAAGCTGCGCGCCAGCTCCTCGTCCCCCAGGAAGCCGCTGATCTGCTCCTCGCTCTGCGGAGTCCGGCCCACGGCCCGCACCGTGCCGCGCAGCAGGCCGTACCGGTCGGCGGACACCGAGCCCACGGTCAGGTCGACCGTGGCGCCCACTCGCACGGTCGTGCCCTTGTCGGCGGGCACGTAGACCATCGCCACCAGCGGATCGTCCGGCCCCTTGACGCGCTCGACGGTCGCCACGTCCGCGCCCGTGGTCACCACCGCGCCCGTCTCCGCCGCCAGGGACGTCACCCGGCCGCGCGCCACCGCGCGGACGGCGCGCACGCCGCGGGCCGTGTGCACGCTCACCACCGGCGCGCCCTTGTCCACCCGCTGCCCGGCCTCCGCGTGCACGGCGGTCACCTGGCCGGAGACGGGGCTCTGCAGCAGATAGCTGCCCTCGGCACGGGTCAGGACGCCGGGCGCGGTGAGCTTGGACGAGACGGTTCCGGTGACGGCCCACACGCAGCCCGCCGCCATCACCACGAGTGTGACGACGAGGACGAGCAGGCCCTGCGGCCGTGCGAAACGCACCGGAACGTCGAGTTCTTCGGGCGACTGCAACTTGGCAAGCGCCTTCTTGCGGAACTCCACGGCACCTTCCCTTACCTTTCCTTCACGCGATTTCCGCGATCGTTCACCGGGATGTCGAAAGCGGCACGTGACCGTGCGCATAAGCCCCGGAACGAGGTTCCGGGGCTTATGCATGGCCCCACGTCAGAGGAATTGGGAATACTTCCGGGACGACGCGGGAAAGGTGTCGGTCAAGGACACCTGTCTCCTGACCGAGAGGTCAGGACTGAGCGCCGAGGGAGACGCCGACGCTCGGCAGGCCGTCGGTGCTCACACCGTTGACGGTGTTGCCGACCAGGCCCTCGACGCCGTCGACGGTGCCGCCGACCGAACCGAGGGTCTCGTTCAGCAGGCCGCCGGAGACGGCGTCCAGCTCGGCGTCGGCAAGCTCGGCGGTCTCGATCTGGTGACGCATGAATGCGCTTCCCTTCATTGCTTTCGGGTTATGAGGGGGACTCGCCCCGGGCGGCGCAAAATGCCGATCAGGGCGCTCATCAACCGGGCGTTGGGCACATCCGGAAAACCGGACGAACACGAACCGGTAGCACTGGTTCCGCCCGACTGCCCAGAAAGACAAACACGCCGCCGCAGTTGCCCGCCACTTGAGGCGCCACTCGTCTCAAGATCTCCACATGGTGCACTGCCTGTCGATGAAACGGCACAGCCCTGCCCCCTTGTGCGGCGTTTCCGGAGAGTGGTGTCCCGGGGGCCGCGTGCGATCCGCGCGGCGCCGACGGGAGCCGACGAGAGGCCGACGAGAACCGGAGGGCGCCCGGGCACCCGATATTCTCGGCGGGATGCGCACCGTCCACCGGCGTACCCGGGTCACCACTCGCAACGCACGCTTCCAGCAGTGGCAGGCCCTGCTGACGAACCGCACCAAGCGGCAGCGCGCGGGGGAGTTTCTGGTCCAAGGGGTCCGTCCGATCTCGCTGGCGGTGGAAGCAGACTGGCCGATCAGCGCCCTGCTCTACGCCGAGGGCCGCAGGCTGTCCAAGTGGGCGCACGACCTCCTCGACTCGCCCGCCCCCGGCGAGCGGGTCGCCATGGCCCCCGAACTGCTGGCCGAACTCAGCGAGCGCGAGGAGGGCGACGCCGAACTCGTCGCCGTCGCCGGACTGCCGCAGGACGACCTGTCCCGCATCCCCGTCGGCCCGGCCTTCCTCGGCGTCCTCTTCGACCGTCCCACCAGCCCCGGCAACATCGGAACCCTCATCCGGGCCGCGGACGCCTTCGGTGCGGACGGGCTCGTCGTCAGCGGCCACGCCGCCGACGTCTACGACCCCAAGTCCGTCCGCGCCAGCACCGGCTCCCTCTTCTCGCTGCCCGCCGTCCGCGTCGGCTCCCCGCGCCAGGTGGACGACTGGCTCTCCGGCCGCGGCGTCACCGTCGTCGGCACCGACGAACACGGCGAGACCCCGCTCTTCGACGCCGACCTGACCGGCCCGCTCCTCCTCCTGGTCGGCAACGAGACCACCGGCCTCAGCGCCACCTGGCGACAGCGCTGCGACCGCACCGTCCACATCCCCATGCACGGCGCCGCCTCGTCCCTCAACGCCGCCGGCGCGGCAACGGCAGCCCTTTACGAGGCAGCCCGCCAGCGCCGATGAGCGGCCCCGGGACCGGTGCGGCGCGGAACCGGCCCGTCCGCCGGTGCGGTTGACCTGGCGCCCGAACAGGCCGGTAGGGTGCTCGTTTCGTCACGGTACGCACATGCGCGGAGGGGTTGCGGAGTGACGGTCAACGGGGGATCGAGTGCACTGAACACCAAGGGGGAATACGTTGTCCTTCGAGGAGCAGCGGGGGCATACCAGCGAGTCGGCCCGCATGAGACTTGACGGAGCACCGGGCCATCAGGAGGGTTCGGGCCGTGCCGACCTGGCCGTGACCCCGGCCGACAAACGCGCGGCAGCGCACTATATCGAGACGGACTTGGGTCCGGCCGTGGTCCGTGAGGGTGGACAGGCGGTGACGGCGTCCACGGACGTGTTCGGAAGCAGCAACACCACGCCTGGTGTGCTGCGGGGCTGGGACACCCGGAAGGGGCTCGACTTCTGCCTGGAGCGCTGGGACGAGGCGGCGAAGAAGGCCGCGACTCGGCTGCGCAGCGAGATGCACGCCCTCAACGCGACGAAGACCGTCTTCCAGAATCAAGAGGTCGACCGCGTCCGTGGATTCGGCAGCGTGGCGTCCCCGGACGGCGGAAGCCGCCTCGACGACTTGTGAGGGTGGGGCTTTCATGGAGCTGACGTACCACGACGTCATGAACGCGAATTTTTCCGCTCTGAGCGAGACGGCCAAGAACTGGCGTGCGATGGGGAAGCGTTGCGGCACGCTGCGGGACAACTACCGTGATCATGTGCGCGGCAAGCTAAAGGGGTGGTCAGGCGAGGCTGCGGACGCTTTCTGGAAGTCGTCGAGAACAACCCTCCACGAACTCTCCGCAGCGAAGCACCAGGCGAAGAAGATCGCCGATTTGCTGGACGATTCGCACAGTCGACTGACTGAGGCTCGGGAGCACCTGAAGAAGGTCCGCGACCAGGCTGTCAAAGACGGCATGAAGGTCGACGCGTACGGCAAGTGCAATCTCGACACCAGCGAAATGACTGAGGAAGAAGCGCAGAGCGCGCTTCGTGATCCTGGCCGTGCAGGCGAGGAGACCAAGTGGAACCACCGCATTCAGAATGCCGTCAAGCACGTCGACGATGTCGACTACGACAATATGAAGGCACTCAAGGCCGCGGCGCGGGACAAGGACGGCAAGGGGGAGTCGGGCGGCTTCAATGGGAAGGCTGTCGGCGACGTCGAGAAATACGCGGCCCATCGCGCATCCGACTTGGCCGCTCGACTGGACTCCGCGAAGGAGGGCGGTGGGCTGAGCCGTCAGGAGCGCCACGAACTTCAGGTGATGCTGCGCGAGAACGCTGACGACAAGCAGTTCAGCCGCACCATGCTCAACTCCCTCGGGCCTCGCGGTCTGATCGATGTCACGAACCAGATGAACGCCCTCGCCTACCGGGCAGGCGGGACGAGCCCAGCCCGCTCCCAGTACCTGGGCATGGAGAAGACACTGGCCGATACCTTGGCCACGGCCACCAAGGTACCGGTGTTCAGGGACGGGAACGGCAAGAAGATCAAGCTGAGTTCCTCCGAGTACGGCAAGAAGTACACCGCTTGGCTGCACAGCAAGGACGGACACTTCTACGACGAGTGGCGCGAGGGGATGCGCAAGGCCGGTGCGGAGAAGTGGACGATCGAGAACAAGGAGCCGGGAGGCATTGGTGGGACTGCCACTTACGGCCGCGGCTACCAGAGTCTACTCACCCTGATGAAGCACGGGGACGGGTATTCTCCGCAGATGCTTTACGACCTCGGAGATGATCTGCGTTCGGCCGAGGACAAGGATCCCAATATCTGGGATCACATGGGATTCGGGAAGAAGGGATCCGACGGTGGTCCCCCCGAGATGGCAAGCAAGCACTTCGAGAACGACCCCTATGACGGCCTGTTGAAGATCATGTCCAAGGACCCGGATGTTGCCGCAGGCTACCTGGATCCCGCCTCGGACGCGGACCTGACGGATGAGAAGGTGGAAAAGAATGACCGGCTTGAGTATCTCCTGAAGGATCGGGACTGGAAGATCGTGGACACCGGTGCCCACGACATCACGGATGTCGTCGACAAGGACGCTCGAGACGGACTGGAGGCGGCATTGAGGGCTGGTGCCACGGGCCGACTTCCGGATGCTGCATCGCCGACCTTTTTGCCGAAGCATTCTGAGGCGAATGCCGGGGTCATGGAGGAAGTTGTTCGCGTCCTCGGTAAGCCTGCGGAGGATGGTGAAGAGCATCTCCTCAGCAAGGACGGCGATCTCGCCGACATGCGAGGCGCTCTCGGGGAGATTGTCGCCGACTATCCTGCGGATGTGCAGCGGAATGTGACCGGTGATGACGAATACAAGACGAATGGGGCTACGGCGCGCTTCGGAGCGGAGGATCTTGAGGGGTTTCTGAATAAGTTGGGCAGAGATCCCCACGCCCACGGCGTTATCCAGACTTCGCAGCAGATGTACTCTCTTGATCACTTGCGCGATGTGCTGGGTGAGATGAAGCCGGGAGTAGACAGAGGTACGGCTGAGAACCTCGCCGGAGATGCGGTGGCCGGTGCGGCTCATGTCTCCGGAATTCTCAGCGAGGCGAAGGCGGACGCGCTCTTCGAGGATAAAATAGGTGATGACCGGGAATTCAACGAGAAGGCGGACAAGGCGAGCAAGTGGGTGAACAGGGTAATTGGCCTGGGTACTGGCAGTTTCTTGAGTGAGGGACCGGCGGCGCAGTTGTCGACACCGGTTGGCTGGGCTCAGGCGGATGCGAACGAGGCGATTATGAAGCTGATCAAGAAAGATATCCCCCGGGAGGTGCACGTCACTGAGGACGAGACTAGATATCAATATGTAGATTCTCAAACCAATATGAGAGATTTCGCCCGTGACTGGGCTGTGCAGTACGGAAAAGAAGTCGGCTTGGAGGGGGATATTCTTGCGGGGGTCAAGGACGGTGCGCGCAGGGAAGCGCTGGATGCCTTTCAGAGGGGCTCCCACTCTGCCGGGCAGCACGGCAGCGCGCCCCCGAGCCAGTAGGGGCGTCTCCGGTATCGGGCGCCGTCGGGGCGCTCTGCTGATCGCTGTCGCCTCGGTGCTGGTATTGGCTTCGTGCGCCGGGGAACCCGAGCGGGAATATGCGGTCCCTGAGCGCCTGTGCGGTCTGGATCTGGGACAGGAGAACTATGTGGCTCTCTTCGGTTCCGGGAAGAAGCTGGAGAAGGATTCTCTCGCCGAGTGGGGGGAGAGGCATGTGACGGCGCAAGGCTGTCGCTACCTGGTGGACGGCCTCCCCCAAGTCGGTGTGGTCGGTGGCTGGGCCAAACAGAACGACGAGGTGGCCCCTTCGACCCCGAATGAGCAGATCAAGGCGCACAACACTCCGGAGAAGCCGCGGAGATACAAGGGGCCGTATGAGGTGGCCACCTGGTCCGGCGGGGCTGTCGCCGCTGTGGACTGCGGGCGGCCGAACGGGGATCCGGACAAGGACTTCACCCGGTTTCTGATCGACGTCAGTGCGGACGAATCTCCTCTCAGCGAGGATCCGGACCGTGCTCACGAAGCGTTCGGCAAGGTGGCGGAGCTCGCCATGGCGGAGGTCGTGGGGAAGCTGTCCTGCCGGGCGGGGAGCGGGTCGGCCGAGTGAGGTCCGGCGCGCGGGTGGGCGACGTGATCACCCTCACGAGGTGGACGCCGGGTAACCTCCGGCGGGCGATGGCAGGATGCGCCGTATGACTTCTGCTGCCTCGTCCGATGCCAAAGCCGCCGCACCCAAGAAGGACCCCTGGGAGCTTCCCGATGTGTCCGGGATGACGGTGGGGGTGCTCGGGGGCACCGGGGACCAGGGGCGCGGGCTGGCCTACCGGCTCGCGCGGAGCGGGATGGCCGTCACCATCGGGTCGCGGGCCGCCGAGCGGGCGCAGCAGGCCGCCGACGAGATCGGGCACGGTGTGCGCGGCGCGGACAACGCCGCCTGCGCCCGGGAGTCCGACATCGTCATCGTCGCCGTCCCGTGGGAGGGGCACGCCAAGACGATCGAGTCGCTGCGCGAGGAGCTGACCGGCAAGCTCGTGGTGGACTGCGTCAACCCGCTCGGGTTCGACAAGAAGGGCGCCTACGCGCTGGTGCCGGAGGAGGGCAGCGCCGCCCAGCAGGCCGCCGCGCTGCTGCCGGAGTCGCGGGTGACGGCCGCGTTCCACCACCTGTCCGCCGTGCTGCTCTCCGACCCGGAGGTCGAGGAGATCGAGACCGATGTGATGGTGCTGGGCGAGGTGCGGGCGGACTGCGAGATCGTGCAGGCCCTGGCGGCCCGGATTCCCGGGATGCGCGGGGTGTTCGCCGGGCGGCTGCGCAACGCGCACCAGGTGGAGTCCCTGGTGGCCAACCTCATTTCCGTCAACCGGCGCTACAAGGCGCACGCGGGCGTCCGGCTCACCGACATCTGAGGAGCGGAGCGGGGTGGGCAAGTGGCGGATCCCCGGCGGCGGGCTGACGGTCGCCGTCGTGATCGCCGCCGTGCTCGCGAGCTGCTCCGGCCTGGGCGAGGACGGCGACGGTGGCGACGCCGACGGCGGTGACAACCGCGGTGACGGCCGGAGTGAGCGGTCCGCGTCTGCGCCGCTGAGTGTCTCCGCCGTCCGGCGGATGGCCGCCGAACCGGGATCCCGCTGCCCTGTCCGCTACGACATGGCTGCTGCGGCGCGGGCGGCGGGCGTGCACGGTGCGGTCGAGGACGGTGCCGTCGAGGGCGAGCTGCCCGACGGCGCCGACTCGCCGCTGGCGCAGTCGGACGGGGCGCTGGTGGACTGCGGTTACCGTCTCGGCAAGGAGCAGGTGCGCCTCTTCACGGTCGGCGTCACCAAGGGGTACGCCGTCAGCGTGCTGCTTCCGCAGATCCAGCACGACGCGGGCATCCCCATGGACGACCTGCTCGCCTACGCGGGCCGGGCGCAGCGCGCGAAGGGGGGCGAGGCCCTGCTCACCTCCAGCGGGAACGTCGCCGCGGTGCGGCTGCCGGTCACCGGGCAGGGCGATGTCGCCCTCGTCCTCAGCATCGGCGAGCACCGCACCCGGCTCTCCCGCGACCAGGTCGCGGATCTGGCCACCCGGCTCGCGGAGCAGGCCCGTGGCCGGGCTCCCGAGCAGAGTCCGCCGGCCGGCCGGCGCGGCTGACGCCGGTCCTCCTCTCGTACCGACGCCGCTGGCTCTTTCGTGTACTGACGGCCGTCGGAACGCGGAGGTCCCGGGCCGGGCGCGTCGCGGACATGCGGCCGCGCCACCCCGACCATGATGGGGTCGGCGAAGAGGGGGCGCGGGGCGCGCCCGCCGGGGAGGCAGCGATGGCACAGCAGCCCGAACCCGCCTCCGGGCGGGCCGGGACGACGGCGGACGAGGAGCCGTACACGCCGGATCCGCGGCGCTGGAAGGCGCTGTCGGTGTGCCTGATCGTCGGCTTCATGTCCCTGCTGGACGTCTCCATCGTGAACGTCGCACTGCCCGCGATCGAGAAGGGGCTGGCCGCCTCGCAGTCCGCCCTCTCCTGGGTCGTCTCCGGATACGCCCTCACCTTCGGGCTCGTCCTCGTCCCCGCCGGCCGGGTCGGGGACGCGCTGGGCCGGCGCACCGCCTTCCTCGGCGGGCTGGTCCTGTTCACCGCCGCTTCCATGGCCTGCGGCTTCGCCCAGGGAGCCGGCTGGCTGGTGGGGTCACGCGCGGTGCAGGGCGTGGGCGGCGGGCTGCTGATGCCGCAGATCTCCGGAATGATCCAGCAGCTCTTCCGGGGTGCCGAGCGCGGCAAGGCGTTCGGTCTGCTCGGCTCCACGATCGGCCTGTCCACCGCCGTCGGACCGCTGCTGGGCGGGCTGCTCATCCAGATCTTCGGCGCGGCGGAAGGCTGGCGCTGGGTCTTCTTCGTGAACCTGCCCATCGGCATCGTCGCGTTCCTGCTCGCGCTGCGGCTGGTGCCGCACGCCTGTGCCGAGCGCGACACCGGGCACCGGCACAGCCTCGACCCGGTCGGTGTGGCGCTGCTGGGCTCGGGGGTGCTCGCGCTGATGCTGCCCCTGGTGGAGGAGCGGCAGTGGCAGGGCCAGGGCAAGTGGCTGCTGGTTCCCGTCGGCGCGCTGCTGATCTGCGCGTTCGTTGGGTGGGAGCGGGTCTACCAGCGGCGGGGCCGGGAGCCCCTGGTGGACCTGCGGCTCTTCCGGGACCGCTCGTACTCGCTGGGCGCCCTGCTGGGGCTGGTCTACTTCGCCGGGTTCACCACGATCTTCTTCATCTTCACCCTCTTTCTGCAGAACGGCATGGGCTACACCGCGTTGCAGGCCGGGCTCACGCTGACGCCCTTCGCCGTCGGCTCGGCGATCTCGTCGGCGATCGGCGGCCGGTTCATCACCCGCGTGGGCCGTCCGCTGATCGCCGTCGGGCTGGGTCTGGTCCTGACCGGTCTCGCGGGCGCGGCGCTCGCGGTGCACGAGGTGCAGAGCAGCGGGGTGGGCTGGGCGCTGACCGGGCCGATGCTGTGGGCGGGGCTCGGCTCCGGGCTGGTCATCTCCCCGAACCAGACGCTGGCCCTGCGCTCGGTGCCCGTCGCGCAGGGCGGGGCGGCGGGAGGGGTGATCCAGACCGGGCAGCGGATCGGTTCGGCCGCCGGGATCGCCGCGGTGGGCGCGGTCTTCTTCGCCCGGCTGGCCGGCAGCCGCAACTGGGCGACCGCACTGGACTACGGTCTGCTCACCGCCGTGTGCTTCGTCGCGGCCGCGCTGGTGGTGGCCGTCGCCGACGTCCTGTACGGGCGCCGCGCCGCCCGCCGGGAGGGGTGAGGGACAATGTCGGGTGCGCACATCCGTGCGTACGCAGCGCACCACCGCACCCCTCGTTGGAGACCGAGCCATGCCAGCCCCCGCCCGCCGCATCCCCAAGGGCCTCGCCCGCTACGCGACCCTCATCTGCGCCCTGGCCGTCGTCGCGGCCGTGGTCTCCTTCGCCAACGGGAGCTGGCTCGGTGTCGTCTGGGTACTGCTGGCGGGCCTGACCTCGAACATGGCCTGGTACTACCACCGCCGGACGGCGCGAGCCGCGGAGCGCCAGGACATCTGAGGCGGCTCGCTCAGGGCACGAGCACGTTCTGGGGTTCGCCCTCCCAGAAGCGGAAGTACTCCAGCCCCAGGTAGGTCTCCGGTTCGGAGACGTCCATACCCCGCAGCAGGGTGTCGACGAAGTCCCAGAAGACCTCGTTGACCTGCGGAATCCACAGGCACCCGAAGACGATCAGCAGCCCGAACGGGGTGAGGGGCTCGGCCTGCTGCCGGGCGCGGGGCGACAGCCAGGGTTCCAGGACGCCGAAGCCGTCGAGCCCCGGTACGGGCAGCAGGTTCAGCAGCGCCGCGGTCACCTGGAGCAGTGCGAGGAAGGCCAGCGCGCAGCGGAAGGTGACGGGGACGTCGTGCATGGCGCCGAGCCAGAACGGTGCCGTGAGCACGGCCGCGAACAGCGCGTTCGTCAGCGGTCCGGCCGCCGAGATCAGGCTGTGCTTCCAGCGGCCCCTGATCCGGCCGCGTTCGATGTAGACCGCACCGCCGGGCAGGCCGATGCCGCCGAGGACGACGAAGAGCACCGGCAGCACGATGCTGAGCATGGCGTGCGTGTAGTGCAGCGGGTTGAGCGTCAGATATCCCTTCGCCCCCACGGACACGTCTCCGGCCCGCAGCGCCGACCGCGCGTGCGCGTACTCGTGCAGGCACAGCGAGATGATCCACCCGGAGACGACGAAGAAGAACACGGCGACGCCCGTCACCTCGGCCCAGCCGGACCAGACGGCCCAGCCGGAGACCGCCATGATCGCGACGAGCCCGAGGAAGACCGGACTGATCCGGTGATGGTCCGGGTGGGTGGCGGTGCTGGTCATGGGGCCAGACCGTACCCGCAGTGGCCGGGCCCCGCGAACCCCGCGCCCGACACCGGCCGTTGGTGCGCGGGGAACGGGGCATCGACCCGTATCGGACGCTCTGCACCCCGTGTGTCCTGCCGCCGCCGGGTCCGGCTCGGTCCCCGCGCTCCGCGGCGGCCCCGGAGCAGTGCTACGGCGCCCCCGCGGCGGACTTCGGCGCTGCTCCGGGCGCTGCGGGGGACGTTGCGCGGGAGGTCGCGGAGGACGCTGCCGGGGGTTCCTCCGCCGTCGCCGCCCCGCGTGCCCCGGCCGCCACCACCCGTCCGCCGCGCCGCCCTGCCAGGGACACCATTGTGACGCCGCCGATCAGCAGCGCGGCGGCCAGGGCGTCCGGCGCGGTGATGCGCTCGCCCAGCAGCACCGCTGCCGAGGTCATACCGAAGACCGGCACCAGCAGCGAGAAGGGTGCCACGGCCGAGGCGTCGTAGTGCCGCAGCAGGAACCCCCAGGCGGCGAAGCCGAAGAGGGTCGCGGCCCAGGCGACGAAGCACACCGCGCCGAGTCCGCCCGGGTCGAGGGAGCGCAGCGCCGCGAGGTCGGCGGCGGGGCCTTCGAAGAGGAGGGAGAGCACTGCCAGCGGCAGCGGCGGGACGAGACTCACCCACACCATCCACGAGAGCGCGTCCGGGGGTGCCGCCTTCCGGGTCAGCACGTTGGACACGCCCCAGGCCGCGGCCGCCGCGACGACCAGGAGGAAGCCGCCCAGCGGGCCGGTCGAGCCCTGTCCCGCGCCGGCCACCGCGATCCCGGCCAGCGCCACCGCCATCCCCGCCAGCCGTACCCGGCCGAGTCGTTCGTGCAGGAATGCGGCGGCGAAGACGGCGGTGAAGACCGCCTGCACCTGGAGGACGAGCGAGGAGAGTCCCGCGGGCATCCCGGCGCGCATCCCGATGAACAGCAGCCCGAATTTCGCCACCCCCAGGGCCAGCCCGACGGCGACGATCCAGCGCAGCGCGACGCCGGGGCGGCGGACGAGGAAGACGGCGGGGAGCGCGGCGACCAGGAAGCGCAGCGCGGAGAAGAGCAGCGGCGGGAAGTGCCGCAGCCCGACGTCGATGACGACGAAATTGACACCCCAGACGCCGGTGACGAGGACGGCGAGGGCGCAGTGGAGGGGACGCAGACGCATGCTCCGATCGTCGCGGGCCGGACCGTTCAGTACCAGCACAGGCTTCTTCATGGTTGGATTCAGCAATACTGAATCGTCCGTGCCGCTGGACCGTCGTGCCCGCCGTGCGGGCACGGAATCCGGAGAGGGGCGCAGAGACGTGCTCGACCTGTCCAGACTGCGAGCGCTGCACGCGGTCCACCTGCACGGTTCGGTGGGCAAGGCCGCGCAGGCACTCGGCTACACCCCGTCCGCCGTCTCCCAGCAGGTCGCCAAGCTGGAACGGGAGACCGGCACCGCGCTGCTGGAGCGGGCGGGGCGCGGGATCGCCCTCACCGACGACGCGCTGATGCTGGTGCGGACCGCGGAGGAGGTGCTCGGCCTCGTCGAACAGGCCGAGGTCGCGCTGGAGCAGCGCAAGGGGCACCCCGCGGGCCAGCTGCGGCTCGCCGCCTTTCCCAGCGGCGCCCGCGGGCTGATGCCCCGCGTGCTGGCCGAACTCGCCGCCGACCACCCGCAACTGGACCTGCGGATGTCGGAGGTCGATCCGCATCTGTCGGTGGGGCTGGTGGCCAGAGGTGAGATCGATCTGGCCCTGGCCCACGACTGGGACATCACCCCGATGCCCGCACCGGAGGGGGTGCGCAGCGTTCCGCTGGGCGTGGACACCTGCGAAGTGCTGGTGCCGGCCGGGCATCCGCTGGCCGCGTTGGACATCCTGGAGACGGCGGACCTGGCCGGCCGGCGCTGGGTGTGCCAGCCGCCGGGCACCCTCTGCCACGACTGGCTGCACACGACGCTGCGCACCGCGGGCCAGGAGCCGGATGTCGCCTACTACGTGGCCGAGTTCCAGACCCAGGTCGCCTTGGTCGCCGCGGGGCTGGGCATCGCCCTGCTGCCCCGGCTGGGGCGGGGTCCGCTGCCCGACGGGGTGGTGCTGCGCCCCCTGGAGCCCACGCCCACCCGCCGGTTGTTCGCGGTCACCCGCGACGGGCTGCTGCGTCGCCCGGCGGTCAGGGTGGCGCTGCGCGTCCTGCGTGAGGCGGCGAGCGCCGTTCCCTCACCCGCGCGCTGCCAATGCCACCGACAGGGTGGTGTGGACTCGCTCAAAGAGTGACGTTACGGAGGATTCCGGGCCAGAAGCCGCGATGCCTGCTGTTCTGAACCGGTGCGAGTGCACATCTCCCGACGTCCCGCCGACAGAGGCGGAGCAGACACGGGAAGAGGAAAGGACAGCCAGATGAGGAAGTCGGCAACAACCCGCCGCGCACGGGCCCTGACCGTGGTGGCGGCGATGGCGACCGCGCTGGTGGGCATGGCCCCGGTGGCGGCGGTCGCCGGTGACGGGCCTGACGGCGGTCACCACCACAAGCGCGGCTACGTCTGCGACCGGCTGGAGTGGGACCACCGCGACCACCACCACGCCGCGGTCGGCAGCGGCCGGTGCCACGCGATCAACGCCCCGCGCCGCGGCGACATCCGCGGTCCGTTCACCATCAAGACGCGGCACGGCCACCACAAGGTGCTCTGCGTGAGCAGGCACGGCGGCTCCGGCTACGCCAACACCCCCAGGTGGGTGCGCGGTAAGGACTGCCGCCGCGCCTGACCGGCGGGGCACGCCCCGGGCCGGGCGCACGGACTCCACCGTGCTCCCGGCCCGTTCGGCGTCCGGTGGCCCGCGCACGACGCGGCGGCCCGCGCCTCGATCCCGTGCGCGCCCCACCCGGCTCTCCGGCAACCGCCTCCGGCTCTCCGGCGCCCTCCCGTGACCGCTTCCCCTCCGGTGCGCGGCCCTCGGCACCCCCGGAATCCGCCCCTCCCGGTCCCCGCCACCGGCGCACGAGCGGCCCGCGCCGGCCGTCTGCCCACCGGGTGCCGCACGGCCGATGGCAGTATGTGAGGGTGCGCTACCTCTATCGCGTTCTGGGAACCACCCAGGCCCTCCGCCAGGACGGCACCGCCGTGCCGATCGGGGGAGCGCGGCTGCGCGCTCTGCTGACCGCGCTCGCCCTCGCGGGGGGCCGCACGGTGCGCTCCGGTGAACTCGCCGCATCGGTGTGGGGGGAGGACGAGGACCCGCCGGCCGACGAGACGGCGGCGCTCCAGGCGCTCGTCGGACGGCTGCGCAGGTCCCTGGGCCGGGAGGCGGTGGGCTCGGGGGAAGGCGGCTACCGGTTGGTGGCCGACCGCGACGACATCGACCTGTACCGCTTCGAGCGGCTGGCCTCCGAGGGGGCCGCCGCGCTCGCGGACGACGACCCGGCCAAGGCCCTCGACCTCCTGGACGACGCCCTCGCCCTGTGGCGCGGCCCCGCGCTGACCGACCTGCCCGACGGGGGAGGGGCCGCCGGTGTCCGCGCCGCCGACCGTGCGCTGGGGGCCCGCCGGCACCGGGCCGAGGCGGCGCTCGCCCTCGGCCGGGCCGAGGAAGTGCTGCCCTCGGTACGGCAGCTGGCCGCCGAGCACCCGATCGACGAGCCGCTGCAGGCGGTGCTGCTGCGCGCGCTGCGCGACGCGGGCCGTACCGCCGAGGCGCTGGCCGCCTACGAGGCGGTGCGCGCCCGGCTCGCCGACCGGCTCGGCACCGATCCGGGCGCCGAACTGCGTGGACTGCACGCCCGCCTGCTGGCCGAGGATCCTCCGGCGGCCGCCCCGGAGCACTCCGTGGAGCCCGCAGTGGGACGGCCGTCCCGGCGGGTGCCGGGGAATCTGCGGGGCGGTCTCACCTCGTTCGTCGGCCGGGACGGTGAGATCGAGGCGCTGTCCCGGGAACTGGGTGCGGCGCGGCTGGTGACGCTGACCGGGCCCGGCGGAGCGGGCAAGACACGGCTGTCGCTGGAGGCGGCGGCGCGGGCCCGCGCGGAGCGCGGCGAGGAGTGGGCGGACGGTGTGTGGGTGGCCGAACTCGCCGCCGTACGCGATCCGGAGGACCAGGGGGCGACGGCGGAGGCCGTGCTCACCGCGCTCGGCGGGCGCGAGACGCTGCTGACCGGCACCACCGCCGAGGGGTTGCGGGCGGCCTCCGACCCGACGGCGGGAGATCCGCTGGCCCAGCTGTCCGAACGCTGCGCGGCCCGCCGGATGCTGCTGGTGCTGGACAACTGCGAGCATCTCGTCGGGGCGGCGGCGCGAGTGGTGGAGCGGCTGCTGGTGGAGTGCCCGGGAGTCACCGTGCTGGCCACCAGCCGCGAACCGCTCGGTGTGCCGGGAGAGTTCGTCCGTCCGGTCGAGCCGCTGCCGGACCCGGTGGCGCTGCGGCTGCTGGCCGAACGGGGCGCCTCCGCGCGTCCCGGGTTCCGGGTCGAGGACGATCCGGAGGCGTGTGCGGAGATCTGCCGCCGGCTGGACGGGTTGCCGCTGGCCATCGAGCTGGCGGCGGCCCGGCTGCGCTCGCTCGCCCCCGAGCAGCTCGCCCGCCGTCTCGACCAGCGGTTCCGGCTGCTCAACAGCGGCAGTCGGACGGTGCTGCCGCGTCAGCAGACGCTGCGTGCGGTGGTCGACTGGTCGTGGGAGCTGCTGGACGCGGCGGAGCGGGACGTGCTGCGGCGGCTGTCGGTCTTCGTGGGCGGCTGCCGGCTGGAGCAGGTCGAGGAGGTGTGCGCGGACCTGGCCGAGCGGACGGACGAGGACATCGCCGCGCTGTTGAGTTCCCTTGTCGACAAGTCGCTGGTGGTGGCGGCCCCCGACGACGCGGCCGGGATGCGCTACCGGTTGCTGGAGACCGTCGCCGAATACGCCGCCGA
This sequence comes from Streptomyces sp. NPDC007025, assembly GCF_042869455.1. Classification (NCBI taxonomy): domain Bacteria; kingdom Bacillati; phylum Actinomycetota; class Actinomycetes; order Kitasatosporales; family Streptomycetaceae; genus Streptomyces; species Streptomyces sp. NPDC007025. The sequence goes on along the minus strand of NZ_JBIAFT010000010.1, from coordinate 72,356 downwards.
GAAGCTGGACGCGGTGCCGGGCGAACGGGACCACGCCGAGCGCCGCCATCTGGCCGTCTACCGCGAACTGGCCCGCTGCGCCGACCCGCTGCTGCGCGGGCCCGAGCAGGTCACCTGGCTGGACCGGCTGGAGCGCGAGCACGACAACATCCGCGCCGCACTGCGCCGGGCCGTCGCCGCACGGGACGAGCACGAGGCGCTGTGCATGATCCTGTCCATGAGCTGGTTCTGGCAGTTGCGCGGCCACCGCGGCGACGCGCGCCAATGGGGGGACGCCGCGCTGGCCCTCGGCCCCGACCCGTTCGCCGACCAGGCCCGCCCCGCGCCGCCGCTGTACGAGCCGTGCACCGCGAAGCCGCCGCCCATGAGCGAGGAGCAGCTGTGGGAGGCCCGGCGCGGGGCGCGGCTGATGGTGCTGGCGGACGCGGAGGAGGGCGTGCGGGAGCTGGCGAGCCCGCAGCGGCAGGCGGAGCTGCGCACCATCACCCGGGTCTACTCGCCGGGAATGCCGCAGGTGTGCCGCATCCCGGGCTGCATGTGGTTCTTCGCCTGGATGATGATCGGTGAGGTGGGCAAGCTCGCGGAGCTGTCCGACGCCTTCGTGGCGGGCTGCCGTGAACTGGGCTACGAGTGGGAGCTGGCCTTCGCCCTCCAACTCCGCGCCAAACTCACCAGCGACCACCCCGAGAGCTGGGACCGGTCGACCGCGGACGCGGCGGAGAGCCTGGAGATCTTCCGCCGGGTCGGGGACGCCTGGGGGGAGGCCGAGGCGCTCTCGGGCCGTGCCGAGGCGCTCACCGCCCGGGGGGAGTTCGCGCGGGCCGCCGAGGACTGCCGGCACGCCATCGAACGGGCCGACCAGCTCGGCGCCCACAGCCAGGTGCCGCAGCTCAAGTCCCGGCTGGGATCGGTGCTGGTGGAGCTGGGCGACCCGGCGCAGGTCGCCGAGGGCGAGCGGCTGATGGAGGAGGCCACCGAGGAGTCGGAGCACATGGGCGGCGAAGGCCCCAACTTCGCGGCCGTGCAGTGGGCCGTCCATCTCACCCGGCTGGGCCGGACCGCATCGGCGCGGGCGCTGCTGATCCCGCTGGTCGACCAGTTCGCCGAGCGGATCCCACAGCTCTTCGCGGGGATGATCGAGGGTGTGCTGGCCTGGACGTATGTCGAGGACGGTCACGGCGACGAGGCGCTGGCCATCGTCCAGGAGTCGATCCTCAAGACCCGCGAGGTGGTGGCGGAGGCCATCGCCCCGCACCTGACGCTGAGTCAGTTCCTGACCGCCGCACGAGCCCTGGCGCTGCTCGGCCGGGGCGCCGAGGGCGGGCGCCTGGTCGGGGCCTACGACGGCCTCTCGAAACTGCCGGAGGGGCACTTCCCGCACCCCGTCGAGCGGGAGTCGCGGAAGGCCGCCGAAGCGGCCGTGCGGGAAGCGCTGCCCGGAGGAGGAGCGTACGCACGGGCGTACAGCTCCGGCGCCGGCCTCACCCTGGCGGAAGCCGTCGACCTGGTGCGCGACGCCTGAACCGGAGCGCCGCCGTCCCGGGCGCCGCGCGCCCGGGACCGGTCGGCGCCCGGTTCTGTCCGGCAGCGGAGCCGCCGGCCGGAACCGCTCCGGCAGGGCCGGCCGCGGTACCGGGCACCGTCAGGTCTTCTTGCGGAACTTCGTGATGGCGATCGGCGCCGTGACGGCCGTCAGCCCCACCGACCAGATCACCGTCCACATCACCGGGCCGGCGACCTCGCCCTGGCCGAGCATCAGCCCGCGCGCCGCGTCGGCGAGGTGGGTGAGCGGATTGACATCGGTGAACGCCTTGAGCCAGCTGGGCATGGTGCCGGGCGGCACGAAGACCGAGGAACCGAACTGGAGCGGCATCAGCACCAGGAACGAGACGCCCTGCACGGCCTGTGCCGTGTTCATCGTCAGACCCAGCAGGATGAAGATCCACAGCAGCGAGGCGCCGAACAGCGCGGTCAGCCCGATGGCGGCCAGCATCCCCAGCCAGTGGCCGTTGATCTCGAAGCCGTTCAGGAAGCCCACGGTCAGCAGGACCGTCACGGCGACCAGCATGCGGCCGATCTCGACGACCGACTTGGCTATGAGCACCGAGGAGCGGGCGATCGGCATGGACCGGAAGCGGTCCATCACGCCCTTCCGGAAGTCCTCGTTGATGCCCGTGCCGACCGCCATGGCGATGGACATGCCCATCATGCCCATCATGCCGGGGATCAGATACTGCACGTACTGGTCCCGGTCGCCGCTGGCGCCGTCCCCGCCGATGGCCCCGCCGAAGACGTAGACGAACAGCAGCGTGAAGATGACGGGCATCAGCAGCGCGTCCATCATCGACTCGGGGTCCTGCTTGATCTGCAGGGCGTTGCGCCGCACGAGTGCGCCGATGTGCCGCAGATTGGCCTGCAGCCCGATCCGGCCCTCCACCGTGCCGGGCTTCTCGGGCGCGGAGCCCCTGCCCGTCCCGGACCCGGTCGGGGAGTCCCCGGATTGGGGCGCTTTGACGGTGGCGGTACTCACGCCGCGACCTCCTCGAGCTCGTTGTCGTCGTCCTGATGGGTGGCCTTCTGGCCGGTGAGGGCGAGGAACACCTCGTCCAGGCTGGGCAGATGGGTGGCGATGTCGGCGAGTGCGAAGCCGCGCTCGCCCAACAGCGCGATCACGGCCGTGAGCTGCTCGTCGCTGACGATCGGGACGCTGACCACGCCCGACGCCTCGTCGGCGGTGGCGCCCGCCAGCCCGTCCAGCCCGGCCTGGGCCAGCGCGCCGACCATCCGCTGCAACTCGCCGGGGTCCGCCGGGCGGACCTCCAGGGTGCGGCCGCCGACCTTCGCCTTCAGCTCGGGCACCCGGCCCTCGGCGATGATCCGGCCGCGGTCGATGACGGTCAGCTCCTCGGCGAGCTGCTCCGCCTCCTCCATGTACTGGGTGGTGAGCAGGACGGTGTTGCCGTCGGCCACGATGTTCTTGACCTCGTCCCACACCTCGTTGCGGGTACGGGGGTCGAGACCGGTGGTGGGCTCGTCCAGGTAGAGGACCTTGGGGCGGCCGATCATGGAGGCCGCCAGGTCGAGCCGACGGCGCATACCGCCGCTGTACTTCATCACGGGGCGCCGGGCCGCCTCGGTCAGGGAGAACCGCTCCAGCAGTTCGTCCGCGCGCTCGCGGGACTGGGAGCGGGACAGGTCGAGCAGCCGCCCGATCATGTACAGGTTCTCCCAGCCCGACAGCTTCTCGTCCACCGAGGCGTACTGGCCGGTCAGACCTATCGTGCGGCGCAGCTCGCGGGGCTGGCGCACCACGTCGTACCCGGCGACCTTCGCCGTGCCCCCGTCGGGCTGCAGCAGGGTGGAGAGCATCCGGACGAGCGTCGTCTTGCCCGCGCCGTTGGGGCCCAGCACACCCATCACGGTGCCTTCGCGCACGTCGAGGTCGATGCCGTCGACCGCCTTCGTCTCCCCGAAGTGTTTGACCAGCCCGCGGACCTCGACCGCGTTCGTCGTCTTCTCTCGCGTCATGCGGCCAATATGACAGCCGCCACTGACAAACGACCGACAGCCCACCGACAGCACCTCGAAGCGCTGTCGGCGGGCTGTCGCCGTCACCGGCGGACCGCTGCGCTGCGCACCCCCGTCACCGGGCGCCCGCGTGCGCGGCGGCGCCGGCCCGGCTCACTCGTAGGAGTGTTCCGCGGCCGGGAAGGCACCGGTGGTGACGTCCTCGGCGAACGCGCGGGCCGCGTCGCCCAGCACCGAGCGCAGCGCGGCGTACTGCTTCACGAAGCGCGGCAGCTTGCCGGGCGTGAGGCCCGCCATGTCGGTCCACACCAGAACCTGCGCGTCGCACTCGCTCCCGGCGCCGATGCCGATCGTCGGGATCTGCAGGGCCCGGGTCACCTCGGCGGCGACCGGTGCGGGCACCATCTCCAGGACGAGCGCGAAGGCTCCGGCCTCCTGCACGGCCTTGGCGTCCCGCATGAGCTGCGCAGCCGCCTCCTCGCCGCGCCCCTGCACCCGGTAGCCCATGGCGTGCACGGACTGCGGGGTGAGCCCTATGTGTGCCATCACGGGGATGCCGGAGCGCGCCAGCAGGCCGATCCGGTCGGCCGAGCGCTCCCCGCCCTCGATCTTGACGGCCTGCGCGCCGGCTTCCTTGACCAGCCGGGTGGCGCTGCGCAGCGCCTGCACCTCCCCCTCCTGGTACGAGCCGAACGGCAGGTCGGCGACGATCAGGCCGCGGCTGGTGCCCCGCACCACCGCGGCCGTCAGCATCGTCATCTCGTCCATGGTGACCGGCACGGTCGTCTCGTAGCCGAGGTGGCAATTGCCCATCGAATCGCCGACCAGGACGACGGGGATACCGGCCTCGTCGAAGACGGAGGCGGTCATCGCGTCGTAGGCGGTGAGCATGGGCCACTTCTCGCCCCGCTCTTTGGCGAGTGCGAGGTCGCGCACGGTCACACGGCGATTACGGGTGCCCCCGTAGAGCGTCTGCGGCATGGCATTGACTCCTGTTGTCGTCTCGAAGCGCCCCAACGGCGTCTCCGGATCCAGGTCCATGCTGGCACGCCCCTCCGCGGTCCGGTAGGGGCCCCGTCCGGAAGCGGATCATGACCGGCGACGGCCGCGGTCCCGGTGCCGGGGGCGTACGGGCGGCACCGCCGGGCGGCGTCGCGAACGGCCCGGACGCCGCCGCGGCCGGGCTGTGACCGGCTCGAGGGCGCGCCGGGGCGGACCGGCTGCCGCCGCCCGGTGTCCGGGTTGTGTCACAGTCGCGGTCCGGTCCCGACCTGCCGGAACTCCCGGCGCTCCGCGCCTCGTCCTCCTCTCGACTCCGGAAACCGGAATCGGGGCGGAAGCGACGGTGGGACCGCGGGGTCCGACTGGATGAAAACGGTTATCGCCTATCGTTCATCGAGCACCAGCACAGGCAAGTGAGGACGGCGGATGGCGCGCGCGTACACGTCGGAGGCCACGTACCGCGAGGGCGGCGACGAGCGGCGGGGACGGTGGTCCCGCTGGTCCGGCCGGCTGCCGCGGGGCAGCGCCCCGGGGCGGTGGGGTCCGGGGGCCTGGCGGCGCGGCCTGGTCCTCGCGGCGGTCGCGCTGCTCCTGGGGCTGGCGTTCTTCCTGCACGCCGAGGTGCCCAACGCGGTCGGCAACCTGGGTTCGCTGTGGGAGACGTTCCTGCCGTGGGGCGGCTTGCTGATCGTGGTGCTGCTGGTCGCGGCCGTGCTGCGGCGCTCGGCCACCGCGCTGGTCGCGCTGCTGGTGCCCGCACTGATGTGGGTGAACCTGTTCGGCGGCCTCTTCAGCGACAAGACCGGTGGCGCCGCCGGCGATCTGACCGTCGTCACCCACAACGTCAACGCCGGCAACCCCGACCCCCGGGGCACCGCCGAGGCGCTGGTCGACTCCGGTGCCGACGTCATCGCGCTGCAGGAGGTCTCCGCGTCGCAGGCCGGCACCTACCGGTCGGCCCTCGACCGCACGCACCCGTACCACAAGCTCGCGGGCACGGTCGGGATCTGGAGCAAGTACCCGCTCTCCGGGGTCAGGACCGTCGACATCAAGATGGGCTGGCCGCGCGCGATGCGCGCCACGGTGCGCACCCCGAAGGGCGAGGTCGCCGTCTACGCCGCGCATCTGCCCTCGGTGCGGGTGCAGTTCCGCTCCGGCTTCACCGCCGGGCAGCGGGACGGCAGCGCCGAGGCGCTGGGCGAGGCGATCGCGCACGATCCGGCGGACAAGGTCCTCCTGCTCGGCGATCTCAACGGCACCATGAACGACCGCGCGCTCGCGCCCATCACCTCCCAGATGCGCTCCGCGCAGGGCGCCGCGGGGGACGGCTTCGGGTTCAGCTGGCCCGCCTCCTTCCCGATGGCCCGGATCGACCAGATCATGCTCAAGGGAGCCGACCCCGTCTCGGCCTGGACGCTCCCGGCGACGGACAGCGACCATCTGCCGATCGCGGCGAAGATCGACCTGGCGGACTGAACCGGCCGGGGCCGCTCCGGCGGCCGCGGCGGCAAGCTCGTTTTGCACCGCGGAACATCTGGCTGCGAGACTTTGTTGCGGAGCAATACATAGGGGGCAGTGCCGCCTCCGACCACTGCCCGCTCCTCCTCTCACCCCCCCGCATACTTCTGCACACCGCACATCCCCCGTGCCGGGCCGCCCTGCCGCCCGGCACGGGTACTCCCCGGTGCCCGGCGCGCGATCCCGCACCCGGCCGGGGCCCGCACGCTTCGAAAGGTTCTCCCCGCATGCCTGTGGCTCTGCTCGCACTCGCCGTGGGCGCCTTCGGTATCGGCACCACAGAGTTCGTGATGATGGGCCTGCTGCCGAACGTCGCCGACGATCTCGGCACCTCCGTACCGACCGCCGGATACCTGGTGTCCGCCTACGCCCTCGGCGTCGTCCTGGGCGCCCCGCTGCTGACCGCCGTCGGCGCCCGCGTGCCGCGCAAGCTGATGCTGCTGCTGCTCATGGGCCTGTTCACCCTCGGCAACCTCGCCTCGGCGCTCGCCCCCGGCTTCGGCACCCTGCTGGCCGGGCGGCTGCTGGCGGGGCTGCCGCACGGCGCCTTCTTCGGCGTCGGCGCGGTGGTCGCGGCCCGGCTCGTCCGGGAGGGCCGGGCCGCCCGCGCCGTGGCCACCATGTTCCTGGGCCTGACCGTCGCCAACATCGTCGGCGTACCCGGCGGCACCGCGCTCGGCCAGCAACTCGGCTGGCGCGCCACCTTCGTGGTCGTCACCCTGATCGGGCTGCTCGCCATGACGGCCCTCGCGCTGCTCGTGCCCCGGATGCCGCTGGAGCACCAGGGCGGCGTACGCCACGAGCTGCGCGCCCTGGGCAACCGCCAGGTCGTCCTGGGACTGCTGACCGCCGTCTTCGGCTTCGGCGGCGTCTTCGCCGTCTACAGCTACCTCGCCTCGATGATGACGGAGGTCACCGGACTCGCCGAGACGTCGGTCACCTGGGTGCTGGCGCTGTTCGGCATCGGTATGACGCTGGGCACTCTGATCGCCGGGCCGCTGACCGACCGTGCGCCGCGCCGCACCCTGTACGCGGCCCTCGGGCTGATGGCCCTGCTGATGGTGGCCTTCCACTTCGCGGCGCCGGTGAAGTGGGCGGCGCTGCTGCTGGTCGGGCTGCTGGGCGCGGTCGGCTTCCTGATCACCACGCCGGTCCAGATGCTGGTGATGCGGGCGGCCTCGCACGCGCCCACGATCGCCTCCGCCTCGAACCACTCGGCGTTCAACCTGGCCAACGCGGGCGGCGCCTGGCTCGGCGGTGTCGTCATCGCCGCGGGCTGGGGCTGGACGTCCCCCACCCTGGTCGGCGCCGTGCTCGCACTGACGGGACTCGCCATCGCCGTCACGGCGGGCGTACTGGACCGCGGCGACTCGCGCGTGGTCGCCCGTGCGCAGGAAGCCCCGGTGGAGGTCCCCTCCGGCGGCTAGGCCACCCGTCCCGGACCCCGCGCGCCCGGCGGGGCCGAGGGGACGGGATGCCGCCGGCCACCCGCGGCCGGCGGCTGCTCCGGCGGGCCGTCAGCCCTCCCGCCACCGGTTGGTGATCGGCAGCCGGCGGTCCTTGCCGAAGCCCTTGGGAGAGATCTTCGTGCCCGGCGGGTACTGCCGGCGCTTGTACTCGGCCCGGTCCGTCATCCGCAGCACACGGGTCACCGTCTCCGCGTCGAAGCCCGCCGCGATGATGGCCTCGGCACCCTGGTCGCCGTCGACGTAGCGCTTCAGGACGCGGTCGAGCACGTCGTAGTCGGGCAGCGAGTCGCTGTCCACCTGCCCGGGCGCCAGCTCGGCACTGGGTGGTTTGGTGATCGAGCGCTCCGGGATGGGCGGGGTGTCGCCGCGCTCCTCGGCCGCCCGGTTGCGCCACGTCGCGAGGCGGAACACGTTCGTCTTGTAGACGTCCTTGATCGGACCGTAGGCGCCCACCGCGTCCCCGTACAGCGTCGAATAGCCCACCGCCAGCTCCGACTTGTTCCCCGGCGCCAGCACGATGGGGCCCTCCTGGTTGGAGAGAGCCATCAGCGTCGTGCCGCGCAGCCGCGCCTGGAGGTTCTCCTCGGCGAGCCCGGTGAGGCCCAGCGAGTCCATGTAGGCCGCGAACATCGGCTCGATCTCGACCGTGCGGAAGTGCAGCCCGGTGCGCTCCGCGAGCTCCGCCGCGTCCTCCCTGGAGTGCCCGGAGGAGTAGCGCGAGGGCATCGAGACGCCGTACACCTGCTCGGCTCCGACCGCGTCGCAGGCGATCGCGGCCGTCAGTGCCGAGTCGATGCCGCCCGAGAGCCCGATCAGCACCGAGCTGAAACCGTTCTTGACCACGTAGGCGCGCAGTCCGACCACCAGCGCGGTGTAGATCTCCTCGTCGTCGGCCAGCCGCGGTGCCTCGCTGCCGACGGCCTCCGGCGGGTAGGCGGGCAGCGGTTCGGCGGAGACGACGCGGTGGTCGATGCGCAGGCCGTCGTCCACCTCGCCCGACGGCGGGGTCGGGGCGGCCGCCGGCAGCTCCAGGTCCAGGACGACGCACCGCTCCTCGAACTGGGGTGCCCGCGCCAGCACCTGGCCGTCCGCGGCCACGACGATCGAGTCGCCGTCGAAGACCAGTTCGTCCTGGCCGCCGACCTCCGCGAGATAGGCGGTGGTGCAGCCCGCCTCCTGCGCCCGCTTGCGCACCAGCTCCAGCCGGGTGTCGTCCTTGTCCCGCTCGTAGGGCGAGGCGTTGATCGACAGCAGCAGCCCGGCCCCCGCGCTGCGCGCCGCCGGGACCCGGCCGCCCTCCTGCCACAGGTCCTCGCAGATGGCGAGCGCGACATCGACGCCGTGCACCCGGAGGACCGGCATGGTGTCGCCCGGCACGAAGTACCGGAACTCGTCGAAGACCCCGTAGTTCGGCAGGTGGTGCTTGGCGAAGGTCAGCACGACCTCGCCCCGGTGCAGCACGGCGGCCGCGTTCTGCGGAGCACCCGCGGGCTGGCCGTAGTGCGGCCGGGCCTGCGCGCAGCGGTCCAGATAGCCGACGACGACCGGCACCTCGCCGAGCCCCTCGTCGGCCAGCCGCCGGGCGAGCTCCCGCACGGTGGTGCGGCTCGCCTCCACGAACGACCTGCGCAGCGCCAGGTCCTCGACCGGGTAGCCGGTCAGCATCATCTCCGGGAACGCGACCAGGTGGGCGCCCCGTTCGACGGAGTGCCGGGTCCAGCGGAGGACCGCGGCGGCATTCCCCTCCAGGTCGCCGACGGTGGAGTCGATCTGATTCAGGGCGAGACGTAGTTGAGCCACGCACCCGAGTGTAATCGTCGGGCTGACGCTATGGCTCGGGGCATCCACCCGGTGCGGGTCCCGGGCCGGCCCCGGGGCGGGCCCGGGAACGCATCCGGGACCCGCCTCCGCGGCGCCCGGGCCTCCGGCGCGCCGTGCGCACGGAGACCGCACCGGGTGGCTACCCGCGGTAGCCGAGCACCGTCATCATCCCCGACCCGCTGTGGTGGACGTTGTGGCAGTGCACCAGCCACAGGCCCGGGTTGTCGGCGTCGAAGTCCACCTCCAGCGTCCTGCCCGGCAGCACGATCGCGGTGTCCTTGCGGGGGCCGTCGTCCGGGAGCGCGAAGGTGTGGCCGTGCAGATGCATCGGGTGCCACATGCCGGTCGTGTTCACGAAGCGCAGCCGCACCCGCTCGCCCGCCGTCACGGGGTGCCGCCGCCGCGGGTCGTACTGCCGGCCGCCGATGCCCCAGTCGTACCGCGCCATGGAGCCCGTCAGTCGCAGGGTGACCGTCCGGTCCGGCTTGCGGGGGGCGAGCCGGACCGCGTCCGCCGCCGTCAGCCTCCCCGCGGTCAGCGGGGCGCCGGACAGCTCCCGGGGGCGGGCCGCAGCCGGAGGCGCGGCACCCGGCGCGGTGCGCAGCAGCGCGCGGGCCGTCCCCCGCTTGCCCTCGGCCAGCGCGGTGAGGGGGAAGACCCCGTCTCCCGCGGTGACCAGGACGTCGTAGCGCTCGCCCATGCCGAGCAGCAGCGCGTCGGTGGCGGTGTGCTCGACGGGGTAGCCGTCGGTGTGGGTCACGGTCATCCGGTGCCCGCCCAGCGCGACCCGATACGCGGTGTCGCCGCCCGCGTTGATCAGGCGGATGCGGATGCGGTCACCCGGCTTCGCGCGGCAGGTCTCCGGGTCCGTCCGGGTGCGGCCGTTGACCAGGTGGTGCGGGTAGCCCACGTCGCCCGCGTCGCCGCCCAGCACCGGGCTGCCGGTGCCCGGAGTGCCGTGCATGCCGGGTGTGTCCCCGCTGCCGTGTCCGCCGGTTCCGGCTCCGTCGCCTCCGTCCGCTCCGCCGCCGTGTTCCATGCCGCGGCGCAGTGCGGCCAGGACGGTCTCGGGGGTGGCGCCGTCCACGCCGTCCAGCCAGTCGTCCAGGACGACCACCCACTCCTTGTCGTAGCGCAGCGGCTCCCTCGGGTCCTCGACGATCAGCGGTGCGTACAGTCCGCGTTCCCGTTGCAGGCCGGAGTGCGGGTGGAACCAGTAGGTGCCGGGGTGGGGGACGGCGAACCGGTAGGTGAAGTCCGCGCCCGGCCGGATCTCCCGCTGGGTGAGCCCGGGGACGCCGTCCATGTCGTTGCGCAGGGCCAGCCCGTGCCAGTGCACCGAGGTGGCCGCCGGGAGGTGGTTGGCGAGGGTGAGTTCCAGGGTGCCGCCCGCGGTGGCGCGGACCTCCTGGCCGGGGATCCGGTCGCCGTAGGCCCAGGTGGGGACGGTGACGCCGGAGCCCAGCGCGAGCCGGGCACGGGTCGCGGTGAGCCGCACCCGGTGGGTGCGGCCGTGCGGGCGCCGGGCCTCGGCGGCCCGGACCTCGGGGCCGTCGGGCCGGACGTGGCCGCCGGTGCCCTCGGCGTCGGCGCTGTCCGGGCGGCCGCGGTCGGCGCAGCCGGCGGTCAGTCCGGTGGCGGCCAGGACGGCGGCGCCCAGAACGGTCCGGCGGGTGGGAAGGGAACGCATGCGCATACCTCGCGTGGTGTGGTGTCGAGCGTTGGGCACGGGCGCACGCACACCGCACCCCGGGGACGGCCGGTGGCCGCCCGCGGTGCGGTGCGGTGTGTGTGCGGGCCCGCTCAGGTCCGCAGGACCGACAGGCGCGCGAGTCTCGACGAGGTGCCCGGCGGCGGCAGGGGACGCAGTGCGCGTCGTATCCGCGCGTGGCAGGGCTCCCGTCCGTCCGTGCCGTGTGGTGTCAGGACGGTGACGGCGGAGCCCGGCAGCGCGGCGGCCGTCCATGCGCCCAGTACGGCCAGGCAGACGGAGAGCGGGTCGGTTCCTATCCCGTGTCCGCTTCCGTGGCCCGGCTCCGAGGGCGTGGAATCCCCGTGCGGGGCCGCCGTGTTCGCGGCGCCGCGCTGGGGGCGGGGCGGCTGCGCCGAGTGCGCCGGGGAGGCCGTTCCCTCCCCGGCCCGGGCCCCTTCCGCACTCCCGCTGTGGACCGCGGGGGCGGTCAGGTGCGCGGCGGTCTGCGCCGCCTCCGGTGGCCCGGCGGCGGGGTGTCCGAGGGTGTGCATGCCGACGAGTCCCGACAGCAGGGCGGCGAGCAGCAGCAGGCGCCCGCACCACATGCCGCGGGCGCGGGGCGCGCGCTCGCCGGTCGGCATGGGTCGCATGCGGCCACCCTAGCCGGATGCCCGCAGGGGGTATGCGTCGGTGCCCCGCGCCGGAATTCGCAGGGTTCCTGCATATATGACGCGGTGGTGGCGGCGTTCGGTCATTGACGTGAACTCGCCACCACACACAGGATGCCCAGCATGTTGGAGGCTCTTGATCTCGACCCCGTCCAGCAGCAGGTCTACGAGGCACTGGTGGACGGCGCCGTGACGGTCAGCGAGTTGCGGGCAGCGGCGGGAGTGGGAGCCGCGCGGGTGCGGGCCGCGCTCGCCGCGCTGGAGAGACTCAACCTGGTGGGGCGCTTCCCCGCGGACCGGGGCAGCAGAGGCGCCGAGCGCTATCTGCCGGTGGCGCCGGAGATCGCCTTCGAGTCGCTGCTGCTCGCCCGCGAGGAGGAGATCCATCGTACGCGGCGGCACATCCAGCACCTGGCCGCCCGGTTCCGTGCCCAGGCGGCGGGCCGTGACCCCCTGGAACTGGTGGAGATCGTCACGGGGCGGGCCGCCGTGATCCGCCAGGTCGACCAACTCCAGCGCAGTGCGCGCGCCGAGATCCGGGGCATCGACCGGCCGCCCTACGCCAACAGCGACCCCGACCGGCTCGACCCGAAGACCGGCATGATGCCGGTGCAGGCCCAGATGCTCCGGCGCGGCGTCAACTACCGGGTCATCTACGACACCGACGGGCTCGCCACCTCCCACCGGTTCGACACGGACATCGGCGCCGCGGCCGAACTGGGCGAGGACGCCCGGGTGATGGCCGACACCCCGACGAAGATGCTGATCGCCGACGACTGCATGGCGCTGATCCCGCTGCGCGCCGCGCCGAACGAGCTGGCCAGCAGCGTCGTCGTGCACCCCTCCGGACTGCTGGAGGTGTTGTGCGACTTCTTCGAGGTGCTGTGGGGGCGGGCGCTGCCGATCTCGGAGTACCTCGCGGGCCGCAGCCCCGGAGCCCCGGACGGCCCCACCGCGCAGGAGGCCAAGCTGCTGGCCCTGCTGGCCACCGGCATGACCGACCAGGTGATGGCCCGGCAACTCGGCATCAGCTACCGCACCTTCCAGCGCCGACTGCACGGGCTGATGGAACGGCTGGGCGCGACCACCCGGTTCCAACTCGGGATGCGCGCCGCGAGCCTCGGCTGGCTTCCGCAGTCCGGGGCATCCGAGCCGCGCCCGAATCGCCGAGTATGAACGTCTGTTGGGCAATTGCTCGTCGGTCGGGCGACACATCGAACCCTTGTCCTGCTCGTGACCATGCCTCTAGCGTGCCGATCGCGCACCCCACATGCGCACCCCCCACACGAGGAGGAACCCTCCCCATGGCAGTGACGCGCAGGAAAGTCGCCCTCGGCATCTCGGCCGCGGTGGCCGCGGCAGCCGTCGGCACCGTCACAGCGCTCCCCGCGAACGCGTCCCCCGTGGCCCCGGCGCACGGCACCGTCCTCGGCGCGCACTCGGCGCAGGCCGTCAAGGGCAGCTACATCGTCACCATGAAGAAGTCGGCCGTGCGCACCACAGCGGCTGCCGCGAAGGGCCGTTCGGTCATCTCCGAGCACGGCGGCAAGGTCCGCAGGACCTTCACCAAGGCCCTCAACGGCTACTCCGCGAAGATGTCGGCGAGCGAGGCCGCGGAGCTGGCCGCCGACCCGGCGGTGGACAAGGTCTACGCCAACCAGAAGCACACCGTCACCGGCGAGCAGGCCAACCCGCCCTCCTGGGGTCTGGACCGCATCGACACCCCCGAACTGAACCTGGACGACACGTACGTCTACCCGGACAGCGCGGGCGAAGGCGTGACCGCCTACATCATCGACACCGGCGTCCGCACCACCCACAAGGACTTCGGCGGCCGCGCCACCAGCGGCTTCGACGCGGTCGACGGCGACGACGACGCCTCGGACGGCAACGGCCACGGCACGCACGTCGCCAGCACCGTGGCGGGCGAGGCCCATGGCGTGGCGAAGAAGGCCGACGTGGTGGCCGTCCGGGTGCTGGACGACCAGGGCTCCGGCACCACCGAGCAGGTCGTGGCCGGTATCGACTGGGTCACCAAGAACGCCGAGTCGCCCTCGGTGGCCAACATGTCGCTCGGCGGCGGCGCGGACGAGGCGCTGGACACGGCCGTGCGGAACTCCATCAAGGCGGGCGTCACCTTCGCCGTGGCGGCCGGCAACGAGTCCTCGGACGCCGGGAACAGCTCTCCCGCCCGGGTGGAGGAAGCCCTCACCGTCGGGGCGACCGACGACAAGGACGCGCAGGCGAGCTTCTCCAACTACGGCGACGCGCTCGACCTGTACGCACCCGGTGTCGACATCACCGGAGCCTGGAACACCGGCGACGACGCCACCGACACCATCTCCGGCACCTCGATGGCCTCCCCGCACGTCGCGGGCGCTGCGGCGGTCTACCTCTCGGGCCACAAGGACGCCACCCCCGATGCCGTCTCCAAGGCGCTGACCGACGGCGCCTCCGCGGATGTCGTCGGCAACCCGGGGCAGGGCTCGCCCGACCTGCTGCTGAACATCGTCGAGTGACACCCCGCAACACGGCCGGGTGACGACGACACCCGGCACACCCCCCACCTTCCGCGGCCCGGTGCCCCACACACCGGGCCGCGGTCGCATGCCGCGGGGCGCCTCAAAGGCGGCCCGGCCGCACCAGTCCCGTCTCGTAGGCGAAGACCGCGGCCTGCGTGCGGTCCCGCAGCCCCAGTTTCACCAGGATGCGGCTCACATGGGTCTTGACCGTCTGCTCGGCGACCACCAGCTCTCCGGCGATCTCCAGGTTCGACAGCCCGCGCGCGACGAGCGCGAGCACCTCCGTCTCGCGCTCGGTGAGATCGGCGACCCGCTCCTTGAGCCGGGCCCCGCCCGGCCCGTCCGGCATCCCGGCGAACTTCTCGATCAGCAGTTTGGTCAGGTTCGGCGCGAGCAGCGCCTCCCCCCGGGCCACCACCCGGACCGCGTCGGCGAGTTCGGCGGCCGAGGCGTCCTTGAGCAGGAACCCGGAGGCCCCGGCGCGCAGCGCCTCGAAGACGTACTCGTCCAGGTCGAACGTGGTCAGCACCAGGACCTTCGGATCCGCGGCGCCGCCGCTGCGCGCCTCGATGATGCGGCGCGTCGCCTCGATGCCGCCCAGCCGCGGCATCCGCACGTCCATCAGCACGACGTCGGGCGCCAGTTCGGCGGTGCGCTCCACCGCCTCCAGTCCGTCGACCGCCTGACCGGTCACGGTGATGTCCGGCTCCGCGTCCAGCAGCACGGTGAAGCCCTGGCGGACCATCTTCTGGTCGTCGGCCAGCAGTACACGGATCGTGGTCACGAAGGGTCCTCGGCGGTCTCGGCGGTACGGATGGTTCCGGCGTCCCCGGTGGTTTTGGCGGTCCGGGTGATGTCCGTGGGCCGGGCACTCCCGGTGCTCGGTGCGGCACCGGCGGGGGAGGGCAGGGGTAGCGCCGCCACCACCCGCCAGCCGCCGTCCGGCGTCGCACCGGCCCGCAGCGTGCCGCCCAGCATCGCGGCCCGTTCGCGCATTCCCGGCAACCCGTGACCCGCACCGGGCGCGGCCGGAGCGGCTGCGGCCGGTGCGGTCCTGCCCGGCGCCGGCCCGCCGTCGACCACCCGCACGGTCACCTCCGCGGGGCGGTAGCCGATCTCCACCTCCGCCTCGGCCCCCGGCGCGTGCCGCAGCACATTGCTGAGCGCCTCCTGCACGATGCGGTAGACCGACACCTCCATGCCGGGAGGCAGCGGACAGGGCTCGCCGCTGATCCGCGTGGTCACCGTGAGTCCGGCGGCCCGGACGTTGGCGACCAGCTCCGGCAACCGCTCCAGCGTGGGCTGCGGCGCGTGCCGGTCGGTGAGCGCGTCCTCGGCGCGCAGGACGCCCAGCACCCGGCGCAGTTCGGCCAGCGCCTCCACGGCGTTCTGCCGGATCCCGGCCAGCGACTCCCGCAGCTCCTCGGAGGGGTTCTCCGTCAGATGCGGCGCGGCCTGCGCCTGGATGGAGATGACGGACATGTGGTGGGCGACCACGTCGTGCAGCTCACGGGCGATGCGGTTGCGCTCCTCCAGCAGGGTGCGCCGGGTGCGCTCCTCGGCGGTCCGCTCCTCCTGGACGACCAGTTCGGTGCGCGCTGCCTGGCGGCCGTGCAGGGCGCTGCCGACCACCACGGCCAGCGTCAGGACGAGGACGTCCACGGGGAAGTCGCGGATCGCGGGCGGGCCCAGCAACTGCCCGTCGGCCAGGGCGCACAGCACACCGCTCAGCACCGTCAGCAGCAGTGCCCCCAGCGCCGCCCGGGGACGCCTGCGCAGCGCGAGCAGCAGCAGCACCCCCGCCTGGCAGACCACTTCCGGCACCGTCCACGGGGACTGCCGCAGATACGGGGGCGGCGCACCGGCGGCCAGTGCGATGACCGCCATGGTGACGGTCACCACCCACCAGGCCATCACCGGCCGGAAGACGGCCAGCACCAGCGCGGCCGCCTGCGCACCCCCGAACAGCACCGCGTCCGCAGCGCCGAAGACCCGGAAGGGGCCGCCGGTGAGCATGTTGATGTGGAAGATGGCGATGACCAAGGCGGCCATCGACGTGGCGAGGACGACGATCGGCCGCCAGATCAGCCAGCCGCTCACGTGCCCGGCGCCGCCCGCGCTCCCGCCACCCGCCCCCGTCCGCCGTCGCGGGGCGCCGTCCCAGTCGAACAGGTCCTCGCGCAGCGCGCGGGGCAGGTTCCGCACGCCCTTCCCCCGACCCCGCGATCCGTCTCTCATCGCCTCACCCCCGTCATCACCGTCACCCTAGACACGCCCCACCGTCGCCGAACCGGCCGGTGAGCACGCGGCCACCACCCTGCTCGGGCCTCCGGGCCGCCGCCCTCGCTCGTACCGGTGGAAGACGGCCCAGCAGGCCGACAGCACCGCCGCGAACACCGGCAGCCACAGCAGTCGGGCGAGCACCCAGTCGAACCCGTCGGGCGCGGTATGCAGTCCAGGCAGCGGCGCGCCCGCCCGCAGACCGGCCAGGGCGACCGCCAGCAGCGCGCTCTGGTGCCACAAAAAGACCGTCATCGCGGACAGATTGACCAGCGCCACAGCCGCCCATACGCGCGGCCGTGCACACCAGCGCCGCAACGGCCCGTGCAGCAGCAGCGCACCGCCGCACTGGGCGAGCCCGAAGGTGACGGCCGCCAGCGTCGGCGGGTTCAGATTCGACAGCGCCGCGCCCGGCACCCCGATCATGGCCGCCGGATAGCCCCCCGCCACGACGAGCAGACCGGTGGCTGCGGACCCGCCCAGCAACAGTGCCCATCCCGCCCGCCGCTCCCGCGGCATCCCGCGCGACCAGGCCGCCCCCAGGCAGAACGGCACCAGCCAGCCCGCACCCAGATTCACCCACCCCAGCCACTGCGGTCCGCCCGGCGTCAGCCGCAGCAGGTCCACATGCAGCACGACGGCGAACGGCCACAGCGGATGCAGAGAGGCCACCAGCGGCGTGGCCGCCGTCAGCGCCGCGTACACCAGGAGGAACCACAGCGGGGAGACGACGAGCTTCAGCACCGTCCGTACCGTCCCCGCGTCGGTGCCGCACGCGAGCAGCAGTCCCGTCGCGAGTGTCCACACGCACAGCAGCGCAGCCACCGGCCGCGCGAGCCGCAGCAGCCGCGCCCGCAGCCACGCCCGGTATCCGACGCCCCGCTCCCGCGCCGCGACCCACCCCCTGTGCGCCGCCCAGCCGCCCACCAAAAAGAACACCGCCAGCGTCTGGAACAGCCAGGACGCCGGGACGAGTCCGGGCAGATACGTCAGCGGGCTCGCCCCGTGCAGACCGCCTCCCTCGGACACCAGCGCCGTCACCAGCCAGTGCCCGCACACCACTCCGCAGACCGCGAGCGCGCGCAGCGCGTCGGCCCCCCGGTCGCGCCCGGGCGGCGTGGCGGCGCCGATGCGGCGGGCGAACGGGACGCGGGTGCCCTGCGTCGCGAGAGGAGTACGCATCGCCATGACCGGGGGCCTTCCGTGCGGGGACCGGGTGCCCGGCCGAGGCTAGGAATCCCGCCCCCGCACACACGTCCCTCCGCGGAGCGCACCCGCGGTGTCCCTCTCGGGTATGACGCGCGGTGGCGCACGGGGCCGCCGAGGCCCGGACGGCCTCGCTCAGGACGAGGACGGAGCGGGGGGAGGAAACGTTCGTTCCTCCGGCTGACGCGCGGAGGCCGGCACGCGCCGCAACTGGTCGCCGTACCGGTAGACGACGATGGGCGGGGTGCCCTCGTGCAGCATCAGCCGGTAGATGACCGGTGCGGGCCCCGTCGCCTGGATGATCTCGCCGGTCTTCCCGCTCTTCCGGTCCTGCGCCACCTCGCCGACCGCCCACATGTCACACGCTCCGCAGGTGCCGGCCGGCGCCGGACGCCGCCGGTGTGTGCTTGCGGCGCAGATGCGCGCCGAAGAGCGCCTCCAGATCCGCCCGCGGCAACGGATCCCCCGCCGCCCGGTTGATCATCGTGCGGAACCAGGCGCAGTCCTCGCAGGGCCGCGCCTCCTCCTGCGGGGAGTCCTCTTCCCGGTGGCCGCCGGGGGGTTCGCTTCGCTCCATGGTGCCTGCCCTGCCGTCCGCTGGTCACGTTCTGTGCTGAGAACAACACGCAAACGGCTAGGATGGTGCGTTATGAGCACCTCTTCTCATGAGGTTGCTCGGCAACGGACTTGTACTGGGGAACGTAAGGGCAGGTCGGCATGGGTGGGACGCGCAAGTGGCCGGCGGGGATGAGTATTCCGCCGAGTCTTGGTGAGGACGTCCGCCGCGTCAGACGAGCCCGCCGTGTCTCCCAGACGGCGTTCGCCTCCGCCACCGGCTACACCCAGAGTTATGTAAGCCGCGTGGAGTCGGGCGAGTTCATGCCTTCCCTGAAGTTCGCCGAGGCGTGCGACCGCACATTCGGCACGGGGGATCTGTTCGTCGGACAGTTGCGGCGCGTGATCGAAGGGGAGTACCCGGCGTGGTTCGCTCCGTACATCGATGCGGAGCGCGAAGCGACCGCCATCCGCGACTTCTCCACCATCTTCATCATGGGTCTGCTCCAGACCGAGGCGTACGCACGTCTCGCCCTGAGCGGCGGTCGCCCCAACATCCCTGTGCGGGACATCGACGCGAAGGCGTCGAGCCGACTCCGACGCCGCGAAGTGCTGGAGAAGCCAAACCCACCCCGCGTCTGGGTGGTTCTCCATGAGTCCTGCCTGCGCGCTCGGATTGGCTCGGCCCAGGTGATGTCCCACCAGATGAAGTACCTTCTGGATCAGACTCGACGGCACCAGTCCCTCACCGTTCAAGTCCTGCCGTACTCGGCAACGGAGGCAGCGATCGGAACCCCCTTCATCCTGTTGGACGTTCCCAGCGGCCCGACCAGCGTCTTCGTCGAGGGGCCGGGAGGTGGGCGTCGGCATGACGGTCCGGAGACTGTTGCCGACGCTGTCGAACTCTACGATCACCTTCGGGCTAGTTCGTTGAGTCCCCGAGAATCAGCGGCCTTCATCAGCGACATAAGGGACGAGCATGAGCGGAACGCAGTGGATCAGGAGCAGCTACAGCGACCAGCAAGGCGGCAACTGCGTCGAGTGGGCGCCGGGTCTCGTGTCCGGCGTCGGCGTGGTTCCGGTGCGGGACAGTAAGGCCGTCGAGCGCGGGGCGCTGTCGTTCCCGCCGGCCGCTTGGCGGGCGTTCGTGCGGGGTTTGGCGACCAGCGCGCCACGTGGCGGGCCGGGAGCCTGACCCGGCTGCCCCGGCGTCGGCGGCGAATGCTTCAACTGCTCCGAATCTGCCGGGACTCCGCGGCCGGTCCGCCCCCGCGACGTCTCCGACGGTGGATGTGTACGGCGCCGCCCAATGCGGCGGTTCCGGCCCCCCAGGCCAGGAGTTGTCCCGCTCCGCTCCACCGGGTACTCCGAGCGTGGCCGCACACGCGGGTGAGATAGGGCTCTGCCGAGGAGGATTCGAACGGGCGGGGCGAGAGGAGCGATCCGCATTCCTCCTGCTCCGGCTGCTCCGGCCCTGGCCGACTGCCCCTGTTCCTCCCCGCTGACGCTCAGCGCGATGCACGCGTTCGATCCGCTCCGCCGACGCGGGGTTACGATGCCCGCATCACAGCATGTCACGGATGGTGAGCTGGGGGACTTACCGGCTCGGCGCCTTGCGGCGAACTCAACTGGGAGGTCGGGCCCGCCGCCCCGCCACCCCCCCGCGGGCGATGAGGCGGCCTCCCCGGCCCGCGCCGGGAGCGACGGAATCACCGGGGACCGCTCAAGGGACAGGACCTCCCCGGCCCGGGATCTCCCCGGCCCGCACGGGCCGGGGGGGGGCCGCCCTCAGTCCTCGACCCGCAGCGCGGCCAACTGCTGCTCGAACGGCACCACGTCCGGTTCTTCCGGAGAGGTGTCCCGGGCGGTGGCGCGGGGGGCGATCAGGCCCGCCAGTTCGCCGCCCGCGCGGGCGATGCGGCGGGGGAGCGAGGGGGTGACGCCGTCGTCGGGGGCGGCCCAGTCGTCGGTCGCCGCGTACACGGCCGTCGGCACGGCCACCGCCCGAAGATAGCTGAACAGCGGCCGCATGGCGTGCTCCAGGACCAGCGAGTGGCGCGGGGTGCCGCCGGTGGCGCCCAGCAGTACCGGCTTGCCGGCGAGCGCGTCCTTCTCCAGGACGTCGAAGAACGACTTGAACAGCCCGCTGTAGGACGCGGAGAAGACGGGGGTGACGGCGATCAGCCCGTCCGCCTCCGTCACCTTCCCGATCGCCTCGCGCAGCGACCCGCCGGCGAAGCCGGTGGTGAAGTTGTGCGCGATCTCCGTCGCCACGTCCCGCAGTTCGACCGTCGTGACCTCGACGTCCACATCGGTGTCCACGTCGGCGTCGGTGCGCAGCGCGACCCGCGTCGCCTCGGCCAGCCGGTCGGCCAGCAGCCGGGTGGCGGAGGGCTCGCTCAGCCCGGCGGAGACGACAGCCAGCCGGACCGCCCGCGTGCTGTCGGTGGACGTCATACGGCGGCTCCCTTCTCGTTCTGCTGTCCTGCTGCCTGCTCGGCGGCCTGCGCGGAGCGCTCCGCGGCGACCCGGGCCGCGTGGGTCGGTGCGTCGGCGGTGCCCGCCGGGCGCCGGGCGGCCATCTCCTTCCGCAGCACCGGCACGACCTCCTCGCCGAGCATGTCCAACTGCTCCAGCACGGTCTTCAGGGGCAGGCCCGCGTGGTCCATCAGGAAGAGCTGGCGCTGGTAGTCGCCGAAGGACTCGCGGAAGGTCAGCGTCTTCTCGACGACCTCCTGCGGGCTGCCGACGGTCAGCGGCGTCTGGTCGGTGAACTCCTCCAGGCTGGGGCCGTGTCCGTAGACGGGGGCGTTGTCGAAGTAGGGGCGGAACTCGCGCACCGCGTCCTGGGACCTGTGCCGCATGAACACCTGGCCGCCCAGGCCGACCAGGGCCTGCTCGCGGGTGCCGTGGCCGTAGTGCTCGAAGCGGTCGCGGTAGAGGCCGATGAGGCGTTTGAAGTGCTCGTTGGGCCAGAAGATGTTGTTGGCGAAGAAGCCGTCGCCGTAATAGGCGGCCTGCTCGGCGATCTCCGGGCTGCGGATGGAGCCGTGCCAGACGAACGGGGGCACGCCGTCCAGCGGGCGCGGGGTGGAGGTGAAGCCCTGCAGCGGGGTGCGGAAGCGCCCCTGCCAGTCGACCACGTCCTCGGTCCACAGTTTGCGCAGCAGCGCGTAGTTCTCGATCGCCAGTGGGATGCCCTGCCGGATGTCCTGGCCGAACCAGGGGTAGACGGGGCCGGTGTTGCCGCGGCCCATCATCACGTCCGCGCGGCCCTCGGCGAGGTGCTGGAGCATCGCGAAGTCCTCGGCGATCTTCACCGGGTCGTTGGTGGTGATCAGCGTGGTGGAGGTGGAGAGGATCAGCCGCTCGGTGCGGGCCGCCAGGTAGCCGAGCATGGTCGTCGGCGAGGAGGGCACGAACGGCGGGTTGTGGTGCTCGCCCGTGGCGAAGACGTCGAGCCCCACCTCCTCGGCCTTGAGGGCGATGGCCAGCATCGCCTTGATCCGCTCGTGCTCGGTCGGCGTCCGCCCGGTGGTGGGGTCGGGCGTCACGTCGCCGACGGTGAAGATCCCGAACTGGATGGGGGTGGCCGTCATGGTGCTCGCCGTCCTCCGTATGACTGTGGGCTGCTGCTGTGCCCGGGGTGCGGGCTGAAGTGGTTGACCATTGAACTATCTCTGCCCGCCTCAATGCATACGGGTGCCCGGAAATTCCCGCCGACCGATCCCGCAGGCCCGCGCCTCGGGTGCCCCGGTGGCCGGTCGCGCTGTGTGCCCGGGCGGGTGCGCGGTGCTCGTCGGCACCCGCTGTGAAACGATCGGATCGGGGCGTGCAACCCCGTGGAAACCCCGTGGTGGAATGCTGAGACGGCCCCGTGCGCCGGGGGATCTGAGCGAACCTCTCCGACCTGCAAGGATAGGCTCATGGACAAGCAGCAGGAATTCGTCCTCCGCACTCTGGAGGAGCGCGACATCCGGTTCGTCCGACTCTGGTTCACCGACGTCCTCGGCTTCCTGAAATCGGTCGCGGTGGCCCCCGCCGAACTCGAACAGGCATTCGATGAGGGGATCGGCTTCGACGGCTCGGCCATCGAGGGGTTCGCCCGCGTCTACGAGTCCGACATGATCGCCAAGCCCGACCCCGGCACCTTCCAGATACTGCCGTGGCGGGCCGAGGCTCCCGGTACCGCGCGGATGTTCTGCGACATCCTCATGCCGGACGGCTCCCCCTCCTACGCCGACCCGCGCTACGTGCTCAAGCGCGCGCTGGCCAAGGCGTCGGACCTCGGGTTCACCTTCTACACCCACCCGGAGATCGAGTTCTACCTGCTCAAGAACAAGCCGGTGGACGGCACCCGCCCCGTCCCCGCGGACTCCTCCGGGTACTTCGACCACACCCCGCAGAACGTCGGCATGGACTTCCGCCGCCAGGCCATCACCATGCTGGAGTCGATGGGCATCTCCGTCGAGTTCTCCCACCACGAGGGCGCCCCCGGCCAGCAGGAGATCGACCTGCGCTACGCCGACGCGCTCTCCACCGCCGACAACATCATGACGTTCCGCCTCGTCATGAAGCAGGTCGCCCTCGAACAGGGCGTCCAGGCCACGTTCATGCCCAAGCCGTTCTCGGAGTACCCCGGCTCCGGCATGCACACCCACCTGTCGCTGTTCGAAGGCGACCGGAACGCGTTCTACGAGTCCGGCGCCGAGTACCAGCTCTCCAAGGTGGGCCGCTCCTTCATCGCCGGGCTGCTCACGCACGCGGGTGAGATCTCCGTCGTCACCAACCAGTGGGTCAACTCCTACAAGCGCATCTGGGGCGGAGCCAACCGCACCGCGGGCGAGGGCGGCGAGTCCCCCTCCTACATCTGCTGGGGCCACAACAACCGCTCCGCGCTGGTCCGCGTCCCGATGTACAAGCCCGGCAAGACCGGCTCGACGCGGATCGAGATGCGCTCCCTCGACTCGGGCGCCAACCCCTACCTCGCCTACGCCGTACTGCTCGCCGCCGGCCTGAAGGGCATCGAGGAGGGGTACGAGCTCCCCGCGGGCGCCGACGACGACGTGTGGGCGCTCTCGGACGCGGAACGGCGCGCCATGGGCATCGAACCGCTGCCGCAGAACCTCGGCGAGGCGATCAGCCTGATGGAGCGCAGCGAACTGGTCGCGCAGACGCTCGGTGAGCATGTTTTCGACTTCTTCCTGCGGAACAAGAAGCAGGAGTGGGAGGAGTACCGTAGCGAGGTCACCGCCTTCGAGCTGCGCAAATCCCTTCCCGTGCTGTGAGGCGACCGGCCCGCGGGACCGGTCGCGGCGCCGGGCCCGGAGTGCTCCAAACGCCGCGGACAGCGCTCGGCGCGGCCGCGGGGAGGGCGGTTCGCGCGGCGACCGGAGGGGCGGCTCGCGCCGCGGCCGGGAGGACGTCCCGCGCGGGAGCGCCCGCTGCGCCCTCCGCGGGAGCGCGCAGCGAGGGCGGGTACCCCCGGCCGAGGGCCGGGGAGGGGCTGGGAGAGGACGGCAGGGAGTGAGCGTGACACCAGAGGGGCGCCGGGGAAGCCGGTACGGACGGCTGCTGCGGCACGGCTTCACGGACCCGGAGTCCGCCACCCGGCTGCTCGAAGCCCCCACCCTGGCCACGGTCCGCGACGACGCGCTCTTCCTGGACGCGCTCGGCGCCACCGCCGACCCGGACCTCGCGCTCGTCGGCCTCGTCCGCCTCATCGAGGCGCTGGAGGCCGTCGACAAGGACGCGCAGCCGCTGCTGGACACCCTGCTGCGCGCCAAGCCGCTGCGCGACCGGCTGCTCGGCGTCCTCGGCTCCTCCGACGCCCTGGGCGACCACCTGGCCGCCCACCCGCACGACTGGGAGGCGCTGGTCACCTACGAGTCGGCGGACCTCAACCCGGGCATCGCGGAGTTCGAGACGGCGCTGGGGCACGTCGACGGACCGGACGCGCTGCGGGTCGCCTACCGCCGGGCACTGCTGTCGATCGCCGCGCGCGACGTGTGCGGCACCAGCGATGTCGCGCAGACCGCAGCCGAGCTCGCCGACCTGGCCACCGCCACCCTGCGCCGGGCGCTCGCGCTCGCCGAGGCGGCGGCGCCCGAGGACGCGGCCGCCTGTCGGCTGGCGGTCGTGGCCATGGGCAAGGCGGGCGGGCACGAACTCAACTACGTCTCCGACGTCGACGTCATCTTCGTCGCCGAACCGCCCGGCGGCGCCACCGGCGGGCGGGGCGCGGACGCCGCCCAGGACGGCGAGCGGGCGCTCAAGGCCGCCACCCGGCTGGCCGCCCACATGATGCGGATCTGCTCGGACACCACCGGCGAGGGAACCATCTGGCCGGTCGACGCCAACCTGCGTCCCGAGGGCCGCAACGGCCCCCTCGTCCGCACCCTCAGCAGCCATCTGGCCTACTACCAGCGCTGGGCCAAGACCTGGGAGTTCCAGGCGCTGCTCAAGGCCCGGCCGATGGCGGGCGACGCGCAGCTCGGCTACGAGTACGTGGACGCCGTCACCCCGATGGTCTGGCAGGCTGCCGAACGGGACAACTTCGTCACCGACGTCCAGCAGATGCGCCGCCGGGTGGTCGCCAGCATCCCCGCCGCCCAGCTCGACCGGGAACTGAAGCTGGGGCCCGGCGGACTGCGGGACGTCGAGTTCGCCGTCCAGCTCCTGCAACTGGTGCACGGCCGCAGCGACACCTCGCTGCGCAGCCCCACCACGCTGGAGGCGCTCGACGCGCTGGCCGCGGGCGGCTACGTGGGCCGCCAGGACGCCGCCGCACTGGACGCGGCCTACCGGTTCCTGCGCACCATGGAGCACCGCATCCAGCTCCACCAACTGCGCCGCACCCACCTGATGCCCGAGTCGGAGGCCGACCAGCGGCGCCTCGGCCGCTCGCTGGGCTACCGCAGCGAGCCGGTCACCGAACTCCACAAGGCCTGGCGGCGGCACGCCGCCGCGGTCCGCCGGCTCCACGAGAAGCTGTTCTACCGGCCGCTGCTGGACGCCGTGGCGCAGCTGGAGGCCGGACACGAACGCCTCTCGCCGCAGGCGGCCCGACAGCGGCTGGAAGCCCTCGGCTACGCCGACCCGGCCGCCGCGCTGCGCCATCTGGAGGCGCTGGCCTCCGGCGTCACCCGCAAGGCCGCCATCCAGCGCACCCTGCTCCCGGTGCTGCTGGGCTGGTTCGCCGACTCCTCCGACCCGGACGCCGGGCTCCTCGGCTTCCGCAAGGTCTCCGACGCGCTGGGCAAGTCGCCCTGGTACCTGCGGCTGCTGCGCGACGAGGGGGCCGCCGCCGAGAACCTCGCCCGCGTCCTGTCCGCCGGCCGGTTCGCGCCCGACCTGCTGCTGCGCGCACCCGAGGCGGTCGCCCTGCTCGGCGACGAGCACGGGCTGCGCCCCCGGTCGCGGGTCGCGCTCACCCAGGAGACGCTGGCCGCCGTCGGCCGCGCGGAGGGCGCCGAGGCGGCCGTCGCAGCGGCGCGCGGGGTGCGGCGCCGGGAGCTGTTCCGTACCGCCGCCGGAGACCTGATCGGCGCGTACGGTACCGAGGACGTCGCCCAGCAGGAGCCCGCCGAGGCCCTGGACCGGGTGGGCGACGCGCTCACCGACCTCAACGCCGCCACCCTCGCCGGAGCCCTGCGGGCTGCCGTCCGCCAGCAGTGGGGCGACGAGCTGCCCACCCGGTTCGCCGTCATCGGTGTCGGCCGGTTCGGCGGCCACGAGATGGGCTACGGCTCGGACGCGGACGTCCTGTTCGTGCACGAGCCCCGGGACGGGGTCAGCGAGCACGAGGCGGGCAAGGCGGCCTTCGCCGTCGCCACCGAGATGCGGCGGCTGTTGCAGCTCCCCACGTCCGATCCGCCGCTGCTGATAGACGCCGATCTGCGCCCCGAGGGCAAGTCCGGGGCGCTGGCGCGGTCGCTGAGCTCCTACGCGGCCTACTACGACCGCTGGTCCGTGGTGTGGGAGAGCCAGGCGCTGCTGCGGGCCGAGTTCGTCGCGGGCGACGCGGGCCTGGGGGAGCGGTTCATCGAACTGATCGACCCGCTGCGCTATCCGCGGGGCGGCCCTGGCGAGGACGCCGAGCGGGAGATCCGGCGGCTCAAGGCCCGGATGGAGGGCGAGCGGTTGCCGCGCGGCGCGGACCCGACGACCCACGCCAAGCTGGGCCGCGGCGGACTGACCGACGTCGAGTGGACGGTGCAGCTGACCCAGTTGCGGCACGCCGCCGAGCTGCCCGCGCTGCGGACCACCCGCACCCGGGTCGCGCTCGCCGCCGCCCGGGAGGCTGGACTGATCGACTCCGACGACGCCGAGGTGCTGGACGAGGCGTGGGTGCTCGCTTCGCGGGTGCGCAACGCGGTGATGCTGGTGCGGGGCCGGCCGGGGGACACCTTCCCCTCAGAGTCCCGGGAACTGGGGGCCGTCGGCCGCTACCTCGGCTACGAGCCGGGGCACGTCGGCGAGATGCTCGACGACTACCGCCGGGTCACCAGGCGGGCCCGCGCCGTCGTGGACCGCCTCTTCTACGACGCGGAGTGAAGCGGCGCCGCGCACCGGCGGGCAGGCTCTTCCCCGGGACGGCCCCCGCCGCGCGGCGGGGGTCCGCTCACACCGGGGCTGCGGCCAGCCGCGGCAGCCGGTAGGGCAGCCGGCCGTACCAGGCGCAGGCGAGGCCGTAGCCGAGGGCGAGGCACAGCAGCCCCCCGACGGCGTCGAGCCAGAAATGGTTGGCGGTGCTCACGATGACGGTGAGCGTCACCACCGGGTACAGCACCCCCAGGACCTTCCCCCACAGCGGGCGCGCCAGCATCGCGATGGTGAGGCCGCACCAGACGGACCACCCTATGTGCATCGACGGCATGGCCGCGTACTGGTTGGACATCTGCGCCAGGTTCCCCGACGCCATCGACCCCCACGTCTGGTGCACCTGCACGGTGTCGATGAAGTGCCCGCCGGCCATCAACCGGGGCGGCGCCAGGGGGAAGAGGTAGTAGCCCAGCAGCGCGCTGCCGGTCGTCGCGAAGAGCACCAGCCGGGTGGCCGCGTACCGCCCCGGATGCGCCCGGTACAGCCACACCAGCACGCCGATCGTCACGATGAAGTGCAGCGTGGCGTAGTAGTAGTTCATCGAGACGATCAGCCAGGTCACCCCGCCGATCGCGTGGTTGATCGACTGCTCGACGGCGATACCGAGGGTGTGCTCGGTCCGCCAGATCCAGTCGGCGTTGTGCAGCGCCTCGGCGCGCTGCTCGGGGACCGCGTTGCGGATCAGCGAGTACGTCCAGTAACTGACCGCGATCAGGACGATCTCGAACCACAGCCGGGGGTGCCGGGGCGAACGCCACCGCGCCAGCAGCCCACGCCCTGCGGAGCCGACATCGGCGGAGGTGTCCTGTCCCGCCGGGGCCTGCGCCGCATCCGTTTCGGTGCGCGCAGCACTCTGCTCCGCCGGGGCTTCCGTGGAGTCCTGCCGGCTGCTGTCTTCGGTCCTCGTGGTCGGTGCCCCCATAGACCGACAGTCTGCCAGACGGGGGGCAGGGGCCGATCATCCTGCGGTCGGGTCTTGGACTCCCGCCATCGTCCGCTCGGCGGAGGCCGCCGGGCCGCTCCTCCTACGGGACGCGGTGGAGCCGCGCACCACCAGCTCGGGCAGGAAGACGAACTCGCTGTGCGGCGCCGGGGTGCCGCCGATCTCCTCCAGCAGAGTCCGTACGGCGGCTTGCCCCATCGCGGTGACCGGCTGCCGGATCGTGGTGAGCGGCGGATCGGTGAAGGCGATGAGCGGGGAGTCGTCGAAACCGATGACCGAGACGTCGCCGGGCACCGCCAGCCCCCGCTGCCGGGCCGCGCGGATCGCGCCCAGCGCCATCATGTCGCTGGCGCACACCACGGCGGTGCAGCCCCGCTCCAGCAGCGCGGCGGCGGCGGCCTGCCCGCCCTCCAGGGTGTACAGGGAGTGCTGGACGAGCTCGGCGGGATCGCCGCCGTCGGTCCCGAAGTGCTCCCGCACGGTCCGGGTGAAACCCTCGATCTTACGCTGGACGGGCACGAAGCGCTCGGGGCCCAGGGCGAGGCCGATCCGCTCGTGGCCGAGCGAGACCAGATGGGTGACGGCCAGCCGCATTGCGGCCCGGTCGTCGGGGGAGACGAACGGTGCCCGCACCCCCTCGGAGAAGCCGTTGACGAGGACGAACGGAACGCCCTGGCCGTGCAGCCGCTCGTACCGGCCGGTGTCGGCCGTGGTGTCGGCGTGCAGTCCGGAGACGAAGATGATCCCGGCGACGCCCCGGTCCACCAGCATCTCCGTCAGCTCGTCCTCCGTGGAGCCCCCGGGGGTCTGGGTGGCGAGCACCGGGGTGTAGCCCTGCCGGGTGAGGCCCTGCGCGATGACCTGCGCGAAGGCCGGGAATATCGGGTTCTCCAACTCGGGCGTGATCAGCCCCACCAGGCCCTCGCTGCGGCGGCGCAGCTTGACCGGGCGCTCGTACCCCAGCACGTCGAGCGCGGCCAGCACGGATTCGCGGGTGGTCGCGGCCACGCCCGGCTTGCCGTTCAGCACCCGGCTGACCGTGGCTTCGCTGACCCCCGCTTGTACTGCGATGTCAGCCAGCCGCGCGGTCACAGGACTGGACCTTACCGGCCACGCATCACGCTGCCCACCAGGTGCAGGAATTGGCCGGAATGCGCATCTGGTCCGCGGGTGCCCCGGCCTCCCCGCCGGAGCCGGGAGCCGCTCCATGGTGCTGTCGCCGAGGCCCGCCACCAGCCCGGGGCGGACCGCGGCGGACGGCCCGCGGGCGTGGGGACGGTGGCGCGGGTGGTGGCGTGCTGGGTCACAAGTCCTCCCCGTCGGGCTCGGGACCGGCGCGGCTCGCGAAGCGCTGCAAGCCAGTGTCAGAGGTGACAACGCGGACAGGGGCCCGGAGTTATGTCGGCGAAGCCGTTGCTCTGTATCTTGCAGAAAATTGCGGCAAGGTCTTTCTTCCGGGTGTCAGCGCTGTTACGTTCCTCCGCAGCCGGGCGCCGCCACATACCGGCAGAAGCCCGGGCGTGCGCCTCTTTCACCTTGCGGAGGGATCGGACATGCGGCGTGGCATAGGCGCCACCGCGCTGATAGCGGGGCTGGCACTTGCGGCAACGGCTTGCGGCAGTGACTCGGACGACGCCCGAAGCGGCGCCGACGGGAAGATCGAGGGAACCGTCACCTACTGGGACACCTCGAACGACGGGGAGAAGGCGACCTACAAGAAGATCGCCGAGGACTTCGAGAAGAAGCACCCGAAAGTCGACGTCAAGTACGTGCACGTCAACTTCGGTGACGCCAACCAGAAGTTCAAGAACGCCGCCGGCGGCAACTCCGGCGCACCCGATGTGATGCGCACCGAAGTCGCCTGGGTCGCCGACTTCGCCAACCTCGGCTACCTCGCCCCGCTGGACGGCACCCCCGCACTCGACAACGCCTCCGACTACCTGGAGACGGCCGCCGGCTCCACCCGCTTCGAAGGCAAGACCTACGCCGTACCGCAGGTCACCGACACGCTCGGACTCTTCTACAACAAGCGGCTGCTGAAGAAGGCTGGTGTCGAGGTGCCCACCTCCTTCGCCGAACTGAAGAAGAACGCCGCGAAGATCAAGGACAAGACCGGCGCCACCGCGCTGTACCTGCGCGGCGACGACCCCTACTGGTTCCTCCCCTACCTCTACGGCGAGGGCGGCGACCTGATCGATGCCAAGAACAAGAAGGTCACCGTCGACGACGAGCCCGGCGTGCGGGCCCTCGCCACCATGAAGGACCTCGTCGACTCCAAAGCGGCCGTCACCGACTCCAGCGACGGCCAGGAGAACGGCATCAAAGCGTTCCAGGACGGCGATGTCGCCATGATCATCGACGGCCCCTGGGACATCGCGCTCGCCCGCGAGGGCAAGGAGTTCACGAACGGGGACAAGGACGACAACCTCGGTGTGGCCCCCGTCCCCGCCGGCAGCAAGGCCCAGGGCTCCCCGCAGGGCGGCTGGAACCTGTCCGTGTACGCCGGGACGAAGAACATGCGTGCCGCGCAGGAGTTCGCCAAGTACATGAGCAGTGCGGAGGTGCAGGCCCGCACCACCCAGGAGCTGTCGCTCCTGCCGACCCGCAAGTCCGTGTACGAGAAGGACGCCGTCAAGAAGAACGAGATGGTCGAGTTCTTCCGCCCCGCCGTTGCGAAGGCCGTCCAGCGGCCCTGGATCGCCGAGGGGAACTCGCTCTTCGAGCCGATTCGGGTCGGTGTCGACGGGGTCCTTGCCGGGGGCAAGTCGCCTGCGGCGGCCGCGGACGGGATCGGCGCCAAGTTCCGCAAACTCCTGAAGGGCTACCACTAGCCCGCGCCGGGTGCCCCCTTCGCGGGGGCGCGGCCCCCTGGGGGTGCCCCCACCCGGTTGTTCGCCGGGTCGTTGTCGGGGGCTTCGCCCCCTAGACCCCCCAGCCGCACCCATGTGATCCCTTACGGACCTTGCTCCGGGGCAGTGTCCTGGTCCGTTGTCTGCCAGAAGTGTCCGGATGCTGTCCGTCACAGCCCAAGAGCGCTCCCGCACACGAAGGTTCCCCGGCGGCCGCCGGACAGGGGAAAGGGAGGGAGAAGTCTGGGTGCCTGGGGGTTTCTAAGGGGGCGGAGCCCCCTTAGCGGGGGGCCGTTGGGGGGCAGCGCCCCCCGACACGACCTCTCGGCGGCAGCCGAAGGAGCCAGGGGGCGTGCCCTCTCAACGCAACGCCCCCCGCGAAGGGGACAGCCGAAGGAGCCAGGGGGCGTGCCCCCACAAAGCAAGGCCCCCTGCGGAGGGCAACTGGATCCGCGAAGACGCCCCCCCCGCTAAGGGAGTCGCACCCCGCGAAGGGGTGGCCGAGGAAATGGAAAGGTCGGATGAGGAAGGTCAGAAGCTGGGCGGCGCGGCACTGGTACGCCTGGACGATGGTGGCCCCGGTGGTCCTGGTGATCGGGCTGATCGTCGGGTACCCCCTCGGCCGCGGCGTCTACCTGTCGCTCACCGACGCCGACGAGGCGAACGTCGAGCGCACGATCGGTGTCAACCACATCCCGGCCACCTATGAGTTCACCGGTCTGGACAACTACCGGGCGATCCTCTCGGACGGCGTCTTCTGGGACCGGCTGGGCTGGACGGTGCTGTGGACCACCGGGTGCGTCGGCGTCACGTTCACGCTGGGGCTGACGCTGGCGGTCATGCTGAACCGCAGGGTGCGCGGGCGCTCCTTCTACCGGGTCGCGATGATCGTGCCGTGGGGCATTCCGGCGTTCGTCTCGGTCTTCGCCTGGAAGATGCTGTTCAACGAGAAGCACGGGCTGCTCAACAAGGTCCTCTCCGGCGGCGGCATCGACGGTGTCCCCTGGCTGGGGGACCCCGTGTGGGCCAAGGTGTCGGTCATCGCCGTGAACGTGTGGCTGGGCGTACCGTTCATGATCGTCGCGATGCTGGGCGCGCTGCAGGCGATACCGGGCGAGTTGTACGAAGCGGCCGAGATGGACGGCGCCGGTCCCTGGCAGCGGTTCCGCAGCATCACGCTGCCGGGGGTGCGCTCGGTCAGCAGCACGGTGGTCCTGCTCAGCACCATCTGGACGTTCAACATGTTCCCGGTGATCTTCCTGCTGACCCGGGGCGGGCCCGAGGACTCGACGGAGATCCTGGTGACTTATGCCTTCCGGCTCTCGTTCGTCAACAGTCCGCGCGACTTCGCCACGTCGGCGGCCTGGGGCGTGCTCATCCTGCTGTTGCTGTCCCTGTTCACGGTCGTCTACCGGCGGGCGCTGCGCCGCCAGGGAGAGGCGTGGTGACCACCATGAGAACGACGAAGAGGACCCCGCTCGCCTCCGCCGGACTGCACGCGGGCCTGCTGCTGGGCACGGTGTGCGCCCTGTTCCCGCCGCTGTGGCTGCTGGTGACCTCCTTCAAACCGGAGAGCGAGTCCTTCACCACGGCTCTGGTGAAGGACTTCACCTTCACCAACTACCGGCATGTCATCGCCGACACGCACTTCCTCACCTGGTTCGGGAACTCGCTGATCGTCGTGGTCGGCACCACGGTGGTCGGCGTGCTCATCGCGGCCACCACCGGGTACGCGCTCAGCCGGTTCCGCTTCCCCGGGATGCGGCCCCTGATGTGGGTGCTGCTGATCACCCAGATGTTCCCGATGGCCGTGCTGATCGTTCCGCTCTACAACACGATGGCGAAGCTGGGCCTGCTCAACCAGCCGCTGGGGCTGATCATCACCTATCTGACGATCGCCGTGCCGTTCTGCGCATGGATGATGAAGGGGTTCTTCGACACCATCCCCGTCGACATCGACGAGTCGGGCCGGGTCGACGGACTCAACCCGTTCGGTACGTTCTGGCGGCTGATCCTGCCGCTGGCCAAGCCCGGGATCGCCGTCACCGGCTTCTACACCTTCGTGACCGCGTGGGCGGAGGTCGCCTACGCGACGGCCTTCATGACCGGCGAGGAGAACCTGACCCTGGCGGGCGGCCTGCAGACCTTCGTCAACCGGTACGGCGCCGACTGGGGCGCCATGACGGCGGCGGCCGTGGTCATCGCCGTACCGGCCGCCGTGGTCTTCGGCTTCGCGCAGCGCCATCTGGTCGGCGGCCTGACGGCCGGCGCCACGAAGACCTAGGCCCACGCCCTCGTGGCGAGCCCCGATCCGTATCCCGTCGACCACCGCGGCGGGACCACCAACCCCTCAGGGACGACATGACTCAGCACAGCAGCGCACCGCAGGCCGACGGCGCCGTGGACCCGCGCGTCCGGGCCGCGCGTCCGGACGCCGCCTCCTCGGCGCGGTCCGGCGCGTCCGGCTGGTGGCGGGACGCGGTGATCTACCAGGTGTATCCGCGCTCGTTCGCCGACGGCGACGGCGACGGCATGGGCGATCTGCCCGGTGTGCGGCAGCGGCTGCCGCACCTGGCCGCGCTCGGCGTGGACGCCGTCTGGCTCAGCCCCTTCTACGCCTCACCGCAGGCCGACGCGGGGTACGACGTCGCCGACTACCGTGCCATCGACCCGATGTTCGGCACGCTGCACGACGCGGACGCGCTCATCCGGGACGCGCACGCGCTCGGGCTGCGCGTCATCATCGACATCGTCCCCAACCATTCCTCCGATCGGCACGAGTGGTTCGTCCGCGCGCTGGCGGGCGATCCGGCGGCCCGCGAGCGCTACCACTTCCGTGCGGGCCGCGGGGAGCGGGGCGAGCTGCCGCCCAACGACTGGGAGTCGGTGTTCGGCGGCCCCGCCTGGAGCCGGGTGCCGGACGAGCCGGGACTGTGGTATCTGCACCTGTTCGCACCGGAGCAGCCCGACTTCAACTGGGAGCATCCCGCGGTCCGCGACGAGTTCCGCTCCGTGCTGCGGTTCTGGCTGGACCTGGGCGTGGACGGCTTCCGGGTCGATGTGGCCCACGGCCTGGTCAAGGCGGCCGGACTGCCCGACATGGGCAGCGGCGAGCAGCTCCGCCTGCTGGGCACCGCCGAGCTGCCGTTCTTCGACCAGGACGGGGTGCACGACATCTACCGCTCCTGGCGGCAGGTGCTGGACGAGTACCCCGGGGAGCGCATCGGCGTCGCCGAGGCGTGGGCGCCCAGCGCCGAGCGCACCGCGCTGTACGTCCGCGCGGACGAGCTGCACCAGGCGTTCAACTTCCACTACCTGGGCACCGACTGGGACGCGCCGGCCCTCCGCGAAGTCGTCGACGCGTCCCTCACCTCGCTCGGCGCCGTGGGCGCTCCCGCCACCTGGGTGCTGTCCAACCACGACGTGGTCCGCCACCGGACCCGGCTCGGCGGCGGTGAGTCCCGTGCCCGCGCCGCCTCGCTGCTGATGCTGGCGCTGCCCGGCTCCGCCTACGTCTACCAGGGCGAGGAACTGGGCCTCCCGGAGGTGGCGGAACTGCCCGAGGAGGCACGCCAGGATCCCTCGTTCTTCCGGGACAACGGGCAGGACGGCCTCCGCGACGGGTGCCGCGTCCCGCTGCCCTGGGCCGTGGAGCGGACCGCGGACGGCGGCACTTCCTTCGGCTTCGGTGGCGGCAGCAGTTGGCTGCCGCAGCCGCCCGAGTGGGGCGCGTGGTCCGTCGCGGCGCAGACCGGCGACCCGGACTCCACCCTGGAGCTGTACCGGACCGCGCTGCGGCTGCGCCGCGAGCGCCCCGAGCTGGGCGACGGCGAACCGCTGGAGTGGCTCACCGCGCCCGAGAGGGTGCTGGCCTTCCGCCGTGGCGGGTTCGTGTGCGCGGCCAACACCGGCACCGAGCCGGTGGCGCTGGACTTCCGCACCGGCGCACTCCTCCTGGCCAGCGGTCCGCTGCCCGCGGCGGAGTCCGGCAGGACCGTACTGCCCGGTGACACGACCGCCTGGTGGGCCGGGCGATGACCACGGCGCTCACCGCGCGGCTGGCCGACATCGCCGTGCAGGCCGAGGTCAGCGAGGCCACCGCCAGCCGGGTGCTGAACGGCAGACCGGGGGTGGCCGCGGCCACCCGGCAGCGGGTGCTGGCCGCCGTCGACGTGCTCGGCTACGAGCGCCCGGCGCGGGCCCGGCAGCGCAGCGCCGGGCTGGTGGGGCTGGTCATCCCGGAGCTGACCAATCCGATCTTCCCCGCGTTCGCCCAGGTCATCGAGCAGTCCCTGTCCGGGTACGGGTTCACGCCGGTGCTCGGGACCCGGATGCTGGGTGGCGCCACCGAGGACGAGTTGGTCGGTCAGCTCGTGGAGCGGGACGTCTCCGGGATCATCTTCCTCTCCGGGCTGCACGCCGACCTGACGGCCGACCCTTCCCGCTATGCCCGACTGGCGTCCCGCGGGGTGCCGTTCGTACTGATCAACGGGTACAACGACGAGATCAGCGCGCCGTTCGTCTCCCCGGACGACGAGGCGGCCGCGGCGATGGCCGTCGAGCATCTGCGCCAACTGGGCCACGAGCGCATCGGGCTGGCCGTCGGCCCGGAGCGGTTCGTCCCCACCCGGCGCAAGGTGGCCGGGTTCACCCGCGCCATGGAGCGCTGCGGGGCCGAGCCGTCGATCCGGCACACCCTCTTCACGGTCGAGGGTGGACACGCGGCGGCCGGGGCGCTGCTGGACGCGGGCTGTACGGGCATCGTGTGCGGCAGCGACCCGATGGCCCTGGGCGCCGTACGGGCCGCGCGGCAGCGGGGGCTGGCGGTACCGGGGGAGGTGTCGGTGGTCGGCTACGACGACTCGGAGTTCAACGCCTTCACCGATCCGCCGTTGACCACCGTCCGCCAGCCGGTCCGGGCGATGGCCAACGCCGCCGTGCACGCGCTGCTGGAGCCGATGGGCGGCAGCCCGATGGCGGACACGGAGTTCGTCTTCCAGCCGGAGCTGGTGGTCCGGGGCTCGACGGCGCACGCGCCCCGCGGCTGACCGGTGCGCCGGAGGTGCCGCACCTCGCGGGGTGCGGCACCCGTCGCGGCCGCGGCCGGTGGCTCATCGGCGGGGCGCGGGCCGGGTGCGGGGCAGCAGGAGCGCGACGCACACCAGCCACACCAGCCCGCCGAAGCGTACGACCGGCAGCAGGAAGGCGAACGGGTCGGCCACCAGCGACAGCAGCGAGAGCATTCCCGCCCCGGCCAGCACCAGGCCGGCCCAGGCCGGCGTCCGGCCCAGCAGTCCGCTCAGCAGGCCCGTCACCGAGACGCCCGCGAGGAGCAGGGCGAACATCACCGTGTAGACGACGCCGCCGGACAGGAACGACAGGTCGGCCAGCGCGCGGGCCAGCGCCGGATCGGCGTCCATGGGCAGCCGGCTGACGGCCTGGCCGAACAGCGCGCTGCCGCTGAGTGCTGCGGCCCCCAGGATCCCGCCGGCCAGGGCGATGGTCGGGCCGGGAGTGGTGACGCCGAGCGCCCGCAGCCGGCGGTGGACGAGAGCTGCCAGCAGCGCCAGCGGCACCGCGGAGGCGAGCAGCAGCAGGGAGCCGACCTCCATGGCGGTGCTGCTGTCCCGTGCGTGTTCGAGCACCTTCCGGCCTTCGGCGTCGGGGCGCGGGGTGGAGCTGTTGGCGACGACGTAGCCGATGGTCAGCGCGACGAAGGCGAGTACGGGTGCCAGCAGGGGAGGTCCGCCGTGCGGGTGGCGGCCGGGTTCGGGGCCGGACGCGGTGCCGTGCTCGGGGGCCGGTGCGGCGGCGGCCGGAGTGGACGTGGACATGGGTGCTCCTCCCGTTGGCCGACCAGATGGTCGATGCATTCGATAATGATTACATGTCGAAACGATTGTCAAGCCGCTATGATGTCCGTATGGCAATGACTCATGAGGGTGAGCGCCCGGACGCGCCGCCGGTCGGCGCCGCGTTCCTGCTGGCCCAACTCGGTTCGCACGCAGCCAAGCTGTTCGCCGAGCGGATCGCGGCGCTCGACCTGACTCCGCCGCAGAGCGGACTGCTCCGGCTGCTGGCCGGCTCCCCCGGCCGCAGTCAGCGCGAGTTGGCCGACGACCTGGGGATGCCGCCGAGCAGATTCGTCGCGTTCGCCGACGAACTGGAGCAGCGCGGCCTCATCGAGCGGCGCAGAAATCCCGCGGACCGCCGCCTGTACGCGGTTCACTTGACCGATCGCGGTGAACAACTGCTGGGCGAACTGCGGAAGCTGGGAGCCCAACACGAGAGACAGTTGACCGAGGGGCTCTCGGACGCGCAGCGCCGACAGCTCACCGGACTGCTGCAGCGCGTCGCCGAACAGCAAGGGCTCGCCCCCGGCGTGCACCCCGGCTTCCGCTCGGCCCGCGAAGGCCGCTGACCCGCCCGGCCCCGGCCGGCCGGAGCCGCGTCGAGACCGGGCTCAGCCCTCCGCGCCGTCGCCCGTACCGTCCGGCACCAGGCTCGCCTCGTGGGCCAGGACCGCGATCTGGACGCGGTTCCTCAGCTCCAGGCGGGCGAGGACCTGGCTGACGTAGGTCTTCACCGTGCCCTCCACCACATGCAGCCGGTCGGCGATCTCGGCGTTGGACAGGCCCGCGCCGACCAAGCCCAGTACCTCGCGCTCGCGCGGCGTCAGCGCCGCGGTGCGGGCCCGCGCCTCGGCCCGGCGGCCCAGCCGCCCGCCCGCCAGCTGCGTGATCACGTGCCGGGCCACGGTGGGGGAGAGGTAGGCGCCTCCGCCGTGCACCGCGCGCACCCCGGCCAGCAGTTCGCCGGGGTCGCCCGACTTGAGCGCGAACCCGGCGGCACCGGAGCCGAGTGCGGTGGCGATGTACTCCTCCTCGTTGAAGGTGGTCAGCATCATCACCGCGCTCTGCGGGCAAGTGCGGCGCAGTTCGGCCGCGGCCCGCAGACCGTCCAGGTGCGGCATCCGGATGTCGAGCAGGCACACGTGCGGACGGTGCCGCTGGGCCAGCGCGATCGCCTCGCGCCCGTCGGCGGCCTCGGCGACCACCTCGATGTCCCCGGCCGACGCGAGGATCGCCCGGACCCCGGCCCGGATCATCGCCTCGTCGTCCGCCAGCAGTACCCGGATCATGGTGTCTTCCCCGTTCTCGCCCGTGGCCACCCATGGTGCGGTTCTCACGCTAACCCCGTGCGCCGTGGCCGCGGACCCCGACGAAAGTGCAGGGATGCCGTTGACCCGCGTGCACTGTCCC
This sequence comes from Streptomyces sp. NPDC007025, assembly GCF_042869455.1. Lineage (NCBI taxonomy): Bacteria > Bacillati > Actinomycetota > Actinomycetes > Kitasatosporales > Streptomycetaceae > Streptomyces > Streptomyces sp. NPDC007025. The sequence goes on along the minus strand of NZ_JBIAFT010000010.1, from coordinate 34,436 downwards.
CGCTCCCGGCGCCGCATAGCGTCCCCGGCATGCTCACACTGCGCGGACTCACCAAGAGATACGGCGAGAAGACCGCCGTCGACCAGCTGACGCTCGACGTGGCGCCCGGCAAGGTCACCGGCTTCCTGGGCCCCAACGGCGCCGGCAAGTCCACCACCATGCGCATGATCACCGGACTGGACCGGCCCACCTCCGGCAGCGCCCTGGTCCAGGGCCGGCCCTACGCCGGTCTCGACCGCCCGCTGCGCACCGTCGGCGCGCTGCTCGACGCCCGTGGGGCGCATCCCCGCCGCACCGCGCACCGGCACCTGCTGGCGATGGCCCGCAGCAACGGCATCCCCGCCCGCCGGGTGCCCGAGGTGCTGGAGGCGGTCGGTCTGGCCGACGTGGCGGACAAGCGGGCCGGGTCCTTCTCACTGGGCATGTCCCAGCGCCTGGGCATCGCCGCCGCGCTGCTCGGCGATCCGGCGGTGCTGCTGCTGGACGAGCCGGTCAACGGACTGGACCCGGACGGGGTGCGCTGGGTGCGCACCTTCCTGCGCTCCCTCGCCGACGAGGGCCGCACCGTCTTCCTCTCCAGCCATCTGATGAGCGAACTGGAGCTGACCGCCGACCGGGTGGTGGTGATCGGCCGGGGCCGGCTGCTGGCCGACGGGACCGTCGCGGAGGTGGTCGCCGCCGGTACCCGCGGCACCGTGCGGGTGCGGGGACCCGAGCCCGGCGGGCTGCGGCTGCTGGCCGGCCGGCTCGTGGCGGCGGGCGCCGAGGTGGACTGGACCGGTCCGGATGCGCTGGCCGTCGGCGGAACGTCGGTCGAGCACGTGGGCGACCTCGCCCACCGGGCGCACGTCCGGCTGCACGAACTGCGCGCGGAGGAGGCGTCGCTGGAGGAGGCGTACCTGCGGCTGACGTCGGACAGTGTGGAGTACGCGCAGACCGGCGCGGCCGGCCCGGAGCGGGCCGCCACCGGGGAAGCGGAGGTGGCCCGGTGAGCGCCGCCGGCACGGAACCGGTCGCCCGCACGGTCCGGCGCCGTACCGCCCTGCGGTGGGCGGTGGCCGCCGAGTGGACCAAGTTGGTGTCCCTGCGCTCGACCTGGTACCTGCTGCTGGGCGCGCTCACCCTGACCGGGCTGGTCGCCTCCGCCACGGGGGTGCTCACCCACGATCCGGGTGCCTCGCCCGGCGACCCGGCCGTGGTGGCCGAACTCAACGGCACCTGCCTCGTGCTGGCCTCGCTCGCCATGCTGGCGGTGACCGGCGAGCAGGCCACCGGAGGTGCGGCGACGGCCCTGCTGTGCGTGCCCGACCGTATCCGGCTGCTGACCGCCAAGGCGCTCACCCTGGGCGCGGCGGTCTTCGCCGCCGGGCTGGCGTGCGCGCTGCTGGGCGCGGTCTGCGGCGCACTGGCCCTGGACCGCAGCACGTTCGACGCCACCGGGACGGCCGGTCAACTGCTGGCCGTCGCGGTGCACGCCGCGCTGCTGGGCATGCTCACGCTGGGGCTGGCCGTGGTGGTGCGCCGGTCGGCGGGCACGATCACGGCGCTGTTCGCACTGTTGTTCCTGCTCCCGGTGGCGCTGGATCCGGTGCCCGGCGCCGAGACCGTGATCGACCTGCTGCCGGGCAGCGCCTCCGAAGCCTGGCTGCTGGGCGGCAACGGCACCCTGGAACGCCCCGGCGGACTACTGGCCCTGCTGGTGTGGGCGCTGGGTGCGCTGCTGCTGGCCGCGGTGGTGATCCGCCGCCGGGACGCGTGAGGCCGGTTTGCGGGCTCGGCGGCCCGGCGCGAGGGTGGCCGGCCGGTCGACGGCGGCCCGCCTCGGCTTCGGCTCCGTGCCCTCCGTGGTGCGCATGCTGGCGAGGTGCTGATGCGTGGCCGCCCGCGGGGGTGCGGCGGTTCCGCCCGCGAACCGCCGCGCCGTCCGCCGACCGGCCGCTACGCCGTGGTTCCCCCGTCCGAACCGGATCGCTGGGGCAGGTCCCGGGTCAGTCCGGCGGGTCGACGGGGGCGGGTGGTGCGGTCGGGTCGGTACCGTTCCGGCGCGTCGCCGAGAGCCGGACCGACGCCTCCCGCCCGGCGCGCACCGCCAGGGTGTTGTCCACGGCCTCCGCCGGTCCGCCCGACAGGCCCTCACCGCGTGCCCGCAGCCGGATGACGTCCTCGTCCCCGGCGGCCAGCACATACCAGCGGCCCTCGGTCGATCGCCACAGCAGTCCCGTGAGCACCGCGCGCGCATGCGGCCCGCACACCCGGCTGTCCTCCAGCCGGGAGGTCACCGCCCCGGGGCGGCCGGGGCCGCCCGCCGGCGGCTGGAACTGCGTCATCACCCGGGCCCCGGCCCCCCGCCAGGTGGCGGCCCTGGTGCACACCCACGCCGCCTCGCCGTCCCCGTCCGGCAGCCGCTGCCGCGCGAACTGCCAGGAGTTGACGGCCCTGACCCCCCGGTCCAGCACCGCCGGGAGGTGGCATGCCGTACGTGCCAGCCGCCTGCGGGCCGCGGCGCCGGTCGCGGGCGCCCGCTCGGCCCCGTCGGTCAGCCGTGCCGGGGCCAACTCGCCCAGATCCGTGTAGAGCTGCGGGCGCCGCGCCGCCCCCGGGCTGCCCCGCAGCGCCAGCCCCGGCCAGCTCTCGCAGTGCCGCGGCAGGGTGACCGGCAACGGCACCGGTCCGGTCACCCCGTCCGCGCCGCGGGCGAGCGTCCGGCCCGCCTCGTCCGCCGGGTCCAGGAGGTCCACCCGGGCCGCGCGGGTGATCCACGGCGCCGTCAGATACCGCACCTCGCCGCCGCGCCGGGTCACGACCAGGGCCCCGGACTCCGCCGTCCCCGCACCCGCCGTGCGGGCCAGCTCCAGCGAGACCCCGTCCTCGGCGGCGGCCGAGCCGTCGTCCGGGTCCAGCGGCTCGGTGTACCGGGCCACCCGCAGCCCGTCGTACAGCAGCACCACGGCGGTCCCCGCCAGCCGCCCCGCGTACAGCAGTTGCGGCGGACCGGGCGGCGGGCCCTTCGGGGTGCCGGGCGCGGCTTGGACCCGTACGTCGGCCCGCGGCTGCGCCCAGGTGACCAGCGCCCGACGCAGCAACGATTCGTCGCGGGTGAGCGCACCACGCGCCGGCCAGGCCCCGAAGTCCGTCCGGGAGGCCCGCCGCCAGGAACCGGCCCGCGCGCGCACCAGCGCACTCGGATCCAGGGCGTGCTCCGCGTCGGAGCCGCGCACCAGCGGCGGCCGGGCGGCGGCGTCCGGCCCCCAGGTGTCGCCCGGCACCCCGAGCAGCCCGCAGCACACCAGCGCCGCGAGCGCCGCGGCCCCGGACCGCCGCCGCCGTCGGCGCCGCCGCACCGTGTCGAGGGCGTGCCGGACCCCGTCCCCGCCCCCGCACAGGGGGCACGGCTCCCGGCCCGGCCCGGCGGCGGGCGCGGATGCGCCGGGACCACCGGGCGAGTCCGGCACCTGCGGCGGGACCGGCACCTGCGGCAGGTCCGTCGCTGTGTCCGACGGATCCGCCGCGTGCGCCTCCGGGGCCGCGGGGCCGGCCGCCGGTGGTGCGGAGGCCGCCGCCCGGGCCCCGGCCAGCGCCGCGTCCGGGTCCCGGACATGGGCGGCACGCAGCAGTCGCCGGATGTCCGGGTCGGCCATCCGCTCCAGGTGCCGCAGCGCGTACGCGGCACGGGCCGGGGCCCCGCCGCGGGGGAGGGAGCGCGGCAGCCACGGGCCCCGCGGCCGGGCCAGCGCCGCGCGGAGCACCCGCAGCCGCAGCCACACATAGACCGGGTCCTCGTCCGCCGCCCGCGGGCGGGGAAGCGCCGCCGTGGACGTGCACCGCCGGGGCAGCGCCCCGCAGGTCACCGCGTGCGCGGCGGGAGCGCGGCGGGGGCCGTCCTCCAGTACGCAGTAGGCGAGCCGGACCAGCCTCCCGTAGTGCTCCACGAGGGCGAGTTCGGCCTGCTCGACGTCCAGCGTCGCGGTCCGCTCACTCACACCCACAGAACGAGGTGTCCGGTCCGGGGGTCACCTCACTCGGCCGCGTGGACGGCCGGTACTTCCAGGGTGATCATCGTGGGGCCGCCGGGCGGGCTGCTCAGCGCCAGTACGCCGTCGAACTGGGCGAGCCGGCGCTGGACGCCCTGCAAGCCGGAGCCGGAGCCGAGCGAGGCGCCGCCCCGGCCGTCGTCGGTCACCGTCACCCGGATCGCCGAGCCGTCCGGAGCGCCGACGTACAGCACGTCCAGCCACACCTTCGCGGCCCGGGAATGCTTGGCGGCGTTGGTGAGCAGCTCGCTGACGGCGAAGTAGACCGCCGACTCCAGGGGTTCCTCGAACCGGCCCGGGAGCTCGATGTCCTCCTCGACGGGTACCGGCATCCGCAGCGCCAGCGCCCGCAGCGCGTCGGGCAGCCCCCGTTCGGCGAGCACCGGGGGGTGGATGCCCCGCACCAGGTCGCGCAGTTCGGTCAGTGCCTCGGCGGAGTTCTCCCGCGCCTGCGCGATCATCTGCTTGGCGCGGGCCGGGTCCCGCTCGACGAGCGCCTCGATGGTGCCCAGGCTCATGCCCATGGCGACCAGCCGGGCCTGTGCGCCGTCGTGCAGGTCCCGCTCGATGCGGCGCAGTTCGGCCGCCGAGGTGTCCACCGCGTCGTGCCGCGTCTCGTACAGCTCCGTCACCCGCCGGGACAGCAGCATCTCCCGCGTGGGTTCCAGCATCCCCTTGGTGAGCTGGAGGTTGAGCGGCAGCAGCGGCGGCAGCAGCGCGGTGACGAAACCGGCCGTCAGGTCGGCGGACAGCCACGCCATGTCGCGCCAGGTGGCCGGGTCCTTGAGCAGCAGGATGCACCGCTCGACCTGCCCCACGACACCGCTGCGCAGGTCCCGCGGCCAGGGCCGGTACGGCTCGGGCACCTCCAGCCCGGCCCACGCGTGCACCAGCCGACGCCGCTGGTTGGCGTACCAGCGGACGGCCTGCTGGACGGGCGGCGTGGTCACGACGCCCACCCCGATCGGCAGCAGCACGATCGAGACGAGGGAGAGGGTGAACAGCAGGATGGAGAGCGGGAGGGTGACGACCGCGAGCGCGGGCCCTCTCACGAGCGCCAGCATCAGCTCGTGCGACTGCACCGCGGCCCGCGGCCTGTCCTCCGTCACGTCTCCGCGTCCTCCACCCGTTCTCCGCCCGTCCGCGCCGTGCTACCCGGTCCGCCAGTCCGCGAACTCCACCAGCGCGCGGTCACCGCTGCCGCCGTTGGTCGCGGACATGAACAGCCCGGCGTCCTGTCTGGCGGACGCGCCGGGGACCTCGACGGTTGAGACGGTACGCCACCTCTTCCCGCCGTCGGTCGAGAACTCTCCCTTGTAGGAGGTGCCGGACCGGGAGATCCGCAGCAGTACCGGGGCCTTGACACCGGAGACGGCCCGGTAGCTGTCCAGGGTGCCGTCGCCGTCGCTGTCGTGGGACAGCACGACGCCGTGGGCCGGGGTCACCGCCAGGTTCACGAAGCCCGCCCCGTCCGGCTCGGCGAGGCTGTTGCGGACCACGATGCCCGCCCGTGCCCACGGGCCGCTGTCCTCCTGGGAGACGACCTTCAGTGTCACGGTGCCGCCGTCGCGCAGCGCCTGCGGACGGTAGACGGTGCCGAACTCGGCGGTGGACCGCCACAGGTCGGCCCCGCCGCCGTCGACCGCCCAGCGCCCGCCCAGGTGCCCGAAGACGGCCTCGTTGGTCGTGGCCGTCCGCACCCCGCCGGGTAGCGGGCCCGCGCGGTAGATACGGCCGGCCCGGCCGAGGGTGACCCGCTCCTGGCCGGCCGGGCCGTTCTCCGCCTCGACCGTGTACTCCAGCGGTTCCAGCGGCTCGGTCTGCCGTCCGGCGGGCGCGGTGAAGCGCCAGCGCACGGTGGCCGTACCGCCCGGACTGACGGCCCGGTGCGAGGTCGGGTCCTGCGCCCGGGCGCCGTCCAGCCCGCGCAGCCCGAGATCGACGGCGCCGGTGGGGCTCAGCCCGTTCTCGTTCCGGAAGACGGCGCGCACGGTGCTCACCTCGCCCGGCGCCACCGCGCGCGGCTCGGCGGCGACCTTCAGCGAGCCCTGGTAGGGGGCCTTGGCCAGCACGTCGCGTACCCGGACGGCGGTGGCGTACGGATCGGTGAGCGGTCTGGTGGGGTACTCGTCGGTCTTCCGGGTCCAGGGCTCCTCGCGGGCGTACCAGTCGAACTTCTTCGGCGCGCGCCCCTGGTCGAGCGCGTCCTGCACCTCGTCGAGGTAGGCCCGCCACTGCGGGAGGTGGAAGTCCCGGAGCAGGCCCTGCCAGTCGCGGTTGGCGTAGTTGGCCAGATGGCCGCCGTCCGCCGTCGGGCGGTCCGCCCAGGTGGTGACCAGCACCCGGGCCGTGCGCTCCAGGGCCGCCCGCTCCTGCGCGGAGGCGGCGGAGCCGCGGGCCGCCGTCAGCCAGGGGCCCAGCAGGAACGCCCGGTGGCCGCCGGACATGTCGTCGGCCAGCTCCATCAGCTTCAGCCACAGCGCCGCCAGCTTCTTGAAGGTGGCCGCGTCCTTGCGCTTGTAGGCGTCCTGGAGCTGCCCGATCAGCGACCAGGACCGGTTGGCCAGCGCCTGGCGGCCGATGTCGGTGAGGTCGTAGCGGTAGGCGTCGCTGTCCCGCAGCGCTTTGTCGACGCCCAGCAGCGCGTCGAACGCGGCGTCGAAGGCGGGCAGGTCGAAGGCGGGGGTGTGGGTGGCGTAGTAGGCGCCGGAGCGGGCCGAGAGGCTGGGGCGGGCGGCGAAGATGCTGTCGTGCGGCCGCCCGTCCTTGCTGCTGATCCGGTAGGCCGTCTCGCGCAGCGCCGTCATGGCCTCCTTGGCCTTGCCGTCCGTGCCGCCGTACCGGATCCTCGCCCAGTCGTCGAACCAGCCGCCCCGGTCCACGGCCTCCTGCCGCCAGGCCAGCTCGCCGAACAGCTCCAGTGCCGCCGCGTCGCGGTGGGTGGCCTCGGGCATGTAGCAGGTGCCGGCCAGCTTGCTGCCCGGCTTGTCGCGCCAGGCGGTGAAGCGCTCGGTCCACATGTGGGTCTTGGCACCCATGGTGGTGCGCCCGCCGAAGTTGGGGATGGTGCCGAACGCGTACGGCACCCCGCCCCAGTCCTTCTCCCGGTCGGTGACCCGGTCCAGGTCGGAGAGGCCGTCGACGATCAGCATGCTGTCCTTGGCGGCGAGTCCGTCGAGCAGGTCGCGGCGCGGGTTCTCCTGCCAGCCCAGAATCACCCAGGTGGCGCCCGGCCGTGCGGTGTGCAGTGCCTTCTCCACGGCCCGCGCCGCCTGCGGCACCGGTACGTCGCCGGGGTCGCCGCCCTCGTGCAGCAGGTCCATCTTGAAGTGGCCGACGTCGCCGAACAGTTCCTTCTGGTGGCGGTAGAAGGCGGCCGCCACCTTGCGGAAGACCGCCGTGCGCGGGTCCAGCCACGGCGGCCGGTCCAGCCCGGCCCACTTGCCCTGCGGGACGGTGCGGCCGCCCTTGTTGCGCTTGGCGAAGTCGCCGGGGACGGTGCCGAAGTAGCCGGGCAGCACGGGCTTCATGCCCAGCTCGCGCATCCGGTCCACGATGCGCTTGCCCAGGGCGGTGCGCCGCTCCAGCAGCTCGGTGCTGATCGGGCCGCCGTACTCGGCCATGTTCTGCAGCAGCCACCACGGCTGGTGGGTGGGCGCCGGGATCCAGGAGCGCGCCTCCCGGTCGCTGTAGCCGAAGTCCTGGAGCATCCGGTGGTAGACGGCCTCCTGGCCCGCGGTGACCAGGACCTCGTTGAAGCCGTGCAGTGCCAGGACGTCCAGGAACCGCTCCCAGTGCGCCCAGTCGGCATAGGGCGCTGTGTAGCCGTCGTGGGTGTCGTTGAGCGCGAAGCGGTTGTCCACCGTGGCCCGCCGGGCGTGCTGCGCGCGGGGCGCGGGCAGGGTTTCGGGGAGGTCGAGCCGGCTGCCCGCCCAGGAGAGGTGCGCGTCGCAGCTGTACTTGAGGTACCAGTGCACGCCGGTGAGCAGGGCCACCGGCCCGGTGCCGGCCACCCGGATCCGGCCTGCGCCGCCGGTGACCTTGAAGCGCTCCGGGCCGCCGATCTGCTGGAGCGTGATCTGGTCGGCGTGCCGGGGGAGCAGCCGCCGCAGCGCCGCCTGCGCGGCGTCGGTGGGGGACGCTTCGCGGGGCGTGCCGGTCCGGTCCGCTGCCATGGCGGGGACATACCCGCTGCCCAGTGCGAGACCCGCGCCGAGCGCTCCGGTGGTGCCCAGGACGGCGCGTCTGCCGGGTGCCGGGCGGGCGGGGGGCACGGAGTGCGTACCGGTATGACGTACTTGAGAGTTATTGTCGTATCTTTCACGCTCATTGATCGGCTCGTACATGGGGGGCGCCTCCAGTGGCGGATGTCCTGCCGTATGTGACCAAAGACACGTACGGGGAGGCACGGTAACGAAGCGGTCAGCCCCGGTCGAGGTAGGCGAGCACGGCGAGTACCCGCCTGTTGTCGTCGTCCGAGGGCGGCAGCCCCAGCTTTCCGAAGATGTTGGAGGTGTGTTTCGCGACCGCCCGCTCGGTGACGAAGAGCTGCCCCGCGATGGCCGCGTTCGACCTGCCCTGCGCCATCAGCTCCATCACCTCCTTCTCCCGCGCCGTCAGGTTCCCCAGCGGCGCGTCCTGTGCACGCCGCGACAGCAGTTGCTGGATGACCTGCGGATCCATCGCGGTACCGCCCTCGGAGACCCGGCGGACGGCGTCCACGAACTGGTCCGCGTCGAACACCCGGTCCTTGAGCAGATAGCCCACTCCGCCGTTGCCGTCCGCCAGCAGCTCGCGCGCGTACAACTGCTCGACGTGCTGCGAGAGCACCAGCACCGGGAGCCCCGGCCGTCTGCGGCGGGCCTCCAGCGCGCACTGCAACCCCTCGTCGCTGAAGGAGGGCGGCAGCCGGACGTCCACCACCGCGACGTCCGGCTCCTTCTCCCGCAGCGCCCGGCTCAGCTCCGGCCCGTTGTCCACCGCCGCGGCGATCTCGAAGTCGAACGCCTCCAGCATCCGTACGAGCCCGTCCCGGAGCAGGAACAGGTCTTCGGCGATCACGACACGCACGGAGAACTCCAAATACACGACGGGTTGGGCCGGATGGCCGCAGGGCGCTCCGAATCTACCGGGCCGCCCCTCCCCGCGGGGCATCGGAGACGTGGTGGGCGGTGCCAGGAGTCCGGGCACGGCCGGCCCCTCCGCGCGGACGCGACGCCGCGGATCAGCCCACGATGTCGTGTATCCAGTCGCGGTGCTCGGCGACGCTCGGGTAGATGTCGGGCGTCGTCCCGCAGTCACCCACGGCCCGGCTGGTGACACCGGCCAGCACCCAGCGTCCGTGCGCCCGCGTCAGCGCCGCCGCGCCCGAGTCGCCTCCGCAGGTACCGGCAGCGCCGTCCGGGTTGCCCGTGCAGAAGTCCCCCTCCCGGATGCCCCAGGCGTCCCCGTCCGCCGCTCCGGAGACGCACTCCGGCGTGTCGGGGGCGAGCACCGGCAGATCGACCTCGCGGAGCTCGACGGGCAGTTGCGAGGGGTCGTTGCCGGTCGCCTTCGTGTAGCCCCAGCCGGTCGCCTTGACGGTGTCCCCGGCGGCGGGGGTGCGGGCCGCCAGCGGTGCCGGCTTCTTCGAGACCGCGGAGGAGAGCTTGACCAGCGCCAGGTCGTGGGCGCTCCCCTCGTCCTCGTACGCCGTGTAGCCCGGGTGCACGACGAACTCCGCCACCCCGGCCACCGCACCGCCGGCGGTGCGGTCCAGGGAGCCGACCCGCACGTGGTACGCCTCCGGGTCGTTCGCCCCGTCCGTCGTGGTGACGCAGTGCGCCGCTGTCAGCACCCAGTCGGCCGCGACCAGCGTCCCGCCGCAGTAGTGGCCGTCGGGGTCGTCGCCGCGCTGCTTCTGCAGGGAGACGGCGAAGGAGTACTCCTCGGTCGACTCCCCGCCGCCGATGATCGTCGCGCCGGACCCGGAGCCGTCGCCGCCGCTCGCGTCCTGGGCCGCGTGCGCGGTCGTACCCGCCATCGCCAGGCCCAGCCCGAGCACGGAGGCGCACAATGTGCGGGCTGCCCTGCCGGCGCCGGGGAGGGTGCGCCGGTCCGGACGGCTTCCCGGAGCGTGCTTGCTGGTTGTGATGAGCATGTCCTCTTCTCCTGTTCGTCTGGGCGCCGGACCACCGGCCGGCGCCCGCCGCCCGCTGGTGGAGGAGCCCATCCCATCCGCTCAACTCAGCGTTGTCCATGGGGCGTTGGTGCCGCCCCCCCCGAGGTCTCCCCCGGACCGGTGTGTGCGCTCCCCGGGCCGGCACTCCGCCCGGCGGACCCGCCACCGCCCCACCGGCGCGGCCCCACGGATGCACCCACCCGCCCCTCGGGATAAAGTGCGGCGGACCGGCAACGGATGTTCGACGCGGTGACAGAGGGAGGTGAGAGGCATTTCCGCTCCGGCAGACCACGCGCTCTCGCCTCCCGGCGGACGGCCCCGCACCAGCTAGCGGAGACCGCCGCGGGCGACGGGAGCGCTCCAGCACTGGAAGGGCTTCCATGCACCACGCCACCCCGCGGGCCGAACTCACCCGGCGGCTGCGCGCCGCCGGCTGCGTCTTCGCCGAGGACGAGGCACGACTGCTGTCCGAGACCGCCCGCGACGCGGCCGCACTGGCCGAGATGACCGCCCGCCGGATCGCCGGACACCCCCTCGAACACGTCCTGGGCTGGGCCGAGTTCGCGGGCCTGCGGATCACCGTCGACCCGGGTGTCTTCGTCCCCCGCCGCCGCACCGAGTTCCTGGTGCGGCGCGCCGCCGCCGACGCGCCCCGCACGGGCGACCCCGTCCTGGTGGACCTGTGCTGCGGCACGGGCGCCGTCGGTGCGGCACTGCTCGCCGCCCTCGGCGGACGCGGCGAACTGCACGCCGCCGACCTCGACCCCGCCGCCGTACGGTGCGCCCGGCGCAACCTCCCGGTACCCGGCCGGCACGTCCACCGGGGCGACCTGTTCGCCGCGCTGCCCGACCGGCTGCGCGGCCGGATCGACGTGCTGACGGCCAACGTGCCCTACGTCCCCACCGCCGACATACCCCTCCTGCCGCCCGAGGCCCGCGACCACGAACCGCGGCCCGCACTGGACGGCGGACCCGACGGCCTGGCCCTGCTGCGGCGGGTCGCCGCGGCAGCCCCCGACTGGCTCGCCCCGGGCGGCACCCTGCTCACCGAGACCAGCTCCCGGCAGGCCGCCGCGGCCGCCCGCATCCTGGCCGACGCCGGACTGGAGGCCGCCGTCACCACCGACCCCGAACTGTCCGCCACCGTCCTGACGGCCCGCCGCCCCCGGTCCCGGTGACCCGGCGCAGGGCGCGCCGCCAGGCGGGAAGCGCCCGGGCGGCCGCCGCGTTGGACCGGGCATGGCGACTTCCATGCTGATCGGGGAACTGGCCGAGCGGACCGGCGTGAGCAAGCGCTCCCTGCGCTACTACGAGCAGCAGGGACTGCTCGCCTCCCGGCGCTCGGCCAGGGGCTGGCGGACCTACGAGGACAGTGCGGTCAACCGGGTGCGCAACGTGCGGGAACTGCTCGCCGCGGGCCTCGGCACCGAGGACATCCGCCAGGTGGCGCCCTGCCTGGACATGAAGACCGAGGCGTTCCTCACCTGCCGGTCCAGCCCTGCGGAGACGCTGGAGATGTACGAGCGGCGACTCGCCGCGCTGGAGGAGCAGGCGGCCGAACTCGACCGGTACCGGGCCCGGCTGGTGCAGCGGATCGCCCAGCTCCGCGCCGACGAGCCCGGTACAGCCCTGGCCGAACTCCTCCGCCGCGGTGCCGTCCGGAAGCCCGACGCCTGACCACCGGCCGTCCGGGCGCGGGACCCGGTCCCCGCCCGGACGGGTGCCCTGCCCCGCGGCCACGTCCCGGGCCGACCGTCCCGGGCCTCCGTCCCTGAGCGGCGTCTCCGGCTTGCAGGTGACACCGGTGTCACCACCTACCGTGCGCCGCATGAGTATCCCGACCGCGGCCGTCGGCCGGCTGCCGAGCTGGCTGCACATCCTCTTCCTCACCCTGGTGGCCACCGCCACCGACGAGTTCATCATCGCCGGACTCCTTCCCCGGATCGCCGACGACCTGGACGTCGGCGTCCCGGCGGCCGGTCAGCTGGTGACCGTCTTCGCCGTCGTCTACGCGCTCGGCGCCCCCACGCTGGCCGTGCTGTGCGAGCGTTTCGCGCGCCGTACGGTGACGGCGACCGGGCTCGCCCTCTTCGTCGCCGCCAACGTCGCGGCGGCGCTCGCGCCGGGCTACTGGTGGCTGCTGGCGGCCCGGGTGGCCGCCGCACTGTGCGCCGCCGTCGTCACCGCGGCCGCGTTCGCCACCGCTGCCGCCGGGGCGCCCCCGGGCGCGCAGGGCCGCTACCTCGGCTACGTCACCGCCGGTATGACGACGGCGCTGTTCACCGGCGTCCCCGTCGGCTCCTGGCTCGGCGGCGCATTCGGCTGGCGGGCCACCTTCTGGCTGATCGCCGCCGTGGGGGCCGTCGCTGCCCTCGGCCTACTGGCCACGGCACCGGCCGTGCCGGGCGCGGCACCCGCCCCGCTGCGCCGCCGGCTCGCGCCGCTGCGGCAGGCGGCGGTGCTGCGGGTGGTCGCCGTGACGTTCCTCGCCGCGAGCGGCGGACTGATGTTCTACACCTACCTGGGCAGCTACACGGCCGAGGTCGCCACCGGCTCCTACGGGCTGCTGTCCCTCCTGCTGCTGCTCGTCGGTGCGGCGGGGCTCGCCGGGGCGCTGCTCGCGGGCCGGGCCGCGGACGCCTGGGGACCCCGCCGCGGGCTGCTCCTGGTACTCGGCGGGCACGCGCTGACCCTCGGGGCCGCGGCGGTGGCGGCCTTCGCGGGCGGGGCCGGCGCGGCCGTGCTCGCCCTGGTGGTGGGCTGCTGGGCGGTCTTCGCCTGGGGCCTCAACCCGCCGGTGCAGGGCAGCGTCCTGGCGGCAGCCGGACCGGAGGCAGGGATGACGGCGCTGGCGCTGAACATCTCCGGCCTCTATCTGGGCACGGGCGTGGCCGGGGCCCTCGGCGGAGCCGTGATCGGCGCGGCCGGTGTCCGCTATGTACCCGTGGTGGCAGCGGCTCTGCTGCTGGGCGCGTTCGCCCTCGCGCTGCTGCCGGACCGGACGGGCCGGCAGCCGACCGGGCTCACCGGGTCGGCAACTGCCGCTGAGCCGAGTACAGCAGCGCGGTGATCGTCTCGGCGAAGCGTGCCCCGCACAGGTGCGCCTCGCCGGTGCGGGCCTCCCGCAGCAGGGCGTCCACGGCGCGGCCGAAGGCGGCGGCCGGGTCCTCCTCACGTACGGGCAACTCCGCCACGCCCGCGGCGCCCCGCACCTCGGCCGTGACACCGGCGGCGGCGGGCGGCACCGAGTGGCTCAGCGTGCAGGTGCTCGAGGCCCCGGAGTCGTGCCGCAGGGCGAGGTGCACGGTGTCGCCGAAACCGCCGGGTGCCGCCGTCACCTCGGCGACCGGTCCCAGCAGCGGCAGCAGCACGGACAGGGCGTGCGGCCCCACGTCCCACAGCGCGCCCTTCTCGCGCCGCCAAGGGGAGGCGGTGTACGGCGAGTCGGCGCCGCCGAAGACGGGGGAGAGCCAGTCGGCGCGCCCGACCAGCCATCCGTTCCCGGCGGGTGACCGGTCCCCGGCGCCGGAGGCCGACGGCGGTACGGCGGCCCCGCGCGTCGCCTGCTCGCGCAGCCAGCCGCCGGTCGGTTCGCTGAAGTGCAGCGTGAAGAAGACGACGCACCCCACCCCGGCCCGCTCCACCGCCTCGGCGACGCCGCGCGCCCCCTCGGGCGCGGTGGCGACGGGCTTGTCGAGCAGCAGATGGCAGCCCGCGTCGGCCGCGCGGCGCGCCAGCGGTGCCTGCACGTCCGGCGGCAGGGCCACCGCCACCGCGTCGCACGCCCCGAACAGCGCGTCCACGTCCTCGAACGGCCGGGTCGCGAGGCGCTCGGCCAGGGCCCGGGCCGGCTCGGCGCGGCGCCCCCAGACGCCGACCAGTTCCACTTCCTCGTGCGCGGCGAGCGCGGGTCCGTGCGTGCGTTCCGCCCAGGGACCGGTGCCCAGCAGTCCGAACTTCATACCGAGCAGCGTACGGGGGTGCGCCCCGCGGCGTCCCGCGCACCGCCCAGGACCGCCCAGGACCGCCCAGGACCGGCGCGGACCGGCGCGGAGACGGTCCGGGAGCGCCGCACCCGACGGCACCGCACGCCGCGCCCGCCCGCCGCGCAGGCGGCTCGCGAGCGGCGCGGATTGCCCCATCGGTGCCGATTATCGCCGCGGAGGCGTCGCCGCCCGGTGCGTCCCGTAGCCAGCGGTGCCGCGCGACGCGATCGTGACGCCGGTCGGGTGCGAGCGAGGGAGACGGGCGATGGCGGAGCTGTTCATCGACGGGGAGTGGCGGCAGGCCACCGCGGGCGGGCGCCGGGATGTGATCAATCCGTTCGACGCCTCCGTGCTCGCCACCGTCGACGAGGCCGACGCCACGGACGTCGACCTGGCCGTACGCGCCGCCAAGCGCGCCTTCGAGCGGGCCGACTGGTCCGCGGCGCCCACCCGGGTCCGCGCCGACGTGCTCTACCGGGTGTACGAACTGCTGCTGCGCGACCAGGAGGAGATCGCCCGCACCGAGACCCTCGACACCGGCAAGACCCTCACCGAGGCCCGGGTCGACATCGAGGACGTGGCGGGCGCCTTCCGCTACTTCGCGGAACTGGCCGGCAAGGACGGCGGCCGCGTGGTCGACGCCGGGCCCGACGTGCTCAGCCGTGTCGTGCACCAGCCGGTCGGCGTCTGCGCCCTGATCGCGCCGTGGAACTATCCGCTGCTCCAGGCGTCCTGGAAGGTCGCCCCCGCGCTGGCCGCGGGCAACACCTTCGTGCTCAAGCCCAGCGAGACGACACCGCTGTCCACCCTCGCCATGATCCGGCTGATCGCGGAGGCCGGGGCGCCGCCCGGGGTCGCCAACCTGGTGCTGGGCTCCGGTACGACGGTCGGCGCCGCCATGACCACCCATGCCGAGGTGGACCTGGTCTCCTTCACCGGCGGGCTGGCGACCGGACGGAAGATCATGGAGAGTGTCGCGCCCGGGGTGAAGAACCTGGCGCTGGAACTCGGCGGCAAGAACCCCAACGTGGTGTTCGCCGACGCGGACTTCGCCGCCGCCGTCGACTACGCGCTGAACGCCGCCTTCCTGCACTCGGGGCAGGTCTGCTCGGCCGGGTCGCGGCTGCTGGTGCAGGAGGACATCCACGACGAGTTCGTGGCGGCCCTGGGCGCACGGGCGAGCGCCATCCGGCTGGGCAGCGGCCTGGAGCCGATGACCGAGTCGGGCCCGCTCAGTTCCGCGGAGCACCGCGCGAAGGTGGAACGCTACCTGGAGATCGCCCGCGAGGAGGGCGCCCGGCTGGTCACCGGCGGGCGGCGGCCCGACGATCCCGAACTGGCCGACGGCTACTTCCTGCTGCCGACTGTCTACGCCGACTGCGACCGCTCGATGCGCATCGTCCAGGAGGAGGTGTTCGGCCCGGTCGTCACCGTCGAGCGGTTCCGCACCGAGGACGAGGCGGTGGAACTGGCCAACGACACCCGCTACGGGCTGGCCGGCGGGGTGTGGACGAGCGACGCGAGCCGCGCCCAGCGGGTGGCCAACCGGCTGCGGCACGGCACGGTCTGGATCAACGACTTCCACCCCTATGTGCCGCAGGCCGAGTGGGGCGGCTTCGGCCGCTCGGGCATCGGCCGTGAACTGGGCCCGACCGGGTTGCGCGAGTACCAGGAGGCCAAGCACATCTACCAGAACCTCTCACCGGCCCCCTCCGGCTGGTTCAAGGGCTGACGAAGCTGCGGAACACGACGGGGAGAAGAGGACCGGCATGAACGCGACGGACCAGAACGGCCAGGACACGGGCGAGCACGGCTACGACTACGTCATCGTCGGCGGCGGCACCGCGGGCTCCGTGCTGGCGGCCCGGCTGAGCGAGGACCCGGACTGCCGGGTGTGCGTCATCGAGGGCGGCCCCAGCGACGTCGGCGACGAGCGGGTGCTGCGGCTGCGCAACTGGATCAACCTGCTGGAGTCGGAGTACGACTACGGCTACACCACCACCGAACAGCCGCGCGGGAACTCGCACATCGTCCACTCCCGCGCCAAGGTGCTGGGCGGCTGCTCCTCGCACAACACGCTGATCAGCTTCCTGCCCTTCCCCCAGGACCTGGACGAGTGGGTGGGGATGGGGTGTGCGGGGTGGGACCCGATGACCGTGCTGCCCTACCGCAGACGGCTGCGGAACACCATCGTCCCCGTCGGCGAGAAGGACCGCAATCCGATCGCGCGGGACTTCGTGACCGCTGCCGCCGAGGCGCTGCACGTGCCCGTCGTCGAGGACTTCAACCGCCGCCCCTTCGCGGACGGCGCCGGATTCTTCTCGCTCGCCTACGACCCGGCCACCAACACCCGCTCCTCCGCGTCCGTCGCCTACCTCCACCCGGTCATGGACAAGCGGCCCAACCTCACGCTGAAGCTGCGGACCTGGGCCTACCGCCTGGAGCCCGACGAGGCGGGGCGGCTCACCCGGGTGCGGGTGCGGTACGCCGACGGCACCACCGGCACGGTCCGCGCCGAGCGGGAGCTGCTGCTGTGCGCGGGGGCCGTGGACACCCCGCGGCTGCTGCTGCTCTCCGGGATCGGCCCCGCCGACGAGCTGGCCGCGCTCGGCATCCGCGTGCGTGCCGACCTGCCGGGGGTGGGCGAGAACCTGCTCGACCACCCCGAATCGGTGATCGTCTGGGAGACGCACCAACCGCTGCCGCCGAACTCGGCGATGGACTCCGACGCCGGGCTGTTCGTCCGCCGCGACACCGCCCAGCCCCGCCCCGACCTGATGTGGCACTTCTACCAGGTGCCCTTCACCGTCAACACCGAACGCCTCGGCTACCCCACCCCTCCGCACGGGGTGTGCATGACGCCGAACGTGCCCCGGGCCCGCTCCGTCGGCAGGCTCTGGCTGCGCAGCGCCGACCCGGCGGCCCACCCGGCGCTGGACTTCCGCTACTTCACCGACCCCGAGGGCTACGACGAGCGGACCGTCGTCGACGGGCTGCGGCTGGCCCGCGAGGTGGCGAACACCGCACCGCTGCGCGACTGGCTCAAGCGCGAGATCGCGCCCGGACCCGGCGTGACCTCGGACGCGGAGCTGTCGGAGTACGGGCGGCGGGTCGCCCACACCGTCTACCACCCGGCCGGTACCTGCCGGATGGGCGCGGCCGACGACCCGACGGCCGTCGTCGACCCGCTGCTGCGGCTGCGCGGCCAGGAAGGGGTACGCGTGGTCGACGCCTCGGTCTTCCCCAGCATGCCCAGCATCAACCCCATGGTGACGGTGCTGCTGGTCGCCGAACGCGCCGCCGACCTGATCACCGGGCGGCCCGGCCCGCAGCCCGAGGGGGGCGAGCGCTGATGGGCGGAGCACCGCAGTCCGAGGCCGCCGCCGCGGGCGGGAACGGCGCACCCGGCTCGGAGTTCCGCAAGGAGATGGGACCGTGGGCGAACTTCGCCCTCGGCTTCACCTACCTCTCGCCCGTGGTGAGCACCTACACCCTCTTCGGCTCGGCCCTCGCCGAGGGCGGGCCGCCGATGATCTGGGCGTTCCTGCTGGCCGGCTGCGGACAGTTCCTGGTGTCACTGGTCTTCGGCGAGATCGTCGCCCAGTTCCCCATCGCGGGCGGCGTCTACCCGTGGGCGCGGCGGCTGTGGGGGATGCGCTGGGCGTGGATGACCGGCTGGGTCTACATGTGGGCGCTGCTGGTGACGATCACCAGTGTGGCCTACGGCGCCGGCCCCTACATCGCGATCCTGTTCGGCTTCGGCGCCAGCGTGCACAACACGGTGATCTGCACCGTCGTCCTCATCGTCGTCGCCGCGCTCATCAACTACGCGGGCACCAAGGCGCTGTCGCTGGCGGCGCTGATCGGCTTCAGCGCCGAGTTGGTCGGCGCGCTCATCGTCGGCGTCTATCTGCTGGTCACCCACCGCGAACACGGCCTCGGCGTCATCTTCGACACCTACGGCACCCAGGGCGACGGCTCCTACGCGCCGGTCTTCCTGGCCGCCGCCATCATCGGCTTCTACCAGTACTACGGGTTCGAGGCGTGCGGCGACACCGCCGAGGAGGTCGCCCACCCGGGCCTGGTCATCCCCAAGGCGATGCGCCGCACCATCTACGTCGGCGGCGCCGCGGCCACCTTCACCTGTGGCTCGCTGCTGTTGTCCGTCACCGACTACGGCGCGGTGATCTCCGGCGAGGACTCCGACCCGGTGGTCAACGTCCTCTTCGACGCCATGGGAGAGGCCGGGGCGCGGCTGGTGATGGCCGTCGTCCTCATCTCCTTCCTCTCCTGCACCATCAGTCTGCAAGCGGCAGCGGGCCGCCTCATCTACTCCTACGCCCGCGACCGGATGGTCGTCGGCCACAAGCTGCTGCGGCGCTTCTCGCACAAGCGGGCCGTACCCGAGGTGGCGCTGCTGGTGGCCGCCGTCATCCCCGGACTGATCGCCTTCGGCTCGCTGGTCTCCGAGAACGCCCTCACCAAGATCGTGTCGTTCGCGATCCTCGGCATCTACGGCTCGTTCCAGATGGTCGTCCTCGCGGCGCTGCGGGCCCGGCTGAAGGGCTGGCGCGCCACCGGCGAGTTCACCCTCGGCCGCTGGGGCCTGCTGGTCAACGGCGCGGCGCTGGCCTACGGCATCTTCGCCATCGTCAACATCTGCTGGGCCCGCACTCCCGAGGAGCCCTGGTACTCCAACTACATCGTGCTGCTCAGCGGCGGAGTGGTCGTCGCCGCCGGGTTGGTGTACATGTTCACCACCCACCACTACGGGCGCGGCGACGCCCCGTCGGGCGACGCGGTGCCCCAGCCCCGGCACGCGGCACGCTGAGCGCGGCGGCGGCGCCCCGCGGAGATCCGCGGAGCGCCGCCGTCCGGCCGGGCCGGGCCGGCTACCCGATGCGCTCGGGGGGCCGCTCGCCGGAGCGGCGCCCGGGGTGCCCGCCGGGCCCGGCTCCCCAGGCCTCCTGCGGTGCGGCGGACGCGGCCGCGCCGGTCGCCTGACGGCCGAACC
The DNA here is from genome assembly GCF_042869455.1 of Streptomyces sp. NPDC007025. Classification (NCBI taxonomy): domain Bacteria; kingdom Bacillati; phylum Actinomycetota; class Actinomycetes; order Kitasatosporales; family Streptomycetaceae; genus Streptomyces; species Streptomyces sp. NPDC007025. Next base: position 15,245 of record NZ_JBIAFT010000010.1, on the reverse strand, counting down.
CGTCGTCGACGTCGAACCCGTCGGGCCCGACGGTCCCCTCGCTCCCGCCGTCCCCGTGCGCCAGGTGCGGCAGCCCGCGCAGCGCGCGCGGCAGATACCAGCTGCGCTCGCCCAGCAGCATCAGCACCGCCGGCAGCAGCACCATCCGCACGACGGTCGCGTCCAGCAGCACGGCCACCGAGAGCCCGACGCCCATCTGCTTCATGTCCTGCATCGACAGCGTCGCGAAGACCGCGAAGACCGCGACCATGATGAGCGCGGCACCGGTCACCGCCGAGGCCGTGGCCCGGATCCCGTCGCCGATGGCGTCGCGGGTGCTCATGCCCCGGTCCCTGGCCTCGCGGATCCGGGAGACCACGAAGACGTGGTAGTCCATCGACAGGCCGAAGAGGACGACCAGCACGAACAGCGGCATCCACGACTCGATGGCACCCACCGCCTCGGTGCCGAACAGCGAGGCCCCCCAGCCGTGCTGGAAGACCGCCGTCATCACGCCGTAGGCGGCGCCCACCGACAGCAGGTTGAGGACGATCGAGGCGAGCGCGACGGGCACCGAGCGGAAGCAGACCAGCATCAGCAGGAACGTGACGGTGGTGATGAAGACCAGCACCGGCACGATGCCCTCCTTCAACTGGTCCTTGAAGTCCTCCGATCCGGCCAGCTCCCCGGCCGTGTAGACCTGCCCGTCGGCGGCGACCGGGCCCAGCGTGTCCGGGACGATCCGCTCGCGCAGCACCTTCAGCGCGGCCAGCGACGTCGCGTCGGTGCCGTCGCCCGCCAGCGGGACGTCGATGACGGCGACGTCCTGCCCGGCGTGCACCGCCGTCTCCACGCCGCGTCCGAAGTGTCCGCTGTCGCCGCGGACCGTGCGGGTGAACTCCGCCAGTGCCGCGCGGGTCCTCGGCGCGTCCACGTCGTCGGCCTTGAGGACGACCCGGGCCGGAGCCGGGCCGCCGGGGAACCGCTCGCCGATCTTCTCCGCGTCGATCCGCAGCCCGGCGTCCTTCGGCATCTGCTTGTCCAGCGGAAGCTGCTCGGTCCTCATCCCCAGTGCCGGGGCCGCCAGCGCCAGCATCGCCATGGCGGCGAGCACCGCGCACACCCCCGGGGCCGCCAGCACCGGGCGCAGCAGCGCACCGGAGATCCGGCCCGCCGGCCTGCGCCGCCCGGCCGCCCGCTCCCGCTTGCGGCCGCCCAGGAAGGGGACCTTGCCCTTCTCGACGCGGTCGCCCAGCCAGGACAGCAGCGCGGGCAGGATCGTCACGGAGCCCAGCATCGCGATGCAGACGACCAGGATCGTGGCCACGGCGAAGCCCTTGAACAACAGCAGCCCGGAGAAGAACATGCCCGCCATCGCCACCATCACCGTCAGGCCCGACACCAGCACGGCACGGCCGCTGGTGGCGGCGGCGATCCGCAGCGCGGTTTCCGGATCCCGCCCTGCGGCCCGCTCGTCCCGTTCCCGCCGCAGGTAGAAGAGGCAGTAGTCGACCCCGACCGCGAGGCCCATCAGCAGCATCACCGAGTTGGTCGTCTCGTCGATGTGCAGCGCGCCGGAGAGCAGCGCCAGGATGCCGTTCGCGGCGAGGAACGCCGTCAGCGCGAGCGCCACCGGCAGCAGCGCGGCCACCAGCGCCCCGAAGGCCACCAGCAGGATGCCCAGGGCCAGCGGGACGGCCGTCCACTCGGCCTTGGCGAAGTCGTCGCCCAGGATTCCGTTCAGCCACTTCATGGCGCTGGCCTCGCCGTACTGCCGGATCTCGACGCCGTCGCCGCGGTGCGCGTCGCGGACCCGGTCCACGGCGCCGAGCACCTTGTCGATCGGCTCCTCGTCGGCGCCGTCCGTCTCGTCCCGCATCCGGAAGCCGATCAGGCCCGCGCGGTCGTCGGCGGCCGGTACCGGCTCGCGGACGTGCGCGACCTCACCGGTCGCGCGGACGGCGCGGGCGACCTCGTCAGCGGCCGCCCGCCATCCGCCCTTGTCCGGGCTGGTGACCATCACCGACTCGGCCGGCGGCTCGTCGATCCCGGCGTCCTCCAGGATGGCGGTCGCCCGTGCCGAGTCCCGCACGGACTGCTCGCTGTCGGTCGGTTCGGTCAGCCCGGCCATCCCGCCCAGCGCGGTGGCGAGGACGACGAAGAGCAGCCAGCCGATCACCGCCGATCTGCGGTGCCGGACGCTCCAGTCCGCAAGCCGCGCGGCCGCTCCCCGTGGGACCGGCCGGGCGGCACCTCCCGGAGGGCTGCTGGGTGTGGTCGCTCTGCGCATGGGTGCTCCCCGTCTCGTCGATGCTGCGCCGATGGGCCCCGAAGCGGCCGCCGAACCTGTCCGCGCCGGGCAGGAACGACGCTAGGAACGCCGGGCGGCCGCCCACAGCCGCCGAGCCCCCGTACCGCGGAGCCGGAAGGAGACCCCGGTGGTGGTGCTAGGTGCACCCCCGGGAAGGCGGCCCGGGCCCGTGCCGGCGGGCCCGCGGCGACGCAGACTGGAGCCGTGCCAGGACGCCGGCACCGGGCCCGCTCCGTGGGCGGCGGGTACCGGCGGACGAGACGTAAGAGGCTTGAGGGACGTGCGAGGAAGGCGGGGACCAGCGGTGACCGGAGTCGGACGGTGGACATGAGCGGGGCGGTCGAGGCCCGGGCGGCGGCGGGGCGTCCGGACGAGGGGCGGCCCGGAGCCGCACCCCGGGGAAGGCGGGCGGGCGGCCCGACGGGCGCGGCGCTGCTGGCTGCCGGGCGCGGCCTCGTCCTGATGGCACTCTCCCTCGGCGTCTCGCTGGCCCTGTTCGTGATGACGCTGGTGTCGCTGGTGCTGACGCTGCTCGGCATCGGAGCGGCCAGCACCCCGTGGCTCCTGCACGTCGTGCGCGTGCACGCCGACCAGCGCCGGGCGCTCGCCGGGGAATGGGCGGGCCTGGACATCGCCGGCCCCTACCGGCCGCTGCCGCCCGGCCCGCACGGCCTCGCCGGGCACGTCGAGCGCTGCGTACTGATGCTCAAGGACCCCGCCACCTGGCGGGACCTGTGCTGGCTGTTCACCGACGCCGTCGCCGGCTTCGTCCTCGCCCTGCTGCCGACCGCACTGATCGGCTACGGCCTGGAGGGCTGGGTGATGTTCGCGGGCGTGTGGCGGGCCGTCGCGGGCGACTACTGGTACGGCTTCATCCACCTGGACACCTTCGGCGACGCGGCGCTGTGCGCGGTCCTCGGCAGCGCCCTGCTGGTGCTGGCCCGCTACGTCAACCCGCACCTGATCACCGCGCACTTCCGGCTGGCCGGTGGACTGCTGGCCCCCACCCGCGGCGCCCGGCTGTCCCGGCGCGTCGAGCAGCTGTACGAGACGCGGCACGACGCGGTGGACACCTCGGCGGCCGAACTGCGCCGCATCGAGCGGGACCTGCACGACGGCGCGCAGGCCCGGCTGGTCGCCATGGGCATGAGCCTGGGCACCATCGAGGCGCTCGTCGAGCAGGACCCCGGAAAGGCCAAGCAGCTCCTCGGCCAGGCCCGGGCCTCCTCGGCGGAGGCGCTGACCGAACTGCGCGACCTGGTGCGCGGCATCCACCCGCCGGTGCTCGCCGAGCGGGGGCTGGGCGACGCGGCCGAAGCCCTCGCGCTGCGGACGCAGGTACCGGTCGTGACCGACATCGAGCTGCCCGGCCGGTTCGCCGAACCGGTCGAGTCGGCGGCGTACTTCGCGGTCAGCGAGGTCCTCACCAACGCGGTCAAGCATGCGCAGGCCGACCGCATCTGGCTGGACATCCACTACTCCTACGAAGCGGGCGGCATGCTGCGGATGTCCGTCACCGACGACGGACAGGGCGGCGCCGACGCCTCGAAGGGGTCGGGGATCACCGGAATCGAGCGCCGGCTGGGCCCCTTCGACGGCATCGTGGCCGTCAGCAGCCCGCCCGGCGGCCCCACCATGGTCACCCTGGAGATCCCCTGCCGCCCGGTGCACCGGGCCTGAGCCCGGCGCTGCTCCCGCCCCGGTTCCGGGGCGCGCGCCTGGTGGTCCGCCGGCCGCGCCGCCTCCCGGACCGGTCCGAGCCCGGCGACTCCCGGCCGGTTCCGGGTCCGGACGCGGGCCCGTGTCCGGAGCCGGCGTTCAGGCCGCCGGCTCCGGGCCGGACCACAGTTCGCGGGCCAGCGCCGCCAGCTCCCGGACGGCCCGCGGCACCGAGCGGGTGGCATGCCGGACGAAGAAGACGTCCAGCACCGGCCGGTGCTCCCAGGCCAGGGCGGCCAGTTCGCCGCGGGCGATCTCCCCGTCCACCGAGGAGGCCGGCGCGGCCCCCACTCCCAGTCCCGCCGCCGCGCAGCGCCGCAGCGCCTCCAGGCTGAAGAACTCGACCGTGGGCGGGCACAGCCCCGCCCGGCTCAGTTCGCGCTCCATCACCACCCGCTGCACACATCCCGGCTCCAGCAGCAGTACCGTCTCCCCGGCCAGCTCCTCCGTCGCGACCCGCCGCTTCCCGGCCAGCGGATGCTCCGGCCGGGCCACCAGCCGGAGGGGCTCGCGCCGCATCCGCTCGGCCACCACCCCGGGCGCGGTGACCGCCTCCTCCTGGAGGAACCCCGCGTCGATCGTCCCCTCGGCCAGCGCGTCCAGCAGGGGACCGCGTCCCGCGGGCCGGAAGGCCAGATGCAGCCGGGGGAAGCGGGTGCGCATGGCGCGCAGCACCGGCGGCAGATGGTGCGCGCACAGACTCTCCGGCGCCGCCATCCGCAGCGTGCCCCGCATCCGGTCCGGATCCTCGCCCGCGCCGCGTACGGCGTCCCGTGCCTGCTCGGCCCGGCCGAGGAGCACCCGCGCATGCTCGCACAGCTCCCGGCCCGATTCGGTCAGCGCCACCCGCCGCCCCGGGCGCTCGAACAGCGCCACCCCCAACTCCGTCTCCAGTGACTTGACATGTGCCGTGACGCTGGACTGCACATACCCCAACTCCCTGGCCGCGCGGGTGAAGTGGAGGTGGCGGGCCACGACCAGGAAGGTCTCCAGATGCTTCAGCTCCATGGCTGTCGAGGCTAACTCCACGCATCGGCAATGCCGATGCATCTGATCGGGAACGTTCGTTGGACTCGATGAGTACCGGCGTTCTACAACTCGTTCATGAGCACTCTCCCCTCCCGCCGCCCCCACCGGACGCGGCCGAGTTCCCCCGACCGCCGCTCCGCTGCGGCCGCGGTCGCAGCCGGAGCCCCGTCCGGTCCCGCGTCCGGGACGTCCGCCGCGTCCGGGGGCGCCGCCGCGCCCGGGCTGGCGAGCCGCGACTTCCTCCTCCTGCTCGCCGCCACCTTCGCCGTCTTCGGCAGCGCCACCCCGATGCTCTCGATCGTCCCGCTGTGGGCCGAGCACGGCGGAAGCGGACACGGTGGAGCGGGTGCGACGACTGCCGTGCACATGGCGACGACGGTGGCGACGCAGCTCACCACCGGCCGCATCCTGCGCCGCATACCGGCGTCCTGGGTGCTGGGCGGGGGCGCGCTGCTGATCGGCCTGCCCTGCCTGGGGTACCCGCTCACCTCGGCACTCCCGTGGACGGTGGCGGTCTCGGCTCTCCGCGGGACGGGTTTCGGCCTGGTCACCGTCGCGGGCAGCGCACTCGCCGCCCGCCTGGCCGGCCCGGGCCAGCGCGGCAGGGCGCTGGGCTGGTACGGCGTCGCCGTGGGGCTCCCGGCCGCGACGCTGGTCCCCGCGGCGGTGTGGGCGGTGGCGGAGTTCGGCTTCGTCCCGGTCTTCGCGGTCTCCGCCGCACTGGGGACGCTCGGTGCTCCGCTCGGCGCCGCGGTCCTCGCCGGCCACGGCCCCTCCCGCGGCCGCCGCCGGGCACGCACCGCCGGACCGGGCACCGCGGAGGCGGGCACCTCCGTACCGGAGGCCCGGAGCGCCCGCACCGCGACGTCCCCTACCGATACGGCGCCGGGCACCCGGAGCGGACCGGGCCCGCTGCGCGGGCTGCCCGTACGCCTGCTGGCGGCGCCCGTTCTGCTGCTGCTGGCGTCCGTGTGCGCGCTGGGCAGCCTGATGTCCTTCCTCCCGCTCGCACTCGCGCCCCAGGCGGCGCCGGCCGCGCTGCTCACGCTCTCCGCCGCGCTGACCATCGGCCGCTGGGCCGCGGGGGAGTGGAGCGACCGGCGCGGCGGCACCGGGCGCTTCATGGCACCCTGCGCGGCCCTGTGCGCGCTGGCGACAGCGGCGTTCGCCGTCGTCGGGGGTGGCCCCGCGGCGCCGGAGGGCGGCGGCGCCGCGGCAGGCACGGTCGCGGCGGTGGCGGCGGCCCTCGTCTTCGGGCTGGGCATGGGCGCGCTGCAGAACGACACGCTCGTGGCGATGTTCCACCGGACCGGACCCGAGCGCCACGCAGCGATCAGCGCCGCCTGGAACATGACCTTCGACTCGGCCTACGGCGCCGGCGCACTGCTGACCGGCGCCGTGGCCCAGGCCTTCTCCCTCAGCCTGCCCGCGACCTTCGGCGTCCTCGCCGCCCTGACGGCCGCCGTCCTCCCCGTGGCGGCCGCGCTCCGGCTCCGGGCCTCACACCATCGCTGAGACCTTCTCCCGGTACTGCCGTACCGCCGCCGCGTCCCGGTAGGGCTCCAGCCGCCGCTCGAAGTCCCGTACGTACTCGTGCGCCCGCACCGACCGCATCTCCGCGGCCTGGTGCGCGGCCTCGGCGGCCAGCCCGCACGCCTGCTCGATCTCGCCCAGGCCCAGCCGCGCCGAGGCCAGCACCACCCGGCAGAACAGCCGGCTGCGGGCGAACCCGGCGCCGCGCAACTGGAGCGACCGCTCCGCGTGCTGCGCCGCGGCGCGGTACTGCTGCAGATCCCGGTGGCAGTGCCCGAGCTCGTCGGCGAGCTGCGCCTCGTCGAAGAACCGCGCCCAGCCGGGCACGTCCTCGCTCGGCCGGGCCGCCTCCAGTGCCCGCTCGGCGCGGGCCAGCGACGCCGTGCAGGCCCGCACCTCGCCCAGCACCCCGTGCCCGCGCGCCTCGGCCGCGTGCAGCAGCGCCTGGACCACCGGCGGCACCGAGGTCCCCACGCCCTGCTGCGCCACCCGGGCCAGCTGCACCGCCTCCCGCCCGTGCCCCAGATAGACGGCCTGCCTGCTCATCGTCACCAGCACATAGCTGCCGAAGGCGCGGTCGCCCGCGGCCTGCGTCAGGCGCAGCGCCTGCACGAAGTAGCGCTGAGCCAGCCCGTGCGCGGCGATGTCGTAGGAGGTCCAGCCCGCCAGCCGGGTCAGGTCGGCCGCGGCGGCGAAGAGCCGTCTGCCGAGCTGTTCGCCGTAGACGCCGCGCAGCATCGGCTCCGCCTCGTGCTCCAGATACCGCACCAGCGCCTGCCGCGCGTGCCCGCCGCCGTAGGCGTGGTCCAGGGCCCGGAAGAGTTCGCACACCGAGCGCAGCGCCGCCACGTCGCCTCCCGAGACCCGCTGACCCGGACCGCGCTCCACCCGTTCCAGCCGGGCCGCCGCCAGCGACGGCGCTCTGCTCGCCATCCCGATGCCGCCGCCGACCCGGGTCTGGGCCGGAACCCGCAGCCCGCCACCGGGACCCGCGCCGCCCGGCCTGGCAGCCGCGGCGCCGAGCCCGTGCCCGGAGCCCGCACCGTGCCCGGAGCCCTGCCCGCGGGACGCGCCCAGGGCGGCGCCGACCCCGGACGCGCCGATCCCGGCCGCGGCAGGGCCCGCCGAGCCGCCGCCGGCACCGCCGCCGCCCGGTCCCGGCGGCCCGCCGGGACCGCCCGGGCTCTCCGGCTCCGGCCCGCGGGCCACCCGCTCGTCGGCGCGGCCGATCAGCCAGTCCCGGCTCGGCACCACGAGCCCTGCCGGGGTGAACGCGATCTTGCGCAGCTCGGCGTGGCTGCCGGAGTCCTTGCGCCACAGCCCGCTGACGATGTCCACCGCCTCGGCGGGGGACGCCGCGAACTCCAGCCCGGCGTACACGGGCGCACAGGCGTCGAGTCCGAGATCCTGCGCCGTCAGCCGCCGCCCCAGGCGCCGGGTGAAGACCTCGGCGATCAGCGCGGGCGTGGTGCCCCTGGGCTGCTGGCCGCGCAGCCACCGGGTCACCGATGTCTTGTCGTAGCGCAGGTCGAGGCCGTGTTCGAGGCCGAGCTGGTCCACCCGCCTGGCCAGGCCCGCGTTGGAGAAGCCGGCTTCCGCGATCAGGGCGGCGAGCTGGCGGTTGGGGATGCGCTGCTGGGAGGACGGTGCCGCGTCGGCCACGGTTTCCCCAGGTCGTTCCATCGTCATCAGGTATGCGGTCTCCTGCCCTCACGGCTTGGATCAGACGCCGGGGCGCCCTGCTGGAACGGCGCGAATGTAACGGCCCCCCGTACGGCGTTCGCCTCCTTCGTCGTGCATTCATCCGTACGTGTGAGTAGGCGACCACCTGCGGGGACGGTCCGCGGCGGCCGTAGAGTGGCGGGGGGCGCGCGTGTGGAGCAGCCCGCCACCCCGGGTGCGCGCAGCGGGCTTACGAAGGAGAGAAGGCATGGGAGACTCCCGGCCGACGGGTCCGGCGGACGGCGAACTGCGCTTCGTCCACCTCGGATTCGGCGAGAACGCCGTCGACTACCTGGACGCCTGGCAGGAGCAGAAGCGGGTGCACGCCGCGCGCTTCGCCGACGAGGTGCCCGACACCTGCCTGATGCTCGAGCATCCCCCGGTCTACACGGCCGGACGGCGTACCGAGGACAGCGAGCGCCCGCTCGACGGCACCCCGGTCGTGGACGTCGACCGCGGTGGCAAGATCACCTGGCACGGCCCCGGGCAGCTGGTCGGCTACCCGATCCTGAAGCTGCCGCGCCCCGTCGACGTCGTCGCGCACGTGCGCCGCCTCGAGGAGGCCATGATCCGCGCCTGCGCCGAGCTCGGCCTGGAGACCACGCGGGTGGAGGGCCGCAGCGGCGTGTGGGTCCTGGGCGAGGACCTCGGCCGGGCCGCCGGTCCGTCCGCCGCCTCCGGCCTGGCCCTGGACTTCGATCCGCGGCTCGGCCAGGACGGCCGGCCGCCGGTTCCGGAGGACTACGACCCGCGCCTGATGGGCCCCGAGTACGCCCCCTCCAACGCGGGCCAGCGGGGCGAGGACCGGAAGCTGGCACAGATCGGCATCCGCGTCGCCAAGGGCGTGACCATGCACGGCTTTGCCCTGAACTGCGACCCGGACACGACCGGTTTCGACCGGATCGTCCCCTGCGGCATCCGCGACGCGGGCGTCTCCTCGCTCTCCCAGGAGCTGGGCAGGAATGTCCCGGTCGCCGAGGTGCTTCCCCTCATGGAGAAGCACCTGCGCGAGGTGCTGGAGTCCGCCACACCGATGCCCCGGGCGGTCTGAGCCCGCTCGGGGTCCGGGCCGCGTCCACCGGCCGGCCCGCGTGCGGGCCGATGAGATTTCCCGGGCTCCGGCCCGTGCGCAAGCAGTGAACCGCAGGCGTAGGCTGAGAGCCGCCGCTGAATCGAAAGTACGTAGGGAGCCGGACGTGTCCGCTGTCGCACCCGACGGTCGCAAGATGCTCCGCCTGGAGGTCCGCAACAGCCAGACCCCCATCGAGCGCAAGCCCGAGTGGATCAAGACCCGGGCGAAAATGGGCCCCGAGTACAACGCCCTCCAGAGCCTGGTCAAGAGCGAGGGGCTGCACACGGTCTGCCAGGAGGCGGGCTGTCCCAACATCTTCGAGTGCTGGGAGGACCGCGAGGCGACCTTCCTGATCGGTGGCGAGCAGTGCACCCGCCGCTGCGACTTCTGCCAGATCGACACCGGCAAGCCCGCCGAACTCGACCGGGACGAGCCCCGCCGGGTCGCCGAGTCGGTCCGCACCATGGAGCTCCGGTACGCGACGATCACCGGCGTGGCCCGCGACGACCTCGACGACGGCGGCGCCTGGCTCTACGCCGAGACCGTGCGCCAGATCCACGGCATGATGCCCGACACCGGTGTCGAGCTGCTGATCCCCGACTTCAACGCCGAACCCGACCAGCTGGCCGAGGTCTTCTCCTCCCGTCCCGAGGTGCTGGCGCACAACGTCGAGACGGTGCCGCGGATCTTCAAGCGCATCCGCCCCGGCTTCCGCTACGAGCGGTCTCTGGAGGTCCTCACCCGCGCCCGCGAGGCCGGGCTGGTCGTCAAGTCCAACCTGATCCTGGGCCTGGGCGAGACCCGCGAGGAGATCAGCGAGGCCCTGCGGGACCTGCACGAGGCCGGTACCGAGCTGATCACCATCACCCAGTACCTGCGTCCCTCCCCGCGCCACCACCCCGTCGAGCGCTGGGTCAAGCCGCAGGAGTTCGTCGAGCTGAAGGACGAGGCCGACGCCATCGGGTACGCGGGCGTCATGTCCGGACCGCTGGTCCGCTCCTCCTACCGCGCCGGACGCCTGTACCAGCAGGCGGTCGAGGCCCGGCGCGCCGGAACGACGTCGGCCGCCTGAGCGGCCTCCGGGACCGCTCCGGTCGCTCATGGGCGGGGCCTCGCCCATGAGCGACCCCGGGTGGCCGGATCCGGGCGGCTCGACCCGTGCGGCGAAGCGGAATTCGGGCTTCATCAACGTGAGCTTCGCCGCACAGGCTTTCGTGGACTTTGACCCTCCGGTCATCGCCTGGTAACACCAATGCGTAACGCTGAAACCACGTACCGCGCACACACGGCCCGTACGGCCGTGCGAGGCGCCCGGTTCAGACGGATGTGACGGAGGGGACGACAGTGCGGACCACCCTGTGGGCACTGGAAGGTCTGGAACACCTTTTCTTCGGCAACGGGCAGCGCGTCGCCCGGCGCAACGCATGGACAGCGGTCCTGGAGGACCGCCGCCGGGCCCGGGCCCGGCACGAGGCGGAGACCGTGCTGGAGGCGGCCTCGGACCGCCGGGCACTGCTGACGTCCCGGGGCTGACCCTCGCGGGTCCACCACCGTCCCGGCCCGCGGGTCCGCGCCGGCGGGCATGGTCCGCGGGTTCGCCCCGCGGCATCCGGCCGTCCCCGGGCCTGTCCGGGGCCTGTCCGGGGGTGAACCGAGCCTCCCGTCCGGGCTCCGACCGGGCCGGTCCCGGTCGCCGGGCCCGGTAGCCCCGGCCGCGCAGCACCCCGCCCGCGCTGCCACGTAAACTGCCCCGCATGGCGAGGAAGGACAACACCGAGAATCCTGGGCGGCTCAAGCAGATCGCCCAGACGTACAAGATGACCCGGCGCGTGGACCGGAAGATCGGTTGGATCCTGGCCGGCGTGGGGCTTGTCACCTTCGGTGTACTCCTCGCGGTCGGCTTTCTGATCGGTCACCCGGTCTACCTGGGGATCGTCGGCGTGCTGCTGGGCCTGCTGGCCTGCGCGATCATCTTCGGGCGCCGCGCTGAGCGGGCCGCGTTCGGACAGATGGAGGGCCAGCCGGGAGCGGCGGCCGCCGTACTGGAGAACATCGGCCGCGGCTGGCAGGTCACCCCGGCCGTGGCGATGAACCGCAGCCAGGACGTGGTACACCGGGCGGTCGGCAAGGCGGGCATCGTCCTGGTCGGCGAGGGCAACCCGAACCGGCTGCGCGGCCTGCTGGCGTCCGAGAAGAAGAAGATGAGCCGCGTCGTCGGCGACGTACCGGTCCACACTCTCGTCGTCGGCAACGACGAGGGCCAGGTCGAGCTGAAGAAGCTCCGGGTCAGGATCATGAAGCTGCCCCGCACGCTCCAGGGCTCCGAGGTCACCCAGATCAACGACCGCCTCCGTGCGCTCGGCGACCTCATGAGCAACATGCCCATCCCGAAGGGTCCGATGCCCAAGGGCATGAAGCTCCCCAAGGGCCCGCAGGGCCGCTAGCGGCGTTCCGCGCGATCGCACGGGGGCGGCAGCCAAGAGGCAGCGGCAGGGGGCGGGGCTCCGAAGAGGGGCTCCGCCCCCTGCCCCCTCCTCATGCCCGGTGCTACGAGGAGACGAGGAGTGTCGCGATCCTCATGCCGGGCGCGGGGAGGCGCGCGCGGTCCTCATGCCCGGCGCGGGGACGGGCCCGCGGTCCTCATGCCCGGTGCGGGGACGGCCGCGAACGGTTCAGGCCCGCACCTGGACCGAGCCCGAGAGGCGGTCGTGCAGTCCGCGGTTGTCGCGGTCCCAGACGAGCGCCGGCACGGCGAGGCCGAGCAGCACCGTACGTACCGCAGTTCGCCACACCGGCAGCCTCTCCAGTCCGTCCAGCGCGACCACACGCAGCCCCAGCAGCCGCTTCCCGGGGGTGGCGCCGACCGTGCCGACGGTCAGCAGGCTCATGACGAGGAAGACGACGAGCGTCCAGTTGTTGGTGGCCTCCAGGCGGCGTCCCGCGAGCAGCCCGAACGCGATGAGGGCCGAGAGCGCCCAGTCGATGAAGAGCGCACCGATCCTCCGGCCGACCGGCGCGATCGAGCCGGGGCCCTCGGCGGGGAGCCCGAGCTGCTTGCCGCGGTAGCCGAAATCGGCGCCCATCTCCTCCGCGGCGGCCCGCGGTCCGGACAGCCATGACCCGATTGCTTCCCTGTTGTCCACCCGGCAACGGTATCGCGCCGCCTTCCCCGCGGACCGGCCCCGTCCGGCGACCGGCCCGCTGGGTGAACGGGGGACTGGGCGACGAACCCGGGCGACCGGAGGGGGCGACGGTCCCGGGCGGGCGGCGACAGCTCGTACGCCGTACGATGATCACCGTACGGTGTACATCTCCGCCGGTGCCCGCGCCCCGGATCCCCCGAGGGGCCGGCTCCGCGAGCCCACCATCTGGCGTCGAACGCCTCCCCGGGCTCCTCCCCGGGCAAACGGTTCGCAAGACCCGCGCAAACCGACCGTAACAGTCGTACTCCGCACGGTTAACCGGTACCGGCCCCGGCTGGTGGTTAACATCAGCGAAACAGTTGAGTCATGCTGGAGAAATGGCCCCTGCCTAATGTCGGCCACCAGGCGTGCGGAGCCCTCGTGCCCGCACCCGGAGCCGGAGCAAGCCCGTCCCGACGCGGCGGGACTAGGAGGATGGATGTTCCAGAACGCCGACGAGGCCAAGAAGTACATCGCGGACAACGACGTCAAATTCATCGACGTCCGTTTCTGCGACCTGCCCGGCGTCATGCAGCACTTCGCCGTTCCCGCGGAGTCCTTCGACCCGGCCGAGAGCCTGATGTTCGACGGCTCCTCGATCCGCGGATTCCAGGCCATCCACGAGTCCGACATGGCGCTGGTGCCGGACCTGTCCACCGCGCGGCTGGACCCGTTCCGCTCCGAGAAGCACCTCAACATCAACTTCTTCATCCACGACCCGATCACCGGCGAGCAGTACAGCCGTGACCCGCGGAACGTGGCCAAGAAGGCCGAGGCGTACCTCGCCTCCTCCGGGATCGCCGACACGGCGTTCTTCGGCCCGGAGGCGGAGTTCTACGTGTTCGACAGCGCCCGCTTCGAGACCACCGCGAACCGCTCCTTCTACGAGATCGACTCCGAGGCGGGAGCCTGGAACACCGGCGCCCTTGAGGACGGCGGCAACCGCGGCTACAAGGTCCGCTACAAGGGCGGCTACTTCCCGGCCCCGCCCGTCGACCACTTCGCCGACCTCCGTGCCGAGATCTCCCTCGAGCTGACCCGCGCCGGACTCCAGGTCGAGCGCCAGCACCACGAGGTGGGCACCGCGGGCCAGGCGGAGATCAACTACAAGTTCAACACGCTGCTGGCCGCGGCCGACGACCTGATGCTGTTCAAGTACATCGTCAAGAACACCGCCTGGCGCAACGGCAAGACCGCCACCTTCATGCCCAAGCCGATCTTCGGCGACAACGGCTCCGGCATGCACGTCCACCAGTCCCTGTGGTCGGGCGGCAACCCCCTCTTCTACGACGAGCAGGGCTACGCGGGCCTCTCGGACACCGCCCGCTACTACATCGGCGGCATCCTGCGCCACGCCCCCTCACTGCTGGCCTTCACCAACCCGACGGTGAACTCCTACCACCGCCTGGTCCCCGGCTTCGAGGCCCCGGTCAACCTCGTCTACTCGCAGCGCAACCGCTCGGCCGCGATGCGGATCCCGATCACCGGCTCCAACCCCAAGGCCAAGCGCGTCGAGTTCCGCGCCCCGGACCCCTCGTCCAACCCGTACCTGGCCTTCTCCGCGCTGATGCTGGCCGGCCTGGACGGCATCAAGAACAAGATCGAGCCCGCCGAGCCGATCGACAAGGACCTCTACGAGCTCGCCCCCGAAGAGCACGCCGACGTCGCCCAGGTCCCCACCTCGCTCCCGGCCGTCCTGGACGCCCTGGAGGCCGACAACGAGTACCTCCAGGCCGGCGGCGTCTTCACCGCCGACCTGATCGAGACCTGGATCGACTACAAGCGCACCAACGAGATCGCCCCCATGCAGCTCCGCCCCCACCCGCACGAGTTCGAGCTGTACTTCGACCTCTGAGGAGCGGGGTCGGGCCTATCTGGGCCGGGGCCCTGGAAATCTGCTGCGGCCTGCGGGAACAGTGCTTTCTGTTTCTCATTGGTTCCGGCTGATTTCCGGGCTCTTGTGCACCGGGTGTGCACCGGCCGGTTGATTCTCTGACGTGACGTCAGGACAGATGTGAGGGCCGCCGTCCCTGCCCGGGATGGCGGCCCTTGTCGTCGGCTCGGCCACCGTCGGCCCGCATCATGGATGTCAAGGCCGGTACTCGCTGTGCGGGATGGCGAGGGACCACAGGGCATCGCGGAGCGCGACGGCCTCAGCGATGCACTTGGGGCCGTCGATGATCTCGTGTCCCGTCACCCGTCCGGCCATGGTGTGTCCCACCGTCAGGAGGCGGTCGTCCATGAGCCACCAGTCCTTCCCGCCGAACGGGAAGACCAGATCGTCGGGAACGGTGTGACGGGGGAGCCAGCGGATGTCCTCGCCGGCCTCCAGGTTGCGGGGAGTGGTGCGGTGCTCCCACCGGATGTACGGCGTGTGGGGGTGGGAGACGATGCGGACGCGTCGAACGACCTTCCCCTCGCCCGTCAGCCGCTTGACCATCTGCGTCCACGGCTTCATGAACGCGTAGTCCACCGGCTCGTCGCGGAGCCAGCTCTCGAACGGTCCGTCCTCGTCGGGCACCGAATAGTCGTCCCGCAGTTCCAGGTGGAACGCGTCGTGCTCACAGGTCTCAATGAGCAGGTTGCGTTCGACGCCGGTGATCACTGAGGTTGAACTCGTGGTGTCGCCTCCGGTCAGGGGCTGATGGCGAGACCGGTCTCGGCGAGGCAGCCGTCGATGAGCCGGGGTCGGTACTGG
>NZ_JBIAFT010000009.1:0-349674 GCF_042869455.1 Streptomyces sp. NPDC007025 | reverse complement strand
TCTTTGGCCTCGGGCACTGTCACGGCTCACTACAACGGGGCGGCGTGCTTCAATCCGTCGACCGGTACTGTCACGGTCACGGTCAATCCGGCGGCCACGACGACGGCGGTGACCGCGTCGCCGAATCCGTCGGTGTGCGGTCAGTCGGTGACGGTGTGCGCGACGGTGACCACGAACGCTCCTGGTTCGGGCACGCCGACCGGAACGGTGACCTTCACCGGACCCGGCGGAGTGAACGTGACCGTGGCACTGGACGCCACCGGTAAGGCGTGCTTCTCCAGCACATCGCTGACCTCCGGCACCATCACCGCCCACTACAACGGCGCGGCCTGCTTCACGGCCTCCACCGGCACGGTGGCCATCACCTCGACCACCGTCGCCACCACCATGACCGCCGCACCCGCACAGATCCGGGTTCGCCTGAACGGCACCCTCGTGATCCAGACCATGAGCGCCACACTCAAGAACTCCAGCACCAACGCCGGGATCCCCGGCATGACGGTGACCTTCCGGGCCAACTCGGTCGTCGGCCCGATCGTGCTCGGTACGGCGGTCACCGACGCCAACGGCGTGGCGACCCTCGCTCCGCCCACCCGTACGGTGCCCGCCACCGCGGTCACCGCGCCCACCTACACCGCGTCCTTCGTGGGATCGGGATGCTACGCCTCGTCCTCGGCCACGGCAGCCTTGACCTTCGTGCCGATCCCGCCCGTGCCGTAACCGGACGCGACACCGCTCACCCTCGGGCCCGCGTCGGGCCGCTCAACAGCGGCCCGACGCGGGCCATGCGTTCGTCCTACTCACTCCTGAGTACCTGATCTCAGGCCCGTTTCGGGGGAGGGCCGTCAGACCTCTATGTCTGACAGGCTCCGTTCTCGAACGAGGCACGCACTCCGAACATCGACGTGCACCTCCCGAGCCCGACCTTCATGGCGAAGTTGAACCGATCGCGTCCCCTCCGGCCGACCGCGCACCGGCGATGCGCCGAGTGGAGCCGGGCCCTGGGGTGGGGGAGCACCGCCGTCTGGTCCCGGACGAGTTCGGCGCCCGCAGTCGCCTGGACTGGTCGCGGTGCGCGAGCGACTCAGTCACCACACAGGCCGCGACACAGAGGGGCCTGACGGGTGTGCTACGGCTGCCTGCACCGATGGGTCCGGCCCCGGAACCTCATCCTCCGCATTGCCTGCAAGAGCATTGAGTCCCCCCACCGGCTGAGCCGCCCTCGTCGGACCCTGAAGAGCGGACGGTGGCTTGGCCGTCCGGGTGGCCACCGCCCTCCACCGCCGCTACGAGCGCGAGGCCGCATACTTCCTGGCCTTCGCCGACGTCGCGTCGCCGCCATCCTCATCCGCTGTCGGCGATCGAGCTGAAGAGACATCGTGCGACCCCGAGGCGAACCCGGATCGACACCGTCGAGCAGAAGGGGTGAGTTTGCGGCTCAAACCCAGAAGTTCTGCCATGGCCCCGGCGCGGTGGCTGGTCTCGGAGAGAGCACGTCGTCGGGCTTCGGCCGACCACAGCGGTAGGAAGAACGACAGGCCCTGTCTGCTCCTGGGCGCGGAGATCTCGTCGCGCCATCCGGTCCACCGCAGTCCCTCGTAGAACCGACCGAGTCCCCGGAGGGAATCCACGAGAGCCATGCTGAGTGGCCCGCACCAGCGGCTCCCAGGCAAGGAATCGGGAGCGAAGTAGACGGTCTCGCCCGGCTCGCCGGGTCGGCCGGCCTCACGAGGGCTGCCACCGTTGAGCGCGAGAATCCGGCCCAGCAGGTCGTGCGCCACCACCAGTCCAGGGTCCGGCCGCCGAGCGGGATCGAGCACTGAGGGCATGGCGTTGATCTCAGCCAGGCTGGGCGGTCCTTCGGGCGTGAGGCTCTGGGAACCCCGCCGCGTTCGGTTCCGGCTGTCCACCGTGCGCTGCTCACAGGGGCCGACCCAGGGGCGCTGTATCCCAAGCAGAGCTGAAACCATGATCCGCACGCTCGGTGACATGAAAGACCGGCTCCTCGCAGCCGACCCCGCACAGAAGCGGCCGATCTACGAAGCGTTCGGTCTGTTCCTCACATACGACGAACGGCGACTGACCGTGACTGTTGAGTCACGTCCAGCCGCCGCGTGTGCGTATGGTACGTGTCGGGAGGGGGACTTGAACCCCCACGCCCTGTAAAGGGCACTAGCACCTCAAGCTAGCGCGTCTGCCATTCCGCCACCCCGACCGGGTGTGCCGCCTGGCCTGTGAGCGGCCTTGCGACGGGTTAAACCTTAGCACCCGATGAGGACTGCGATCACCCGGCTCTTGGGACGCCGGGGTTCGGGCGGGAGGATGGGGGTCTACCTGCGAGAAGAGGAGGCAGTGTGAGTGCCGACAGTGCCGCGACCGCGAGTGCCGCTAGCGCCGAGAGTGAGGTCGTCGACCTCTGCCGTGAGCTGATCCGGATCGACACCAGCAACTACGGCAACAACGAGGGTCCCGGGGAGCGGGCGGCGGCCGAGTACGTCGCCGAGAAGCTGGCCGAGGTCGGGCTGGAGCCGCAGATCATCGAGTCCAGCCCGGGCCGCGCCTCGACGGTGGCGCGGATCACGGGCGAGGATCCCTCCCGCCCGGCCCTGCTCATCCACGGGCACACCGACGTGGTGCCCGCCAATGCCGACGACTGGACGCGGCATCCCTTCTCCGGGGAGATCGCGGACGGCTGCGTGTGGGGGCGCGGCGCCGTCGACATGAAGGACATGGACGCGATGACGCTGGCGGTGGTGCGGGAGCGGATGCGGGCCGGGCGCAAGCCGCCCCGCGACGTCGTGCTGGCCTTCCTCGCGGACGAGGAGGCGGGCGGGGTCTACGGGGCGCGGCACCTGGTGGACAACCACGCCGACCTCTTCGAGGGGGTCACCGAGGCCATCGGGGAGGTGGGCGGGTTCTCCTTCACGGTCAACGAGGATCTGCGGCTGTATCTGGTGGAGACGGCGCAGAAGGGCATGCACTGGATGCGGCTCACCGTGGACGGCACGGCCGGCCACGGGTCCATGACCAACGACGACAATGCGATCACCGAGCTGTGCGAGGCCGTGGGGCGGCTGGGCCGGCACAAGTTCCCGGTGCGGGTGACCAAGACGGTCCGCTCCTTCCTGGACGAGCTCTCCGACGCGCTCGGCGTCGAGCTGGACCCGGAGGACATGGAGGAGACGCTCGCCCGGCTCGGCGGCATCGCGAAGATCATCGGTGCGACGTTGCAGAACACCGCCGCGCCCACCCAGCTCGGGGCCGGCTACAAGGTCAACGTCATTCCCGGGCAGGCGACCGCGCATGTGGACGGGCGGTTCCTCCCCGGGCACGAGCAGGAGTTCCTGGCAGATCTGGACCGGCTGCTGGGGCCGCGGGTGCGGCGCGAGGACGTGCACGCCGACCGGGCGCTGGAGACGACCTTCGACGGTGCGCTGGTGGACGCCATGCAGTCCTCGCTGCGGGCGGAGGATCCGATCGCGCGCGCCGTGCCGTACATGCTCTCGGGCGGCACCGATGCCAAGTCCTTCGACGATCTGGGAATCCGCTGCTTCGGCTTCGCGCCGCTGAAGCTGCCGCCGGAGCTCGACTTCGCGGGCATGTTCCACGGGGTGGACGAGCGTGTCCCGGTCGACGGACTCCAGTTCGGTGTGCGTGTGCTCGACCGGTTCCTGGATCAGGCGTGACACCCACCGGGGCGCCGACGCGTGGCGTTGATCGGCTGCTGTGACCGGCGTTTTTCCGATCAACGTCCGGATCCTCGCACGGTTCCCGGGTGGTGCTCCTCCGGAGGGGTGATGCAGTGGGGTCCGAAATCGACAGCGCGTGCGGAAGTAACCGGGACGGGTGAATGATCCAGTCAGTTCGTAGCCTCATTCCTCCATCCTCGTTACAGGGAGTGCGACCCCCTGCTGGGGTCGTATTGCCAACTAGGAGGAATAATGATCAAGAAGGTCATCGCCGCCGCGGCTGTCACCAGCGGTCTTGTGCTGGCTGGTGCGGGTATGGCCGTTGCCGACTCCGGTGCGCAGGGCGCCGCCGTGAACTCCCCCGGCGTCGTTTCCGGCAACACCGTGCAGGTCCCGGTCCACGTGCCGGTGAACGCCTGCGGCAACACGATCTCCGTGATCGGGCTGCTGAACCCGGCCTTCGGCAACACCTGCGTCAACCAGTGACGTCACGCCTCATCCGACGAGATCGATGAGGCACGTGCATCTGAGCGGCCCCGGAGCACGCGCCACGCGCTCCGGGGCCCTCGGGTCTCGGGGGGCGGGAGGGTGCGCAGGTGCGCCTCCCCCTGGCCGGTCACCAACAGCCACCACTAGGCAGGGGATTCCAACATCATGCGTCAGGGCACCAGAAAGGGCCTGATCACCATGGCCGCCGCCGGCGGTCTTCTCGCGGTCTCCGGGGGGACCGCGTTCGCCGACTCGGGCGCCCAGGGCGCCGGCGCGAACTCGCCCGGAGTTCTCTCCGGCAACACCGCCCAGGCGCCGGTGAACGTCACGGTGAACATCTGCGGCAACACCGTCAACGTCCTCGGGCTGCTCAACCCGGCGTCCGGCAACAGCTGCGGGAACGGCACCGGAAACGGTGGCGGCAGCCAGCAGGGCGGAAGCGGGGCCCATGCGCAGGGCACCGCCCACGATTCGCCCGGCGTCGGCTCGGGCAACGATGTACAGGTGCCGGTCGACGTGCCGGTGAACGTCTGCGGCAACACCGTGGACGTGGTCGGCGCGCTCAACCCGGCGCACGGCAACGGCTGCGCCAATCCATCGCACCCGGGGCCCACCGATCCCGGGTATCCGGATGAGCCGGGTAATCCGGATGAGCCCGACGAGCCCGGTAATCCGGATGAGCCCGGAAACCCCGACGAGCCGGGGAACCCGGATGAGCCCGGTAATCCGGACGAGCCGGGGAACCCGGATGAGCCCGGTGATCCGGACGAGCCCGAGCAGCCCACCACGCCCGACGAACCCGGCGAGCCGTCCACTCCGCAGACGCCCACCCAGCCGGGCAGCTCCGGTGAGGTGCACGCTCCGTCCACGCCGGAGACCGTTGCCGCGGCCCAGGTCTCCGACTCCGACACCCCGGAAGGCGGCGGGGAGCTCGCGCACACCGGTGCCGGCTCGCAGCTCGGCATCGCCGCGCCCGTCAGCCTGGGCATGCTCGCCGGAGGGTACGTGCTCTACCGGCGCTCCCGGCCCGCAGCCAAGCGCTGATCGGGGCGCAGCGCTGACCCCGGCGCTGTGATCGACCGGCATTCCGCGACCTGACGCGCGGGCCGGTGTTCCGGCGCCGCGGCCGTGGCCACCGCGCCGGACAAGCCGAGGGAGCGGGCCCCGCACCGCCGGGCCCGCTCCCTCTCGGCTCTCCCGCAGGGCTCCCCTCGGGGTTCTCCCGCTCCGCGCCAAAGGTCACCCCGCACCGTGCGGGCACCCATGACCAGCGGGAATCTGCGACCGGCGGTCACCAGGTCGGGCGAAGCTGGCGGATGATGCGGCGGCGGAGCCGCACCCGACGGCTGCCGTCCGGATACAGCCGGGTACGGGCCAGTTCCCAGTGCCCGTACTCCGCCTGGTCGGTCAGCAGCTGGGTCGCGGCCTTACGGGAGACGCCCCGCGGGACGTACACATCGCGAAATTCGTATTCCGGCATCGTCTCCATTGTGCGTGCGGACCCCGTCTGCCGATAGCGTCTGCACTATGTCTGATGCTGCGCAGCCCACCGCTGCCGACGTACGCGCCGCCGCCGAAGCGGTCAAAGCCGCGCTGGACCGGCACCTCGAAGCCGTCGAGCGCCGCGCGGGGGAGTCCCGGGTGCCTGCCGGAGCGGGCGGTGCGGGTGAGCGGGACGCGTCGTCGGCTGAGCAGTACGCCGCCGAACTCGACTCCGCCGTCTATGCCGCCTTCGACGCGCTGGCCGCCGCGGGCGAGACCTACGACGAGCTGCTGTACGAGGTCTACGACGAGGTCACCCCGTTCGAGATCCCCAGCAGCGAGAGCCTGCCGGCCTACACCGGACCCGATGTGCCCACTGCGCTGAGCGTCCTGATCCGACGGGACTATGTCATTTCCGAGCCGCACCGGCTGCAGGCCCAGGCCGAGCGGATCACCGAGCTGGACCCGGACTCCGCGGAGGACGAGCGGTTTGAGGGGGCGGCACCGAGCAACAGTGTGCACGCGGCGCTCGGTGTGCTCTTCGGCGAGTTCGAGCCGGACGAGATCGCCACCCGCCACAAGGAGTTCGGCCTGGAGGAAGGCGACTCCACCCTCTGGGTCACGGCGGTCGACGAGCCCGCCGAGCCCGGCGAGTGGCTGTCGAACCCGTTCGACCAGGCCGATCCGCAGCGTGTGGTCTGCCGCTTCGACGTCTCCTCCGTCTTCGACGAGGACGAGGAGGACCTGGTTCTCGAGGCCCGCGGCGAGAGCGAGGAAGCGGACGAGGACGGCTACGACCGGGACGGCTACGGCTACGGCTACGACGAGGACGGTGAGGGCGAGGACGGTGACGGCGCCGGCAGTGGTGTGTCCGCCGCCCGCCGCAGGTAGCGCGGGCAGTACGGCGGACCGCTCCGGCGTCGCTGCCGTCCCGGCTCAGCCGGCGGCCGCCTCCGCCGCTTCTGTCGCCTCCGCCGCCCGCGCTGCCTCGGCGGCGCGGGCGGACTCGGTCAGCAGGGTCCGCAGCCGGGTCGTCCGCTCCCGCGCCGCGGCCGAGGCCACCGCGCGGGGGAGCGCGTCGCCCGCTCCGTGCACGACCGACAGATGACGCTCGCCCCGGCTGAAAGCCGTGTAGACCCACTCCCGGGTCAGCGCCTCCGTGGCGTCCCCGGGCAGCACCACGACGGCGGCGGGCCAGCGGATCCCGGCGGCCTGATGGGCCGTCACAGCCCAGCCGTGCCGCACCGTTTCGGGCACCCGCTCGGGCGGGACCGTCACCCGCTGGTCCCCGCAGGCCAGTTGGAGGCCGTCCGCGTCGGCCGAGGACACCGTGCCGATGCGTGTGCGGCCCGGCGCGGGGGAGTGGGCGACCCGGTCACCGGGGTCGAAGCCGCCGAAGCGGCCCGGACCCGGGTTGAGCACTTCCTTGAGGGCGGCGTTGAGCGCGCGGGTGCCCGCGGAACCGCCGTGCCCCGGAGTGATCACCTGGGTCCCGGCGGACGGGACGCCGAGGGCACGGGGCACCGAGTCCTTGACGAGCTGCACCGTCCGGTGGACGGCCTCGCCGGGGTCCGCGACGGGGACGATCACCACCTCCTTGCCGGGCGCCGCCACCTGGCTCAGCTCTCCGATGCCGATGCCCGACACCAACTCGCCGATCGGGCCGGGATCCGGGGTGCGGGAAGCGACGTGGGGGCAGTACCGGGCCGCCATCAGGTCCCCGAACACCTGCCCGGGGCCCGCGGCGCCCAGCACGCCCGGGTCTCCGCTGAGCAGCAGACGTGCCCCGTCCGGCAGCGCCTCCAGCAGCGCCGCGCCCGTCTCCGCGTCCAACTGCGGCGCGTCGCAGACGGCCAGCACATCGACGCGGAGCGCCCCTTCCGCGTCCCGCTCCGGGCCGTCCGTGCCCGCCAGCACCCCGGCGACGGTGGCGCAGTCGGGGGCCGGATCGCCGCCACCCGCGGTGCTGCCCGGACCGTTGTCCGGGTGGGAGGTTGAGCGCTCGGCGAGGAGGCGGGCCATGCGCTCCCGCCCCTCATCCGTATGGGTGAGGACTGCGGCACGCAGCCCGAGCGCCCGCGCCGCGACCACCACGGCGGCGACCTCCGCACGGGACGCCTCACCCCCCGTATGGGTGACCAGCCCGCTTCCGGCCACCGCACGGATCAGCTCGCGCCCCGAGGAGGTGGGGGCACTCCCGGCGGCAGCCGCCCAGCCGTCGTCGGCCCCCGCGACCCCACCCGGAGCACGGTCCGCTGCTTCCACCGTCACCGCTTCCGCCGCTTCCGTGGAGTCCACCGCGTCCCCCGGACCGCCGGCCGGCTCCGCGGACCCGAACGTCCCCGCGACGCGGGCGAGCGCGTCCGCGAGACTCTCCTCCGCGAGCGCGTACCGGTCCAGGCCCACCAGGAGGGCGACCGGGCGCTCCTCCTCCTCGGCCTCGCCCTCGGCCATGGCCGAAGGCACCGGCCCCGCGTCCAGCGCGTCCTCGAAGACCAGGACGGCTCCCGCGTCCACGGCCTGCCGTACGGCCTCCTCGGGGTCCGGTACCGCGTGCCCGGCCAGGCCCCTGCCCAGGGCGTCCGGCGTCAGCACCGTGTCGCCCCGCAGCGCCGCGCGCTCCAGCAGCCGGACCACCAGCGCCACCGCCCGCCGCGGGTCGTCCGGCCCGGCCTCGTCGCCCAGCAGCGCCCGGGCGAAGCCGTCGGCCTGCTCGGGGAGCACCCCGGGAACCGCGAGGAGCTGCCAGGGGTCGGCGCGCAGCACACTCTCCGCGCCCTCCCCGAGCGTCTCGGTCACACGCTGGGCCAGCCCCTCCGGAGCCCCGCTCTCCGCCAGCAGGGCGCGCACTCCTTCCGGGACGGTGACCGGGCCGTCCTGCCGGCCGGCGCGTTCCGCACGCCCCGGCGGGGGCACCGCTGAGCCGCGGGCACCGGTGGGGCTGCCCGCGGCGCCGGACTCCGGGCCGCCCGGCTGTGCGCGGGGCCCGCTGCGGGAGGGCGGCGCGGCGGCGGGCTCGTTGAAGAAGGAGGTGGCGGAGCGTTCGCCGCTCTCCACCGCGCGGACGGCCGCGAGGAGTTCGGCTGCCTTCTCGTTGCTCACAGCTCGCTCCAGTCATGGTCGGGGTAGCGGTGCACGGGGGCCGAGACGTCGTCCAGGGCCGCGCGGATCTCGTCTGGAAGACTAAGGCCCTCCACCGACAGCGCCTGCGCCAACTGCTCCGCCGTGCGTGCGCCGACGATCGGTGCCACCACTCCGGGCCGGTCGCGGACCCAGGCCAGGGCCACCTGGAGCGGCGGCAGCGCGAGCCCGTCGGCCGCGGTGGCCACCGCGTCGGTGATCCGGGCCGCGGTCCCGTCCAGATAGGGTTCCACGAAGGCGGCCAGCCGCTCGGAGGCGCCGCGCGAGCCGGTCGGCGGCGGGCCGGGTTCGCGGTACTTGCCGGTCAGTACTCCGCGCCCCAGGGGCGAGGAGGGCAGCAGCCCGATGCCGAGGTCCTGCGCGGCGGGCAGCACCTCCCGTTCGACGCCGCGCTGCAGCAGCGAGTACTCCATCTGGGTGGCGGCCAGCGGCTGCCGCACTCCGGGTGCGGCCCGTTGCCAGGTGCCCGCCTTGGCGAGCTGCCAGCCGGAGAAGTCGCACACCCCGGCGTAGCGGGCGCGTCCGCTGCTGACGGCCGTGTCGAGTGCCTGGAGTGTCTCCTCCAGCGGTGTGTACGGGTCCCAGGCGTGCACCTGCCACAGGTCCACGTGGTCGGTGCCCAGCCGGTCGAGGGAGGCGTCCAGCGCGCTCAGCAGGTGGCCGCGCGAGCAGTCGAAGGGGCGCTCGGGGTCGGGCACGCCCCCCGCTTTGGTGGCGATCACCAGGTCGTGGCGCGGGACCAGGTCCTGCATCAGCCGCCCCAGGAGGTACTCGGCCTCGCCCTCCCCGTACACGTCCGCGGTGTCCACGAGGGTGCCGCCCGCTTCCCAGAACGTTTTGAGCTGGTCGGCGGCGTTGCGTACGTGCTGGTCGTGCCGCGGGCGCGCCTCGTCTCCCACGCCGGGGTCCGCGCGGTCGCTCACGCCGCCGCGCGCCCAGCCCAGAGTGCCCAGTCCGATCCGGGATACGCGCAGGCCAGTGCGGCCGAGGTGCCTTCGCTCCATGGGCGTTGAGCGTAGTTGTGGCACGCGTTAGAGTCCGGGGGTCAGGGACATTACTGATCAGTAAGGGAAGTGGGTGCGGGATGGGGATGCGACTGGGCATCAACCTCGGCTACTGGGGTGCCGGGATGGATGCGGACAACCTCGCCGTCGCACAGGAGGCCGACCGGCTCGGCTACGACGTGTGCTGGGCGGCCGAGGCGTACGGTTCGGACGCCGCCACCGTGCTCACCTGGGTGGCGGCCCACACCGAGCAGATCGACGTGGCCTCCGGGATCTTCCAGATCCCGGCCCGGGCGCCGGCCATGACCGCCATGACGGCCGCCACGCTCGACTCGCTCTCCGGCGGCCGCTTCCGGCTCGGCCTGGGCGTCTCGGGCCCGCAGGTCTCCGAGGGGTGGTACGGGGTGAAGTTCGACAAGCCGCTGGCCCGCACCCGCGAGTACGTCGAGATCATCCGCCGTGCCATGTCCCGGGAGCGGCTGTCCTACGAGGGGCAGCACTGGACGCTTCCGCTGCCCGGCGGACCCGGCAAGCCGATCAAGCTGACCGTCCACCCGGAGCGCGAGGAGATCCCGCTCTACATCGCGGCGATCGGCCCCAAGAACCTGGAGCAGACCGGCGAGATCGCCAACGGTGTGCTGCTGGTCTTCTTCTCCCCGGAGCACGCCGAGGAGACCACGCTCCAGCACCTGCGGGCGGGCCGGGAGGCCGCGGGCCGGACGATGGAGGGCTTCGACGTGTGCCCGACCGTCCCGATGGCCGTCGGCGACGACATCGACGCGCTCGCCGACCTCTTCCGGCCCTACACCGCGCTCTACGTGGGCGGCATGGGCAGCCGCAAGCAGAACTTCTACAACAAGCTCGCCCAGCGCATGGGCTACGAGAAGGAGGCCGCCGAGGTCCAGGAGAAGTACCTGGCCGGGGACAAGGAGGGGGCCGCTGCGGCGATTCCGCGCGAGCTGATCGACTCCACCACCCTGATCGGCCCCGTCGAGCGGATCGCCGAGCGGATGCGGGCCTACGCGGACGCAGGGGTGACGACGCTCTCGCTGGCCCCCGCCGGGTTCTCGCTGGAGGAGCGGCTGGCCGGACTGCGCGCCGGGGTCGACGCGCTGGAGCAGGCCGGGGTCGCCACCTAGCGGCGGACTGCCGGCCTCCCGCGCGGGCGGCACCGCCGGATCCGAGCGGCCCCCGGCCATGCGCCCGGGTGCGAGGGCGCGGTACAGCCCGAAGGCGTAACGCGCCCGAAGAATTCTGCGGCCGTGGTGGGGGCTCGGGGGGCGGCCCCGCCACGGCCGTCATGGAGCACAACGCGGCCCGGCCGGTGCGGTTACGCGGGCGGGCCGCGGGGCTCCTGCGATCGGCGCAGCCGGACCGCTCACATGTTGCCTGTTCGCGTACGCGGCATTTGACTCGTTCTTCGCGGGATGTCGTGCTGTAAGGGAACTCGTGCACGGAGGTGGCGGCGATGCTCTCGGCCAGGAGTCTGTTCCAGGAAATCCTCGACAACGACGAGTCCTTCCGGCTCTTCTGCTCCGTCGCGGCCAGTGGCGAGGCGCAGGGCGGCTGGGAGAACGCCCGCATCGCCGCGCTCGTCCCCGACGGCGCCCGCCGTCTCGCGCCCAAGATCGTCCGGCACGGGGCCGACGAGGACAAGCACGGCCGCATCTTCCTGGCGCTGCTGAACAAGCGCGGCCTGGAGGCGGCCGAGATCCCCGACGACACCGACTACACGATGATCCTGGAGGGCCTCGGGATCGGCCTGGCGCACGAGAAGCTGCGCCGGGACGAGCCGCTGACCGAGCACGACGTGCTCGCCTACCTGGCCCACAGCCGGGTCACGGAGCAGCGGGCCGCCGAGGAGATGGCCCTGCTCACCAAGGCGGTCGGCGACCACCCGGAGCTCGGCCGGGCGGTGCGGATGATCTCCCGGGACGAGGACAACCACCTCGCCTACTGCCACGAGGAACTGCTGCGGCTGGCCCGCGCCGGGCACGCGCGCACCATCCGTGCCCTGCTGCGCGAGAGCGCGCTCGCCGAGATCAAGGTCTACCGGGACGTCAGCCTGGCCGTCATGAGCCGGATGGCGCGCATCCTGGGCTGGTCCGGGCTCCGCTACGGGCTCGTCGCGCTGGGGATCCACGGCCGGTACGGCTGGGAGCGGCTGGGCGGCTGGCGTCGGCTGGTCGCCCTCCGGATGCCCGAGCGCCGCGACGCACTGGGCACCGGGCAGGCGGACGCGGCGGCCGAGTACGCCTGAGCCCCGCACGCCGCCCCTGGCGTACCGCCCCCGGATCAGGAACCGGGACCGGGCCCGGGAAGCAGGAAGGCTGATCCGCGAAGTCCCTAGAACCAGTCGCGGCGCTTGAAGATCCGGAAGAGCACCACGCAGATGGTCACCATCAGCAGCAGCGTCACCGGGTAGCCCCACACCTGGTGCAGTTCCGGCATGTGCGCGAAGTTCATCCCGTACACCCCGGCGAGGGCCGTGGGCACGGCGAACATCGCGGCCCAGGCGGAGATCTTGCGCATGTCGTCGTTCTGCCGCACCCCCATCTGCGCCAGATACGCCGACAGGATGTCCGTCAGCAGCCGGTCGATGGACTCCACCTGCTCGTTCACCCGCGAGAGGTGGTCGGCCACATCCCGGAAGAACACCCGCGCGTCCTTGTGCACGAAGGGGACCCGGGCACCCGTCA
Organism: Streptomyces sp. NPDC007025; assembly: GCF_042869455.1. NCBI lineage: Bacteria > Bacillati > Actinomycetota > Actinomycetes > Kitasatosporales > Streptomycetaceae > Streptomyces > Streptomyces sp. NPDC007025. Next base: position 337,170 of record NZ_JBIAFT010000009.1, on the reverse strand, counting down.
GCCGGGTGATGGGGTCGGTCAGCGGCGTCGTCGCCCGCCGGAACTCCAGCGCCCGCCGCTTGAACTCGTAGATCCGGCCCGCCGTGTCCCGGCTGCCCGCCCGGGCGTTCCTGGCGAAGACCGCGGCTTCCAGCTCCTCCAGGTCGGTGTGCAGCGCGGCCGCGACCTCCAGGTAGTGGTCCACCACGGTGTCGCTGACCGCGTACATCACGGCAGTCGGACCGTGCCGCAGCACCTCCGGGTCGTCCTCCAGCCGGGCGCGCACCGATCCCAGCGGGTTGGTCCGGCCGTGTCGGACGGTCAGCACGAACGAGTCGCCCACGAACACCATCAGCTCACCGGTGCTGAGCGTGCTGTCGCCCTCGTCGTAGTCCACCGGCTTGAGCACCAGGAAGAGCGAGTCCGCGTAGATCTCCAGCTTCGGCCGTTGATGCGCGTGCAGCGAGTCCTCGACGGCCAGCGGATGCAGCCCGAAATCCCGGGTCACGCGGTCGAACTCCGCTTCGGTCGGCTCGTGCAGGCCGATCCACAGAAACGTCTCGGCCGCGGACCGGGCCTCCCGCAGCGCCGCCGAGAAGTCCTGCGGGCGCTCGGCTCGGCGCCCCTGCCGGTAGAGCGCACAGTCGACGATCACTTCTCGCATTCTGCCGTTTCCGGACCGTCGCACAACCGGGGGCCGCCGCGAGAGCCGAGGAGCCGCCGCGAGGACTGCGCAGCGCCGCCGACGGCGCCTCGCTTAGGGTTGCGGCATGCCGACGCTGATCCTCGTACGCCACGGCAGGTCCACAGCGAACACCGACGGACTGCTGGCCGGCCGCACGCCCGGAGTCGCCCTGGACGGTCACGGCCAGCGGCAGGCCGCCGGTCTGCCCGACCGGCTCCGCGACATCCCGCTGGCAGCGGCCGTCAGCAGCCCGCTGCGCCGCTGCCAGGAGACCCTCGCGCCGCTGGCCGCCGCCCGCCCCGAGTTGCCCGTGCACACCGAGGACCGCATCACCGAGTGCGACTACGGGGACTGGTCGGGCCGCAAGCTCGCCGAACTGAACGACGAGCCCCTCATGGCCACCGTCCAGGGCCACCCGTCCGCCGCCGCCTTCCCCGGCGGCGAGTCGCTGCGGGCCATGCAGGCACGGGCCGTGGACGCGGTCCGCGCCTGGAACGCCCGCATCGAGGCCGAGCACGGTGCGGACGCCGTCTATCTGATGTGCTCGCACGGCGACATCATCAAGTCGATCGTCGCGGACGCGCTGGGCATGCACCTCGACCTCTTCCAGCGGATATCCGTCTCCCCCTGCTCGGCCACGGCCCTCACCTACACCCCGCTGCGCCCCTTCGTGCTGCGGCTCGGCGACACCGGGGAACTGGCCTCCCTCGCGCCACCGGAGAAGTCGGGCGAGCAGGGCGCCGCCGCGAGCGCGGGGGAGGGCGATGCGACCGTCGGCGGAAGCGCGTGAGCACGATGATCGGAACGCACAGTAGGGTGCGGATGTCCGAAGCCACTCAAGCTGTCGAACCCAACGGAGCAGAACGTGTCCCGTCAGGTATTTCTGTACGATCCGCCGGACCGGTTCGTCGCCGGTACCGTCGGTCTGCCTGGCCGCCGCACCTTCTTCCTCCAAGCCAGCGCGGGGGGCCGCACCACCAGCGTGGCCCTGGAGAAGGCGCAGGTCGAAGCGCTCGCCGAACGGATCGACGAGCTGCTGGACGAGGTGGTGCGCCGCTCCGGCGGCAGTGCGCCCGTGCCCGCCGTCGCCCCCTCCGAGGTCGATGACACCGGGCCGCTGGAGAGCCCGGTCGAGGAGGAGTTCCGGGTCGGCACCATGGCCCTGGCCTGGGACGGCGACGGAGAGCGGATGGTCGTCGAGGCGCAGGCCATCGTGGAGCTGGAGCCCGGCGAGGACGAGGACCTGGCCGACGCGGAGGAGCGGCTGCTCCAGGACGACGAGAACGGGCCCCCGATGCTCCGGGTGCGGATCAGCGGGAACATGGCCCGGGCCTTCGCCAAGCGGGCGATGGAGGTCGTCAACGCGGGCCGGCCGCCGTGCCCGCTGTGCAGCCTGCCGCTCGATCCGGAGGGACACGTATGTCCGCGCCAGAACGGATACCGCCGGGGCGAATGAGCGGCACGGCACCGGCCGCCGAGGCCACCCGCGAGCTGCTCCGGCAGGGCACGCTCACCGTGCGGGGACAGATCACTGCCGCGTCCAACACCGTGCTGTTCGGCACCGTCGAGCATGCGGGGAGCAGCCTGCCCTGCGTCTACAAGCCCGTGGCCGGTGAGCGGCCGCTGTGGGATTTCCCCGACGGCAACCTCGCCCAGCGCGAGGTCGCGGCCTACGAGGTCTCCCGCGCCACCGGCTGGGATCTGATACCCGCCACCGTGCTGCGCGACGGCCCCTACGGACCGGGCATGTGCCAGGTCTGGGTGGGTGAGCCGCCGGACGCCGATGACGACGGGGAGAACGTGCCGTCCGGGGAGCCGGCCGAGGCCGCGTCGGAGCGCGGGCCGGACGACGAGCCGGAGCGCGGGCCCGGCAGCGGGCCGGAGGGGGAGCCGGCCCCGTTGCTCGCGCTGGTCGACGGCGAGGAGCCGGGCGAGGGCTGGAAGGCGGTCGGCTTCGCGGACGTCGGCGGTGGCCGGACCGCGCTGCTCGTGCACGCCGACGACCCCCGGCTGCGCCGGCTGGCGGTGCTCGACGCCGTGCTCAACAACGGCGACCGCAAGGGCGGCCATCTGCTGCCCCGGCCCGACGGCGCGCTGTACGCCATCGACCACGGCGTCACCTTCCACGTGGACGACAAGCTGCGCACCCTGCTGTGGGGCTGGGCGGGCGAGGAGCTGACCGGCGAGGCCGTCGAGGCGCTGCGCAGGCTCTCCACCGCGCTCCGTGCCGACACGGGTGGCCGCCCGGAGACTGCGGAGGCCGTGGACGCGGCGGAGGCTCCGCTGGCGGCGCGGCTGGCCGAGTTGCTCACCGAGGCCGAGGTACAGGCCGTGGGCAAGCGGGTGGAGGCGCTGCTGAGCTCCGGACGGCATCCGCTGCCGAGCGGTGAGTGGCCCGCCGTCCCCTGGCCACCTGTCTGACACCTGCCGCCCGCGCCCGGCCCGGGCGGGGCCGGAACGGCCCCGGAGGGCGCCTGGCGGGCAGCTCGGGCCGTGTCCCGCGCCGCGCCCGACCGGTCCCGAAACGGTCGGGCGGGCCCCGTCCGCGCCCGCGGACCTCGAACGGCGTCCATCCGGACGGATACGGAACACCAGTCCGGGTTAGGCTCAAGGCATGCATGCCTGGCCCGCTACCGAGGTCCCCGTCCTGCCTGGACAGGGCCGCGACCTCGACATCCACGACACCGCGACCGGTGGCCGAGTGACCCTCACCCCCGGTCCTGTCGCCCGCCTCTACGTGTGTGGCATCACCCCCTACGACGCCACCCACCTCGGACACGCGGCGACCTACAACGCGTTCGACCTCGTGCAGCGCGTGTGGCTCGACACCAAGCGCCAGGTGCACTACATACAGAACGTCACCGACGTGGACGATCCACTCCTGGAGCGGGCGGTCGCGACGGGCATCGACTGGACGGCGCTCGCCGAGCGCGAGACCGCGCTGTTCCGCGAGGACATGACGGCCCTGCGGATGCTGCCGCCGAAGCACTACATCGGCGCCGTGGAGTCCATTCCCCACATCGTGCCGCTGGTCGAACGACTGCGGGACATGGGTGCCGCCTACGAACTCGACGGCGACATCTACTTCTCGGTCGAGTCCGACGCCCACTTCGGAGCCGTCTCGCACTACGACGCAGAAACGATGCGGCTGCTGTCCGCCGAGCGCGGCGGCGACCCTGAGCGCCCCGGCAAGAAGAACCCGCTCGACCCGCAGCTGTGGACGGCGGCCCGCGAGGGCGAACCCCACTGGGACGGCGGCACGCTGGGCCCCGGACGCCCCGGCTGGCACATCGAGTGCGTGGCGATCGCGCTCGAACACCTGGGCATGGGCTTCGACATCCAGGGCGGCGGGTCCGATCTGGCCTTCCCGCACCACGAGATGGGCGCCTCCCACGCGCAGGCGCTGACCGGCGAGTTCCCGTTCGCGCGCAGCTATGTGCACGCGGGGATGGTCGCTCTGAACGGCGAGAAGATGTCCAAGTCGAAGGGCAACCTCGTCTTCGTCTCACAACTGCGCAAGGACGGCGTCGATCCGGCCGTCATCCGGCTCACCCTGCTGGCGCACCACTACCGCGCCGACTGGGAGTACACGGACGCGGTGCTGGAGGCGGCGCAGCAGCGGCTCGACCGCTGGCGTTCGGCCGTCTCGCGGCCGGACGGACCGCCCGCCGAGGCCATGCTGGAGGCGGTGCGGACCGCGCTCGCGGACGATCTCGACACCCCCGCCGCGCTGGCCGCCGTCGACGCGTGGGCCGAGCAGCAGGCCGAGCGGGGCGGCACCGACGAGGGTGCTCCCGGACTGGTCTCCCGCACGGTCGACGCGCTGCTGGGCGTCGCGCTGTAACCGTCCCCTGTCTCCCGCCTCCCGGCCGTGTCCCGCGGCCGGGAGGCCCGTCATGCCCGGGCCCCGGCCGTCGTCTCCGCACCCGGCGCCGCCGTGCGGCGGCGCCGGTCCCGGAGCGGCGGAGCGCCGGTCACTCGTCCTCGTCCGGCTCACCGGGCCGCGGCGGCTCGCCACCGGGCTTGGGCGGCGGGGGAGGGGACTGGTGCCCCGGGTCCCGCAGCGAGGGGGACGCGCCGGGCGCCGAGCCGCCGTCGGCGGAGCCGGAGCCGTCGCGGTGCCGCAGATAGCGCTCGAACTCCTTGGCGATGGCCTCTCCCGAGGCCTCCGGCAGTTCGGCGGTGTCCCGGGCCTCCTCCAGCGACTGGACGTACTCGGCCACCTCGCTGTCCTCCGCCGCGAGCTGGTCGACGCCGATCTGCCAGGCCCGGGCGTCCTCGGTCAGCTCACCCATCGGGACGCGCACCCCGAGCAGATCCTCCAGCCGGTTGAGCAGGGCGAGCGTCGCCTTGGGGTTGGGCGGCTGCGAGACGTAGTGCGGTACGGCCGCCCACAGGCTGGCCGCCGGGACGCCCGCATGGGTGCAGGCCTCCTGGAGGATGCCGACGATCCCGGTCGGGCCCTCGTAGCGGGACTCCTCCAGGTTCATCGTGCGGGCCAGATCGGAGTCCGAGGTCACGCCGGTGACCGGGACCGGCCGGGTGTGCGGAGTGTCACCGAGCAGGGAGCCCAGCACCACCACCAGCTCGACCCCCAGCTCGTGCGCGAACCCCAGGATCTCGTTGCAGAACGAGCGCCACCGCATGCTCGGTTCGATGCCGCGCACCAGGACCAGGTCGCGCCGCCTGCCCTTGCCGTCCGCGTCCCCGATCCGGATGACGGACAGCCGCGTGGTGGGCCAGGTGACCTTGCGGACGCCGTCCTCCAGGAAGACCTGCGGGCGGTTCACCTGGAAGTCGTAGTAGTCCTCCGCGTCCAGCGCGGCGAACACCTCGCCCTTCCATTCCCGTTCCAGGTGCGCGACAGCGCCGGACGCGGCGTCGCCCGCGTCGTTCCACCCCTCGAACGCGGCCACCATGACTGGGTCGACCAGCTCGGGAACCCCCTCCAGCTCGATCACCCAGTGCCTCCTCAGCTCGCTGTCGCCTGCGGCCGGCGATACCGCTGCGGACTCCGTCCCCCGGACCGCCGCCGGCCGTTTCGTGCGGGGCCCAGCCTACGGCGTGCACGCACGCGACCCGCAGCCCCCGCACGCCTCCGATCCGGACCCGCCGCCCACCCGACCGGCAGGTCCCGCGGCCGCGCCGGTCCGGGGCAGGGTGCCGGTTCCGCAGAGGCGGCGGCGTCCGGCGTCACAGCGCCGCGCGCAGCCATTGCTCGACGCCCGCGATGTGCACGATCGACCAGGAGCGCGCCGCTTCCGCGTCGCCGGTACGCAGGGCCGCGAGGATCTGCCGGTGCTCGTGCAGGGTGCGGCCTACCGCTTCCTGCCGGGTCAGCCCCTGCCAGACCCGGGCCCGGGTGTGCGGGCCGGCGAGGCCGTCCAGCAGCGAACCCAGTACGGAGTTGCCGGAGGCGGCCGCGATGCGCCGGTGGAATTCCAGGTCCGCGGCGACCAGTTGCCCCACGGACGGTTCCGGGGCCGGGGCGGCCAGCTCGGACTCCAGCGCGTCCAGTTCGGATTCCAGTGCGTCCAGTTCGGCCACCGCGATCCGGGTGCCCGCCAGCGCGGTGGCCGCCGGCTCCAGGATGCGGCGCACGGCCAGGAGTTCCAGGACGGTGTCGTCGCGGTGGAAGTCCACCACGAAGCTCATCGCCGCCAGCAGCACCTGCGGATCCAGGCTCGTCACATAGGTGCCGTCGCCCTGGCGTACGTCGAGCACCCGGATCAGCGCCAGCGCGCGGACCGCCTCCCGCAGCGAGTTGCGCGACAGGCCCAGTTCGGTGGCCAGTTCGCTCTCCCTGGGCAGCCGGTCGCCGGGGCCCAGCGCCCCCGAGACGATCATCCCCTTGATCTTCTCGATCGCCTCGTCCGTGACGGTCAACGCTGCCTCCCCTGGGCTTCCGAAGTCTGTGTGTGCCGTGCTCCGGCCGGTGTCGCCGGTGCGCCCCAGCCGCGCCGGTAGGCGCGCCAGTCCTGCTCCGTCGCCGCGAAGTCGACGTAGAGCGCGACGCCGAACCGCGCACGGTCGCGGTCCTCGCGGCCGAGCCCGAGCCGTACCCCGCGCACCGCCGCGGCCGCGGTCTCGGCCGCGGCGTGATGGCCCATGTCGTCCGTGTGGTAGAAGGGCAGCCCCATCAGCACGTCCACCCGGGCGGGCGCCGCCTCCAGCGCGAGTGCCGTCTGCTGCGCCACATAGCCGCCGTACAGGCTCTCGGCGGGCAGCGCCGTGTCGTAGGACATCACCGCGATCTGGTCCACCCGCCGCGCGACCTCGCCGAAGTAATCCTGCGACCACCACTTGCCGTGTCCGAAGACGCCGCCCGAGACATGGTGCAGCCCAGGCAGCGGATCGATCTGGTGCGCTGCGACCGACAGCACGCCGTCGTGCGCCCGGACCGCCGGGCGCAGCCGGTCCAGCAGCCGCAGATAGCCGGCGTCCTCCGAGCGCAGCGGCTCCAGGTCGAAGTGCACCCCGTCGAAGCCCGCCGCCAGCACCTGCCGGGCGCTCGCCACCACCGTGCGCCGCGTCTGCGGGTCGGCCGTGCGCAGCCCGCCGTCCGCGTCCGGGCCGTAGGCGAGCCGGTCCCCGAGCCACGCCTGGACCCGCACTCCGGGCAGTTCCCGCTCGACGGCCTTCAGCAGCCACTCCGCACGCGGGTACCGCTTCTTCGGCAGTGAGCCGTCGTGGGACAGCGGCCCGGTGTGGACGTACAGGTCGCGGATGCCGGTGCCCGCCGTCCGCCGCTTGAGCGCCGCGAGGTCCGCCTCGTCCCGGCGCCCGTCCACCCAGGCGTGGCCCAGCCACAGCGCGTCCCGGCCCCGGGAGCGCGCTTCGGCGGACACCTCGCCCGCGTAGCAGGCGCGTAGCGCCGCCGCCGCGCCGGCGGTCGGCAGGACGAGGAGGACCACGAGCGCCAGTGCCGTCCACCCCGCGGCCCGCCGTGCCCGGGTGCGCCCCGGCATCCGCAGGCGGCGGCGCACGGGTCCGGCCGCGGGTGTCCCGCTGCCCGCGTTCGTCTTGCCTTTCATGCGGAGGACAGTGCCACGCCGCACCGCGTGACCGGGCGGTGGGAACCCGCTCGTTACGAACTTGCCGAACTGGTGATCCCATCCGCACAACGTCACGGTGCCCGGGGGCGGATGGCGCCCGGACCGCAGCAAGGGGGTGTACGCCGTTCGACGGCGTACACCCCCTTGCGGTGCGCTCGGCGCGGTCTCAGCCGCGCTGCCCGAGCAGCTCCTCGATCCGGCCGCGGACCTTCTCGTCGTCCAGGCCGCGGATCGTCAGGGTGGTGCGGCGGCGCGCCACATCGTCCACCGTCTCGGCCCACTCGTGGTCGCGTGCGTAGACGACCTGGGCCCAGATCTCCGGCCCGTCGGGGTGGATGCGCTCGCCCAGCGACGGGTCCTCGTTGACCAGCCGGGCGATGTCGAAGGAGAGCGAACCGTAGTGCGTGGCCAGCTGACGGGCGGTCAGCGGGTCCATCCGTACGCCCGGCTCCCGGTCCACCAGCAGCCGGTGCGCGACCGCGTTCGGGTTGGCGATCCCCGGCAGCGGCGTCCGCCGCACGAGGTCCTTGACCGGCACCGCGCTCTCCATGGACGCCGCGAGCGCCCCGCCGGGCAGCTTCTCCAGCTTGTCCATCACCGTGCGGCCGATGTGCCGGTAGGTGGTCCACTTGCCGCCCGCGACCGACAGCATCCCGCCCCGGCCCTCGGTGACGACGGTCTCCCGCTTGGCCGACTCCACGCCCCCGGGGCCGCCGGGCAGCACCCGCAGCCCGGCGAAGGCGTAGGTCATCAGATCGCGGTCCAGATCGGCGTCCCGCACCGAGAAGGCGGCCTCGTCCAGGATCTGCTGGATGTCGGCCTCGGTCGCCCGCACGTCGGCCGGGTCGCCGGTGTACTCCTCGTCCGTGGTGCCCAGCAGCAGCTGGTCCTCCCACGGCAGCGCGAAGGTGATGCGGTACTTGTCGATGGGGGTGGCCATCGCCGCGCCCCACGGCGACTTCCGCTTGAGGACCAGGTGGGCGCCCTTGGACAGCCTGATCGAGGGCGCCGCGCCGCTGTCCTCCATCGTCCTGAGGTGGTCCACCCACGGGCCGGTCGCGTTCAGCACCAGCCGCGCGTTCACGCCGAACTCGGCACCGTCTGTGCGGTCCCGCAGCTCGGCTCCGGTGACCCGGCCGCGAGTGAAGCGCAGCCCGGTGACCTCCGCGTGGTTGAGGACCACGGCGCCCGACTCCACGGCTGCGCGGACGGTCATCACGGCCATCCGCGAGTCGTTCATCTGGTGGTCGCCGTAGACCGCGACCGCCTTGAGGTCGTCGGTGCGCAGCGCCGGGTTGTCGGCGGCGGCCTTCGCCGGGGAGATCACCCGGCCGACGCCGTCGCCGAAGGCGGACAGCGCCGAGTAGGCGAAGACGCCCGCGCCGAGCTTGGTGGCGCCGTGCGGGCCGCCCTTGTAGACGGGCAGGTAGAAGGTGAGCGGGTTGACCAGGTGCGGTGCCACGTCCTTGGCCAGTACCCGCCGCTCGTGGTGGTTCTCCGCGACGAGCTTGACCGCGCCGGTCTGCAGGTAGCGCAGACCGCCGTGCACCAGCTTCGAGGACGCGGAGGAGGTGGCGCCGGCGAAGTCGCCGGCGTCCACCATGGCCACCCGCAGTCCCGACTGCGCCGCATGCCAGGCGACCGAGGTGCCCAGGATGCCGCCGCCGATGACCAGGAGGTCGTACGTCGCGTTCGCGAGCAGCCCTCTGGTCTCTGCCCGGCCAGGGTTGCTGCCGGCAGTCGGGTGCGTCCCGAGGGTGGGGACGCTCTGCGAGGTGTTCATCGCTCTCAGTTCTCCTCTTCGATCCAGCCCATGGTCCGCTCCACGGCCTTGAGCCAGTTCCGGTATTCCCGCTCACGCGTCTCTGCGTCCATGCGGGGGGTCCATTCCGCGGCGCGCTTCCAGTTGGCCCGCAGCTCGTCGGTGTCCGACCAGAAGCCGACTGCCAGCCCGGCCGCGTACGCCGCGCCGAGGCAGGTGGTCTCGGCGACCATCGGGCGCACGACGGGTGCGTCCAGGACGTCCGAGATGGTCTGCATCAGCAGGTTGTTGGCGGTCATGCCGCCGTCCACCTTCAGCGCGGCCAGCTCGACGTCCGAGTCCTTCTGCATCGCGTCGACGATCTCCCGGGTCTGCCAGGCCGTCGCCTCCAGCACCGCGCGCGCCAGGTGCGCCTTGGTGACGTAGCGGGTCAGGCCCGCGATGACACCGCGTGCGTCCGAGCGCCAGTACGGGGCGAACAGGCCGGAGAACGCCGGGACGAAGTAGGCGCCGCCGTTGTCCTCGACGGAGCTGGCCAGGGTCTCGATCTCCGCCGCGCTGTTGATCAGCCCCATCTGGTCGCGCATCCACTGCACCAGCGAACCGGTGACCGCGATGGAGCCCTCCAGCGCGAAGACCGGCTGCTGGTCGCCGATGCGGTAGCCGACCGTGGTGAGCAGGCCGTTGTAGGAGTTGACCGGCTCGTGCCCGGTGTTCATCAGCAGGAAGGTGCCGGTGCCGTAGGTCGACTTGGCCTCGCCCTGCTCGAAGCAGGTCTGGCCGAACAGCGCCGCCTGCTGGTCGCCCAGCGCGGAGGCGACGGGCAGCCCCGCCAGCTCGCCGGTGGCCTCGCCGTACACCTCGGAGGACGAGCGGATCTCGGGCAGCAGCGCCATCGGGATGCCGATGGACGCGCAGATCTTCTCGTCCCAGGCCATGGTGTGCAGGTTCATCAGCATGGTGCGGGAGGCGTTGGTGACGTCGGTGACGTGCTTGCCGCCGTTCGGGCCGCCGGTGAGGTTCCAGATGACCCAGGAGTCCATGGTGCCGAAGAGGATCTCGCCGTTCTCGGCGCGCTCGCGCAGCCCGTCGACGTTGTCCAGCAGCCAGCGGATCTTCGGCCCGGCGAAGTAGGACGCCAGCGGCAGCCCGGTCTCGCGGCGGAACCGGTCCTGGCCGACGTTGCGGCCCAGCTCCTTGCAGAGCGCGTCGGTGCGGGTGTCCTGCCAGACGATGGCGTTGTGCACCGGACGGCCGGTCGCCTTCTCCCACAGGACGGTCGTCTCGCGCTGGTTGGTGATGCCCAGGGCCAGCACGTCCTCCCGGGTGACTCCGGCCTTCTCCAGCGCGCCGGTGACCACCTGCTGGACGTTGGTCCAGATCTCGGCCGCGTCGTGCTCGACCCAGCCCGGCTTGGGCAGGATCTGCTCGTGCTCCTTCTGGTCGACCGCGACGATGCGGCCGTCCTTGTCGAAGACGATGCAGCGGCTGGAGGTGGTGCCCTGGTCGATCGCGGCTATGAAGGGCCCGCCGCCGTGCGCGGAGGCGTGGGTGCTGTGGGTCTCGCTCATGGTGTGTGTGCTCCCTTGCGTCATCGGGTCGTCTCGGCGGTCGGCCGGGCGCGCTAGGCCCATGCGAGGTTGTAGAGCCCCGCGGCGATGGCGGCGCCGGCCAGCGGCCCCACCACCGGGACCCAGGCGTAGCTCCAGTCGCTGCCGCCCTTGTTCGGCAGCGGCAGCACCGCGTGCGCCAGCCGGGGGCCGAGGTCACGGGCCGGGTTGATGGCGTAGCCCGTGGGCCCGCCGAGCGAGAGACCGATACCGACGACGACCAGCGCGGTGATCAGGGCGCCCATCCTGCCGAGGCCGATGGTGCCGTCGGCGTCCTTGACCAGGCCCTGGGTGAGGATCGCGAAGATCAGCACGAAGGTGGCGATGACCTCGGTGAGGAAGTTCAGCAGGCCGTTGCGCACCTCGGGGGAGGTGAAGAAGACGCCGTGCACGGGGCCGGGGTTCGCGTGCTTCATCTCGACCATGTCCGGCTCGCGGAGCGTGGCCTGGAACTGGCTGTAGTAGGCCACCCAGACCAGTACGGCGCCCAGGATGGCGCCCAGCAGTTCGCTGCCCATGTAGAGCGGGACGTCGCTCCAGGGGGTGTCGCCCTTGATGGCGAGCGCCAGGGTGACGGCCGGGTTGAGGTGGGCGCCGGACGGCTGGGCGATGTAGGCACCGGTGAGCACCCCGAAGCCCCAGCCGAAGGCGATGGCGACCCAGCCGGCCGCGAACGCCTTCGAGCGCTTGAGATTGACTGCGGCGACCACGCCGCCACCGAGGAGGATCAGCACCATCGTGCCGGTGACCTCACTCGTGAAGATGTCGAGGCTGGACACCCGCGACTCCTTTGTCCTTGTCCATGGGGGCACCTCCCGGCCGGAGGCCGAGGGGATGGGCGGACCGGTGATGATCGTCCGGTGTTCGACAATGTCGACCGCCGAACGGCAACTTTTCTCCTTCGTAAGAGTCCCGTCAAGGGGCTGTGACCGATGACTCCTGGCTGTCATCCTGCGGCCACGCAGCGGTGGCGGCACCTCGGGAGGGCCAGACGGTGCGCGCGGCCCTCCGGGCGGCTCAGGGCGGTCGCGCCGGAGCCCTCCCGGCGCCTTCCCGGGACTCTTTGGAGGGGGCCGTTCCGGAGCCCGCGCCGGTGCCGGCCCGGAACGCTCAGAACCGCCGCGCCCCCAGGTCCCTGGAGACCGCCCGCGCCGTGTCCCGGACGGCCGCCACCAGCCGCGGAAGCAGCTCCTCGCCCTCGCACACCCGCTCCACGGCCCCGGTGATGCCCACCGCGCCCACCGGCATCCGGCGCCGGTCGTGGATCGGCGCGGCCACCGAGGCGAGGCCGTCCCAGGTCTCCTCGACGTCCGCCGCCCAGCCGCGCGCCCGGACGGTCTCCAGCAGCGTCTCGAACCGGTCCTCGCCGGTGACGGTGCGCTCGGTGAAGTCCGTGCGCCGCCCGTCCAGCGCCTCGCTGTGCGCCACCGGGTCGAACGCGCACAGCACCTTGCCCAGGGCCGTGCTGTGCAGTGGTTGCATGGCGCCGACCTCCAGCACCTGGCGGCTGTCGTCGGGGCGGAAGACGTGGTGCACGATGAGCACGCCCTGCTGGTGGAGCACGCCCAGATAGACGCTCTCCCCGCTGGAGCGGGCCAGGTCGTCCGTCCACACCAGGGCGCGGGCCCGCAGCTCGTGCACGTCCAGATAGCTGTTGCCCAGTCGCAGCAGCTCGGCCCCGAGCTGGTAGCGGCCGGTGACCGCTTCCTGCTCCACGAAGCCCTCCTGCTGGAGGGTGCGCAGCAGCCCGTGCGCCGTACCCTTGGCCAGGTCGAGCGCCGAGGCGATCTCGGAGAGTCCGAGCCGCCGCTCGCCGCCCGCCAGCAACCGCAGTACGGCCGCCGCTCGTTCCAGCGACTGGATGGTCCGGGCCATCGGTCCTCCCTGACCTGCTGCCTTGAGATTCGATGTGTGGATTCGACAATGTCGAACGGTATCGCTTGATGTCGACGCGGCGGTAGTCGGGATCGAGCCCGGATCGAGCGCCGGAGTGTCCGATGGTCGGAATGTCGACCTGCGCTCTTGCGTCCGCCCGCTACGCTGACCGGGTGCGCTGCCTCACCGGCGCGCAAAGCCGACAGCCGTCGCAACCCAGGGAGCCTCTTCCATGGCCTCGTCGCCGAGCAGCACGTCCGCAACTCCGTCCTCCACCCGGGCCGAGGCGCTCCGCAGCGCACTCGCCTCGCGCGTGGTCGTCGCCGACGGAGCGATGGGGACGATGATCCAGGCGCAGGATCCGACGCTGGAGGATTTCGAACAGCTCGAAGGCTGCAACGAGATCTTGAACGTGACCCGCCCCGACATCATCCGCGCGGTCCACCAGGAGTACTTCGCCGCCGGCGTGGACTGCGTGGAGACCAACACCTTCGGCGCCAACCACGCGGCGCTGGGGGAGTACGACATCACCGAGCGCATTTTCGAACTGTCCGAGACCGGCGTGCGGATCGCCCGCGACGTCGCCGAGGAGTTCGAGTCCGGAGACGGGCGGATGCGCTGGGTCCTGGGCTCCATGGGCCCGGGCACCAAACTGCCGACCCTCGGCCACGCCCCCTACACCACCCTGCGCGACGCCTACCAGCAGAACGCGGAGGGCATGATCGCCGGTGGCGCCGACGCGCTGCTGGTGGAGACGACCCAGGACCTGCTGCAGACCAAGGCGGCCGTCATCGGCGCCCGCCGCGGCATGGCGGCGGCCGGCGCCGACCTGCCGCTGCTGTGTTCGGTCACGGTGGAGACGACCGGCACGATGCTGCTCGGTTCCGAGATCGCCGCGGCCCTCGCTGCCCTGGAGCCGCTGGGCATCGACATGATCGGGCTGAACTGCGCCACCGGCCCCGCCGAGATGAGCGAGCATCTGCGCTATCTGGCCCAGCACTCCCGCGTCCCGCTCTCCTGCATGCCGAACGCCGGTCTGCCGGTGCTGGGCAAGGACGGCGCCAGCTATCCGCTCACCCCCGAGGAGCTGGCGGACGCGCACGACACCTTCGTGGGCGACTACGGCCTGTCCCTGGTGGGCGGCTGCTGCGGGACCACGCCCGAGCACCTGCGCCAGCTGGTGGAGCGGGTGCGCGGCCGCGAGCCCGCCGCGCGCACCCCGCAGCCGGAGCCGGCCGCGGCCTCGCTGTACCAGGCGGTGCCCTTCCGCCAGGACACCTCGTACATGGCCATCGGGGAGCGGACCAACGCCAACGGTTCGAAGAAGTTCCGCGAGGCGATGCTGGAGGCGCGCTGGGACGACTGCGTCGAGCTGGCCCGGGAGCAGATCCGCGAGGGCGCCCACATGCTCGACCTGTGCGTCGACTACGTCGGCCGGGACGGTGTCGCGGACATGACCGAGCTGGCGGGCCGGCTGGCCACCGCCTCCACGCTGCCGATCGTGCTGGACTCGACGGAGATCGACGTCATCCAGGCCGGTCTGGAGATGCTGGGCGGCCGCGCCGTCATCAACTCCGTGAACTACGAGGACGGCGACGGCCCCGAGTCCCGCTTCGCGAAGGTCACCAAGCTGGCCGCCGAGCACGGGGCGGCGCTGATCGCGCTGACCATCGACGAGGAGGGCCAGGCCCGCACCGCCGAGCACAAGGTCGCCATCGCCGAACGCCTCATCGCGGATCTGACCGGCAACTACGGCATCCACGAGTCGGACATCCTCATCGACGTCCTCACCTTCACCATCTGCACCGGCCAGGAGGAGTCCCGCAAGGACGGCATCAACACGATCGAGGCCATCCGGCTGCTCAAGCAGAAGCACCCCGACGTGCAGACCGTGCTGGGCCTGTCGAACATCTCCTTCGGCCTGAACCCCGCCGCCCGGATCGTGCTCAACTCCGTCTTCCTCGACGAGTGCGTCAAGGCCGGGCTGGACTCGGCGATCGTGCACGCCAGCAAGATCCTGCCGATCGCCCGCTTCGACGACGAGCAGGTGACCGTTGCCCGCGACCTGGTCTACGACCGGCGCAGCGAGGGTTACGATCCGCTGCAGAAGCTGATGGAGCTGTTCGAGGGCGCCACGGCCAAGTCGATGAAGGCCGGGAAGGCCGAGGAGCTGGCCGCCCTCCCGCTGGAGGAGCGCCTCCAGCGGCGCATCATCGACGGCGAGCGCAACGGGCTGGAGGCCGACCTGGACTCCGCGCTGGAGGAGCGTCCGGCGCTCGACATCGTCAACGACACGCTGCTGGCCGGTATGAAGGTCGTCGGTGAGCTCTTCGGCTCCGGACAGATGCAGCTGCCGTTCGTGCTGCAGTCGGCCGAGGTGATGAAGGCCGCCGTCGCGCACCTCGAACCGCACATGGAGAAGTCCGAGGACGACGCGGGCAAGGGGACGATCGTGCTGGCCACGGTCCGTGGCGACGTCCACGACATCGGCAAGAACCTCGTCGACATCATCCTGTCCAACAACGGCTACCAGGTGGTCAACCTGGGCATCAAGCAGCCGGTGAGCGCCATCCTGGACGCCGCGGCCGAGCACCGGGCCGACGTGATCGGCATGTCCGGGCTGCTGGTGAAGTCCACGGTGATCATGAAGGAGAACCTGGAGGAGCTCAACCAGCGCAAGATGTCCTCCGACTTCCCCGTCATCCTCGGCGGCGCCGCGCTCACCCGGGCCTACGTCGAGCAGGACCTGCACGAGATCTACGAGGGCGAGGTCCGCTACGCCAAGGACGCCTTCGAGGGGCTGAGCCTCATGGACGCCCTGATGGACGTCAAGCGCGGCGTGCCCGGCGCCGAGCTGCCCGCGCTCAAGCAGCGCCGGGTCCCCAAGCGGGACCTCGACATCCCCGAGCCGGAGGAGAACGACGGCTCCGTCCGCTCCGACGTGGCCGTCGACAATCCCGTCCCCGAGCCGCCCTTCTGGGGCACCCGGGTGATCAAGGGCCTGCGGCAGCAGGACTACGCGTCCTGGCTGGACGAGGGCGCCCTCTTCAAGGGCCAGTGGGGGCTCAAGGAGTCCCGCAAGGGCGACGGGCCGTCCTACGAGGAGCTGGTGGAGACCGAGGGCCGCCCCCGGCTGCGGGGCTGGCTGGAGCGGTTGCAGACGGAGAACCTGCTGGAGGCGTCCGCCGTCTACGGCTACTTCCCCTGCTACTCCAAGGGTGACGACCTGATTCTGCTGGACGAGCAGGGCAACGAGCGCACCCGCTTCACCTTCCCCCGGCAGCGGCGCGGCCGCCGGCTGTGCCTGGCGGACTTCTTCCGTCCGGAGGAGTCCGGCGAGACCGACGTGGTCGGGCTGCAGGTGGTCACCGTCGGTTCCAGGATCGGCGAGAAGACCGCCGAGCTGTTCGAGGGCGACGCCTACCGCGACTACCTGGAGCTGCACGGCCTCTCCGTGCAGCTGGCCGAGGCGCTCGCCGAGTACTGGCACGCCCGGGTCCGCAGCGAGCTGGGCTTCTCGGGTGAGGACCCCGACCAGATGCAGGGCATGTTCGATCTGAAGTACCGGGGAGCGCGGTTCTCGCTGGGCTACGGAGCCTGCCCGAACCTGGAGGACCGCGCCAAGATCGCCGAGCTGCTGCGGCCGGAGCGGATCGGCGTCGAGCTGTCCGAGGAGTTCCAGCTGCACCCCGAGCAGTCGACCGACGCCATCGTGCTGCACCACCCCGAGGCGAAGTATTTCAACGCCCGATGAGGGCGCAGGTCATATACTGATCGGTCCGGTACAGGCCGGTCGTCCGCTTCCGCCGGAAACCGGAGCCCTCCGGGGTTCCGGCGGAGGGGACGATCGGCCTTGTCGTCCCTTGTGGAGTCGTCGCTTTCGGGAGGTGTTCGCGGATGGCCGGTCCATCCCCCGCCGTCACCACGCTCACGGGTGAGGAGCCCAAGCTGGAGGCCGTACTGCTGGACATGGACGGCACGCTCGTCGACACCGAGGATTTCTGGTGGGACGCGGAGGTCGCGGTCTTCGCCGAGCTGGGGCACGAGCTGCGCGAGGAGTGGCGCAGCGTCGTCGTCGGCGGTCCCATGTCGCGCAGCGCCGGCTTCCTGATCGAGGCGACCGCCGCCGACATCGGCCTGGAGGAGCTCAGCGTGCTGCTGAACGCCAGGTTCACCGAGCGGCTGGAGCGCGGCGTCCCACTGATGCCCGGCGCCCGCAGGCTGCTCGCGGAGCTGTCCGCGCACCGGATCCCCGCGGCGCTGGTGTCCGCCTCGCACCGCACGGTCGTGGACCGCATGCTCACCTGGATCGGGCACGAGCACTTCGCCTTCACGGTCGCCGGGGACGAGCTGGCACGGACCAAGCCGCACCCCGACCCGTATCTGACCGCCGCGCGCCGGCTGGGGGCCGATCCGGTGCGCTGTGCGGTGCTGGAGGACACCGCGACCGGGGTCGCCGCCGCGGAGGCCGCCGGCTGCCACGTGGTGGCCGTGCCGTCCATCGCGCCGATCGAGCCCAAGTCCGGTCGCAGCATTGTGAGTTCACTCGAAGAAGTCGATCTCGAATTCCTCCGTTCGCGGATCATGGTCGCGCGCTGAGTTGATCATTCCGCGGCGATGCCATTCCGCGCAGGGTGGGAAATCCGCACCCGCGGGGCGCCGGATTCCATTGTCCCGGGCTCCGCAGAATGTCGAACTCCGGTGTCCGGTGCGCAGATTGGTCCAGTGACGTTCATCACGCGTGGACCCCTCGACCCGCGGCCGTTGCTGTGGTGCCCCTGGGGCGGGAGGGGGGAATGTCCTTCCTTTGTGTCCGTATTGATGGAGTGACGCGGAAAACGTTCCAGCGTTCGGATAGCGGACAGGAAGGTGCTGGTTCCGCTGCGTGAAACCGGTTCCGCGGCCTGCGCTGCGAAAGCCGCCGGAGCGGACGATTAATGTCGGTGTACCGGCCATTCCTCCCTGCAGCAAACCCGGCCGGCCGAGGAGATCGTCGACCATGAACCGTAAAACTGTGGTGCTGCCCGTGCTTGCCGCGGGAATGCTCACGCCGCTGCTCGCCGGATGCGGGTCCGAGAAGGGCGGGAGCGCAGGCGGCGACGCCATCGTCGTCGGCACGACGGACCACTTCGCGGTCGGCAAGGACGCGCCGGCCCCGTTCGACCCCGCGGCGGCCTACGACGTCGCGGCCTGGGGCGTCATGCGCAACACCTTCCAGACGCTGCTGCGCTTCCCGCGCACCGGTACCTCGCCGGTGATGGACGCCGCAGCCGAGTGCGGCTTCACCGACGCGGCGAACAAGGTCTACAGCTGCACGATGCGCAAGGGCCAGACATTCTCCAACGGGCAGACCCTGGACGCCGAGGACGTCGAGTTCTCGCTGCGGCGGGTCAAGCGCATCAACCACAAGGGCGGCCCTGCCGTCCTCTTCAGCAACCTCGACCGCGTCGAGGCCGAGGGCAAGAGCCACGTCGTCTTCCACCTCAAGCGGCCCGACGCGACCTTCCCGTACAAGCTGACCACCCCGGCCGCCGCCATCGTGGACAGCCGGACCTACCCGGCCGATTCCCTCACCAAGGGCGACGCGCTGGTCGGCTCGGGTCCCTACGCGCTGGAGCACATCGACGCCGAGTCGGCCGTGCTGGCGAAGAACCCGCACTACAGCGGGGAACTGGAGCTGCGGAACGGCCGGATCGAGATGCGCTTCTTCGACGCCGCACAGGGCATGGAGAAGGCGCTCAAGGCCGGGGACATCGATGTCATGGGCCGGACCATCTCCCCCGACCAGGTCAGCCGACTCGACGACGCCCAGGAACAGGGCGTCGAACTCGTCGAGCAGCCCGGCCAGGAGATCCGCTACCTCGCCTTCGACACCGACGACCCGACCGCAGGAAAGAAGGCCGTCCGCAAGGCCATGGCCCAGCTCGTCGACCGCAAGAAGATCGTGCGGGACGCCTACGACCGCAGCACCGAGCCGCTCTACAGCATCGTGCCCGCCGGGCTCCCGGCACACCGGAACTCGTTCTTCAACACCTACGGCGAGCCCAGCAAGGCGGCGGCCGAACGGACCCTGCGCGACGCGGGCATCGACAAGCCCGTCAAGCTCACCCTCACCTACACCACCGACCACTACGGCGGCGCCACCGCCGACGAGTTCGCCGTCCTCAAGAAGCAGCTCAACGGCAGCGGACTGTTCGACGTGCGGACCAAGGGCGTCAAGTGGGACACCTTCCGCCCGGCGGCGACGAACGGCAAGTACCAGGTGTGGGGCTACGGCTGGTACCCGGACTTCCCGGACGCCGACAATTTCGTCGCCCCCTTCTTCGAGAAGGACAACTTCCTCGGCTCGCCCTACACCAACCACGAGATCCGCGACAAGCTCGTGCCCAGGAGCCGCCGCCAGACCCAACGCTCCGCCACCACCGGCACCTTCGGCCGCGTCCAGGACATCGTCGCCAAGGACGTGCCGCTGCTCCCGCTCTGGCAGGGCAAGCAGTACCTCGCGGCCCGCGACGACATCACCGGCGTCGAATGGGCCCTCAACTCCTCCTCGGTGCTCCAGCTGTGGGAGCTGGGCCGCGGCCGCGACTCCTGACCCCGCCGCCGCGGCGGCGGGAGAACGCAGCGCCGCCGACGCGGGCCGCAGGGCCCCGACGGGGGCGCCGCGGCCCGCGCCCGGCCGCTCGGGCGGGGCGGCGGATCCGCGGTGCGGCCGTCAGGCCGAGCCGGGCCGCACCAGTCCGCTCTCGTAGGCGTACACCGCGGCCTGCACCCGGTCCCGCAGCCCCAGCTTGGTGAGCACGTGGCCGACATGCGTCTTGACCGTCGTCTCGCTCACGAACAGATCCGCCGCGATCTCCGCGTTCGACAGCCCGCGCGCCACCAGCTTCAGCACCTCCACCTCGCGCTCGGTCAGCTGGTGCAGGGTGTCCGGCACCGGCTCCTCGCCCGAGGGCAGCTTCCCCGCGTACTTGTCCAGCAGCCGGCGGGTGATGCTCGGCGCCAGCATCGCCTCGCCCGCCGCCACCACCCGGATGGCCTGCACCAGCTCACCGGCGGGTGCGTCCTTCAGGAGGAATCCGCTGGCACCGGCCCGCAGCGCCTCCACCACGTACTCGTCCAGGTCGAAGGTGGTGAGCACCAGGACCTTGGCCGGGCCGTCCTTGGCCGGTCCGGTGATCCGGCGGGTGGCCTCCACCCCGTCCATCCGGGGCATCCGGATGTCCATCAGGACCACATCGGGCTGCAGGGCCCGCACCTGGTCCAGCGCCTGAAGGCCGTCCCCCGCCTCACCGACCACCGCTATGTCCTGCTCGGCCTCCAGAATCATCCGGAAGCCGGTGCGCAGCAGCGGCTGGTCGTCGACCAGCAGTACGCGGATTGCCACAGGAACTCCTCAACAGGACGGCAGCGGTCGCCCCATTCTCACTCAGCCGCCCCGCTGCCCCTCCGTCGGCCCGGCGGCACGCGCCCCGTCCGGGCCGCCCGCCGCACCGCCGTCGGCCGCCGGCTCGCCGGTGCCGCCCTCCTCCTCGGCGGCCGGGCGGGGCTCGGGCAGCCGCGGCTGGATCGTCAGCGGGTAGGGCGGGGGAGTGCCGCCGAACTCCGGGCAGTGCGCCTGATGGTCGCACCAGCCGCACAGCTTGCTCGGCCGCGGCCGCCAGTCGCCCGTCTCCGTCGCCCGTCCGATCGCGTCCCACAGCGCCAGCAGCTTGCGCTCGGTGGCCTGCAGATCGCCCTCGTCCGGGTCGTAGGTCAGGACGTCGCCGCTGCCCAGGAAGACCAGCTGCAGCCGCCGCGGCACCACGCCGCGCAGCCGCCACAGCACCAGGGCGTAGAACTTCATCTGGAACAGCGGACCCTCGGCGTACTCCGGACGCGGCGCCTTGCCCGTCTTGTAGTCGACGATCCGCACCTCGCCGGTGGGCGCCACGTCCACCCGGTCGATGATCCCGCGCAGCCGCAGCCCCGAATCCAGCCGGGCCTCCACGAACAGCTCCCGCTCGGCGGGCTCCAACCGGGTGGGGTCCTCCAGCGTGAACCACCGCTCCACCAGCGACTCGACCTCGGCCAGCCACTCCGCCAGCCGGGCCCCGTCCGGGGTGTCCTCCGCGAACAGCTCGGCCAGCTCGGGTCGCTTGGCCAGCAGCCGCTCCCACTCCCCGGGCACCAGGGAGCGGGCCCGCCGCGTGCTGCGCTCCGCCGCCGGCGCGTCGAAGAGCCGCTCCAGCACCGCGTGCACCACCGTCCCCCGGGTGGCGGCGGCGGAGGGCTTCTCCGGCAGTTTGTCGATCACCCGGAAGCGGTAGAGCAGCGGGCACTGCATGAAGTCCCCCGCCCGGGAGGGCGACAGCGAGGTCGGCGGTGTGGCCGCGCTGGTTCTCATGGGGTACGACCCTACGGCCCACCACCGACACCGGACACTTACCATCGACGGCAGACCCCTCGCGCCGGATGACCGCCGCACCAGAACGCTGCGGCAGCCGCACGGCGCGGGGCGAGGGAAGCAGCAGAGGGGAACCCGTGGCGGACGAGGACAACGACGGGAAGCCGCGGTACGGCGGCTCCGGCGAGGGGAGCGGTCCCGAGGGGCCGGAGCCCCGCCGGGCGCTCCCTCGCACACCTGTACGTCCCGATGCGCCGGGCGGCGGCATCCTGATGGGCCGCCCCTTCGGCGTCCCCGTCTACGTCGCGCCCTCCTGGTTCCTCGTCGCCATCCTGATCACCTGGGTCTTCGGCGGCCAGCTCGACCGGGTGCTGCCCGAGCTCGGCGCCGTGCGCTACCTGATCGCGCTCTTCTTCGCCGTCGCCTTCTACGCGTCGGTCCTGGTCCACGAGCTCGCCCACACCGTCGCCGCACTCCGCTTCAAGCTCCCCGTCCGCCGCATCCAGCTCCAGTTCTTCGGCGGCGTCTCCGAGATCGAGAAGGAGTCCGAGACCCCCGGCCGGGAATTCGTCCTCGCCTTCGTGGGGCCCCTGCTCTCCCTCGTCCTGGCCGGTGTCTTCTACGCCGCGATGCGCGCCGTGGAACCCGGCACCGTGCCCGGGGTACTGCTGGCCGGCCTGATGATCTCCAACCTGCTCGTCGCCGTCTTCAACCTGCTGCCCGGCCTCCCCCTGGACGGCGGCCGGATGCTGCGCGCCGTCGTCTGGAAGATCAGCGGCAAGCCGATGACCGGCACCGTCGCCGCCGCATGGGTCGGCCGCGCACTCGCCGTCACCGTCCTGATCGGCCTGCCGCTGGCCACCCACGCGGGTGGCCTCTCCCGGGGCAGCGTCAGCGGCGTCGACTCCCTCACCGACGCGCTGCTGGCCGCCATCCTCGCCGCCATCATCTGGACCGGAGCCGGCAACAGCCTGCGGATGGCCCGGCTGCGCGAACGCCTCCCCCGGCTCCGCGCCCGCACCCTCACCCGGCGCGCCGTCCCCGTCGAGACCGACACCCCGCTCTCCGAGGCCCTCCGCCGCGCCACCGCCGCCGGGGCCCGCGCCCTGGTCGTCGTCGACGGCCGGGGCGACCCGCTCGCCCTGGTGCGGGAGGCCGCCATCGGCTCCGTCCCCGAGCACCGCCGCCCCTGGGTCGCCGTCAGCACCCTCGCGCAGGACCTCAAGGACGGCATGCGGGTCCCCGCCGAGCTCGCCGGCGAGGACCTGCTGGAATGGCTCCGCGCCACCCCGGCCACCGAGTACCTGGTCGTGGAGGAGACCGGCGAGATCTACGGAGTGCTCTCCACCGCCGACGTCGAGCGCGCCTTCGTCGAGGCCATGTCCAAGCGCCCCGACCACACCCCGGCCGGGCCGCCCGGCTGACCCCGAGCCCTCCCCCCGGTCGCACTCCGGGGACCGGCTAGGCTGTGCGCATGTCCGAACCGACCGGTGCCGCCCGCCGTCGCGGGCCCTTCAAGGTCGGGGACCAGGTCCAGCTCACCGACCCCAAGGGACGCCACTACACGATCACCCTCGAAGAGGGGAAGAGCTTCCACACCCACAAGGGAGCCTTTCCCCACGACGAGCTGATCGGTGCGCCCGAGGGGAGTGTCGTCCGTACCACCGGAAACGTCGCCTACCTCGCGCTGCGCCCCCTGCTCCCCGACTACGTCCTTTCCATGCCCCGGGGAGCCGCCGTCGTCTACCCCAAGGACGCCGGCCAGGTTCTCGCCATGGCCGACATCTTCCCCGGCGCCCGCGTCGTCGAGGCGGGAGTCGGCTCCGGCTCGCTGAGCACCTTTCTGCTCCGCGCCATCGGCGACCAGGGCATGCTCCACTCCTACGAGCGCCGAGCCGACTTCGCCGAGATCGCCCGGCAGAACGTCGAGCGCTACTTCGGCAGCCCCCACCCCGCCTGGACACTCACCGTCGGTGACCTCCAGGACAACCTCGCCGACGCCGACGTCGACCGGGTCATCCTCGACATGCTCGCCCCCTGGGAGTGCCTCGAGGCCGTCTCCAAGGCCCTGGTGCCCGGCGGCATCCTGTGCGCCTACGTCGCCACCACCACGCAGATGGCGCGCATGGTCGAGTCCATCCGTGAATTCGGCACCTTCAACGAGCCCCAGGCGTGGGAGACGATGGTGCGCAACTGGCACATCGAGGGCCTCGCCGTCCGCCCCGACCACCGCATGATCGGCCACACCGGCTTCCTGCTCACCGCCCGCCGACTGGCCGACGGGGTCGAGCCGCCGCTGCGCCGCCGCCGCCCCGCCAAGGGCGCCTACGGCGAGGACTACACCGGCCCCGGCAGCCAGTCCGGCGGCCGCACCTCCTAGCCCTCCCGCCCCCCCGCCGCCCCCCCGGCGGCCCCGCGCCGCGACACGCCCGCTGCCCCGCACCCGGACCGAACCCGGCTGCGGGGCAGCCGCGTTGAGCGGCGCGACAGGATCAAGGGGACCCAGCCGTTCCGCGACAGTGTGACCTGTGGCACCATGCGAGGCACCTCCTCCGCGTCCTCCCCGCGTCCGCCTCGCACCGCCCCAGGAGTCACCCCGAGTGACGGAACTGCCGCACACCCGTACCCGCACGGCCCACTGGCTCGCCACCGCCGCAGCGCTCGCCGCGGTTCTCGGCGGCACGGCGCTCCTGCGACCCGCCACCGCCACCCCCGCCCCCGCCGGTACCGGCCGGGCCCCCGACCCGGCCCGCGCCCACTACCCGCTGGACTGCGGCCGGGGCGCGGCGAAGCCGGAGGTGCTGGACACCGCCTCCGCCGACTTCGACGGCGACGGCGCCACCGAGACCGTCGCCGTGGTCCGCTGCCGCGCCCACGGAGGCACCCCGCCCAGCGCCGTCTACGTGCTCGCCGGCTCCGCCGCCGACCGGCCCCCGCGGCTCGCCGCCACCCTCGTCGAGCAGCGGGAGGGCATGTCGGTCCAGGACCTGACCGTGCGCGGCACCACCGTCTCCGCCACCCTCCTCGGCTATTCCTCCGCCGAGGTGCCTCGCTGCTGCCCCGACCGGCGGCGCAAGGTCAAGTGGGAGTGGCAGGAGGGGAAGTTCGCCCTCCGTCCCGGCCCCGTGGCGGGTGGCGGCGTCCGCGTCTGAGGGGCTCCGCGGGCCGTCGGCCGGGATGGCCGCCTCGCATCCCGCTCGGGTCCTGCTCGGGCCGAAACAGCGCCGCACTGGACGGGTGTTGAACGTCTCGACCCCGCAACCGGTCGCTTTCAGATGGTTGTGGGTGGGTATTCCCAGTCCTGAGGGAGTGCGCAAGGGTGAAGATCGGACACGCCCCGACCGTCTTTGTGATCTAGGGGTTTCAACCCGCACCGGCCCAGGTAGGGTCGAAGCGTCCAGCTCCCCCTGGAGGAGGTGAGGACCGTGGCAGCCCACGACGACGACACCAACCGCGGCGCCCGGCCCGGTCGGGGTTCCGAAGACCCGTCCGGCCAGGTCGCCTACCTTGAGCAGGAGATCGCCGTCCTGCGCCGCAAGCTCGCCGACTCTCCGCGGCACACTCGTATTCTCGAGGAGCGGATCGTCGAGCTGCAGACCAACCTGGCCGGTGTGTCCGCCCAGAACGAGCGGCTCTCCACCACGCTCCGCGAGGCGCGTGACCAGATCGTGGCCCTCAAGGAAGAGGTCGACAGACTCGCCCAGCCACCCGCGGGCTTCGGCGTCTTCCTGCAGGCCAACGAGGACGACACGGCCGACATCTTCACCGGCGGCCGCAAGCTGCGGGTGAACGTCAGCCCGAGCGTCGACCTCCCGTCGCTCCGGCGCGGCCAGGAGCTCATGCTCAACGAGGCGCTCAACGTGGTCGAGGCCATGGAGTTCGAGCGCGCGGGTGACATCGTCACCCTCAAGGAAGTCCTGGAGGACGGAGAGCGCGCCCTGGTCGTCGGCCACACGGACGAGGAGCGCGTGGTGCGCCTCGCCGAGCCGCTGCTGAACGCCACGCTGCGGGCCGGCGACGCCCTGCTGCTGGAGAGCCGCTCCGGCTACGTCTTCGAGGTCGTGCCCAAGAGCGAGGTCGAGGAACTGGTCCTCGAAGAGGTCCCGGACATCGACTACACCAAGATCGGTGGCCTCGGCGGCCAGATCGAGCAGATCAGGGACGCGGTCGAGCTCCCCTATCTGTACCCGGACCTCTTCCGCGAGCACGAACTGCGTCCGCCCAAGGGTGTCCTGCTCTACGGCCCGCCCGGCTGCGGCAAGACGCTCATCGCCAAGGCGGTGGCCAATTCCCTGGCCAAGAAGGTCGCCGAGGTGACGGGCAAGCCCCAGGGCAAGAGCTACTTCCTCAACATCAAGGGCCCCGAGCTGCTGAACAAGTACGTGGGCGAGACGGAGCGGCACATCCGCCTCGTCTTCCAGCGGGCCCGGGAGAAGGCCAGCGAGGGCACACCCGTCATCGTCTTCTTCGACGAGATGGACTCGCTCTTCCGCACCCGCGGCTCGGGGGTCAGCTCGGACGTGGAGAACACCATCGTCCCGCAGCTCCTCTCCGAGATCGACGGCGTGGAGGGGCTGGAGAACGTCATCGTCATCGGTGCCTCGAACCGCGAGGACATGATCGACCCGGCGATCCTGCGTCCCGGCCGGCTGGACGTGAAGATCAAGATCGAGCGTCCGGACGCCGAGGCCGCCAAGGACATCTTCTCCAAGTACCTCACCTCGAACCTGCCGCTCCACGCGGACGACGTCGCGGAGCACGGCGGCAATGTGGAGGCCGCCTGCGCCGCGATGATCCAGTCGGTCGTGGAGCAGATGTACGCGGAGTCGGAGGAGAACCGCTTCCTGGAGGTCACCTACGCCAACGGTGACAAGGAGGTCCTGTACTTCAAGGACTTCAACTCCGGCGCGATGATCGAGAACATCGTCGGCCGGGCCAAGAAGATGGCCATCAAGGCGTACCTGGACCACAACCAGAAGGGTCTGCGCGTCTCCCATCTCCTGTCGGCCTGCGTGGACGAGTTCAAGGAGAACGAGGACCTGCCCAACACCACCAACCCGGACGACTGGGCCCGCATCTCCGGCAAGAAGGGGGAGCGGATCGTCTACATCCGCACCCTCGTCACCGGCAAGCAGGGCGCGGACACCGGCCGGTCCATCGACACCGTCGCCAACACCGGTCAGTACCTGTAGCGAGATCCGGTTCCGGCTGCGGGGCCCCGCCCGGGGTACCCGCAGCCGGATTGTTTCCCGGAGCGCCGAGGAATTCCGCAGAGTGATCTCCCCACTCCTCTCCGTGCGTCATAGGCTTTCCCCACCGCCGCGACGCGCAGTGCGCAGGAGGGGGCCGCACACGGGACGGATGCGCAGCGGGACTTGAACGGCTGTCCACCGGCGGGCCGCCGTCAGGCAAGGAGGGAAGCATGACCGTACGGCGCGTAATGGGCATCGAGACCGAGTACGGCATTTCCGTGCCGGGCCACCCCAACGCCAATGCCATGCTCACCTCGTCCCAGGTCGTCAACGCCTACGCGGCGGCGATGCACCGGGCGCGGCGCGCCCGCTGGGACTTCGAGGAGGAGAACCCGCTGCGGGACGCCCGCGGCTTCGACCTGGCCCGCGAGTCGGCGGACGCCAGCCAGCTCACGGACGAGGACATCGGGCTGGCCAACGTCATCCTCACCAACGGCGCCCGGCTCTACGTCGACCACGCCCACCCCGAGTACAGCGCGCCCGAGGTCACCAACCCGCGGGACGCGGTGCTGTGGGACAAGGCGGGCGAGCGGGTGATGGCGGAAGCCGCCGAGCGGGCGGCCGAGGTCCCCGGGACCAACCCGATCCACCTCTACAAGAACAACACCGACAACAAGGGCGCCTCCTACGGCACGCACGAGAACTACCTGATGAAGCGGGAGACCCCCTTCTCGGAGATCGTCCGCCATCTGACGCCCTTCTTCGTGTCCCGGCAGGTCGTGTGCGGCGCGGGACGGGTGGGACTGGGCCAGGACGGCAGCGAGCACGGTTTCCAGCTCAGCCAGCGCGCCGACTACTTCGAGGTCGAGGTCGGGCTGGAGACGACACTCAAGCGGCCGATCATCAACACCCGGGACGAGCCGCACGCCGACGCGGAGAAGTACCGGCGGCTGCACGTGATCATCGGGGACGCCAATCTCTCGGAGATCTCCACCTACCTCAAGCTGGGCACGACCTCCCTGGTGCTGTCCATGATCGAGGACGGGTTCATCGCCGTGGACCTCGCCGTCGACCAGCCCGTCCGTACCCTGCACCAGGTGTCGCACGATCCGACACTCGAACGGCTGATCACCCTCCGCAACGGCCGGACACTGACCGCGGTACAGCTCCAGATGGAGTACTACGAGCTGGCCCGCAAGTACGTCGAGGAGCGCTGGGGCACCGACGCGGACGAGCAGACCCGCGACGTCCTGACCCGCTGGGAGGACGTGCTCGGGCGGCTCGAGCGGGACCCGATGAGCCTGGCCGGCGAGCTGGACTGGGTCGCCAAGCGGGAGCTGATGGAGGGCTACCGGCGGCGCGACAGCCTCGACTGGGACGCGCCCCGGCTGCATCTGGTGGATCTCCAGTACGCGGACGTGCGCCCCGACAAGGGCCTCTACAACCGCCTGGTGTCCCGCGGGAGCATGCAGCGGCTGCTGTCCGAGGAAGAGGTCAAGGAGGCCGCCTTCAAGCCCCCGGAGGACACCCGGGCCTACTTCCGCGGCCGCTGTCTGGAGCAGTACGCCGACGACGTGGCCGCCGCCTCCTGGGACTCGGTCATCTTCGACCTCCCCGGCCGTGACTCTCTGCAGCGGGTGCCCACCCTGGAGCCGCTGCGGGGCACCCGGAACCACGTCAAGGAGCTGCTGGATCGCTGCCGCACCGCGGAAGAGCTGGTGAAGGTGCTTTCGGGCGGCTGAATCGCGGCTATTCGGTGCCCGGTCCGGGAATCATCGAGGTGGTTGCCGGACGTTGTCACAACGAAGGAGCCGAAGCCGGTCCCGGCTTGTAGGGTCTGATCTTGTACGTTCCGCGTACACCACCGAACCGAGCGGGGTGAGGGATATGGCGACCAAGGACAGCGGCGGCGGACAGCAGAAGTCCACGCGTCACACCGAGGAGACCGAGGAGGAGACCCAGGACGCACAGGTCTCCGAGGATCTCAAGGAACGCCAGGAGGCACTCTCCGACGACGTGGACTCCGTACTGGACGAAATCGACGACGTGCTCGAGGAGAACGCAGAGGACTTTGTGCGCTCCTTTGTCCAAAAGGGTGGACAATGAAATCCCCTTCAAAGTGAAGGGTGATCCTCGTGGAAGAAGAAGGAACCGAGCGCTGTCCGCGTGGTGAGCGTCGCGTGTCCCCGGCGGCGTTCGGGCGTCACCGGGGGCGGGCCGACGGTTCGCAGGACTACTGCCGACCATGCGCTCGTGCGTATGCAAAGCAGTGGGACCGGCGGAAGCGGCGCGAGCGGCGCATGTTGAAGTACCCCACGGTGCCGACTGGTTCCAAACCGTTCCGTTCATATGGGGAGGTGAAGTCGTTCGGTGAAAGGCATCGCGATGCGACTGCTTCGGATGGTCTCTCCACTCGGTGCGAGAAGTGCCGAGCAGTTGCCGGACGGGCCGGACATCTCAATCGCACCTACGGTATGACCGTCGAGCAGCGCCGGAGTCTGCTGGATGGCCGGTTCGGCAACTGCCCGATCTGTCCCGGGCCCGCTCCTGAGCATGTGGACCACGATCATGAGACGGGTAGGGTCCGGGGCGTACTGTGCTTCAGCTGCAATGCCGCACTGGGGCAGTTCAGGGATCGGCCGGACGTCATGCGGCGTGCGGTCGCCTACGTGGAAGGAAACGTGTGGAAGCCGAAATTCGTAGCACCGGGCGTCTACCTGCTGCCTTCCTGACGCCAGGGTCGTCGTCGTTCATGGATTTCCTCTCCGACCACGCGCCGGAGCAGCTGCCGGGAAGCCGGCCGCTGCCTCCCGTGGAGGGTGCCGTGCAGGCGCCGCACGGCACCACGATCGTGGCAGTGACTTTCGCGGGCGGTGTGGTGCTGGCCGGGGACCGGCGGGCGACGATGGGTAACGTCATCGCGCAGCGCGACATCGAGAAGGTCTTTCCCGCCGACGAGCACTCCGCCGTGGGCATTGCGGGCACCGCGGGGCTGGCGGTGGAGATGGTGAAGCTGTTCCAGCTCGAACTGGAGCACTTCGAGAAGGTGGAGGGATCCACCCTCTCGCTGGAGGGCAAAGCAAACCGGCTCTCCACGATGATCCGCGGCAATCTGGGCATGGCCATGCAGGGGCTGGCCGTGGTGCCGCTGTTCGCCGGCTTCGATCTGGACCGCGGTGCGGGCCGGATCTTCTCCTACGACGTGACGGGCGGCCGCTCCGAGGAGCTGGGCTTCGCCGGGGTCGGCTCCGGCTCGGTCTTCGCCCGCGGCTCGCTCAAGAAGCTCTACCGGGAAGAGATGACCCAGGAGCAGGCCGCGACCGTGGTCCTCCAGGCGCTCTACGACGCCGCCGACGACGACTCGGCCACCGGTGGTCCGGACATGACGCGCCGCATCTACCCGGTGGTGGTGACCATCACGGAGGACGGGTACCGCAGGCTGGGCGAGGAGGAGGTCTCCGGGCTGGCGCAGACGGTGCACGACGGCCGCCTCCGGCTGCCCAACGGGCCGCAGGCCCCCGTCTCCTAGAGCACTCATTCGGACAGGAAGGGACGGATAGCCGGTGTCGACGCCGTTCTATGTGTCACCCCAGCAGGCGATGGCGGACCGCGCCGAGTACGCCCGCAAAGGCATCGCGCGCGGACGCAGCGTGGTCGTTTTGCAGTACGCGGACGGCATCGTCTTCGTCGCCGAGAACCCCTCCCGCGCGCTGCACAAGGTCAGCGAGATCTACGACCGGATCGCCTTCGCCGCGGTCGGCAAGTACAACGAGTTCGAGAACCTGCGGATCGGCGGTGTCCGCTACGCCGATCTGCGCGGCTACACCTACGACCGCCAGGACGTCACGGCGCGCGGGCTGGCCAATGTGTACGCCCAGACCCTGGGCACGATCTTCTCGGCGAACGCGGAGAAGCCCTACGAGGTCGAGCTGATCGTCGCCGAGGTGGGCGCGGCCCCCGAGGACGACCAGATCTACCGCCTGCCGCACGACGGGTCGATCGTCGACGAGCACGGCTCGGTCGCGGTCGGCGGCAACTCGGACCAGATCGGCAGCTACATGGACCAGCGGCACCGGGAGGGAATGTCGCTGGGCGAGGCCCTCAAGCTCGCTGTCGAGGCGCTCAAGCGGGACAGCAACGGCAGTGAGCGGACGCTGACCGCCGAGCAGTTGGAGGTCGCCGTCCTGGACCGCGAGCGCTCCCAGCGGCGCAAGTTCAAGCGCGTCCCGGCCGGGCAGGTGGCCCGTCTCCTGGAGGAGACCCCTGCCCCGGAGGCCACCGGCAAGGCGGAGGGCGAAGCCGAGGGCGGCGAGGAGGAGTAGTCCCCGGCCCTGCTCCGCCCCGCGGCTGCCCGGAAGGCGGATCGCGGGGCGGAACAGGGCTGTGCGGGTCTGCCCGGGGCGGTCGTGTCCTTCCGCACGGCCCGGGCGCCCCCGGAACGGTCCTGGGTCCGGTCGGGGCCCCTGCGGCACGGAGGGCCGACCGGTGGACGGACCCGGTCGCGTCCGGACTCCCGGGGTCTAACGCGGCCCGGGGGGCCGGGACGGGCCGCGGAGAGCCGGGCTGGGGGCGGGGCCGGTGGATCCGCGTGCCACCAGTCGCACCGGCAGCCGCACGGCTTCCGGCTCCCGCCCCTCCAGAATCTCCAGCAGGGTCCGCATGCCCGCGGCTCCCACCCGTTCGGCGGGCAACCGGACGGTCGTCAGCTCCGGTTCCACGGCGGTCGCCAGGGCCAGGTCGTCGAACCCGGTCACCGAGACGTCGTCCGGCACCCGCAGTCCGAGCCGCCGCGCGGCCTTCAGTGCCCCGGCGGCGAGCAGATCGTCGTCGCACACCAGTGCCGTCGGCGGTACGTCGGCGTCACCCTCGCCTGCCGGGCCGGGTGCGTCCGTGGCGTGCCGACGGGCGCCGCTCGCGTCCGACGCGCTGCCCGGGTGTGCCGTCAGCGCCCGGGTCGCCGCCTCCAGCCCGCCCGGCACCCCGAGTGCCCCGCGCTCCGTGTGCACCAGGGCGGCGCCGGCTGCGGTCAGCTCCTCGCGCAGCGCCCGCGCCCGTTCCGCGAAGGTCCAGGAGTCCACGTCGGCGGCGATGTGGGCGATCCTGCGGTGGCCGAGTCCGAGCAGATGGGCCACCACCTGCCGCATGCCGTCGGCGAGGTCGACGTTGACGGTGGCGTCGCAGGTCCGCTCGTCGCTGTCCAGCATCACCACGGGCAGTCCTTCGCCGCGCAGCGCCGCGAGGGCCTCGGGTGCCATGGAGGAGGCGATGACGCCGTCGAGTGCGGTGCGGGCCGAGGCGAAGGGATCGGGGGCGGCGTCGACCCCCTCGGGGGAGGGGTAGAGGACGATGCCGAAGTCGTGGGCTCCGGCGACTTCGGCCGCCCCGCGGTGCACGGTGGCGAAGAACTCGTTGGTCAGCGCCGGTACCACCAGCAGCGCGGTGCGGGTGCGGCCGAGGCGCAGGGTCCGCGCTGCCAGGTTGGGGCGGTAGCCGAGCTCGCGGGCCGCGGCCCGGACGGCCTCGGCGGTCCGGGCGGACACTCTGCCCTCCCATTTGCCGCCGAGCACCAGCGAGACCGTGGCCTGCGAGACGCCTGCCGCACCGGCGACGTCGTGCCCGGTGGGACGGTTCCGGCCGCGGCCCCGGTCCGCGGCGTCCCGGTCGGGGGGGCCGCCGGGGGGGGGGGCGGCCCCCCCCGGGGGGCCCCCCCCGGCCCCCCCCCGGCGGCCCCCCCCCCCGGGGGGGGCGCGCGCCGAAACCACCAACCCAGCGGGGGGGGGGGGGGGGGGGGGGGGGGGGGGGGGGGGGGGGGGGGGGGGGGGGGGGGGGCGGGGGGGGGGGGGCCCGCCCCCCCGGGGGGCCCCCCCTCCGGTGCCGCGCTCGCGGCCGGCTGCCGACTGCTGTCCTGGCACGGAAAACTCCTTCACCGCTGCTGCCTGGGCATGGTACGTATAGCGCGGTAGTTATACGTAAAACTGGAGTGGAGGGGTGGGGGCGGATGGCGACGGGTTACGCCGATTTGCTGCGGGCCAGACACGCGGTGCGGCTGCTGGCGGGGACGCTGGTGGGCAGACTGCCGAACGCCACGGGGCCGATCGCCATCGCGCTGTTCGTCCGCGCCGCGGGCGGCAGCATGGCCCTCGCGGGGGCGCTGTCCGCGGGCTACGGCCTCGCCACCGCGTTCGGGCAGCCGATGCTGGGGCGGCTGGTGGACCTGTTCGGGCAGCCGCGGGTGATGCTGCCCGCCGCAGCGGCGTCCGCCGCGGGCGCCGGCACGCTGGCGCTGGCGGGGATCGGCTCGCTGCCGCTCGCCCTCGGGTGCGTGCTGGTCTTCGGCCTGTTCACCCCGCCCCTGGAAGGCGGGCTGCGGGCGCTGTGGCCCAGCGTGCTGCGGCGCGAGGAGCAGGTGCACACCGCCTACGCGCTGGACGCGGTCGCCCAGGAGGTGATGTTCGCGGTGGGCCCGCTGCTGGTGACGCTGCTGGTCGCCGGGTGGAGCGAGGCCGCGGCGCTGCTGGTGGTCAACGGCCTGGGGCTGCTGGGCGCCGTCTCGGTGGTCCTCTCCCCGCCGTCCCGCCGCTGGCGCTCCGCACCGCGCAAGCCGCACTGGCTGGGGGCACTGCGTTCGCCGGGGCTGAAGGTGCTGCTGGCCTCGTTCTTCTTCGTGGGGCTGGCGCTGGGGACCTTCGCGCTGGCCGCGGTCTCCTACGCCGACGACCACTCCGACAAGCTGATCTCCACCTATCTGCTGGCGGCCCAGGGCACTGGAGCGCTCGTGGGCGGGATCAGCTACGGCGCCCGCCGCTGGCCGGGCAGCCACGAGGGGCGGCTGCGGGTGCTGGTGGGCCTCTTCGCGCTGGGCAACCTGCCGCTGGCGCTGGTGCCGGGGACTCCGGTGATGGCGGTGCTGGGCGCGCTCTCCGGGCTCTTCCTGGCCCCGTCCCTGGCGTGTGCCTTCGTGGTGGTGGACCGGCACGCTCCGTCGGGGACGGTGACCGAGGCGTTCTCCTGGCTGGTGACGACGTTCGGGGTGGGTGCCGCTGCGGGCACGGCCGCGGTCGGCCCGGTCATCGAGCGGGGCGGCACGGGGGCGGGTTTCGCGCTGGCCGGGGCCGGCGGGGTGGCGGCGGTGGCCGTCGTCGTGGCGGCGCGGCGGTTCCTGGCACCCCCGGAGGAGCCACCGTCCGCCGGTGCGGCGGTGTCCGGCGGGGCGTTCGTGGCTTCCGCGGCGGTGCGGCCGGCCGACGCGCCGGCCGCACCGGCATCCCTGGGCGCGGACACTCGCGGCGGGGCCCGGACGGGGGAGCCGCGTACCGCGGGCGCGCCTCCGGAAAGCCTGCCAGGTGCGGAAACTGATCGGAACGGCTGCGGCGAACCCGGTTTCAGATCCTTCCCGCAGGCGTAATGTTCAGGCATGGACCGCCGAATCTTCGGGCTGGAGAACGAGTACGGCGTCACATGTACGTTCCGGGGCCAGCGCCGGCTGTCCCCCGACGAGGTGGCGCGGTACCTCTTCCGCCGTGTTGTGTCATGGGGCCGCAGCAGCAATGTGTTTCTGCGGAACGGCGCGCGCCTCTACCTGGACGTGGGTTCGCACCCGGAGTACGCCACTCCGGAGTGCGACAACGTGACCGAGCTGGTCACGCACGACAAGTCGGGTGAGCGCATTCTCGAGGGCCTCCTCGTCGATGCCGAGCGCCGGCTGCACGAGGAGGGGATCGCGGGCGACGTCTATCTCTTCAAGAACAACACCGACTCGGCGGGCAACTCCTACGGGTGCCACGAGAACTATCTGGTGGCCCGGCACGGGGAGTTCTCCCGGCTCGCCGACGTGCTCATCCCGTTCCTGGTGACGCGGCAGCTGGTGTGCGGCGCGGGCAAGGTGCTGCAGACCCCGCGCGGTGCGGTCTACTGCGTCAGCCAGCGTGCCGAGCACATCTGGGAGGGCGTCAGCTCGGCGACCACCCGCTCGCGGCCGATCATCAACACCCGGGACGAGCCGCACGCGGACGCCGAGCGGTACCGCAGGCTGCACGTGATCGTCGGCGACTCCAACATGTCGGAGACGACGATGCTGCTCAAGGTCGGCGCCACCGATCTGGTGCTGCGCATGATCGAAGCGGGCACGGTGATGCGGGACCTGACGCTGGAGAACCCGATCCGGGCGATCCGCGAGGTCAGCCACGACATCACGGGCCAGCGCAAGGTGCGGCTGGCCAGCGGCCGGGAGGCGTCCGCGCTGGAGGTCCAGCAGGAGTACTTCGACAAGGCGCTGGACTTCTGCGACCGGCGCGGCATCCGCACCGGCCGGGTCGAGCAGGTGCTGGAGCTGTGGGGGCGGGCCCTGGAGGCGGTGCGCACCCAGGAGCTGGACAAGATCAACACTGAGATCGACTGGGTGATGAAGTACCAGCTCATCGAGCGGTACCGGAACAAGAACAACATCACCATGTCGCACCCGAGGATCGCGCAGATAGATCTCGCCTACCACGACATCCACCGCCGCCGCGGTCTCTACTACCTGCTGGAGCGCAGCGGCAGGGCGGCCCGGATCTGTGACGACGTCAAGATCTTCGAGGGCAAATCGGTGCCGCCGCAGACCACCCGTGCCCGGCTGCGCGGCGACTTCATCCGCAGGGCCCAGGAGCAGCGCCGGGACTTCACCGTCGACTGGGTGCACCTCAAGCTGAACGACCAGGCGCAGCGCACGGTGCTGTGCAAGGACCCGTTCAGGTCGGTGGACGAGCGGGTGGAGAAGCTGATCGCGGGCATGTGACGGTTGTCCGGTGCGGCGGCCGCGAGTGTCGCCGAGGGCGGTCCCGGGCTGCGGGGCCGCCCTCGGCGTGTGTCAGCGTGAGTTGACCACCGGTGTGCGGTGCCGTGTCGTGGGCGGTGGCAGCCTCGTTGCTGGGTCGTAGGCTGTCATCTCCGCAGGACCATCCCTATACCCGTGAGTGGGACTCATGTTGTATTTCTCCGGGGGCTCGACCCCCCGTACCCCGCGAGCCTTCCGGACCCCGCGCGGGCGCGCCGCCCGGCGTGCCGCTGCTCTCCTGGTCGTTCCGCTGCTGGCCGTCTCGGCGGCGGCCTGCGGGAGTGACGACAGCTCCTCCGACTCCAAGGGCAGCCCGCCGGCGGTGAGCGGATCCTGGGGGAAGAAGCCCAAGATCGACAAGGGGGAGGGCGATCCGCCCTCCGACCTGAAGACCAAGGTGCTCAAGAGCGGCGACGGGCAGAAGGTGCGCAAGGGCGACGCCGTCAGCGCGCACTACGTGGGCCAGCTGTGGAACGGCGACGAGTTCGACAGCAGTTGGAAGCGGAAGATGCCCGCCACCTTCCAGATCGGCACCGGCAAGGTCATCAAGGGCTGGGACGAGGCGCTGGTCGGCAAGAAGACCGGCAGCCGCGTCGAGATCGTCGCCCCGCCGGACAAGGCGTACGGCAAGAAGGGTCAGCCGCCGACGATCCCCGGCGACTCCACGCTGGTCTTCGTCGTCGACCTGGAGAAGATCGCGCCCAGCGAGATCGACGGCAAGCCGGTGGACAAGCCGCAGAACCCGCAGCTTCCCGAGGTGAGCACCAAGGTCGAGAAGAACAAGGCCCCCTCGATCAAGATGCCCGAGGGCAAGGACTCGGCTCCGGACAAGCTGGTGAGCGAGACCATCGTGCAGGGCAGCGGCAAGGAGGTCGGTGCGGACAGCACGATCCTGACCCACTTCACGGCCAAGGCGTGGAAGGGCGGCAAGCAGCTGGACGACACCTGGGCGCAGAACGGTGCGCCGCAGGAGATCCCCGTCGCCCAGATCCCGGGCTGGAAGGAAGGGCTCAAGGGCGTCAAGGCGGGCAGCCGCGTGGTGATCTCGGTGCCGCAGGACGCGTTCCCCAAGGAGCAGCGCAAGCAGTTCAAGGACGGGGTCGTCTTCTCGGTGGACGTGCTCGACGTGAAGTGACCGGGTCCGTGGCAGACTGGCGCGGTTGTCCCGCAGATACGTTCGTAGGAGCAATTTCGTGAGCATCGACAAGCCCGAGGTCGACTTCCCCGAGGGCGAGCCGCCCTCCGACCTGGAGATCCAGGACCTGTGGGAGGGCGACGGCCCCGAGGCCAAGGCCGGGGACAACGTCTCCGTGCACTACGTGGGCGTCTCCTTCTCCACCGGTGAGGAGTTCGACGCGAGCTGGAACCGCGGCAAGCCGCTCCAGTTCCAGCTCGGTGCCGGCCAGGTCATCGACGGCTGGGACAAGGGCGTCCAGGGCATGAAGGTCGGCGGCCGCCGCCGGCTGACCATCCCCGCGCATCTCGCCTACGGCGAGCGCGGCGCGGGCGGCGGACGGATCAAGCCGGGCGAGACGCTGATCTTCGTCTGCGACCTCGTGTCGGTCTGACGACGTCCGGTACATCAGCCGGGAGCCCCGTCGGCCGCGGGGCTCCCGGCTTTTGCCTCGCGCCGCGCCGGCGGTACGGTCGAGGGTCCAGAACAGCATCAGAGAGGCACGAGGGAACCCATGGCGATTGCCAAGGCCGAGCGGCTGATGAATCTGGCGCTGTGCCTGCTGGGGGCCCGCCGCCCACTCACCAAGCGTGAGCTGCGCGCGTCGATCGAGGCCTACGTCGAGGCCTTCGGCTCGGGCTCGGCGTCCGGTCCCGGGGACGGGTCCACCGGGACCGAGGAGTCCTTCAGCCGGATGTTCGAGCGCGACAAGGACGATCTGCGCGAGCTGGGTCTGGTCATCGACACCGTCGACAATCTCGACGGGGAGACCGGCTATGTCGCCCGCCGGGACAGCAACCGGCTGCCGCCCATCATCCTGGACGCCGCCGAGGCCACCGCGCTCGGTCTCGCCGCCCGGGTCTGGCAGCAGGCCCGGCTCGCCGCCGCGGCCAGCGGGGCCTTGCAGAAGCTGCACGCCGCCGGCGGGATGCCGCCCGGCGCACTGCCCGAGCAGGGCGGGGAGCGGCAGCCCAGCACCCTGGAGCCGCACATTCCCGCGCGGGAGGCCGCGTTCGAGCCGCTGATGCTGGCGTGCCGGGACCGCCGCCCCGTCGTCTTCGACTACCGCAAGTCCAACGCGGCCCGCTCAGAGAAGCGCCAGGTCGAGCCCTGGACCCTGGAGTGCTGGCGCGGGCACTGGTATCTGGCCGGCTGGGACCGGGAGCGGCAGGCCGAGCGGGTCTTCCGGCTCTCGCGGATCACCGGCCCGGTCCGCTCCCGGACCGGGGCCTTCACCGCTGCGGTACCCGATCAGGTGACGGTGCGCGAGACCGTCGAGCGCTGGGCGGGGGAGGGCGCCACCAGTACCGCCCGGGTCAGGCTACGCACCGGGGCGGGCTATCCGCTGCGCTCCCGCGCCCTGCACACCCGGGAACTCGGCGACGGCTGGGACGAGTTGGAGATCCCGTACGGGCACGGGCTGGATGCCTGGCTGGTGGAGTTCGGACCGGACGTGGTCGTGCTGGAGCCCGCCGAGCTGCGCGCGGACGTGATCGACCGGCTGCGCGCCGTGGCGCAGGGCTGAGGGAGGAGCGGAACATGGCGGCCAACGCCATCGATCAGACCCGCAGGATGCTCTCGCTGGTCACCTATCTCAGGGACCGGCCCGGCGCCCGGGTCGAGGAGGTGGCCCGCGCCTTCGGGATCTCCGACGACGAGCTGATCTCCGACCTGAACGTGCTGCCCATGTGCGGCACCAGCTTCCGCGGCGGCGATCTGCTGGAGATCGACACCGACGGGGAGCGCATCTGGTGGCGCAACTCCGAGGCGCTGGGCAGCGACACGGCGCAGCCGCTCCGGCTCGCCGCCGACGAGGCGACGGCACTGCTGGTCGCGGCCCGCGCCGTGGCCACGCTGCCGGGCCTGCGGGAGAGCGACCGGGAGGCGCTGCAGCGGGCCACCGCCAAGCTGGAGACGGCGGCGGGGGAGAGCGCGGGCGCCAGCTCGCGGCTCTCGGTCACCTTCGAGTCGGAAGGCGGCGTCTTCGCCGACGTGGACCGGGCCATCGCCGAGCGCCGCCGGCTGTGGATCCGGTACTACTCGCCGGCCCGGGACGAGCTGACCGAGCGCGAGGTGGACCCGATCCGGCTGTTCGCCGTGGGTCACACCTATGTCGAGGCGTGGTGCCGGCTCTCCGAGGCGCGGCGCACCTTCCGGCTGGACCGGGTCGCCGAGATCAAGCTGCTGGACGAGCGCTCGGACCCGCCACCGATAGAGCCGCGGGACCTGAGCGCCGGTCTGGTGCAGCCCGCGGCCACCGATCCGGAGGTCGTGGTGGAGGTCGGTCCCGGTGGGCGCTGGGTCGCGGAGTACTACCCGCACGACTCTGCCGAGGAGCTGGCCGACGGTGGCCTGCGCATCACGCTGCGCACCCCCGATCCCGCCTCGCTGCGGCGCCTGGCGCTCCGCCTGGGTGCGGACGGCCGGATCACGGCCCCGGAGGAGCTCGCCCGCAGCGCACGGGAGGCGGCGCGCGAGGCCCTCGCTGCCTACGGGGAGGCCTACGGGGCCGCCGCGACGGCCGCCGCGGCGCCGGGAGTGCCGGGCTGAGCGGGTGGCACCGGGGGCACTAGGCTGGCCGCATGCTCTGGCCGATGTTCTTCCTGGCGCTCGCCTTCTGCGGGATCGCCGTGCTCGGGGTGCTCGCCGTACGGGTGGGGCTGGAGGTGCGGCGCTTCTCCCGGGCTGTCGGCGACAGCTCCGAGCGGATCACGCGGGCGGCGGAGAGTCTGGAGCGGGCGGCGGTGCCGCTGGCCGCGCGCACCGGCCGGGAGGCGGGGGCCGGTCGCGCCTCCGGCCGCACACAGGGGCAGAACGAGACATAGCCGACGTACGGCCCCTCTCCGGCTCCGGATCCGGGAGCGGTAGGCTGCCAGGTGCCGCGTCGACGAGCGCCGGAGTACGCAAGCGGGCGGATGCACGGGGATTGCCTGGCGTTCACTCCGCAGGGTTACGATCGATGTCGGCACGTCCGCACGATGCAGCCAGTCCGATTCATCCGGCAGGCACGGAACACGCCGCCCCGGCGAGAAGGTAGTGGCACATGATCGCAGGTTTGAGGCCCATGGAGATCGTCCTGATCCTCCTTGTCATCCTGCTGCTGTTCGGCGCCAAGAAGCTCCCGGACATGGCCCGTTCGCTCGGCAAGTCGGCCCGGATCCTCAAGAGCGAAGCCAAGCAGATGAAGAAGGAAGGCTCCTCCGACGGCGAGGCGGACAAGTCCGGGGAGGCGCAGCAGTCGCCCCCGCGGACGATCCAGGCCGCTCCCGGCGACGTCGCGACCTCGCGCCCCGTCGCCGAACCGGCGGACCAGCCCAAGCAGAGCTGAGCAGCCCGGCCGCACCACCGGCCGTGTCCGCCGTCCGCTCCGTGGCACCGCGGCGCGGTCCGGCAGGCCGTAACCGA
Source organism: Streptomyces sp. NPDC007025 (assembly GCF_042869455.1). NCBI lineage: Bacteria > Bacillati > Actinomycetota > Actinomycetes > Kitasatosporales > Streptomycetaceae > Streptomyces > Streptomyces sp. NPDC007025. The sequence goes on along the minus strand of NZ_JBIAFT010000009.1, from coordinate 297,232 downwards.
CACTTCGAGACCGAGGACGAGGGTTGCTCAAGTCCGCCCGGAACCAGGGTAAGCAGCAGAAGGACCCCGAGGGGCGGATGCCTCTGGCGGACCATCTGCGGGAGCTGCGCAACCGTCTGATGAAGTCGGTGCTGGCCATCCTCGTGGTCACCATCGTGGCGATGGTGTATTACAAGCAGATCGCAGATTTCCTCATGAATCCGGTGCGGGACTCGGTCGGCTGCACCAAGGGTTTCGGCGAGACCGCCGCGGAAGGCGAGACCTGCGCCGAGATCACCATCAACGGCCTGATCGCGCCCTTCACGATCATGCTGAAGGTGGCGCTGACCGCGGGTGTCGTCGTCGCCTCCCCGGTCTGGCTCTACCAGCTGTGGGGCTTCCTCGCTCCCGGCCTGCACCGCCACGAGAAGCGCTACGCGCGCTCCTTCGTGGCCGCCGGTGTCCCGCTCTTCCTCGCGGGCGCCTGCCTGGCCTACGTCCTGCTGCCCAAGGCCGCCAAGACGCTGCTGGACTTCTCCCCGGAGAACACGGGCAACCTCATCCCACTGGACGACTTCCTCGACATCGTCACCCGGCTGGTCATCGTCTTCGGCCTCGCCTTCGAGCTGCCGCTGCTGCTCGTGCTGCTCAACTTCGGCGGGGTACTGACCGGCAAGCGGCTGCTGGGCTGGTGGCGGGGGATGGTCGTGGGCATCACCGTCTTCGCGGCGGTCGCCACCCCGACCGGTGACCCGCTGACGATGTGCGCGCTGGCGGCCCCCATCGTGCTGCTGTACTTCAGCGCCGTGGGCATCAGCCTCTTCAACGACCGCCGCCGCAGCCGCCGCAACCCCGACGCCGGGCTCGACGACGAGGAGGCGGCCCCGCTGGACCTGACGCCTGAGGCCATCGGCACCGCCGAGGGGCTGCCCGGACCGCGTCACGACGGCGAGGACCGCCGGGACGGCGGGGGGCGCGCGCCCGGCGGCTTCGACGACGCCACCTGAGCGAGCCCGCCGCCCGAGGCCCCGGCCCATCCCGCGCCCCGGCCGCACCCCCGGACGGCCCGCGGCGCGGGTCCCGGCCGGGGAGTGCCCACCTCGCTGACCACGGGATTCGCTGCGCGGGCCGGTAAAGATCGTGAGTCTGTCGGAGTCGGCCGGTAGGCTCGTAGACACGATGACCGAGGATCTGTCCCCCGCGGAGCGGTACGCGGCGGCACGCAAGCGTGCCGCCGACCAGGCCACCGCTCTCGCGCCCTTCCGTGACCTGTACGACTTCGCTCTGGATCCCTTCCAGATCGAGGCGTGCCAAGCCCTCGAAGCGGGAAAGGGTGTGCTGGTCGCAGCGCCGACCGGCTCCGGCAAGACCATCGTGGGCGAGTTCGCCGTCCACCTGGCCCTCACCCAGGGCCGCAAATGCTTCTACACGACCCCCATCAAGGCGCTGTCGAACCAGAAGTTCAACGACCTGGTCAAGCGGTACGGAGCCGCCAAGGTCGGACTCCTGACCGGTGACAACAGCGTCAACTCCGAGGCCCCGATCGTCGTGATGACGACCGAGGTGCTGCGGAACATGCTCTACGCGGGCTCGAAGTCCCTGCTGGGCCTGGGCTACGTGGTCATGGACGAGGTGCACTACCTCTCGGACCGCTTCCGGGGCGCCGTCTGGGAAGAGGTGATCATCCACCTTCCCGAGTCGGTCACCCTGGTCTCGCTCTCGGCCACCGTCTCCAACGCGGAGGAGTTCGGCGACTGGCTGGACACCGTCCGCGGTGACACCCAGGTGATCGTCTCCGAGGAGCGCCCGGTGCCGCTGTGGCAGCACGTGCTGGCCGGCCGCCGGATGTACGACCTGTTCGAGGAGTCCGGCGACAAGCGCGAGGTCAACCCCGACCTGATGCGGATGGCCCGGATGGAGAACAGCCGGGTGGGAGGCGGCCGCGACCGGCGCCGGGGCGGCCGCCCGCAGCGGGAGGCCGACCGCGAGCGGGAGCGCCGACAGCGCGCCCGGATCTGGACACCGGGCCGGCCCGAGGTGATCGACCGGCTGGACTCGGAAGGGCTGCTCCCGGCCATCACCTTCATCTTCAGCCGGGCGGGGTGCGAGGCCGCCGTCCAGCAGTGCCTCTACTCGGGTCTGCGGCTGAACGACAACGCGGCACGCGGCCGGGTCCGGGAGATCGTCGAGGAGCGCACCGCCGACATCCCGGACAAGGATCTGCACGTCCTGGGCTACTTCGAGTGGCTGGAGGGCTTGGAGCGGGGCATCGCGGCGCACCATGCGGGCATGCTGCCCACCTTCAAGGAGGTGGTCGAGGAGCTGTTCGTGCGCGGCCTGGTCAAGGCCGTCTTCGCCACCGAGACACTCGCCCTGGGCATCAACATGCCGGCCCGCTCGGTGGTGCTGGAGAAGCTGGTCAAGTGGAACGGCGAGCAGCACGCCGACATCACCCCCGGTGAGTTCACCCAGCTCACCGGGCGTGCGGGACGGCGCGGCATCGACATCGAGGGGCACGCGGTGGTGCTGTGGCAGCGCGGTATGGACCCCGCCGCGCTGGCGGGGCTGGCCGGTGCGCGCACCTATCCGCTGCGCTCGTCGTTCAAGCCGTCGTACAACATGGCCGTCAATCTCGTCGCGCAGTTCGGCAGGCACCGTTCGCGCGAGCTGCTGGAGACCTCCTTCGCGCAGTTCCAGGCCGACCGCTCGGTGGTCGGCATCTCCCGGCAGGTGCAGAAGAACGAGGAGGGCATGGCGGGCTACCGCGCCTCCATGACCTGCCATCTGGGGGACTTCGAGGAGTACGCGCGGCTGCGCCGGGAGCTGAAGGACCGCGAGACGGAGCTGGCCAAGCAGGGTGCCAACCAGCGCCGGGCGCAGGCCGCAGCGGCTCTGGAGAAGCTCAGGCCGGGCGACGTCATCCATGTGCCCACCGGGAAGTACGCGGGGCTGGCGCTGGTGCTGGACGCCGGGGTGAGCGGCGGCCGCGGCTCGGGCGCGCGCAGGGGATACGACGGGAGCACCGGCCAGGAGGGGCCGCGGCCGCTCGTCCTGACGGCACAGCGGCAGGTCAAACGGCTCGGCCCGATCGACTTCCCGGTGCCCGTCGAGCCGCTGGAGCGGATGCGCATCCCCAAGTCCTTCAACGCGCGCAGCCCGCAGTCCCGCCGGGATCTGGCCTCCGCGCTGCGCGGCAAGGCGGGCCACCACGTGCCCGAGCGGCATCGCAAGCAGCGCTCGGCCGCCGCCGACGACCCGGAGATCGAGCGGCTGCGCACGGAGATCCGCCGGCACCCCTGCCACGGCTGCGACGAGCGCGAGGACCACGCCCGGTGGGCCGAGCGCTACACCCGGCTGCGCCGCGACACCCGCCAGCTGGAGCGCCGCATCGAGGGCCGTACGAACACCATCGCCCGCACCTTCGACCGGGTGTACGCGCTGCTCTCCGAGCTCGGCTACCTCTCCGGTGACCAGGTCACCGAGGACGGCCGGGTGCTGGCCCGGCTCTACGGCGAACTCGACCTGCTCGCCTCGGAGTGCCTGCGCGAGGGCGTGTGGGAGGGGCTGCCCCCCGCCGAGCTGGCCGCCTGTGTCTCCGCGCTGGTGTTCGAGGCCCGCAGCAATGACGACGCGCTGCCTCCCAAGCTCCCCGGCGGCCGGGCCCGTGCCGCGCTGGGGGAGATGGTGCGGATCTGGGGGCGGCTGGACGCGCTCGAGGAGGAGCACCGGATCACCGCCACCGAGGGAGTCGGCCAACGCGAGCCCGACCTGGGCTTCGCCTGGGCGGCCTTCCGCTGGGCGGACGGCTACGGACTCGACGACGTGCTGCGCGAGGCCGACATGCCCGCCGGTGACTTCGTGCGCTGGTGCAAGCAGGTCATCGACGTCCTCGGCCAGTTGGCCGCCGCGGCGCCGGACGGCGGCACGGTGCCCCGGAACGCGCGCAGGGCGATCGAGGGCATGCTGCGCGGCGTGGTCGCGTACACCAGCGTGCGCTGACGGCTGGCGGCTGGCGGCTGGCGGCTGGCCGCTGGCCGCTCGCTGCGAGTCCGGACCCCGGGACCGGCTGGCTGCGCTGCTCGCGGACACACGGGAGTGCCCTTCCCAGGGGTGCCGCGCTGTCGCTGGGCGCCCCGGAGCAGGCCGTGCCGCCGCGGAGCGCCGCCCGGGTCCGGCCGTTCCGCCGAACCACGCCCGGACGAGGCGGTGTTGACGGCCGGGCCCGGGGGCGGGATGTTCAGGCGTGCGTCAACCGGCGGGCACCGGGCGGCCGCACGGGCCCGGCAGGCTCCGTCCGGCGCGCGTGTCCGCGCGCTTCCCGTACTCGACAGGGGGCCCAGTGCGTACGAGCAGCACCCGATCCCGAGCCGGATCCGCGATCCGCCGCTGGATCTGCGCCATGACCGCGGTGGCCGCCTTCGCGGCGCTCACCTCCACCTCCGCCGCGGCCCAGCCGGACGGTGCCGCCGGGCGGGGCGGCCACCGTGATCCGGCCGGCGACCTGCGGCTGACCCAGCTCCAGGCCATGGCCACGCACAACAGCTATCACCGCGAGACGACCTCGCTCGCCGAGCAGAACCTGATGTCCCGCTACGACCCCAACTGGCAGAACCTGCTCTACAGTCACTCCTCGCTGCCCGAGCAGTTCGCCCGGCAGCGTGCCCGCGGCATCGAACTCGACGTCTTCCCCGACCCCGAGGGCGGTCTCTACGCCGATCCGCTGCTGCGCAAGCGGGCCGGACTGCCGCCGCTCGATGACCCGGACCTGCGCAAGCCAGGTTTCAAGGTGCTGCACTGGGCGGACTTCGACTACCGCTCGACCTGCGTCACCCTGCGCGGCTGCCTGCGCCAGGTCAAACAGTGGTCCGAGCGCCGTCCCGGTCATGTCGCGGTGCCGATCCTGCTGGAGCTGAAGCAGACCGATCCGCGGCTGGAGGAGCAGGGCGGGGCCGAGAGTCCGCCCTGGGACTCGGCGATGCTCGACGCGCTGGACGAGGAGATCCGGTCCGTCTTCCCCGACGAGGCGACGCTGACGCCGGACGACATCCGGCGCCCCGGGCGCACGCTGGAGCAGTCGGTGCTCCGGCACGGTTGGCCCAAGGTGCGTGACACCCGGGGGCAGGTCATGTTCTTCATGGACAACGACGGCCGGGAGATCCAGGACGCCTACCGGGCCGGGGGCCGCGAGAGCCTGCAGGGGCGGGTGCTGTTCACCGACTCCGAGCCGGGCCGGCCCGACGCCGCCTTCATGAAGGTGAATGACCCCACCGGCGAGGGCAAGGCCGTCATCCGAGACCTGGTGCGGCGCGGGTTCTACGTGCGGACCCGCTCGGACGTGCCGCTGGAGCAGGCGGGCAGCGGCAGCACCGGGATGCTGCGCGACGCCCTCTCGTCGGGAGCGCAGATGGTGAGCACCGACTTCCCGGTCCCTGGTCTGGCCGCCCGGTACGGGTCCGACTACGTGGCCGAGTTGCCGGGGCCGCGGGATCGGGCCGTGCGGTGCAATCCCGTGTCGGGGCCGCGGCACTGCCCCAGGGGGCCGCTGGAGCCGCGCTGATGGCCCCCGCCCGCGGGCGGCTCCGCCGTGCGGCTGGCGGCGGGGCGTCACGCGGGCGGGGCCGTCCTCATGCGGCGGGGCGCTGCTCCTGCTCGGCCTCGACGCGGGCGTTCCACTCCTTCTTCGACGCCTGCCAGTTGTCCTCGTCGGCGCCGAGCCGCCAGTAGCCGGAGATGGAGAGCTGCTCGCGTGCGACGCCCCGCTCCAGCCGCAGATGGCCGCGGAGTTCCTTGACGAAGCCGGCCTCCCCGTGGACGAACGCCTGCACCTGGCCCGGTGGGAACTCCAGGGCGCGGACGGCCGCGACGAGCCGTTCGCCCACGGGAGCCGAGCCCCGGTGCAGCCAGTGCACCTCGGCGCCGGGCGGTGCCTCCAGCGGCTGCTCCTCCTGGACTGCGGCGACCTCGATGAGGGCTCTGACCGGGACACCGGACGGCATCCGGGCGAGGGCGGCAGCGATGGCGGGCAGCGCGCTCTCGTCGCCGGCCAGCAGATGCCAGTCGGCCTCCGGCGCGGGCGCGTAGGCGCCGCCGGGTCCCAGGAAGCGGATCTCGTCGCCGGCGGCGGCGGAGGCGGCCCAGGGGCCGGCCAGTCCCTCGTCGCCGTGCACGACGAAGTCGACGGTCATCTCCCGCGCGGCCGGGTCCCAGGCGCGCACGGTGTAGGTGCGCGTCGCGGGCCACTGGGAGCGCGGCAGTTCGGCGCGGATCTGCGCGATGTCGAAGGGCTCCGGGTAGTGCACGCCGGGGACCGGGAACAGCAGTTTGATGTAGTGGTCGGTGTACTCACCGGCCGGGAAACCCGCAAGGGAGTCGCCGCCGAGCACCACGCGCACCATGTGCGGCGTCAGTCGCTCGGTGCGGACCACGCGCGCGTGGTGGAGCTGCGGCTTCTTGCGGGCTGGACGGGCCGGGCTTTCGGGCACGGGGCCTCCCTGGACACAGAGCAACTTAGGTATACCTAAGCTAACAGATCGGCCTCCGGGGCGGATCAGTCCGCCAGGACCTCCAGCAGCCGCCGCAGCGAGCCGCCCAGTCCCCAGCGCTCGGCCAGTTGTTCCAGCAGCTCCGGATCGCGCGGGCCGCGCGGCAGGGTGAGGTCGGTGTCCGGGAGGGCGACATTCCGCGCCACCCGCACCACGGTGGGCGCGACGTCCAGATAGTCGGCGGCCTCCTGGAACTTGGTGCGCTGGGCGGGGGTGAGCCGGGAGACCGGGTCGGCCGCCGCGGCGCGGATGCCCGCCAGGTCGCCGTACTCGGCCAGCAGTTTGGCGGCCGTCTTCTCGCCGACGCCGCGGACCCCGGGCAGTCCGTCGCTGGGGTCGCCGCGCAGCACTGCCAGGTCGGCGTACCCCCTTCCGTCGACCCCGTACTTGGCGCGCAGGGCCGCGTCGTCGTAGGCGTCCAGGCTGCCGACGCCCTTGACGGGGTAGAGCACCCGCACGGCGTGCGCGTCGTCGACGAGCTGGAAGAGGTCGCGGTCGCCGGTGACGACGTCGACGGGGCCGGTGGCGCGGGTGGCGAGGGTGCCGATCACGTCATCCGCCTCGTACTCCGCGGCGCCGAGCCGGGCCACTCCGATCGCGTCCAGCACCTGCTCGATCACCGGCACCTGCGGGCCCAGCGTGTCGGGGGTCTCCTCCTCGTCCGGCCCGCCCGGGGCCTCCTCGGCGACGCGGTGCGCCTTGTAGGAGGGGATCAGCTCCACCCGCCACGCGGGGCGCCAGTCGGCGTCCATGCAGGCGGCCAGTGCGGCGGGGCGGTGGTCCTGGACGAGTCTGGCGATGAAGTCGAGCAGGCCGCGTACCGCGTTGACGGGGGTTCCGTCCGGTGCGCGGACCGTGTCAGGGACGCCGAAGTACGCGCGGAAGTAGAGCGAGGCGGTGTCCAGGAGCATCAGCCTGCGGCCGTTCGCGGTGTGTCCTGTCCCGGTGTGCGCTGCGTTCGCTGTGGTGGTCACGAGCCGATGATGCCGTACCGGGCCGACAGGTGACGCCCGGTGGTCGGGCGCTGCTCCCGAGTGTCACTCGGGTCGCTTTTCCACCCCTTTGGACGCCGTGGGGAGCGGGAGGCCCGATTCGGGGTCACGCTCATGGAGCAGGACAAGTCCGACAAAAGTTTCATGAGTGATTCATCTTTCTGGTGTGCGTCGGTTGCAGCGATCTACAGCGCTCCATGGCGAGACGGATGGCAGGCCGGGATAACTGTTGTCGCAGTCAAGAGGGTGAATGTGTCCAGACTGAGAGCCGAACACTTGTACAAGGTGTTCGGGAGACAGGCGGATGAGGCCGTGGCCCGGCTGCGCGCCGGCGCGGACCGCGAGGAACTGCGCGCCGAAGGCACGGTCGCCGCGGTGATCGATGCCTCCTTCGAGGTGGCGGAAGGGCAGGTATTCGTCGTCATGGGCCTCTCCGGCTCGGGCAAGTCGACGCTGCTGCGGATGCTCAACGGCCTGCTGGTCCCGACCTCGGGACGGGTCCTGTTCGACGGCGAGGACCTGACCGCGCTCGGCCCGCGCGAACTGCGCGGGCTGCGCTCCCACCGGATCAGCATGGTCTTCCAGCACTTCGCGCTCTTCCCGCACCGCAGCGTGCTGGAGAACGCCGCCTACGGGCTGCGGGTGCAGGGCGTCCCGGGCGAGGAACTCGAACAGCGCGCCACCGAGGCCCTGCACCTGGCCGGGCTCCAGGGCTGGGAGCACTCCTGGCCGGACGAGCTGTCCGGCGGCATGCAGCAGCGCGTCGGGCTCGCCCGCGCGCTGGCCACCGACGCCGACCTGCTGCTCATGGACGAGTCCTTCAGTGCGCTGGACCCGCTGATCCGCCGCGACATGCAGGACCAGCTGCTGCAGCTGCAGCAGTCGCTGCACAAGACCATCGTCTTCATCACCCACGACCTGAACGAGGCCATGCGCGTCGGCGACCGCATCGCGATGATGCGCGACGGCCGGATCGTGCAGATCGGCACCGCGGAGGACATCTTGCTGCGGCCCGCCACCGAGTACGTCGCCTCCTTCACCCAGGACGTGGACCGCTCCCGGGTGCTGACCGCGGGCGCCATCATGCGGGAGGCGGACGGCGGCGGAGCGGCCCCGCCCGACGGCGGTCCGCCGACCGCCGTCGTCCCGACGGTCACGGCCGAGACGCCGCTGGCCGAACTGTTCACCCCGTTCTCCACCAGCGAGCACCCGCTGACCGTCACGGACGGGTCCGGCACCCCCGTGGGTGTCGTCGACCGCGAGCTGCTGCTCGCCGCACTGGCCGAGGAGCCGCGGGTGGAGTCGCCCCCCGCAGAGGAGGACGGGAACGGGGTGAGCGCGGGTGCCTGAATTCCATCCGGGCAACTGGGCCGAGAGCGCGGTCGACTGGCTGCAGACCCATCTGAGCTGGCTGTTCGACGCCATCAACACGGTGCTGACCGGCCTCTACGACGGCATCAACATGATCCTCGGCAGCGTCGAGCCGCTGCTGCTGGCCGGGATCTTCGCCGTCATCGCCTTCTGGCTGCGCGGACTCCTCGCGGGCGTCGTCGCCTTCGCCGGCTTCGTGCTGATCGACTCCTTCGGGCTGTGGGACGACGCGATGTCCACGCTGTCGCTCGTCCTGGCCGCCGCGGTCATCACCATCTTCTTCGCGGTACCGATCGGCATCCTGGCAGCGCGCAAGAAGGCGGTCAGCGCCGCCGTGCGCCCGGTGCTCGACGTGATGCAGACGATGCCCGCCTTCGTCTACCTCATCCCCGGCGTGATCTTCTTCTCCGTCGGCACCACTCCCGGCCTGCTGGCGACGATCATCTTCGCGATGCCGCCGGGCGTCCGGATGACCGAGCTGGGCATCCGGCAGGTCGACAGCGAGCTGGTGGAGGCCGCCGACGCCTTCGGCACCGGCCCCCGGCAGACCCTCACCCGGGTGCAGTTCCCGCTCGCGCTGCCGACCGTCATGGCCGGGATCAACCAGGTCATCATGCTGGCCCTGTCGATGGTCGTCATCGCCGGTCTGGCCGGAGCACCGGGGCTCGGCGAGCGCATCTACGCCGCCGTCACCCAGGTCCAGATCGGCCTCGGCGTCGAGGCCGGCATCGCCGTCGTCATCCTCGCCATCTACCTGGACCGGATGACCGGCGCCCTGAGCATGCGCGTCTCGCCGCTCGGCCGCCGCGCGGCGGCCCGGACCGCCGCCATGATGGGCCGGATGCGGTTCGTCCGCTACCGGCCGAGCACGCTCGCCGCGCTCGCGGGCCTCCTGGCACTGGCGCTGGCGGCGGGCGGGCTGAGCCTGGCCGAGTCCGGCTCCTCCGCGCCGTCCGCCGGTGGCACCGATGTGGGCAAGGGCAAGCAGCTGAAGATGGGATACATCCCGTGGGACGAGGCCATCGCCACCTCGTATCTGTGGAAGGAGGCGCTGGAGCAGCGCGGCTACCGTCCCCAGCTCAAGCAGCTCGACCCGGGCCCGCTCTACACCTCCCTCGCGCAGGGCGAGACCGACTTCCAGACGGACGCCTGGCTGCCCACCACGCACCAGCAGTACTGGGACAAGTACGGCTCCGAGCTGGAGAAGCTGGGCTCCTGGTACGGCCCCACCTCGCTGGAGCTGACCGTGCCCTCCTACGTCAAGGGGGTGCGGTCCCTGGCGGATCTCAAGGGGCGCGGCAAGGAGTTCGACGGGAAGATCATCGGGATCGAGTCCAGCGCGGGTGAGATGAAGATCCTCCAGGACAAGGTCCTCAAGGCGTACGGCCTGGAGGGCGAGTACAAGGTGGTCTCCTCCGGCACCTCCTCGATGCTGGCCGAGCTGAAGCGCTCCATCCAGCAGAAGCAGCCGGTCGTCGTCACGCTCTGGTCCCCGCACTGGGCGTACGCCAAATACGACCTGACCAAGCTCAAGGATCCCAAGGGCGCCTTCGGCAAGGGGGAGAAGCTCTACAACGTCGCCCGCAAGGGCTTCGCCCAGGACGACCCGGTCGTGGCCCGCTGGCTGAAGAACTTCCATCTGACGGAGCAGCAGCTCACCTCGCTGGAGACTGCCATCCAGGACGCCTCCAAGGGCCGGGAGCAGCAGGCCGCCGCCAAGTGGCTGAACGCCCACCCGGGGTTCCTGGACAAGATGGTGCCGGTGCCCGGCGGTGCGAAGAAGCGGGGCAAGGACGCGGGGAAGTCGGTCAGCATGGCCTACTTCCCCTGGGACGAGGCGGTCGCGACCACCTACCTGTGGGAGAACATCCTGGAGGACCGCGGCTACCAGCCGAAGGTCGAGCAGCTCGACCCCGGTCCGCTGTTCACCGCCATGGCGCAGGGCCGGATCGACTTCCAGACGGACGCCTGGCTGCCCACGACCCACGAGCAGTACTGGCGCAAGTACCGGGACAGACTCACCGACGTCGGCTCCTGGTACGGTCCCACCTCGCTGGAGCTGTCCGTGCCCTCCTATGTCAAGGGCGTCGACTCGCTGGCGGATCTCAAGGGGCGCGGCAAGGAGTTCGACGGGAAGATCATCGGGATCGAGTCCAGCGCGGGTGAGATGAAGATCCTCCAGGACAAGGTCCTCAAGGCGTACGGCCTGGAGGGCGAGTACAAGGTGGTCTCCTCCAGCACCTCCTCCATGCTCTCGGCCGTGGACCGCGCCGTGGCGCGGAAGAAGCCGGTGCTGGCCACCACCTGGACGCCGCACTGGGTCTACAGCACATATCCGATGAAGAAACTCAAGGACCCCAAGGGCGCCTGGGGCAAGGGCGACCACATCCACGTCACCGCGCGGAAGGGGTTCAAGGAGGACTTCCCCGAGCTGTACGGCTGGCTGAAGGACTTCACGATGTCCGAGCAGGACCTCGGCTCCCTGGAGGCGGCCGTCCAGAAGGGCGGCAAGGGCAAGGGCAAGGAGAAGAAGTCCGCCCGCAAGTGGCTGGACGCCCACCCGGGCCTGGAGGACGAGCTGGCGCCCGTCGGCTGAGGGCGCCTGCTGCGGGGCGCCGCTGGTGCAGTTCCGGTTCCGGGCGCCCGGCGTCCGGGCGCGCAGGACCGCCGGCGTGCGGCCGCCGGCCCGCCGGGGCCGCGGGCCGGGCCCCAGGGGGTGGGGCCGTCCGGAGCGGCGGCATAGGGTGCTGCACATGCCGTGCCGGTCCGTTGTCTCGCTCGTGCCGTCCCTCACCGAGGCGGTGGCGGCCACCGCGCCCGAACTCCTGGTCGGGGCCACCGACTGGTGCTCGCACCCCGGGGACCTCGCCGTCACCAGGGTGCGCGGCACCAAGAACCCGGACGTCCCGGCCATCGCGGGGCTGGCTCCGGACCTGGTGCTCGCCAACGAGGAGGAGAACCGGCCCGCGGATCTGCGGGCCCTGCGGGAAGCCGGGCTGCGGGTCCTGGTGACCGAGGTGCGGACGCTGGAGCAGGGCTTCGCGGAACTGCACCGGGTGCTCACCCAGGGCTGCGGGCTCTCCCGCCCGGCCTGGCTCGACGAGGCCGAGGAGGCCTGGACCCGGGCGCGGGCCGAGTTCGACGTCCGCGCGGTCGTACCGGTGTGGCGCAAGCCGTGGATGGTGCTGGGCCGGGACACCTTCGCCGGTGATCTGCTGGCCCACCTCGGGGTGCGCAACCGCTACGCCGGGCACGCGGAGCGCTATCCGCGGGTGCCGCTCGCGGAGCTGTCCGCGCCGGGGCGTGCCGAGGTGGTCGTCCTGCCGGACGAGCCCTACCGGTTCACCGCCGAGGACGGGCCCGAGGCGTTTCCGGGGACACCGGCCGCGCTGTGCAGCGGCCGCCACCTCACCTGGTACGGGCCGTCGCTGGTGCGGGCGCCGCAGGTGCTCGGTGCGGCGCTGCGAGCAGCGCTCCGCTGATCAGTCCGCGCACCGTCCCGGCGGCGGCGGCCGCCCAGGCGGCCACCAGCAGTGCGTAGAGGCCCACCGCCAGCCAGCCGAACGCGGCCGCTCCGGTGTGCCGCCACACCGCCGCGGCCCCCGTGACACAGGTGCCGACCGGGAAGGTGAACGCCCACCAGGTCAGCGAGAAGGCCATGCCCCGGCGTGCCGCGCGCGCCACCAGCGCCGACGACAGCGCGAGCCACAGCAGTGCGAAGCCGAGCACCGGCACGCCGTAGAGCACCGACAGCGCCCCGAACGTGCCCGGCTGCGCGTCCGCGAGGTTGCCGAGCGCGGTCGCCGACTGCCCCAGCGGCCCGAGCACCAGGAACAGCGAGGGCGTCAGCGCCGCCGGCAGCGGGCCGTGGTGCAGCAGCCGGGAGAGGATCAGCGGCAGGAACAGCAGCGTCGCCAGCAGGCTCGTTCCGAAGAGCGCGAAGGAGCCCAGCAGCAGGGTCTGCCGCCCCGGGCCCGCGGGCAGGTGTGCGGCCAGCGGCGGGCCGAGCGCGGCGGAGACCATCGGGGCCACCACCGGCAGCAGCCAGGCCGGGGCGGCGCTGCCCTGCTCGACCCGGTGCCGGGTGATCATCAGATAGGGCACGGTCACCGTGGTGGCCAGCCCGACCGCCGTCCCGGACGTCCACAGCGCCGCGTCGAGACGGGCGGCCCCGGGGACGTCCAGTGCCAGCGCGCCGCCGCCGACCGCCAGCAGCGCCATCGCCAGGCAGCCGTAGAACGGGGCGATCGCGGGGTCGAGCAGGTGGGCGCGGGCCCGGTCGCGGTGGCGCAGCCAGTGCGCTCCGCGGAACGCCAGCAGTACCGCCAGCGCTGCCGCGGCCAGTGCCCAGACACCGTCCAGCAGGGCGCGTGGCGGATGCAGCGGCAGCACGGTCCCGGCGGTGGCCACGATGGCGGTCCCCATCACCGCCGCGTACCAGTTCGGCCCCAGGGCGCGCAGCCGCGGTCCGGGCGGGTGCTCGGCCGCTGCCGGCGGTGCGGAGCCTGGGGAGTCGGTCTCGGCGGTGGCGTGCGCGGATGCGGTCATGCGGCCACGCTCCTCCGGAGCAGGGGCGGGCAGAAGGGGCCATGCCCCTATGGGGACATAAGCTGGCCCTATGGCTGAGAGGGAGGGTGTGTCCGGCGGTCTGGCCCGCCGGGTCCCGGATCTGGGCGCGCTGGAGTTGCTGCTGGCCGTCGCCCGGCTGGGCAGTGTGGGCCGCGCGGCGCGCGAGACGGGGGTCAGCCAGCCGGCCGCCAGCGCCCGGCTGCGCTCCGTGGAGCGGATGCTCGGGGTCACCCTGCTGGAGCGCTCGCCCAGGGGCTCGCGGCTGACCGAGGCCGGTGTGCTGGTCACCGACTGGGCGCGGCGCATCGTGGAGTCCGCCGAGTCCTTCGACGCGGGTGTCGGTGCGCTGCGCGACCGGCGCGATTCCCGGCTCACCGTCGCCGCTTCCATGACGATCGCCGAGTATCTGCTGCCCGGCTGGCTGATCGCGCTGCGCGCCCAGCGGCCGGACACCGCGGTGCGGCTGCGGGCCGGCAACAGCGCGGCCGTGGCCCGCACGGTCCTGGATGCGGAGGCGGACCTGGGCTTCGTGGAGGGACTGGGGGTGCCGCCGGGCCTGGACGGCACCGTCATCGGGCACGACCGGCTGCTGGTCGTCGTGGCGCCAGGGCACCCGTGGACCCGGCGCCGCAAGCCGGTCCCGCTCCGCGAACTGGCCGCCACCGGACTGGTGCTGCGCGAGCCCGGCTCCGGTACCCGGCAGGTCCTGGACGCCGCGCTCGCCGCACACGGCGGGCTCGGCCCGCCGCTGCTGGAGTTGGCCTCCACCACGGCCGTCAAGGCCGCCGCGGTCAGCGGCGCGGGACCGGCCGTGCTCAGCGAGCTGGCGGTGCGGGAGGAGCTGGCCGCGCGGCGGCTGATCGAGGTCGCGGTGGAGGGACCCGGGCTGAGCCGGGCGCTGCGGGCGGTCTGGCCGCGCGGCGCCCGGCCGGCGGGGCCCGCCCGTCAGCTGCTGGCCCTCACCGGTTGAGGCCGGCGGCGGCTGCCGCCGTGGTGAGTGCCGTCATCAGCCGGAGGTCGTCACCGGCCTCCGGGTGCCACTGGACGCCGAGTACGAAGTGGTCGGCGCCGGGGAGTTCGAGGGCCTCGACGGTGCCGTCGTGCAGCGCGTGCGCGGTGCTCACCAGGCCTTCGCCGAGCGTGTCCACCGCCTGGTGGTGGTAGGTCGGCACGGCCACGGCCGCCGCCTCCTCCAGCACCTTGGCGAGCAGTGTGCCGGGGACCGGTGCGATCTCGTGGGGGGCGAAGACCCCGGGGGCGCCGCGATGGGCCGCCGTGGCGGGCAGATGCTGGACGAGGGTGCCGCCCCGGGCGACGTTGAGGAGCTGCATGCCCCGGCAGATCGCCAGCAGCGGCACGCGCCGGGACAGCGCCTCCCGGGTGAGGGCGAGTTCCCAGGCGTCGCGCTCGGAGTATCCGGGGCCGGTGTGCGGATCGCGTGCGGCGCCGTAGCGGGCCGGGTCGACATCCGGACCGCCCGCGGTGACCAGGCCGTCCAGCCGGGAGAGGGTGTCGGCCGCCGCGTCCGGGTCCTCGTCGGGCGGGAGCAGTACGGCGCGGGCTCCGGCGCGCTGCGCCATCCGGTGGTAGGAGGCGGGCAGCAGTGCGGCGGGCAGCTGCCAGTCGCCCCAGCGTGCGACCGGTTCCAGATAGGTCGTGATGCCGATGAGGGGTGGTGCCACGGGGTCTCTCTCCTGTCGGCTGTGTTCTTCGGGGTGTTCCGGCTCCTGACGCCGGGTGCCCCGTACGAGGGCGGGTGCGGACGGGGGCCGCGCCCGCCCGGTGCGCTCCGGCGGTTCGGCCGGAGCGCACCGGAGGGGCGCGACGCGCGGCCCGCGACGGTCAGTCGCGCAGTTCCTCCTCCGCCTCGGCCAGGGCCGCGAACTCCTCCTCGGGTGCCGCCGCCACCAGCCGGTGGCGGGAGTAGAGGGCGAAGTAGCCGACCGCCACCGCGTAGACGGCCAGTGCGATCAATGCTGCCTGCTTGTCGACCAGGAAGGTGGCCACCAGGGCCGCGAGGGCCAGGACCAGGGCGACGGAGGAGGTCAGCACGCCTCCGGGGGTGCGGTAGGGGCGTTCCAGATGGGGCTCGCGCCTGCGCAGCACGATGTGCGAGAGCGACATCAGCGCGTAGGAGATGGTGGCGCCGAAGACGGCGATGTTGAGCATCGTGGCGCCGTCGCCGCTGCTCGCCGCCAGCCCGAAGCCCAGCGCTCCGGGCAGCAGCAGCCCGAGGTAGGGGGCCTTGCGGCGGCTGGTGAGGGAGAGGAAGCGGGGCAGGTAGCCGGCCCTGGAGAGGGCGAAGAGCTGGCGGGAGCCGGCGAAGATGAGGGAGAAGAAGGAGGCCACCAGCCCCGCCAGGCCCGCGTAGTTCACGACGCGGGAGAGTGCCGTGGCCTCGCCGTCCGGTTGCAGGGCCTCCACCAGCGGGTTGCCGACGTCCTGGACGGCGGCCGAGCCGCGGGCCCCGGTCGCGGTCACGAAGGTCAGCAGCGCGAGCAGCAGCAGGATGCCCATCGACCAGGCCATGGCCTTGGGCAGGGTGCGGGCCGGGTCCTTGGTCTCCTCGGCGGCCAGCGGCACGCCTTCCACGCCGAGGAAGAACCACATGCCGAAGGGGAAGGCCGCCCAGATGCCCAGCACGCCGAACGGCAGCCAGGAGCCGGAGCCGAAGGCGCCGTGGTCCACCGGGATGTCGTCGAGCGCGCTGGTGTGGAAGTCGGTGAGGGCGCCGAGGACGAACACCAGCAGCGCGGCGACCGCGACGGCGGTCACGACGAGCGAGAAGCGCAGCGCCTCGCCGACGCCCCACAGGTGGACGCCGATGAACAGGGCGAAGCAGGCGAGGTAGACGGGCCAGCCGGACTCCAGCCCGAACAGGCCCAGGGATTCGATGTAGTCGCCGATGAAGCAGACGATGGCGGCCGGTGCCAGGACGTACTCGATCAGGATGGCCGTGCCGGTCAGGAAGCCGCCCCAGGGGCCCAGGGCGCGCCGTGCGAAGCCGTAGCCGCCGCCCGCAGTGGGCAGGATGGCGGACAGTTCGGCCAGGGCGAAGACCATGCAGGTGTACATCAGCCCCATCAGGACCGCGGCGACGGCCAGGCCGCCGAAGCCGCCCTCGGCCAGGCCGGCGTTCCAGCCGGAGTAGTCACCGGAGACGACGTAGGCGACGCCGAGCCCGGTCAGCAGCAGCGGGCCGGCGCTGCCGCGCCGCAGTGTGCGGCGTTCGAGGTACGCCGCATCCGGGTCGGGCCGCGTCGCCGGGGCGCGGTCCCGGTCGGGGGACTCGGACTGTTGGGTCATGTGCCACACTCCCGCGGTGAGCCATTGGTGTGCTGGCATACCTTTGTGGTCGGAGGGTGTGCAGCGCAACCCCCGTGCGTGAAGGGGCGGTAACCGCACCCGGCACCGCGGGGCACACCGGGCATTCCGCATCCACTCCGCGCCCGCGGTGCCTCAGCTCAGGAACCCCCGCAGCAGCGAGGCCGTCCCCGCGCAGTGCTCGCGGGCGATGGCGCGGGCACCCTCGCCGTCCCCCTCCAGGACGGCGGCGACCAGTGCCGCGTGCTGCTGCTGGGCGTGCTCCAGGTTCCGCACCAGCAGCGGGATGTGGTTGAGCAGCTCGTTCAGCTTGGCCCGCACGGCGGCGTACCGTGCGGTCAGCGACGGGGACCCGGCCAGCTCCACGAGGGTGAGGTGCAGCAGGGTGTCCTGCCGCCGGTAGTCCTGGAGCGCCGCCTCGCGGGTGGCGTCCAGCGCCTCCCGCAGCCGGGCCGCCTCCGCCGCGGACAGGCCGCGGGTGGCGCACACCTCCGCGGCGCCCGCCTCCAGCACCTCGCGGAAGACGAGGGTGTCGGCCAGCTCCGGCGCCCCGGCCGGCAGTCGCACCTCGCCCGGCCCGGCGCCGCTCCCCTCGGCGGCCGGCTGCGGCAGGACGAAGGTGCCGCCGTACCGGCCGCGCCGGCTGGCCACCACGCCCTGCTCGGCGAGCACCTTCAGCACCTCGCGCAGGGTGACGCGGCTGATCCCGAGCCGCTCGGCCAGCTCGCGCTCGGCGGGCAGCCGCTCGCCCTCGGCGACCAGGCCCAGCCGGACGATCTGCAGGATCTGCTCCAGTGCCTCTTCGAACCCGTTGCCCGCGTGTACGGTACGCAGCACCGTGCCGAGTCTGTCGTCCTCCGGCATCGCAGCCTCTTCCTTTCCGGTGACCCTCTTCCGTTTCAAAGGTATGCACGGCTACCTTATGGCTTCCGCGGACCGACAGGAGGCCCACCCGTGGCAGACCGCACACCACCGCTCGCCGTCTCGGAGCTGAGGAGACTCGTCGAGGCGGGCGAGATCGACACCGTCGTCCTGGCCTTCACCGACATGCAAGGCCGCCTCCAGGGAAAGCGGTTCGCCGCCCCCTACTTCCTGGAGCACGTGCTCGACGGCGGCAGCGAGGGCTGCAACTACCTGCTCGCCGTCGACGTCGAGCTGAACACCGTGGACGGCTACGAGATGTCCTCCTGGGAGCGCGGCTACGGGGACTTCGCCATGCACGGCGACACCGGCACGCTGCGCCGCGTCCCCTGGAACCCCGGCACCGCGCTGCTCACCGCCGACCTCGCCTGGCACGACGGCAGCCCCGTCGTCGCCTCGCCCCGGCAGATCCTGCAGCGGCAGCTCGACCGGCTCGCCGAGCGCGGCTGGCAGGCGTATGTGGGCACCGAACTGGAGTTCATGGTCTTCCAGGACACCTACGAACAGGCCTGGGACAGCGCCTACCGGGGTCTGACCCCGGCCAACCAGTACAACGTCGACTACTCCATCCTCGGCACCGGACGCGTCGAGCCGCTGCTGCGCCGCATCCGCAACGAGATGGCGACCGCGGGCATGGTCGTCGAGTCGGCCAAGGGTGAGTGCAATCTGGGCCAGCACGAGATCGCCTTCCGCTACGCGGACGCGCTCACCACCTGCGACCAGCACGTCATCTACAAGACGGGCGCCAAGGAGATCGCCGCCCAGCAGGGCCACGCGCTCACCTTCATGGCCAAGTACGACGAGCGCGAGGGAAACTCCTGCCACATCCACCTCTCACTGCGGGACGCGGACGGACGGCCCGTCCTCGCCGACGCGCAGGGCGAGCACGGCATGTCGCCCCTGATGCGGCACTTCCTGGCCGGACAGCTCGCGGCCCTGCGGGACTTCACGCTGCTGTACGCGCCGAACATCAACTCCTACAAGCGGTTCCAGCCCGGCTCCTTCGCACCCACCGCCGTCGCCTGGGGCCCCGACAACCGCACCTGCGCCCTGCGCGTCATCGGCCACGGCGCGGGGCACCGGCTGGAGAACCGGGTGCCCGGCGGCGACGTCAACCCCTACCTGGCCGTCGCCGGGATGATCGCGGCGGGGCTGCACGGCATCGACAACGCACTGGAGCTCCCGGCCGCCTGCACCGGCAACGCCTACACCGGCGACGCCGCGCATGTGCCCACCACCCTGCGCGAGGCCGCCGAGCTGTGGGAGGGGAGCGCACCGGCGCGGGAGGCGTTCGGCAGCGAAGTGGTCGACCACTACCTCAACATGGCCCGGGTGGAACAGCGGGCCTTCGAGACCGCCGTGACGGATTGGGAGCGCTACCGCTCCTTCGAGCGCATGTGAGGAACCGACCGAGTGCAGCACGAGCAGCAAGAACCCACCCCGCCCCGAGCCGAGCAGCTCGACATCGTCAACCCGGCGACGGAGGAGGTGCTCACCACCGTCCCCGTCACCACCCCCGAGGAAGTCGACCGCGCGGTCGAACGCGCGCAAGCGGCCCAGGCCACCTGGGCCGCGCTGGCACCCGCCGACCGGGCCCGGCTGCTGCGCCGGTTCGCGTCCGCCGTCGACGGGCGCATCGAGGAACTCGGCGTCCTGGAGATGCGCGAGGCCGGACACCCGCTGGGCAACGCCTGCGGCGAGGCGGCCAACGTCCGCGACCTGCTCGACTACGCCGCGGGCGGGGTCGAGCGCCTGACGGGGCAGCAGATCCCGGTCGCGGGGGGCGTGAACCTCACCTTCGCGGAACCGCTCGGCGTGGTCGCCGTGATCGCCCCGTGGAACTTCCCGATGCCGATCGCCGCCTGGGGCAGCGCGCCCGCGCTGGCCGCGGGGAACGCGGTGCTCCTCAAACCCGCCGAGGACACCCCGCTGACCGCGCTGCGACTGGCCGAACTGGCGCGGGAGGCCGGGCTGCCCGAAGGGCTCTTCCAGGTGCTGCCGGGGGAGGGGGCCGTCACCGGCACGGCCCTGGTCGACCATCCGCGGGTGGCCAAGGTCGTCTTCACCGGCTCCACCGCCGTCGGCAAGAGCGTCATGGCCCGCTGCGCGCAGTCCGTGAAGCGCGTCACGCTCGAACTCGGCGGCAAGAGCCCCAACATCGTCTTCGCCGACGCCGACCTGGAGCGCGCCGCGGCCTCCGCACCAGGCTCCTTCCTCGACAACACCGGCCAGGACTGCTGCGCGCGCAGCCGCATCCTGGTCCAGCGCAGCGTGCACGACCGGTTCCTGGAGCTTTTGGAGCCCGCCGTGCAGGCCTTCCGGGCCGGCGATCCCGCCGACCGGGCCACCGCCATGGGCCCGCTCATCTCGGCCCGCCAGCGGGAGCGGGTGCGCGCATACGTCCCCGAGGAGACGCCCGCGCTCATCCGCGGCAGCGTCCCCGAAGGCCCCGGCTACTGGTACCCGGCCACCGTGCTGGCGCACGCCGAGGGGCAGCGCGCCGCGGTGGAGGAGGTCTTCGGACCCGTGGCGGTCGTCGTCCCCTTCGAGGACGAGGACGAGGCGGTGCGGCTGGCCAACGACACCGACTACGGGCTCTCCGGCTCGGTCTGGACCCGGGACAGCGCTCGCGCGCTGCGCGTCTCGCGCGGGGTCGCGGCCGGCAACCTGTCCGTCAACTCGCACAGCAGCGTGCGCTACTCCACCCCCTTCGGCGGCTACAAGCAGTCGGGACTCGGCCGGGAACTCGGGCCCGACGCGCTCGCCGCCTTCACCGAGACCAAGAACGTCTTCATCAGCACCGAGGAGAGCCAGTGAGCGCCACCGAGAACGAGACCGCCGTGTGCCGCCGCCTGGTCGGGCGTACGGCCGTGGTCACCGGCGCGGGCAGCGGCATCGGCCTCGCCACCGCCCGCCGCCTCGCCTCCGAGGGGGCGAACGTCGTCTGCGCCGACGTGGACGCCGAGCGCGGCGAGGCCGCGGCCCGGGAGGTCGGCGGCCGGTACGCCGCGGTGGACGTCACCGACCCCGACCAGGTCGAGGCGCTGTTCCGGACCGCGCACGAGACCTTCGGCTCGGTCGACATCGCCTTCAACAACGCGGGCATCTCCCCGCCCGACGACGACTCGATCCTGGAGACGGGGCTGGAGGCGTGGCAGCGCGTCCAGCACGTCAACCTCACCTCGGTCTACCTGTGCTGCAAGGCCGTGCTGCCGTACATGCGCGCCCAGGGGCGGGGCTCCATCATCAACACCGCCTCGTTCGTCGCGGTGATGGGCGCCGCCACCTCGCAGATCAGCTACACCGCCTCCAAGGGCGGGGTGCTGGCGATGTCCCGCGAACTGGGCGTCCAGTTCGCCCGCGAGGGCATCCGGGTGAACGCGCTGTGCCCCGGCCCGGTGAACACCCCACTGCTCAAGGAGCTGTTCGCCAAGGACCCGGAGCGGGCGCAGCGGCGGCTGGTGCACGTGCCGGCGGGCCGGTTCGCCGAGGCGGAGGAGATCGCCTCCGCGGTCGCCTTCCTCGCCAGCGACGACTCCTCGTTCGTGAACGCGGCGGAGTTCCTGGTCGACGGCGGCATCGCGGGCGCCTACGTCACCCCGCAGTAGCGGCCGGCTCCGGCACCGCCCGCAGCGCCGGCGCGGGAGACGCGGCGCGGCGGGCGGGCCGGAGCAGCGCGCGCCCGTCATCGATGTAGCGTGCACAGAGTCACTGTCGACAGCCCAGGAGGGGCGCCACATGCGCAGCAGATCCGTCCTGACCGGCCTCATCGCGGCCGCGGCCCTCGCCGCCACCCTCTCGCCCGTCCCGGCGCAGGCAGCAGCCGGGCACGGCGGCGGCCGCCACTGCCCCCAGCTCTCCACCGAACTCCCCTGGCACGGCGCCAACCGCGCCAAGCTGCAGCGCACCATCGACGAACGCGGCACCTGCTCGGGGCACCTGCGCGGCAGCCGCCGTCCGGTCGCCGCGTTCGACTGGGACAACACCATCGTCAAGAACGACTCGACGGACGCCACCATCGCCTGGGCCCTGCGGCACGACAAGATCCTGCGCCCCGAGCGCTGGTCCGACACCAGCACGTGGCTGACCCCCGCCGCCGACCGGGCGCTCACCGAGGCGTGCGGCACCGACGTGCCGGTGGGGCACCCGCTGCCCACTTCGACCGACGACGCATGCGCCGACGAGATCCTGCAGGTGCGCGGCGAGGCCGAGACGATGGCCGGCGAGGAGGCGTTCGCCGGGAAGTGGAACCACCGGCGCACCGTTCCCCAGTACGCCTGGGTGCCGCAGCTCTTCGCGGGCCACACCGTGCCGGAGCTGCGCTCCTACGCCAGGGCCGCGCGCGACGAGGCCCTGGCCGCCCCCGTCGGCAGCACGCAGCGGGTGGGCACCCACACCGTGCCGGCCTACAGCCGCTACTACGAGCAGCAGCAGGACTTGGTCCGCACGCTGAAGAAGGCCGGCTTCGAGGTCTACATCGTCTCGGCGGGCTCCGAGCCGGTGGCCGAGGAGTGGGCGCGCGGAGTCGGCATCGACCGCCGGCACACCTTCGCCATCCGCAGTGTGGTCGAGCACGGCCGGATCACCACCTGGACCGAGGGCTGCGGCGGCATGCCCCCCAGCAAGGGGGAGATGATCCCCTACATCGAGGGCAAGCGGTGCGTGATCAACCAGGAGATCTTCGGTATCCACGGGCCCCGGGCCTGGCAGAAGCAGGACCGGCGGCACCGGATCGCGATCGGCGGCGGTGACGCGGACACCGACGTCACCTTCGTCGGCGACGCGACGGGCACCCACCTGGTGCTCAACCGCAACAAGCCGGAGATCATGTGCCGCGGCTACGACGACGCCGACGGGCGCTGGGCGGTGAACCCGATGTTCATCGAACCGCTGCCCCGCAAGCGGGAGCCCTACCCGTGCTCCACCGAGGGCTTCACGCGTCCCGACGGCTCGCTCGGTCCGGTGCGCAGGAACGACGGTTCGATCATCCCGGACCAGCTCGACACCGCCCACGGCGCCGCGTAGGGCACCGGGGGGTGCGGGTACGCGGACCCGCACCCCCCCCCGGGGGCGCCCGGCGGCCTCGTACGCCTGTGCCCTAGGGTGCGGGCGTGAGCATGACGACCCCGCCCGGCTGGTACCCCGATCCCGGGCATACGCCCCCGCTTCCGCCGCAGCAGCGCTGGTGGGACGGCACCACCTGGACCCAGCACACCCGGCCCGCCGCGGGCGCCGCCGCCGGACCCGGCGGCGGGAAGGCCGGGCGCGGTCCGCTCATCGCGGGCATCGTCGGCGCGGTCGTGCTGGTCGCCGCCCTCGCCGTGGGCGGGGTGCTGGTGGCGGGCGGTTCGGACGACGAGGAGCCCAAGGCGGCCGCCAGTTCCTCCCCGTCGCCGGAGTCCACCGGCCCGGAGGGCGAGGACGACCCGCCCGGCGACCGCGGCGACCGGGAGTCCCCGGCGCCGGAGAGCTCACCCGGTGACGTCGTACCCGAACCCGGGCTCGGCGTCGGGCTGACCGTCCCGGAGGGATGGGAGCGGCCCGACCCCGAATCCGGCTTCGTCGCGCACCGGGCCGCCTACCGCTGCCCCGGGGAGGAGACGAACTGTGTGCGCGGCGGCGCGAAGCTGCTGCCCGTCTCCAGCGGCTGGGAGGGCGAGAAGGCGCTGAAGGGGGCCGCCGAGCTCCAGGTGGCCGAGAACGCGAAGCAGTCGTACTCCAAGAAGGCGTACGGCGGCATCACCGACCACAAGGTCGTCGAGTCCGGCGCGGTCACGGTCGCCGGCCAGCCCGGGTACCGAGTGCGTTGGCGGGTGGAGAACAAGCTGGAGCCGGACGCCTACGTCGAGGCCGTGGTCTTCCGCTCACCGCACGTCAAGGGCGGGCTCCTCGCCCTGTGGAGCAGTGTCGACATCGCGTCCGAGGCGCCTCCCGCCTCCGATCTGGACGAGCTGCGCAAGGGCGTGGTCCGCACCGGGCTGGGCGAGGGCGCCGACGACGGCAACCGTGAGGCCGTCTGACGGCGGGACCCGGGCGACCGTCCGGTGCCGGGCCCCTGCCGCCGTTCCTCCCTCACAGGAACGTCATGCCCTCGCCCCGGTAGGTGGGCACCGCGTCCGTCACCCGGTCGCCCTCCACCAGGTGCAGCGTCGCGAACCGCTCGCACAGCTCACCGGCCTTGGCGTGCCGGAACCACACCTTGTCCCCGATCAGCAGGTCGTCGGCGGGCGGACCCAGCAGCGGAGTCTGCACCTCGCCGGGCCCTTCCTGCGGGTCGTAGCGCAGCCCGGCCGGCAGGTACACCTCGGGCAGCCGGTCGCGCCCGGCGACACCGGAGGCGGGATAGCCGCCACCGAGCACGGTGACCACGCCCACCCCCGGCCTGCGCACCACCGGCATGGCGAACAGGGCGGCAGGATGAGCGGTGAAGGAGGTGAAGTTGTCGAACAACCGCGGCACGTACAGTCCCGAGCCGGCCGCGATCTCCGTCACCGCCTCCTCGGCGGCGGTGTGCTGCACGCTGCCCGTACCGCCGCCGTTGACGAACTCCAGGTCCGGTGCCACCGCGCGGACCGCCCGTACCGCCGCCGAGCGGCGTGCCGCCAGCTCGCGGCGGGCCGTGCGCTGCATCAGCCGCACCGCGCGGGAGCGCAGCGCGGCACCGGGCACCGCGTCGCCGACGCCCGCCACATGCCCCTCGTACGCCATCAGGCCGACCAGCCGGAAGCCGGGGCGCCGCTGCACGGTGCGCGCGAGGTCGGCCAGCTCGGCGGGGGAGTGCAGCGGGGAGCGGCGCGCCCCGACCCGGATCCGGCCGCCCAGCAGCCGCAGCGAGGTGTCCAGTTCGAGGCAGACCCGGATCGGCTCGGTGCCGCCGTCCCGTGCCGCGTCGATCAGGGCGAGCTGCGCGGGGTCGTCCACCATCACGGTCACCGCGGCGGCCAGCTTCGGGTCCGAGGCCAGCTCCGCGTAACCGGCGCGGTCGGCCGACGGGTAGGCCAGCAGCACGTCCTCGACGCCCGATCTGGCCAGCCACAGCGACTCGGCGAGGGTGTAGCCCATCACCCCGCGGAACCCGTCCTTGACCAGCACCCGTTCCAACAGGGCGCGACAGCGGACCGACTTGCTGGCCACGCGCAGCGGCTTGCCGCCGGCCCGCCGTACGAGATCGTCCGCGTTGGCGTCGAACGCCGCCAGGTCGACGAGCGCGAGAGGCGCGTCGAGATGGGCGGTCGCACGGTCGTACCGGGCGCGGTCGGCGGCGGGAGCGGCAGTCGTATCGAACACTCTCGCAGCTTGCCAGAGGCGCCCGCGCCCGCACAGCCCCGGAGCGCCGCAACACCCCGGCAGCCCCGTCGCGTCGGGTGCGTCAGCACAGCTCGGCCGGGTTGCCGTCCCTCCCGGTGCGCACCGTAGAGTGACGCCGCACGCTGCGACGGTACGCACGCGGCGAACTGTTCAACGCCGCCACGACGAACACGCACGCGCGAACCGGCGTTCGTGCGGGGCGGTATCGCACGGAGGGGGGCGCCGCACATGAGCACCGACGCCGACCGCGCTGCCGTCCCCGACCCTCCCGCCGCTCCGCCCCGACCCGCGGCTCCGCCGCAACCGGGCGTCCCGCCGCCCCCGGCCGCTCCGCCGCGTCCCGCCGCTCCGCCCGCCGCTGCCGTTCCGTCGGCCGCGGCCGGTGCCGCCGCGGGGCCGCGGAGCGCTCCTGCCCAGCCGCCGCCCGGCCCGGGCCGCGGTCCGGGTACCGGGACCGGGAGGGGGGCCGGGACCGGGACGGGGCCGCAGCGCACCGGCGCCTCCGTGCCGCCCCGGCGGCCCGCCGCACCGGCCGACCCGCCCCCCATGCCGCCGCCCGCGCCGAGGGGGCCCGCCAGGCTGCGCCCGATGCTGACCGCCGCGCCCTTCGGACACTCCCCGCTGACGGTGCGTTCCCTCGTCGTCGCCGTCTGCCTCGTGCTCGGCGTCGGACTGCTGGGCGGAGCGGCCGCAGGGACGCTGCTGTCCGGGGACGAGGCGGGACGGCACTCGGTGGCCGCCGGGTTCGACGGGGCCCGCGCCGCCTGGCACGAGATCCCGGTGGACGACCTGTTCCCGCGCACCCTGGACGGGAAGGGCGCCGGACCCGGCGGCGCCGACCGCCGCTGGACCCGCGTCGCGGTGGCCCCCGACAGCGGCTGCGCGCACGCCTTCGACCCGCTGCTGGCCAAGGCGCTCACCCCGGTCGGCTGCGCCCGGCTGGTGCGGGCCACCTACGCCGACGAGACCTCCAGCAGCGTCACCACGGTCGGGCTGATGTTCACCAAGGCCGACCCGGCCGCCATGCGGGACCTGCGGCAGCGGTTCGCCGCCCAGAACCTCGGCCGGCGCACCGATCTGATGCCTCGTCCGTACGCCGCCCGCGGCACGGTCGCCGCCGACTTCGGTGACGCGCAGCGCGCCAGCTGGACGGTGCACGTGCTCCGCGACGCGCCTGTCGTGGTCTATTCCGTCTCTGGCTTCGCCGACGGCCGCGTCGTCACCGACCCGCAGTCGGCGAACGACGCCACCCGCAAGGCCGAGACCTCGGCCGCGGCGCAGGCCGGACTCGGCCACGAGGCCCAGGGCATCGCCGACCGGATCGAGCGCCGGCTGCGCGAGGCCACCGTCCGGCGGGAGTCCGGCGACGCCGACACGGCGGCGAAGGGCGCCCGGGTCACCGAGGACCGGGGCCGGGCCGGTGAGGAGTCCGCCGACGGCCACGGCGGCGGGGACGCGAGCGCCGAGGACGGGAGCCGATGAAGCCTCTGCTGCGTACGCTGCTGCCCCTGCTCTGCGCCGTGCTGGCGCTCGGCCCGCTCACCGCGGGAACGGCGCACGCGCGGGGTGCCGGCCTCCAGGAGAAGGAGTGGGCGCTGGACGCGCTGCACGCCCGGGAGGCGTGGAAGACCACCAAGGGCCGCGGTGTCACCGTCGCCGTGCTGGACACCGGCGTCGACGCCGACCACCCCGACCTGCACCGCAACGTCCGCTCCGGCAAGGACATGGTCGGCATGGGCGCCGGGAAGGGCGACCGCGCCTGGGCCCGGCACGGCACCGCCATGGCCGGCATCATCGCCGGGCACGGCCATGGCGAGGACGGCGAGGACGGGGTGCTGGGCATCGCGCCCGAGGCCCGCATCCTGCCGGTCCGGGTGCTGCTGGAGGAGAAGGACCCGCAGCGCGCCGAGGCCCGCGACCGGCGCAAGACCGCGCTGGCCGACGGCATCCGCTGGGCCGCCGACCACGGCGCCGACGTCATCAACCTCTCGCTCGGGGACGACAGCGACTCCGCGCATCCCGACGCCCGCGAGGACGCCGCCGTCCGCTACGCGCTGCGCAAGGGCGCCGTTGTCGTCGCCTCGGCCGGCAACGGAGGGGAGGACGGCGACCACATCTCCTACCCCGCCGCCTACCCCGGCGTGATCGCCGTGGCCGCGGTCGACCGCAACGGCGCGCGGGCCTCCTTCTCCACCCGCCGCTGGTACGCCACCGTGGCCGCGCCGGGCCAGGACATCCTCATCGCCGACCCCGACCGCAGCTACTACCAGGGCTGGGGGACCAGCGCCGCCGCGGCCTTCACCTCCGGCGCCGTCGCGCTGGTGCGGGCCGCCCACCCCGAGCTGAGCCCGGCGCAGATCAAGGAGCTGATCTCGGACACCGCCGGGCACACCCCGGAGGGCGGGCGCAGCGACGCGGTCGGCACCGGGCTGGTGGACCCGGCGGCGGCCATCGAGGTGGGCTCCCACATCGAGCCGCGCGCCCAGCGGCCGTCCGTGGGTTCGTACCGCAAGCAGTACTTCGGCTCCGCGCGGGCCGGGGACCAGGGCGGACCCGGCTGGTTCGCGATCCTGGCGGGCGCGGCGGGGGCCGTGCTGATCGGCACCGCCGTCGCCGTGCACCGCGGGTTCACTCCCCGGAAGCCGGCCCGGCTGCTCCGCCGCTCCGCGGGGCCGGTCGCCGGCCCGCCCGGTCCGTGAGCCCCCGCACCGCGTCGCGGGCGGCCCGCTCCACAGCGGTGACGCCCTCCTGCCGGGTGGGGTGCCCGTCCGAGAGCACCGCCAGCAGCCAGGGGCGGCCCGCCGCGGTCACCCGCCCCACGCTGCTGATCACCCACAGGCCGGTCGCCGTGCGCGGCAGCCAGCCGTTCTTCACCTCGCCCTGCGGTACCCCGGGCGCCCCGGCACCGGGATCGGCGGCCGCGGTGACACCCCAGCGCTGTTCCGGGATCACGCGGCTCATCAGGTGCCGCACCCACCGCCGCGCCCACGGCGCGAGCACCTCCCGCCGCGGCCCGCGCCCGTGCACGGCGCGCAGCAGCGTGAGCTGATCCGCGGCCGTGGTGGTGCTCAGCCCCCAGCGCCCGTCCGGAGCCGCGCGGGTGCGGGTCGTTCCCAGCAGCCGTCCGGCCGCGGTGACGCCCGCGGCGCCTCCGGCGGCCTGCCACAGCGCGTTCGCGGCGGCGTTGTCGCTGCGCTCGATCATCGCTGCGGCCCACGCCCGCTCCTGGGCCGTCACCTCCCGCGCCCGGTCTCCGAGAGCCCCCTGCACCCGCAGCGCCAGCGCCGCGAGGATGTGCACCTTCATCACGCTCGCCGCGACGAACACCTCGTCCGCGCCGCGCGCCACCGCCTCCTGCGGGCACTCCAGCGGCTGCGCGGCCAGGGACAGCCGCGCCGGGGGAGCCGGCTCGGGAAGCCGCGCCGCGTCCGGCTGCGGCACCTTCCGCTCGGCTTCCGGCGGGCGTGCCCCCGCGTGCGCGCCGCCCGCCGTCCCTCCTCGCGCGTTCATCCCGCCGACGCTACCGGTGCCCGCCCCCTCCCGCAGCTCAGCGGTTCCGGCACCCGATACGCTCGGTGCGTGGCGCTCAAGAACATTCCCGCATCGGCCTTCTCCCGTGACGACGGCACCGCCGATGCGGCGCTCGCCGAGGCGCTCGCCGCATGGGAGGCCGAGGGCCGGGCACCGGGGGCCGAGCCCCGGATCCTGGAGGCGCTGCGCGAGGCGCGGCTCCTGGTCCCCGTCGTCGCCGTCCTGACCGAGGCCGAGACCGGCGAGGACGGGCTGCGCCGCGACAAGACCAGCGAGATGGCCGTCCCCACGCTGAACGCGCCCGGCGGGCGGCGGGCGCTGCCCGCGTTCACCTCCACCGAGGCGCTGTCCCGCTGGCGGCCCGACGCGCGCCCGGTGGCCGTACCGCTGGGGCAGGCGCTCCAGGCGGTCGCCCATGAGCAGGCGGACACGCTGCTCCTCGACCTGGCCGGTCCGGTGCCCTACGAGCTGACCGGGGCGGCGTTGCACGCGCTGGCCGAGGGGCGGGTCCACACGTCGGTCTCCGCCGACCCCGCCGTCGCCGGGGCGCTGCGTGCGGTGCTGGCGGCCGAGCCCGCGGTGCTCGGCGCCCATCTGGCGCCCGGGAGGGCCGACGGCTCCGGGGACGCCGTGCTCGCCCTCGCCCCGGCGCCCGGTGCCGAGCTCCAGTCCCTCGCCCAGCGGGTGGCCGGTGCGCTGGCGGCCGACGAGACGCTGCGCGCCCGGCTGACCCGGGGTCTCGACCTGGCGTTCCTGCCGCCGGGCAGCCCGCTGCCCGAGGCGGCTTTCTACCGCGCCGACCGGACCCGCGCCGACCGGAGCGGGCCGGCGGACGGCGCCGGTCCCGCCGACCCGGCCTGACGGGCGGGTCCGGCGCCGTCCGGGCGGGGGCCGGCCGGGCCGCCTCGACGTGCGAGCCGGGCGGCCGCGTCGGACACTCAGGAGGAATGCCGGGAATGTCCGACCCCCGGCCGTCTCCGACGACCCCCACGGGAGGTCGACATGCAGGTCAAGTCGCTCCAGGCCAGTCCGGAACAGCTCAGAGACCTGGAAGACAAGCCACAGCCGATCGCCGCGGAGTTCCTGGGCACTCTGCTGCTGGTGTTCTTCGGCGTCGGCGCCGCCGTGCTGGCGGCCGAGTACGTCGGCTCGCTGGGCATCGCGCTCACGTTCGGCTTCGTGATGCTGGCCATGGCGTACGC
The DNA here is from genome assembly GCF_042869455.1 of Streptomyces sp. NPDC007025. Taxonomy (NCBI): domain Bacteria; kingdom Bacillati; phylum Actinomycetota; class Actinomycetes; order Kitasatosporales; family Streptomycetaceae; genus Streptomyces; species Streptomyces sp. NPDC007025. The sequence goes on along the minus strand of NZ_JBIAFT010000009.1, from coordinate 267,493 downwards.
CATCGGCCCGATCTCCGGCTCCCACCTCAACCCCGCGGTGACGCTGGGGATGTTCCTGGCCGGACGGCTGGATCTGGAGCTGGCGGTCAAGTACTGGGTCTCGCAGCTGGTCGGCGGGATCGCCGGCGCCGCGCTGCTGTTCCTGGTCGCCAAGCAGGTGCCGGGCCTGGAGACGAGCGGAAGCTTCGGCAGCAACGGCTTCGGCGACCGCTCGGCGGTGCACATCAACACCGGCGGCGCCTTCGTCGCAGAGGTGGTGCTGACGTTCCTGTTCGTCTACACCGTGCTCGCGGTCACCCACAAGGTGGCGGTGGTCGGCTTCGACGGGCTGCCCATCGGTATCGCGCTGGCCGTCGTCCACCTGGTCGGCATCCCGCTGACCGGCACGTCGGTGAACCCGGCCCGGAGCCTGGGGCCCGCCCTCTTCGCCGGTGGAGCGGCCCTGACCCAGCTGTGGATGTTCATCGTCGCACCGCTGGTGGGCGGGGCCGTGGCGGCTTACGTACACGTGGTCACGCACCCGCAGCCCAACCGCCGGCCGCGCCGCGAGGCGAGGGTCGACTGAGATGCGCAGGGTCTCGGACGGCCTCGCGCGGCAGCGGTCCCGCCGCTCAGCCGTGCACGGGCCCGGTGTACTTCTCGCCGGGACCCTGCCCCGGCTCGTCCGGGACGGCGGACGCCTCGCGGAAGGCGAGCTGGAGCGACTTGAGGCCGTCGCGCAGCGGCGCGGCGTGGTACGAGCCGATCTCGGTGGCGCTCGCGGTGACGAGCCCGGCCAGCGCCTGGATCAGCTTCCGCGCCTCGTCCAGGTCCTTGTGCTGCGCGCCCTCCTCGGCCAGGCCGAGGTTGACGGCGGCGGAGCTCATCAGATGCACCGCCACGGTGGTGATCACCTCGACGGCCGGTACGTCCGCGATGTCGCGGGTCAGGTTGTCGAAGTCGGGAGTCTGACCGGAGGGCTCCCCGGCGGCTGCGGCGTCACTCATGCGGATCACCCTAAGCCCCCGCCGCTCCCGTATTGTCGTACGGTCCGCGCGGCCCGCCGCCGCACCGGCGGCGGGGCCCCGGCCCCGGCGCGACAGCCGCGAAGGCCGACGGCACTTGCCGCGTCGCGGCGGGTGCCGGGCGGCGTTCCCGGCCCCCTGCTGCTATGCTGGGAAATCGACCGGCTGAAGTCCGTCCCCGCCGCCAGCGACAGGGACCGCCTCCAGCCCGCAAGTGGAGGCTCCGCTCTCCCACCTGGTGGCCCCTCGGGCCGCGGGTCAAAGGTCAGGCTGCGCCCCGCGGTTTCCGCGGCGGTGCTCCCGGTCTGTGAGGAGCCCCGCCTGTGACCCGTCCGGGGCGTTTTTCGCGTCCGCGTGCGGTGGTCACCAACTGATTACAGACTCATGCGCGGCCGTCCGCCAGACGCTCGCGCGGTGTACCCGAGGAGGCCCCATCAGCGCCGAGCCCCGCATCAACGACCGCATTCGCGTCCCCGAGGTGCGACTCGTCGGTCCCAGCGGCGAGCAGGTCGGCATCGTGCCGCTTGCCAAGGCCCTGGAGCTCGCCCAGGAGTACGACCTCGATCTGGTCGAGGTCGCGGCGAACGCCCGTCCGCCGGTGTGCAAGCTCATGGACTACGGCAAGTTCAAGTACGAGTCGGCCATGAAGGCCCGTGAAGCGCGCAAGAACCAGGCGCACACGGTCATCAAGGAGATGAAGCTCCGGCCGAAGATCGACCCGCACGACTACGACACCAAAAAGGGTCACGTCGTCCGGTTCCTCAAGCAGGGTGACAAGGTCAAGATCACGATCATGTTCCGCGGTCGTGAGCAGTCCCGCCCCGAGCTGGGCTTCCGACTGCTGCAGCGGCTCGCGGACGACGTGGCGGACCTGGGCTTCGTGGAGTCCAACCCGAAGCAGGACGGCCGCAACATGATCATGGTTCTCGGTCCGCACAAGAAGAAGACCGAGGCGATGGCCGAGGCCCGCGAGGCGCAGGCCGCCCGCAAGGCGGAGCGCCAGCAGGGGGCCGCACCCGCTGAGGAGTCCGCCGAGGAGCCTGCCGAGGCGTGAGCACTCCCGGGGCACCCGCCCTGGAACCCGAAACGAACGAACGGCGCTTCCGCCTGCCCGCCGGGCACCGGGAGCGTCCCGACGAGGAGTGAAACGGCGACATGCCGAAGAACAAGACGCACAGTGGTGCCCGCAAGCGCTTCAAGGTCACCGGCTCCGGCAAGGTGATGCGCCAGCGCGCCGGCCGCCGCCACCTTCTCGAGCACAAGCCGTCCACGCTGACGCGCCGCCTTGCCGGCAAGACCGAAGCGGCCCCGGCCGACGCCAAGAAGATCAAGAAGCTTCTCGGCAAGTAAGTCCCCGCACGACCGGGACCCCATCGACTCGGGCCGGGCAGTGAAGCCCCTTCCCGGACCCGCCAACAAGGAGTAATCACGTGGCACGCGTCAAGCGGGCGGTCAACGCTCAGAAGAAGCGCCGGGCGATCCTGGACCAGGCCAGCGGCTACCGCGGCCAGCGGTCGCGCCTGTACCGCAAGGCGAAGGAGCAGGTCACCCACTCCTACGTCTACAACTACAACGACCGCAAGAAGCGCAAGGGCGACTTCCGTCAGCTGTGGATCCAGCGGATCAACGCCGCTGCCCGCGCCAACGGCATCACCTACAACCGCTTCATCCAGGGTCTGAAGGCCGCCTCCGTCGAGGTCGACCGCAAGATGCTGGCCGACCTCGCCGTCAACGACGCCGCGGCCTTCACCGCGCTGGTCGAGGTCGCGCAGAAGGCGCTGCCGAGCGACGTCAACGCGCCGAAGGCCGCCTGAACCTCCGGCTGACGCCTTCGACCCGACACCTTCGGCCCTGTCGCCGCACCCTCGCCGCCGTGGCTCCGCCGCGGCGGCGAGAACTGTGTGCGGCGGCGGATGCTGCCCGCCCCTCTCCGAAAGTGAGCGAGCACCCTCCATGCCCCCCGAGTTGACCTCGCTGCGGTCGCCCCGCGTCGTCACCGCCCGCAAGCTCGGCAGACGGAGCTTCCGTGGCAAGGAGCGGCGGTTCCTGGCCGAGGGGCCGCAGGCGGTGCGGGAGGCGCTGGAGCACCTGGTCGAGGTCTACGCGACGCCGGAGGCCGCCGACCGGCACGCGGACCTGCTGGACGCGGTCCGGGCGGCCCGTGTCCCGGTGCTCACCGCCTCGGACGAGGTGGTCGCGGAGATGTCCGACACCGTCACCCCGCAGGGCGTCGTGGGACTCTGCCGCTTCGTCGACCGGCCCTTCGCCGAGATCGTGGCGGCCCGCCCCCGGCTGGTCGCGGTCCTCGCGCATGTGCGCGACCCCGGCAACGCGGGCACCGTGCTGCGCTGCGCGGACGCCGCCGGGGCCGACGCGGTGGTGCTGACCGACGCCTCGGTGGACCTGTACAACCCCAAGGCGGTGCGCTCCTCGGCCGGTTCGCTCTTCCACCTGCCCGTCGCCGTCGGCGTCCCCGTCGAGGAGGCGGCCCGGGCGCTGTCCGGGGCCGGGGTGCGGGTGGTGGCCGCCGACGGCGCCGGTGAGCGGGACCTGGACGAGGAGCTCGACGCCGGTGCGATGGCCGGCCCCACCGCCTGGGTGTTCGGCAACGAGGCGTGGGGGCTGCCGGAGGCGACGCGGGCGCTGGCGGACGCCGTGGTGCGGGTGCCGCTGCACGGCCGCGCCGAGAGCCTCAACCTTGCGACGGCCGCCGCCGTCTGCCTCTACGCCTCGGCGCGCGCCCAGCGGGCCCGCTGAGATGCCCCCGTGCCCGCTGAGGTGCCACGCGGTCACCCAGAGCTAGTAGGGTGTCGCCCCCGGGCGCCGGGTACCGAGGGCGCCGGAGGAGGGGCGGAACGGCATGGACGTGCAGCCCGACGACCTGCCTGACGGACTCGTGGTCGCCGACGGCGCCGGGCGCGTCGTCTGCTTCAACGCCGCGGCGGCCCGCATCACCGGGCGGTCCCGGGAGGAGGCGCTGGGCAGTCCGCTGCACACCGCGCTCCCGCTGGAGGACCTGGACGGGCGCCGCTGGTGGCGGCTGACCGACCCGTACGGCGGGCTCGCGATCCGCAGCGCGCAGCCCGAGCGGAACCTGCTGCTGCCCGGCGGCCACGAGGTGCTGGTCGCGGCGCGCTATGTACGGGACCGCCCGCGCGGGCCGGTCGAGCGGGTCGTCGTCACGCTGCGCGGCACCGAGGCCAGACGGCGCACCGAGCGCAGCCACGCGGAGCTGATCGCCACCGTCGCGCACGAGTTGCGCTCGCCGCTCACCTCCGTCAAGGGATTCACCGCGACGCTGCTGGCCAAGTGGGAGCGCTTCACCGACGACCAGAAGCGGCTGATGCTGGAGACCGTCAACGCGGACGCCAACCGCGTCACACGGCTCATCGCCGAGCTGCTGGACATCTCCCGCATCGACTCCGGTCGGCTGGAGGTGCGCCGCCAGCGGCTCGACCTGCCGGCCGTGGTGCGGCGGCACGTGGAGGCCCACATCGCCGCGGGCGAGCCCGCCTCCCGCTTCCGCACGCGGATCGCCGACTCGCTCCCCGACCTGTGGGCCGACCCCGACAAGATCGAGCAGGTGCTCGCCAACCTGCTGGAAAACGCGGTGCGGCACGGCGAGGGAACTGTCACCATCGAGGTGCGCCCCGCGTCGTCCCCGCGGGAGCCCGGCGCCGCCGGGACGGCCGTCACGGTCAGCGACGAGGGGCCAGGTATCCCGGAGGAGTCCATGAGCCGTGTGTTCACCCGCTTCTGGCGCGGCAGCAGGCGCGGCGGTACGGGCCTGGGCCTCTACATCGTCAAGGGCATCGTGGAGGCGCACGGCGGCGTCATCACCGTCGAACGGGCGCAGGGCGCCGACCACGCCGAGGCGGCCTCGCGGCCCCGGGCCGGTGCGGGAGCCGAGGACGCGGGCGCGAGCGGGGCCCGGTTCCGATTTATCCTGCCCGTGGGCGCCCCGGCCTTCCTGGCCTGAGACCGAGCTGCACCGGCGCGCACGGGCCGACTCCGCAACCAGGCACCGCAGGCCCGGCGGCCTCCGCGTGTCCGCCACCGGGCGGCCCCCCTTAGACTCGGGCCCCGGCACAGTCACCGGGCACGGCGGGGCGCAGCCACCAATCGGAAACACGGGAAGAGATGTCGGCACCCAACAAGTCGTACGACCCAGTCGAGGTCGAGGCACTGAAACCGGAAGCGATCGACCGGGCCAGGGACGAGGCGCTCGACGCCGTCGCCGCCGCCGGGGATCTGGAGGCGCTGCGCGAGGTCAAGGCGGCGCACGCGGGGGACCGCTCCCCGCTGGCGCTGGCCAACCGCGAGATCGGCGCGCTGCCGCCGCAGGCGAAGGCGGAAGCGGGCAAGCGGGTCGGACAGGCCCGCGGGGCCGTCAGCAAGGCCCTCAAGGCCCGGCAGGAGGAGCTGGAGCGCGAGCGCGACGAGCGCGTGCTGGTCGAGGAGGCCGTGGATGTCACGCTGCCCCACGACCGCCGCCCGGCCGGCGCCCGGCACCCGCTGACCACGCTGTCCGAGCGGATCGAGGACGTCTTCGTGGCGATGGGCTACGAGGTCGCCGAGGGGCCCGAGGTCGAGGCCGAGTGGTTCAACTTCGACGCGCTCAACCTGGACCCCGACCATCCGGCCCGCACCATGCAGGACACCTTCTTCGTGCGGGGTCCGGGCGGCGCCGAGGACTCCGGCGTGGTGCTGCGCACCCACACCTCCCCGGTGCAGATCCGCTCGCTGCTGGAGCGCGAACTGCCCGTCTACGTCATCTGCCCCGGCCGGGTCTACCGCACCGACGAGCTGGACGCCACGCACACCCCCGTCTTCGGCCAGGTCGAGTTGCTGGCCGTCGACGAGGGGCTGACCATGGCCGACCTGAAGGGCACCCTCGACCACATGGTCTCGGCGCTGTTCGGGGAGGGACTGGGCACCCGGCTGCGGCCTTCCTACTTCCCCTTCACCGAGCCCTCCGCCGAGATGGACATGGTGTGCTTCGTGTGCCGGGGCACCTCCGTGGGCGACCCGGACAACCCCTGCCGTACGTGCAGCAGCGAGGGCTGGATCGAGCTGGGCGGCTGCGGCATGGTCAACCCGCGGGTGCTGACGGCCTGCGGTGTCGACCCGGAGCGCTACAGCGGGTTCGCCTTCGGGTTCGGCATCGAGCGGATGCTGATGTTCCGCCACAACGTCGAGGACATGCGAGACATGGTGGAGGGTGATGTGCGCTTCACCCTGCCGTTCGGGATGGAGATCTGATGCGGGCGCCGCTTTCGTGGCTGCGGGAGTACGTCGACCTGCCGGCCTCCGAGACCGGCCGGGACGTTGCGGCCAGGCTGATCGCGGCCGGGCTCGAGGTCGAGACGGTGGAGCGGACCGGCGCCGGGCTCAAGGGCCCGCTGGTGGTGGGCCGGGTGCTGGCCGTCGAGGAGCTGTCCGGGTTCAAGAAGCCCATCCGCTACTGCCAGGTGGACGTGGGCGCGGCGAACGGCACCGGGGAGCCGCAGAACCTCATCTGCGGGGCCACCAACTTCGCCGTCGGCGACAAGGTCGTCGTCGTGCTGCCGGGCGCCGTGCTGCCCGGCGGGTTCGAGATCAGCGCGCGGAAGACCTACGGACACGTCTCGGAGGGCATGATCTGCTCCGAGCGGGAGCTGGGCCTGGGCGAGGACCACGGCGGGATCCTGGTGCTGCCGCCGGAGCACGAGGCCGGCACCGACGCGATCGAGCTGCTCGAACTCGTGGACGAGGTCCTCGACATCGCGGTGACGCCCGACCGCGGCTACTGCCTCTCGCTCCGCGGCCTGGCCCGGGAGACGGCGACCGCCTACGGGCTGCCGCTGCGCGACCCGGCACTGCTGGACGTGCCCCCGCCGACCGCGGACGGCTACCCGGTGCGGGTCGCCGACCCGCTGGGCTGCGACCGGTTCACCGCGCGCACCGTCTCCGGGCTGCGGCCCGGGGCCCGGTCCCCGATCTGGCTGCAGCGCAGGCTGCAGAAGGCCGGGATGCGCCCGGTCTCGCTGCCCGTCGACATCACCAACTACGTGATGCTGGAACTGGGCCAGCCGTTGCACGCCTACGACCGCTCCCGTGTCCAGGGCGCCATCGGGGTGCGCCGCGCGGAGAGCGGCGAGAAGCTGATCACCCTCGACGGGGTCAAGCGCACGCTCGACGCCGGCGACCTGGTCATCACCGACGACCGCGGGCCCATCGGCCTGGCCGGCGTGATGGGCGGCGCCGACACCGAGATCGCCGACGCGGCCGCCGGTCCGGACGGTGCCACCGCCGGTACGACGGACGTGGTGATCGAGGCCGCGCACTTCGACCCGGTCTCCGTCGCCCGCAGCGCACGACGCCACAAGCTCTCCTCGGAGGCGTCGCGCCGCTTCGAGCGCGGCGTCGACCCGCAGGCGGCTGCAGCCGCGGCGCAGCGCACCGTCGACCTGCTCAAGCTCCTCGCGGGCGGCACGGCCGACCCGGGCGTCACCGAGATCACCACTCCCTCGGGGCCGCGTACGGTCCGGATGGCCGCCGACCACCCCGACCGCGTCGCGGGCGTCGCCTACGGCCGCGAGACGGTCGTGCGCCGCCTCCAGCAGGTCGGCTGCGACGTCTACGGGAACACCGCGCCGTCCGGCTCCCCGGGCGCGCCGGACGAGCTGACTGTCACCGTGCCGTCCTGGCGGCCCGACCTGACGGACCCGAACAATCTGGCCGAAGAGGTCGCCCGGCTGGAGGGCTACGAGAACCTGCCCGCCACGCTGCCCAGGCCGCTGCCGGGCCGCGGGCTGACCGAGCGCCAGCGGCTGCACCGCCGCGTCGGCCGCGCGCTGGCGGGCGCGGGCTATGTGGAGGCGCCGTCGTACCCGTTCGTCGGGGTTGCGGCCTTCGACGCGCTGGGCCTGGAGGCGGGTGACCCGCGCAGGCGCACCGTGCAGCTCGTCAATCCGCTCTCGGACGAGGAGCCCGGGCTGCGGACCACGCTGCTGCCCGGCCTGCTGGCCTCGCTGCGCCGCAACGACGGGCGCGGCAGCCACGACCTGGCGCTGTTCGAGACGGGCCTGGTCTTCCTGCCCACCGGCACCGGCGCCGCGGCCGGACGGCCCCCGGTCACCCGGCGGCCCACCCGGGAGGAGCTGGACGCGCTGGACGCCGCGCTGCCGGAGCAGCCCCGGCACGTGGCCGCCGTCCTGGCCGGCTCCCGGGAGCGCGCCGGATGGTGGGGCGCGGGCCGTCCCGCCACCTGGGCCGACGCCGTCGAGGCGGCGCGCACCGTCGCCGTCGAGGCGGGCGTGCGGCTCACCGTGGAGAGCGCCGCCTACGCGCCCTGGCACCCGGGGCGCTGTGCCGCGCTGTACGTGCTGCTGGACGGCGCGCAGGTACTGGCCGGGCACGCAGGGGAGCTGCATCCGCGGGTGCTGAAGGCGCTGGGCCTGCCGGAGCGCACCTGCGCCATGGAGCTGGACCTCGACCTGGTCGAGCGGGCCGGCGGCGGCCCGGTGCGGGCTCCGCACGTGTCCACGTTCCCGGTGGCCACGCAGGACGTGGCCCTGGTCGTGGACGCGGCCGTCCCGGCCGCCGCGGTGGAGAGCGCGCTGCGGGCCGGTGCCGGGGAGCTGCTGGAGTCGCTGCGGCTGTTCGACGTCTTCACCGGCGAGCAGCTGGGTGCGGGCCGCAAGTCGCTGGCCTACGCGCTGCGCTTCCGGGCTCCGGACCGCACGCTCAAGGCCGAGGAGGCGTCCGCCGCGCGCGATGCGGCCGTCGCCGAGGCGGTCGAGCGCACGGGCGCGGTGCTGCGGGGCGCCTGACCGAGTCTCGACCCGGCGTTCGAGGGGACATCCGTCACCGGCGGATGTCCCCTCATCTTTTCGGGTGAGAAGCCCGGACGATCTTCTGATGGACGGTCGGCGGCGGTTACGGGTGACGGCGTGGCAGCAGCGAACTCATCATCCCGTCCGGCGGACACACCGCTCCGCAGCCTGATCCCTGCTCGTATCGACCGGATGCCCTGGTCCGGCTTCCACACGAAGATGATCGCGGCGCTGGGCTGTGCGTGGATCCTGGACGGCCTGGAGATCACGGTCGCCAGCTCGGTCACCTCGGTCCTCACCCGCTCGGACACCCTGGGGCTCTCCTCCAGCGAGGCGGGGCTGATCGCGACCGTCTACCTGGTCGGCCAGGTCACCGGTGCGCTCTTCTTCGGCCGGATGGCCGACCGCTTCGGGCGGCGGAAACTCTTCCTGCTGACGTTCGGCGTCTATCTGTTCGGCAGCGGACTGACCGCGCTCACCTACGGGCAGGGCCCCGGCTGGGACGCCTTCCTGTACCTGACCCGCTTCATCGCCGGAACCGGTATCGGCGGCGAGTACGCGGCCATCAACTCGGCGATCCAGGAGATGATGCCCGCCCGCTTCCGAGGCCGGGTCGATCTGCTGGTCAACGGCACCTACTGGGCGGGCGCCATGGTCGGCACCGTCGCCGAGCTGGTGATCCTCAGTTCCTTCGACGACGCGGTCGCCTGGCGGATCGGTTTCCTGCTCGGCCCGGTGCTGGGCTTCTCCGTGCTGTTCGTCCGGCGCCATCTGCCCGAGAGTCCCCGCTGGCTGATCATGAACGGGCGGGAGGCCGAGGCCGAGGCCGCCATCGCCCGGATCGAGTCCGCCGTGCGCGCCCACGGCAAGAAGCTGCCGCCGGTCGAGGACAAGGACGCCATCGAGATCAGCGAGTCGGCGCACAGCACCTACGTCACGCTGCTGCGGGTGCTCTTCCGCCGGTACCCCAAGCGTGCCGTGCTCGCCTCCACGCTGATGATCACGCAGTCGTTCCTGTACAACGCGATCTTCTTCACGTACACCCTGGTACTGACGAAGTTCTACGGCGTCGCCGACAAGGACGCCCCGATGTACCTGCTCGCGTTCGCCGCGGGGAACCTGCTGGGCCCGATCATTCTGGGGCCGCTCTTCGACATCGTGGGACGGCGCTGGATGATCGCCGGAACCTACCTCTTCTCCGGATGCGCACTGGGCGTCACCGCGACGCTCTTCGTCGCCGACGTGCTGACCGCGACCACCCAGACCGCCGCCTGGTGCATCATCTTCTTCTTCGCCTCCGCGGGCGCCTCCTCCGGCTACCTGACGGCGGGTGAGATCTTCCCGCTGGAGGTGCGCGGCAAGGCCATCGCGCTCTTCTTCGCCATCGGCCAGGCCGCCGGAGCCACCGGGCCCTACTTCTACGGCTGGCTCATCGGCGACGGCACCGAACGCGGCAGGCTCTACATCGGCTTCCTGATCGGCGCGGGCATCATGATCATCGGAGGTCTGGCGGAGACGTTCCTCGGCGTGGACGCCGAGCGAAAATCCCTGGAGTCGGTCGCCATGCCGCTCTCGGTTGTGCGGACCTCGGTCGACGCGGCCCGCCGCCGGACGGTCGAGAAGCTCAAGAAGCCCGGCGACCCGCCCGCGGCCGCGCCGGGTGGCACGCCGGAGGCGCCGGAAGGCGCGCCGGATCCGACGCTGGAGGTGCCGGACCGGACCGCGCCCGCCCCCTCCGACAGCAAGCCCGACAAGCCGCTCGGAACGCCGAGCGGCTCCTCCGGACCGCCCAACGCGTCGGGCAGTTCCGACGACGACGACCCGGACCAGCCGGGCGGCGAACCGCACGCCGACACCCCCGCCGTGTGACGCCGGGCTGCCGGGCCCGGGCACGCTCCCGGGCCCGGCCGGTACCGGCGCGGGCTGCGCACACCCGGTCACGGCCGGTCGTCGTCCCGGCCCGGCTGACGCCGGTACAGGACGTCGAGGGGCTCGGGGACGGTGTCCGGGTCGACGGGCAGCCGGACGCACAGGCCGCAGCGCCACTCCTGGAGACCGGGCCCGGTGCAGCGGACGTGGACGACCAGGTGGAGGTTCTGATCCGCCGGGCAGACCGCGCAGCGGTAGGGGGCCGCGGGCAGTACACCGGTGCGGGCGGCCGCCAGAAGCCGGACGCACGCCTCCAGTTGCACATCCGGCGGATCGTGCGCCAGCCAGCGGGGGAGCAGCCGGAACGGCGGGATGTCCGCGCCCGCTGCGAGGGCCAGCCCCCAGGCCCACGCCTCCTGCGCGGCGGCGAGGGCCAGCCGGCTGGCGGCGTGGGTGGCCGGATGGGCGCTCCCCGCACCGCGCGCCTGCCAGGCCAGTCCGGTGAGGGCCGCGGTCCGGTCGGCGAGCGCTGCGTCCGTCCATGCGGCGGGCGCGGTCACGCCGGTGCCGTCCCAGTACCGCCCGAGCCCGCCGGACACGACCTCCAGCAGGCCGCTCGGCACGTCCCGGCCGGTCATGGTGTGCCGTCCTGATCGGCGGTCCCGGGCATCAGCGGTCCTCCTGGCGGGCGGGTGAGCGGGCGGGAGTCGGACAGCGGCGGCAGCGGGCGCTGACGACGCGACCCGCTTCGTCGCGTCCGCTGGTCAGCTCCAAGGGCTGCTTGCATCGGGGGCAGGCGCCGTACCAGGTGCGGCCCCGGGGCGTGGTCGTCGCGGGTTCAGGCGGCATCCCGGCCACGTCCCTCCCGGCAGCGCGGGCACCGGCAGGGCCCCCAGTCGGCACTCACGGCACAGTGCCTGCCGCCGCGCAGCGTGCGCCACCGGCTCCAGGTCCGGCCGCCGTCGCGGGAGACGCGGATCCTCAGGGCGCTCATGCGGTGCGGCTCCGGGCGCGCCGACGGCCGAGTTCGCGCGGCCCGCGACGCCTGCGGTCCGATGCGGCGTCGTGGTCCGCGCGTTCCCCTGCGGTGGCGGGCCCGCACGTGCTTCGGACGGGCCCGCCACGCGTAGCCGGTCGGGGGCACCAGGACGTACCGCGGCGGCGGCTCGCCGAGGAACTGCTGTACGCGGCCCACCCAGCCGGGCTCGGGCGGCACGGTCTGCCGCGTGGCCTCGTCCACCAGGTAGTCACCGCGTTGATGAGTCCGACCCATGATCCACTCCATGCCGAAACGTGTGCGTCCGGCTACATCGTCACGGAGTGGTCGGCCCCGAACTGTCATCGCCGAGTGATGGCTCGGGCCCGGGCTTCACGCCCCGTCAGTTCTTCAGCCAGGCTCCGAAGGAGAGGAAGCTGTCCGGCAGTCGACGCTTCGCCGACTCCAGTCCGGCGAACGTCTCCCGCACCAGCGGGTGCAATCGCGTCTGCTGCGGCGCGACGGACCGGGCGATCCGGAGCGACCCGAAAGCGTCGTCCGTCCGGCCGATCACCATCTGAGCCCGTGCCACCTCCGCGTAGTGGTGCGCGACTCGGGAGGCCGGCAGCCCGGACGGGCTCAACTTCTCGGCTGCTTCGACCGCCTCGGCGTACCGGTCCCGTTCGGCATGGACGCTGACACGGTGCACCGCGACGTTCTTCGGCCCGAAGCACAGCCACCGAGTGGTCTGCTGCTCGCCGGTGCGCGCGGCGTACCTCTCGGCCTCGTCCAAGTGCTCGTCGGCCCGGTCGTCACCGGCCCGGGCGTACAGGACCGCGGCGCCGAGGTGCAGCCGACCGGTGACGACCTCGCGCTCCAGCCCGGGGTCCGCCTGTTCGATGGTCCTCATGCCGGACTGCACCAGCCGCAGCCCGGTGCGATAGTCCCCTCCGCGCAGGTACACCAGGCCGCGCATGCACTGGCGGACGGCGCTTCCCGCCGGGTCGGAGGCGCGGACGCTGGCCCACTCCATCCGCTCCAGTGCGACGGTGCACAGGTCCAGCATGCCGAACTTCGTGGCCACGTCGTGACCGGTGCGGTAGGAGGCGGCGAGCGCCTTCCATGCCTGCTCGGTGTCGGTTTCGTGGGCGGCCGCGGTCAGTTCGGTGAGCAGCGCGGGGAGGGCCGCGGTCACCTGCCGCAATTCGGCGCGCCGGGCGGCAGCGCACAGGCGCTCGCTCTCGGCGTGCAGTTCGGCGACGCTTCGCGGCCGGACCTCGGGGTCCGCGCCGACGTCGTACAGGTCGAACGCTTCGCGAAGGGGCTGGATCAGCCCGTCGACCTGCTCGGCGCGCAGCTCGTCCATGTAGGGCTGGCCGGTCAGCTCGGTCACCGGCACGGAGAGCGCGCGGGCCAACGCACCGAGAACAGCCGGAGAGGCGGCCATGACGCCCTGTTCGACCTTGGTCACGGTCGAGTAGGAGACCGCCGCACGGCTCGCCAGGCCGCGCTGGGTCAGCCGCCGGGTCTTCCTGGTCCGGGCTACTCGTGCGCCGGTGCTGTCGTCAGTGTGTGGGCGCATACGGGACTCCTCGTTCCGACCTGGACACTCAGAACGGTACGCCGCGTGGGGCCGGGGTGGCGATCCTCCGCCGCCGTCTCCCGTGTGTGCAGGGGCTGTTGAGGCCCGGCATGCCTCGGCTGAGGTTCTCCCGGCGAGGAACTCCGCGGACAGCGGTGCGGGGTGCCGTCCGGGACCGGACGGCACCCCGCACCACGTGGCGGCGGAACCCCTGTCAGGAGTAGGTGTAGAAGCCCGCGCCGGCCTTCCGGCCCAGGCGGCCCGCGTCGACCATGCGCTGGAGGAGCGGGGGAGCGGCGTAGAGCGGTTCCTTGAACTCGGCGTACATCGAGTCGGCGACCGAGGCGACGGTGTCGAGGCCGATCAGGTCGGTGAGCTTGAGCGGGCCCATCGGGTGGGCGCAGCCCAGCTCCATGCCGTTGTCGATGTCCTCGCGGCTGGCGATCCCGGACTCGAACATCCGGATGGCGGAGAGGAGGTAGGGGATCAGGAGCGCGTTGACGACGAAGCCGGAGCGGTCCTGTGCCCGGATGGTGTGCTTGCCCAGCACCTGGCCGACCACGGACTCGGCCCGCTTGACGGTCTCCTCGCCGGTGGTCAGGGCGGGAATCAGCTCGACGAGCTGCTGCACCGGCGCCGGGTTGAAGAAGTGGATGCCGATGACCTGGTCGGGCCGCGAGGTGGCGACGGCGAGCTTCACCAGCGGGATCGAGGAGGTGTTGGAGGCCAGGATGGCGTCGCTGCGGGTCACCACCTGGTCGAGCACCTGGAAGATCTCCGTCTTGACCTGCTCGTTCTCGATCACGGCCTCGATGACCAGATCGCGGTCGGCGAAGTCGCCCAGGTCGGTGGTGAAGGAGAGCCGCTCCAGCGTCTCGTCGCACTCCTGACGACTGATCTTGCCGCGGTCGGCGGCCTTGCCGAGCGAGTTGACCAGCCGGGTGCGGCCGAGCTCCAGGGCCTCACCGGTGGTCTCCGCGACCATCACCTCGAGGCCGGACCGCGCACACACCTCCGCGATACCCGCACCCATCTGCCCACAGCCCACCACTCCGACGCGTGCTACGCCGGCTACAGACTCCGTCACCTCGTGCCTTTCGCTGAACTTCACGGTCCGCAGCGAACCCGTCCCGAGTGTCGTGAGGGCCGCCGGGACACGTTGCTCCGCCGCCCGACGTTACCTGTGCCGGCACAGGCGGGGTGGGGCGGGTGCGAAAGGTCACCTATGTGCGGAGTGGGGTGCTCCTGCCGAGGGTGGGTGCCGGGGCGAGGGCCCCGGCCCGGCCGGACACGGGCAGCCGTCTCCGGTGTGGGGGCCGGAGCGGTGGCCGTCCCGCGGGGGTTCTTCCGACGGCGGTCAGCGCTGCTGACCGTGCGGTTCCCGGTGGCCCTGCACGACCGAGTCCGGGCCGGGGGAGACCACGGCTTCGTGGCCGTCGTCGAAACGCACCCGGTACGGAGGTTCGCCCTGGGTGCCCAGGACCTCCAGGATCTCCGCCGTACGGTCGTGCTGCCCCACGGTCCGTCCGTGCATCAGCAGTTGGTCGCCCGTGTTCGCTCGCATGGACTTGCCCTCCTGTTCCCGGTGGTCAGGCGCGGCTGCGCTGTACGACCACGATGCACACCAGCACGGCGAGCGCCGCCGCGGGTGCGGCGGGGGACAGGCGCTCACCGAGTAGCAGCACCGCCCATACCAGCGTAAGCAGCGGCTGGGCGAGTTGCACCTGGCTGGTCCGGGCCACTCCGGCGAGGCCCATCGCGCGGTACCACAGGAGCATGCCGATGAACTGGGAGGCGACCGCGCCCCACACCAGACCCGGCACGGAATGCGAGGTCAGCGCCACCGGCTCGTGGGCCAGGGCGACGGCGGAGCCGACCGCGGCCACCGGCAGGCAGGCCACCAGCGCCCACCCGATCACTTCCAGTGCGGGCAGTTCCCGCGCCAGCCTGCCGCCCTCGGCGTAGCCCGCGGCGCAGACCAGCAGCGCTCCGCACAGGAACAGGTCCCCGACGGCGAGGGCGCCGCCGCTCTGCTGCACCGCGAAGGCCACCACCACGGCGGCGCCGATCAGCGCGGCCACCCAGAACAGCGGAGCGGGACGTGAACCGGTCCGTACGGTCGAGTACAGCGCGGTCGTCAGGGGGAGCAGGCCCACGATCACGGCGGCGTGCGAGGTGGTCGTCGTCTCCAGGGCGAGCGTGGTCAGCAGCGGGAATCCGATCACGACGCCGGAGGCGGCGATCGCGAGCCCGCCCCAGTGCCGCCGGTGCGGGACCGGTACCCGCCGCACCGCGAGCACGCCCGTGGCGACCAGTCCCGCGAGCAGGGAGCGCAGCGCGGCGGCCGTCCAGGGGCCGAATCCGTCCAGCGCCCAGCTCGTGGCGGGGAAGGTGAGGGAGAAGAAGACGACCCCCAGCACGGCGAGGACCGCGCCGGTGCCGGTCGCCGGGGTGCCGGGTGCGGGGGCCGGGCCCGGTCGCTTCGGCGCGGGGGTGGTCGCGGGCGCGGTCGCGAGGGCGGGACGCGGGGCCGCTGTCGGCGCTGTCAGGTCCGGGGCCGGGTCCGCTATCCGCGCGGATCGGATAGCGCTATCGTTGTCTCTCATGGTCGAGCGTAGCAGTGTTGCTGAACTGGCCGCTTCCCTTCGAGGGGAGCTGGACCGCTACTCCCCGGGTGAAAAGCTCCCGTCCAGTCGGTCGCTGGTCGACCGGTTCCGGGCCGGGCCGGTCACCGTCTCGCGGGCACTCGGGGTGCTCGTGGCCGAGGGGCTGGTGGTCACCCGGCCCGGCGTCGGCGCCTTCCGCGCCCCCTCCCGCCGCCCGGACGGCGCGCTGCTCCAGCGGGGCGACACCTCCTGGCAGGAAGTGGCGCTGAGCGCGGACGCCTCCGGCGACCAGGTGCCCCGCAGCGTCGACGCGGCCGGCGTCACCACGACGCTGGACGTGCCCCCGCCCGGAGTGCTCGAACTCAACGGCGGCTATCTGCCGCCCGGCCTGCAGCCCACGCAGGCCCTCGCCGCCGCGCTCGCCCGCGCCGGACGCCGCCCGGGGGCCTGGCTTCGGCCGCCCCTGGAAGGACTCGAAGAGCTGCGCGGCTGGTTCGCGCGCGAGATCGGTGGCCCCGGCGGCACGGTCGCCGCCGCCGACGTACTGATCACCGCGGGCGGCCAGTCCGCGCTCACCACCGCGCTGCGCGCCCTCGCGCCCCCGGGCGCCGCTGTGCTCGTGGAATCCCCCACCTACCCGGGCATGCTCGCCGCGGCCCGAGCCTCGGGGCTGCGCCCCGTACCGGTCCCGGTGGACACCCAGGGGGTACGCCCCGACCTGCTGGCGGACGCCTTCCGGGCCAGCGGCGCGCGGGTGTTCGTCTGCCAGCCGCTGTTCCAGAACCCGACCGGCGCCGTCCTCGCGCCGGGCCGCCGCCGCGAGGTGCTGCGCGCGGTCCGCGAGGCGGGCGCCTTCCTCGTCGAGGACGACTTCGCCCGGCACCTCGCCCACGAGGACGCCGGGCCGCTGCCGCCCGCGCTGCGCGCCGAGGACCCCGACGGTGTCGTCGTGCACATCTGCTCGCTGACCAAGGCCACCTCGCCGAGCCTGCGGGTGGGTGCGCTGGCCGCCCGCGGGCCGGTGCTGGAGCGGCTGCGCGCCATTCAGATCGTCGACACCTTCTTCGTGCCGCGGCCGCTCCAGGAGGCCGCACTCGAACTCGTCGGGGCCCCCGCCTGGCCCCGTCATCTGCGCACCGTCGCCGCCGAGTTGCGCACCCGCCGCGAACTGACCCTCGCCGCGCTCGCCGACCAGGTGCCCGCACTGGGCCTGGCGCACGCCCCGCGCGGCGGCTACCACCTGTGGCTGCGGCTCCCCGACGGCACCGACGAGGGCGTGCTGACCGCCGCCGCGCTCCGCGCCGGTGTCGCCGTCGCGCCCGGCAGTCCCTACTTCGCCGCCGAGTCCCCGGCCCCGCACATCCGGCTCACCTTCGCCCCCGCGGCGGCCGAGGGCGACATCGTCGAGGGGGTACGCCGCCTGGGCGCGGCCTGCGCCGAAGTGCTCGCGCGGGGCTGAGCCGAGACCGCGCGGTGAAGGAGGCCGATCGGAGTGTGACGCCCGGGGTACGGGACAAGGGGCAATGAGTCGATCTTGAAGATCTGAGCGTCCCGGCGCCACACCCGTTCGGCACGGTGTCGGTCGGGGAAGCGGCGGCGGGGCGGCCGAGGGGGTGCTGCCGGCCATGACGGGCTCGGAGGTATCCGTGGCCGAGGCGGCATCGGGAAAGGTCGACCGAGCCGTTCCAGTGCGTAGGATCGGATGCCGATATCGGCTTCGTCGCTGCCGGAGGTGGCCAGGGTGCGGGAGTTCCAGCGGGGCGCGGTGCGGCTGCACATCCTGCACCACGCGGCCGAGGAGGAGATCCACGGTGCGTGGATGACCGAGGAACTGGCGGGCCACGGCTATCGGATCAGTCCCGGGACCCTGTACCCGACCCTGCACCGGCTGGAGGCGGACGGGCTGCTGGTGTCCGAGCAGCGGGTGGTCGACGGCCGTACCAGACGGGTGTACAAGGCGACCGAGGCCGGGAAGCAGGCGCTGGCGGAGGACCGGCAGGCGCTGAAGGAACTGGCCCGGGAGGTTCTGGGCGACGAGGCGCCGTGACGTTCCGGTCGTCAGCGTCCCGCGGGCTCCGGCGTCGCGTGGGGCGACCGGGCGGATTCGTGGACGAGGGCCACGAGTCGGGCGCTCGCGGCCGGGAAACATGGCCATGACCCGGTTGATGCGGGTGCCGGGGTGGAGCTGCTGCGGGCGGTGGGCGAGCTCGTCGTCGGACAGGCCCTGGCAAGCCGTCGCGGCCGTTCCGGTGGGCTGAGCGTCGTGTCCCTCGGCTGCCGGGCAGTGGCCCCCTCCCGCCGCGGTGCCCGGCCGATCGGGCGGACGACCGCCTGACCGGCACCGGGTCACGGCGTGCGCCCGGCCACCGCGCGCCGGACTCCGTAGGCGGTGGCACCGGCGGCCGACACCGCGGTCCCGGCGATCACCGAGGACAACGGCAGGGCGAGAGCCAGCAGCAGGCAGCCGGCGAACCCGGCCACGGGGACGATCCGGGCCGGGCGGCCCTCGGCGGCGGTGAGGGTCCAGGCGGAGGCGTTGGCAACGGCGTAGTAGACGAGAACGCCGAAGGAGGAGAAGCCGATCGCCGCACGCACGTCCCCCGTCGCCGCGACGACGGCCACGACGGCGCCGACGGTGAGCTCGGCGCGGTGCGGCACGTCGAACTTCGGGTGGACCGCCGCCAGGACGTGCGGCAGGTGCCGGTCGCGGGCCATGGCCAGGGTGGTGCGGGAAACTCCGAGGAGCAGCGCGAGCAGCGAACCGAGCGCGGCCACGGCGGCACCGACGCGTACGACCGGTACGAGTGAGTCTGCGCCTGCCGCCCTGGCCGCGTCCGAGAGCGGTGCGGCAGCCTCCGCCAACTCCTGCGGACTCAGCACCGTCAGGACTGCGGCGGCGACGAGGGCGTAGACGGCCAGGGTGATGCCCAGCGCGATCGGGACAGCCCGGGGGATGGTGCGGGCGGGGTCGTGGACCTCCTCGCCCAGGGTCGCGATCCGTGCGTAGCCCGCGAAGGCGAAGAACAGCAGGCCCGCCGCCTGGAGCACGCCGCCGAAGGTCGCGTCGTCCCCGACGTCGAGGCGGGCCGCGTCCGAGGCCGAGGAGGTGAGCGCGGCGACCACCACGGCGGCGAGCACCGCCAGGACCACGGCCACGGCGACCCGGGTCAGCAGGGCGGACTTCTGCACGCCGGTGTAGTTCACCGCGGTCAACGCCACCACCGCCGCGACCGCCACCGCGTGGGCCTGACCCGGCCACACGTACGAGCCGGCGGTGAGCGCCATCGCCGCGCAGGAGGCGGTCTTGCCCACCACGAACCCCCAGCCCGCCAGGTAGCCCCAGAAGTCGCCGAGGCGCATCCGGCCGTAGACGTACGTACCGCCCGACGCCGGATACCGGGCCGCGAGCCGCGCCGAGGACGTGGCGTTGCAGTAGGCGACCACCCCCGCGAGGGCCAGGCCGATCAGCAGTCCGGAGCCGGCCGACCGTGCGGCGGGGGCGAGTGCGGCGAAGATCCCCGCCCCGATCATCGACCCCAGACCGACCACCACGGCGTCCGGCACCCCGAGTCGGCGGCTCAGCTCGTCCGGCATCCCGTCGGTGGTCGACGGCTTGCTCATGGCCACTCCCTCGGTCGGCACAGCCGCTGACGTGACGCACTCCGATATCGGGAGACGATACGTGAGTCCCCACCCGGCCGCCGACCGGCATCCCATGCCATGGAGGCCTGCTGGGTGTTCGCCGGAACGAGTCGGTTCCGAGTTCGGCTGTGGGCCCGGCCGCCACGGCGCCGCCCGCTTCGCGTGCTCTGCCCGCATGGCCGCGTCCGAACGCGCGGTACGCACACAACTGCCGGACGTCCGCCTCTCGAACACCGGGCCGTCCGGCCTTACTCTCGGCGCATGCACGTGCGAATGACGTTACTCGCCGCGGGCCGCAGCTCTTCCGTGGCGAACGTGCGCTTCGACGACGAGCGTTCCCTGGACGCCGCCGGCTGGGAGGAGGTCGTGCGCAGGGCCCCCGCGCTCTCCCACCTCGCCGCTGCCGAACTGCGCTACTGCTCGCCCTCGGCGCGCTGCCGGGAGACCGGCGCCGTGCTCGGCCTCGCGCCGCTCGCCCAGCCGGCGCTGCTCGACTGCGACATGGGCCGCTGGCGCGGCGCCACCCTCGCCGAGGTGGCGGCACGGGAGCCGGAGGCCGTGCACCGCTGGTACGCCGACCCGTGCTCCGCTCCGCACGGCGGGGAGTCCCTGCTGTCCTTCATCCGCCGGATCGGCGGCTGGCTCGACACCCGTCCGGTGGGCGACGGCGACCAGGCGGTGGCCGTCACCGAACCGTCCGTCCTGCGCGCGGCGCTCTGCTACGTGCTCAAGGCCCCGCCGCACGCCTACTGGCAGGTCGAGGCGCATCCGCTCGCCACCCTCGCCCTCGCGGGCGGCGCCGGCGCCTGGCACCTCGACCTGCCGTGAACCGCGCCGCCCCGGACCGCCCGCAGCCGCGACCCGCATGCGGCCCTGCCGGTTCGGCCCGCGGCCGCGACCCGCATGCGGCCTTCCCGGCGCCCGCCGCCTTCCGCGCCGTACCCCGCGCGACCACCGACCGGCTGCCGGTCAGCCGTTGACGAAGGCCAGGCCGTCGTCGTCGTAGCGGGCACCGGCGATCCGGTCCCGCGGAGCCGCCGTCTCGATGTCGGCCAACTCCTGTGCGGTCAGCGAGATCGAGAGCGCCGCCACGTTCTCCTCCAGATACTTCTGCCGCCGGGTGCCGGGAATCGGCACCACCGTGTCGCCCCGGTGCTGCACCCACGCCAGGGCGAGCTGCCCCGCCGTGACGCCGCGCCGCTCGGCCAGTTCCTCCAGCCGCGCGACGATCGCCAGGTTGCGGTCGAAGTTCTCCCCGGCGAAGCGCGGCATGCCGCGCCTGCTGTCCGACTCCTCCATGGCGTCGACCGAGGTGTAGCGGCCGGTCAGGAAGCCCCGGCCGAGCGGCGAGAAGGGCACCACCCCGATGCCCAGTTCGCGGCAGACCTGGGCCGTGCCGTCCTCCAGGTCGCGGGTCCACAGCGACCATTCGCTCTGCAGGGCGCTGATCGGATGCACCGCGTGGGCGCGCCGGACCGTCTCCGCACTCGCCTCGGACAGCCCCAGGTGGCGCACCTTGCCCTCGGCGACCAGCTCCGCCATCGCCCCGACCGTCTCCTCGATGGGCACCTCGGGGTCCACGCGGTGCTGGTAGTACAGGTCGATGTGGTCGGTGCCCAGCCGCCGCAGCGACGCCTCGCACGCCTGGCGCACATAGGCCGCGTCGCCGCGGATGCGGATGGGGTCGTCCAGCTTGTTGGCGAAGCCGAACTTGGTCGCCAGCACCACCTCGTCGCGGCGGCCCGCGACGGCGCGGCCGACAAGTTCCTCGTTGGCGCCCTCACCGTAGTAGTCGGAGGTGTCCAGCAGGTTCACGCCCAGGTCGAGTGCCCGGTGAAGGGTGGCCACGGAGGTGGCCTCGTCGGATTTGCCGTAGGCGTGGCTCATCCCCATGCAGCCGAGTCCCTGTGCGGAGACGGCCAGATCGCCGAGGTGGCGGGTGGGAAGGGTCATGTCGGTACCTCCTGAAGGGGAAAGAGAAACGCGGTGAACGGATACCGGGCCGGGTGCTCCGTGGGATCCGCCAGGGACGCTAGGCGCTGGAGCGTGCTCCAAGGCAAACCCCGCGGCGCCCGTCGTTTGGCTTACCGTCCGCGTGATGGTCAGCCGTCTTCCCGCGCCCACACCAGCGCGGCCGACACGGGGTGGTTGCGGAACTTCGACCACTTCGGTTTGCGGGCCAGCCACCGCTCGTCGACGACCCCCTCGCGCATCTCCACGAGCCGCCACCCGGAGCCCAGTCCCGCCGCCACGTGGTCGCTGAGCAGATGGACGTGGGTCTCGATGGCGATGTCCTCGCCGGAGGCGTCGGTGAAGTGGGTGGGCATGCCGGAGGCCATGATGAAGTGCGGGTGGAAGGCGACGACCACACAGTGAGCGCCCGGGGCGGCCAGCCGCCGGGCCTCCCGGTAGTACGGCCGCAGATCGGGCAGATGCTCGTCGATCAGCGAGGAGATCACCAGGTCGTAGGCGCCCGACTCCAGTCCGGTGGCGCGTACATCGCCCTCCAGCAGCCGGTCGTGTGCGCCCCTGGCACGGGCCCGCTCCAGCATCTGCGGGGTGAGGTCGACCCCGTCGAGCGGGCCGGTGACGCCCTGTTGCCGCAGCCACGCGCCGGTCCGCCCGGTGCCGCAGCCCAGATCGGCGGTGCGCCGCACCCCGCTCCAGGCGGGCACGGTCAGTTCGGCCAGCAGCGCGAGGTCCATCACGTCCTCGACGGTGTCCTCGTACGTACTGACCCAGTGGCCGTAGCCGGTGGCCACATCCACGGTCCGGTAGCCGCGGGTGTCGAAGTCGGAGAAGGAAGGCATGGGAGGGAGTATCACGGTGGGGCAGCCGGCGGTGCGAGGCATTTTCCGCGCCCCCGCGGAGCGGGGGGCCTGTCGGCCGTCGGCGTCAGGACGGCTGGACTTCGTCGAAGAGGGCGACGGCCTGGGCCGGGTCCGGACTCACGAGGCGCTCCAGACCGGCCGTGGTCAGCTCCGCCCATCTGCCGGCCCGGGCCCACATGCGTTCCTCGTGGGCACGGAGGGCCTCGTCCGGATCCCCGGAACCGGTGGCGAGGGACTCGGCGAGTTCGGCGCCCTCCAGCATCGCGAGGTTCGCGCCCGCCCCCAGCGGGGGCATCAGATGGGCGGCGTCGCCCAGCAGCGTCACCCCGGGGACGTGCGTCCAGGTGTGGGACACGGGGAGGACGTACAGCGGGCGGTGGACGAAGGCGGTGCCGCGGCGGAGGAGGTCGAGGACGGGAGCGGCCCAGCCGTCGAACAGGGCCAGCAGATGCGCCCGTACCGCCGCTCCGTCCGCGAGGTCCAGGTCCGCATGCCAGTCCAGCGGTGCGCGGAACTGTGCGTACACCTTGACGTGGCCGCCGCTGTTGCGCTGGGCGACCAGAGCCCGGTTCGCGCCGTACACCGCGACGGAACCGTCGCCGACCAGCCGGGCGAGGTCGGGGTGGCGGGTGTCGACGTCGTCCAGGGAGGTCTCG
Organism: Streptomyces sp. NPDC007025; assembly: GCF_042869455.1. Classification (NCBI taxonomy): domain Bacteria; kingdom Bacillati; phylum Actinomycetota; class Actinomycetes; order Kitasatosporales; family Streptomycetaceae; genus Streptomyces; species Streptomyces sp. NPDC007025. The sequence goes on along the minus strand of NZ_JBIAFT010000009.1, from coordinate 244,510 downwards.
ACGAAGGTGACGCCGGTGTAGTGCGGCGTCACCGGCGAGACCGCCGGACGGGTGCGGGACCGGGCGCCGTCCGCGCCGATCACGAGGTCGAACGTCTCCTCCCGCCCGTCCGCGAGGCGGACCCGTACACCGTCCCGTGTCCCCGGCACCACCTGTGTCACGCCCTGCCCCCAGCGCACGTCCAGCGGGCCGAGCAGCAGGTCGCGGAGCCGACCGCGGTCGATCTCGGGATTGGCCCGCTCCTCGGGGTGGGGCTGCCAGTCGCGCAGCACGGTCCCGTCGGGGGCCAGGATGCGCGTGGCCTGCCCCTCGGGACGGGACACCTGCTGGAACTCCGCGAGGAGTCCCGCCTTCTCCAGCGCGCGCTGGCCCAGCCCTTCGTGCAGGTCCAGCGTGCCGCCGGGAGGACGCGCGTCGGAGGAGGGGTCGCGTTCGAGGACGGTGACGGGGTGGCCGTGGCGGTGCAGGACGCGGGCGAAGGTCAGACCGGCAGGGCCGCTCCCGACCACTGCGATGCGATAGCTCATGGCGATACACCGTATTGTGTCGATACGGCGTATCGCAACAGTAGGGTGTCCCCATGACTGTGTGGGACCGGCCGGAACCGCCGACTCGCCCCGTGCCGCTCGACCGCGAGCGGATCGTCGCCGCCGCCGTCGGGCTGGCCGACGAGGGCGGGCTGGAAGCGGTGTCGTTGCGCAAGGTCGCCGCCCGGCTGGACGCCGGTCCGATGCGGCTGTACCGCTACATCTCCACCAAGGAGGAGCTGTTCGACCTCATGGTGGACGAGGTCCAGGGCGAGATCCTCCCCGCCGAGCAGCCCGGCGACTGGCGCGAGGCGCTGCGCGTCCTCGCCCACCGCACCAGGCAGGCGGCGCTCCGCCACGAATGGCTCGCCGACCTGCTCGGCGGGCGCCCGACCCTGGGGCCGAACGGCCTCGCCGTCACCGAGGCCAGACTGTCGGCGCTCGACGGCCTCGCCGGCCTCGACACCGTCATGCGGGCCGTGGAGACCGTCGGCGCCTACACCACCGGCGCGATCAGGCGCGAGATCGCGAACCTGCGGGCCGAGCGCGCCACCGGCCTGTCCGACCGCGACTGGCAGCGCGCCCACGGGCCGCATGTGACGAAGATGCTGGCCACCGGCCGCTTCCCGGCACTCGCCAAGGCCGTGCACGACGGTACGGAGGTGGACGCCGGGACGTCCTTCGCGAACGGCCTGGACTGGGTCCTCGACGCCGTCGCCGCCAAGCTCCCCCAGCCGCCGGGGTGACGCGGGCCCGGAAAACCGTAGGCGCTCCCGCGGCGTCCGCTGCTAGGTTCCCGGTGGCCGTGCGAGAGGACGAGGAGGTGGTACCCGTGAACGTTTCGACATGGGTGCTCCCCTCCGGGGTCACGGCCGGGCGATAGGTCGTCCGGGAGCGCCGATCACGCGCACTCCCGAAAGGTACGACCATGCGTTTCACTTCCGAACAGCCCCTCGGTGACGGCGTCCTCGAACGTGAATTCACCCTCGACGGGATCCCCGGCATCCTGTGGACACCCGCCACCGCCTCCGCACCGGTCCCGCTGATCCTGCTGGGCCACCCCACGCTCGGACTGCGCAGGATGTACCCGCGGTTGGCGGCGCGGGCCCGGCACGCCGCGGCGGACGGGTTCGCCACGGCCACCGTCGAACTCCCCGGCAGCGGCGACCGGCCCCGTCTGCCCGTCCTCGAACAGGCCCGCGCCGACCTGCGCCGGGCCAAGGAGGCCTGCCGTACGGTCGACGAGGAGATCGTCGACGCCCTCGTCCTCCCCCTCGTCGAAGAGGCCGTCCCGGAATGCCGGGCCGCCCTGGACGCCCTGCTGGCGCTGCCCGGGATCGGCGGCCCGGTCGGGTTCTCGGGGGGAGTGATCTCCATCGGCATCCGCCTCGCCGCCGTCGAGCCGCGCATCGCGGCCGCCGTCCTCTTCGCCGGGAGCCTCGTACCGCGCGTCATGTTCGAGGAGGCCCGGCGGGTCACCGTTCCGCTGCACGTCCTGTTGCAGTGGGACGACGAGGGCAACGACCGGCAGGCCGCCCTGGACCTGTTCGACGCCTTCGGCTCCGAGGAGAAGTCCCTGCACGCCAACATGGGCGGCCACACCGGCGTCCCGGAGTTCGCGGGAGAGGCCGCGGCCCGGTTCTTCACCCGCCACCTGAGGTGAGGCCGGACCGGCAGGCCACCCGGCAGCAGTAGCGGCCGGGCGCTGCGCGGTCCCGGCGCGGCCGACGGGGCCTTGTGACGGAGTGTTTCAGCCGGCGTGCACACGCCGGCTGAAACACTCCGGGTCACCGGCGCAGCGTTCCGCCGGTCGGTGGTCAGGCGGTCAGCTCCGCGAGCTGCGCGTCGGCCCGCTCGGTGACCAGGGCGAGGACGCGGCCGGCGGCCGCCAGGTCCTCGTCCGGTATGCCGCCCCAGATGCAAGCGGCGAGGGGCGCGGTCTCCGCCCCGACGGCGGCGAGCAACTCCCGACCGGAGTCGGTGGGGAGAAGGTGCGCGCCGTCCGCGACGATCGACTGTCTGGCCAGCAGTTCGTCGAGAGTGGCACGGATGTCGACCGGATCGGCCTTGAGGGAGTCCCGGACCCGGGCGACGGCGTCGTCCGCCGTCAGCGGAGTACCGGCGGTGACGAGGGTGCGCAGGGCCACCTGCTGCTCGAACGTGAGGCCGTGCCGGGCCAGGACATGTTCCAGGACGCCGCGGGCGGCATGGTGGGCCAGGCCGAGCATGCGGGCGTCGGCCGCGGGTGCCGTGGTGGTCATGGTGCTCTCCTCTGTGTGGTGCCGTCGCTCTGAGGGGTGACGTCGTCCGGCGCGGACGGTGCGAGAGGTACGTCGAGCAGGGTTGTCAGCTCGTCGGTGAACGCTTCCGTTCGCGGGCCGTCGAGGCCGCCGAGCGGCTCCAGCAGCTGGTGGAGCAGTTGCTGCACCACTGCGATCGCCTCCCGCGTGACGGCCTGGCCCCGCTCGGTGAGGGCGAGCTGTACGGCGCGGGGGTCGCGGGGGTCGCGGGTGCGTTCGATCAGCCCGGCCGACTCCAGGGCCCGCGCCAGTTTCGAGACGTACAGCGCCTCCAGGCCGGTGTGGTCGGCGAGCCGGCGCTGACTGGGCCGCTCGCCGGTGTGCTGCATGCCGTGCAGCGACGCGACCAGGCAGTACTGCGCGTGGGTGAGGCCCAGCGGAGCCACCGCGCGATCCACTGCGACCCGCCACTTGTTGGCGAGCCGCCATACCAGGAAGCCGGGCGTGGGCCCCGGCGAGCCGTTGCTCATGGCCAATAAAGTACATGGCTACTATGTCCATGGCTACTATTTTTTGCCTGTGCGGGCGGGAACCTGTGAGCGGGCAGGCCGGGTGGGGGCGCTCCGTGAGCCGCCGCCCTCGTTTGCGCGTCGACCTCGGGCGGTTGATCACACGATTCATTGCATAAAACTGCTGTCCTGCGTATAGTCATGCCTTCGAGGAGGAGGACTCATGGCAGTGCGCACGGCAGTGGCGGGAGCGAGCGGGTACGCGGGGGGCGAGGTGCTGCGCCTGCTCGCCGGGCATCCGCAGACCGAGGTCGGGGCCCTGACCGGGAACAGCAACGCCGGGCAGCGGTTCGGTGCCCTCCAGCCGCACCTGGTCCCCTACGCGGACCGGGTGCTGGAGGAGACCACCGCGGAGCTGCTGCGCGGCCACGACGTGGTCTTCCTCGCCCTCCCGCACGGGCAGTCGGCGGCCGTCGCCGAGCAGCTCGGCGACGAGACATTGATCGTCGACTGCGGCGCGGACTTCCGGCTGGCCGACGCCGCCGCCTGGGAACGCTTCTACGGCACCCCGCACGCCGGCACCTGGCCCTACGGCCTGCCGGAGCTCCCCGGCGCCCGTGCGGCGCTGCGCGGCGCCCGGCGGATCGCCGTCCCCGGCTGCTACCCCACCGCCGTCTCCCTCGCGCTCGCGCCCGCCTACACGGCCGGCCTCGCCGAACCCGAGGCCGTGGTCGTCGCGGCGACCGGCACCTCCGGCGCGGGCAAGGCACTCAAGCCGCACCTGCTCGGCAGCGAGGTCATGGGCTCGATGAGCCCGTACGGGGTCGGCGGCACCCACCGGCACACCCCCGAGATGGTCCAGAACCTCTCGGCGGCCGCCGGACGCCGGGTCACCGTCTCCTTCACCCCGACGCTCGCCCCGATGCCGCGCGGCATTCTCGCCACCTGCTCCGCCAAGGCCGCCCCCGGCGCCACCGCCGAGCAGGTGCGGGCCGCCTACGAGAAGGCGTACCAGGACGAGCCCTTCGTCACCCTGCTCCCGGAGGGGCAGTGGCCCGCCACCGCCTCCGTGCAGGGCTCCAACGCGGTGCACCTCCAGGTCACCCTGGACCCTGAGGCGGACCGGATCGTCGTCGTCAGCGCGGTCGACAACCTCACCAAGGGCACCGCGGGCGGTGCCGTGCAGAGCATGAACATCGCCCTCGGCCTGGACGAGGGACTGGGACTTTCCACGATCGGAGTCGCACCATGAGCGTCACAGCGGCCGGCGGATTCACGGCTGCGGGCATCGCCGCCGGAATCAAGCAGAGCGGGACCCCCGACCTCGCGCTCGTCGCCAACACCGGACCGCTCCAGGCCGCGGCCGGAGTCTTCACCGCCAACCGTGTCAAGGCGGCGCCGGTGCTCTGGTCCGAGCAGGTGCTCAAGGGCGGCCGGGTCTCCGCCGTCATCCTCAACTCCGGTGGCGCCAACGCCTGCACGGGCGCACCCGGCTTCCAGGACACCCACGCCACCGCGGAGAAGACCGCCGCGGCGCTGACCTCCGCCACCGGCACCGAGCACAGCGCCGCCGAGATCGCCGTCGCCTCCACCGGGCTGATCGGAGAGCGGCTGCCGATGGACGCGCTGCTGCCCGGAGTCGAGGCCGCCACCGCCGCGCTCTCCGCGCACGGCGGCGAGAAGGCCGCCCTCGCCATCAAGACGACCGACACCGTGCACAAGACCGCGGTCGTCTCCGACCCCGCGGGCTGGACCGTGGGCGGGATGGCCAAGGGCGCGGGCATGCTCGCGCCGGGCCTGGCCACCATGCTCGTCGTGCTGACCACCGACGCCGACCTGCCGGCCGAGGAACTGGACGCCGCGCTGCGCGCCGCCACCCGCACCACCTTCGACCGGATCGACTCGGACGGCGCCATGTCCACCAACGACACGGTGCTGCTGCTCGCCTCCGGTGCGAGCGGTGTGCGGCCGGAGGCGGCCGGGTTCGCCGAGGCGGTCCGGGCGGTCTGCGCCGACCTGGGGCAGCAGCTCATCCGGGACGCCGAGGGCGCCTCCAAGGACATCCGGATCGAGGTCGTCGGCGCGGCCGACGAGGACGAGGCCGTCACGGTGGGCCGCACCATCGCGCGCAACAACCTCCTCAAGTGTGCCGTGCACGGCGAGGACCCCAACTGGGGCCGGGTGCTGGCCGCCATCGGCACCACCGACGCGGCCTTCGACCCCGATGCGCTGGACGTGTCCATCAACGGGGTGCAGGTCTGCCGCGGCGGCTCCGTCGGCGAGGACCGGAACAAGGTCGACATGCGCTTCCGCGAGGTCCGCATCACCGCCGACCTGCACGCCGGAGCCGCGTCCGCCGTCATCTGGACCAACGACTTGACGGCCGACTACGTCCACGAGAACAGCGCGTACTCGTCATGAGCACCCGGAAGCCGAGCGCCCGCAAGCACACCGCGCTGCCCAAGGCGCAGACCCTCGTCGAGGCGCTGCCCTGGCTGACCCGGCACCACGGCAAGACCGTCGTCATCAAGTTCGGCGGGAACGCGATGGTGGACGAGGAGCTGAAGGCGGCCTTCGCCCAGGACGTCGTCTTCCTGCGGCACGCCGGGCTGCGCCCCGTGGTCGTGCACGGCGGGGGCCCGCAGATCAACAGGCAACTCGACCGGCTCGGACTGGAGTCGCAGTTCCGCGCCGGGCTGCGGGTGACCACGCCCGAGACCATGGACGTCGTACGGATGGTGCTGGCGGGCCAGGTCCAGCGCGAGCTGGTCAACCTGCTCAACCAGCACGGTCCGCTGGCCGTCGGGATGACCGGCGAGGACGCCCGCATCATGGCGGCGACCAAGCATCTGGCCGAGGTCGACGGCGAGCCCGTCGACCTCGGCCGGGTGGGCCGCATCAGCTCCGTGGAGACGGGAGCGATCGAGGCACTGCTGGCGGACGGCCGGATCCCGGTGATCTCCTCCATCGCCCGCAGCGCGGACGACGACCACGTCTACAACGTCAACGCCGACACCGCCGCCGCCGCGCTCGCCGCGGCGCTGGGTGCCGAGACGCTGATGGTCCTCACCGACGTGGAGGGCCTGTACGCGGACTGGCCGAACAGCGACGACGTGATCAGCGAGCTGACCGCCGCGGAGCTGGAGAAGCTGCTGCCCGACCTGGCGAGCGGGATGGTGCCCAAGATGGAGGGCTGCCTGCACGCCGTACGCAACGGAGTGCACACCGCCCGGGTGCTGGACGGCCGGGTGCCGCACTCCATCCTGCTGGAGATCTTCACCGACGAGGGCATCGGCACGATGGTCGTGCCCGACGCCGTTCCCGCGCCGCGGCACACCCCGCCCGGCGCGCCGCTGACCGTGGACGATGACGCGGAGGGCCCCGCATGACCATCACGCACGACAACTCCGCCCTCACCGGCCGGTGGCAGGGCGCTCTGATGAACAACTACGGCACCCCGCGCGTCCCTCTGACTCACGGCGAGGGCAGCAGGCTGTGGGACGCCGAGGGCAAGCAGTACCTCGACTTCGTCGGCGGCATCGCCGTCAACGCGCTCGGCACCGCCCACCCCGCGGTCGTGCGGGCCGTCTCCGACCAGGTCGCCACCCTCGGCCACGTCTCCAACCTCTTCATCGCCGAGCCGCCGGTGCTGCTCGCCGAGAAACTGCTGGAGATCGCGGGCCGGCCGGGGCGGGTCTACTTCGCCAACTCCGGGGCCGAAGCCGTCGAAGCCGCCTTCAAGATCGGACGGCGCACCGGCCGCACCGGCATGGTCGCCACCCACGGCGGCTTCCACGGCCGCACCATGGGAGCCCTCGCGCTGACCGGCCAGCCCGGCAAGCAGGACCCCTTCCGTCCGCTGCCCGGCGACGTCACCCACGTTCCCTACGGCGACACGGAGGCGCTGCGCGCGGCGGTCACCGAGGACACGGCCTTCGTGATCATCGAGCCGGTGCAGGGCGAGAACGGCGTCGTCGTCCCGCCCGAGGGCTATCTGACCGCGGCCCGCGAGATCACCGCCGCCACGGGCACGCTGCTGGTGCTGGACGAGATCCAGACCGGCATCGGCCGGACGGGGCACTGGCTGGCCTGCCAGGCCGAGGGCGTCGAGCCGGACGTGATCACGCTCGCCAAGGGGCTGGGCGGCGGGCTGCCGCTCGGCGCCGTACTGAGCTTCGGGGCCGCGGCCGAACTGCTGGAGCCCGGCCAGCACGGCTCCACCTTCGGCGGCAACCCCGTCGCCTGCGCCGCCGGACTCGCGGTACTGGAGACCATCGCCGCCGAGGGACTGCTCGACCACGTCAAGCGGGTCGGCGCCCGGCTGCGCGACGGCGTCGCCGGACTGGGCCATCCCAGGGTCGCGCAGGTCCGCGGTGCCGGGCTGCTGCTGGGTATCGTGCTCACCGAGCCGGTCGCGCCGCACGCGCAGCAGGCGGCGCAGGATGCGGGCTTCCTGGTGAACGCGGTCGCTCCGGACGTCCTCCGGCTCGCTCCGCCGCTGATCGTCGGCGAGGAGGAGGTGGACGCGCTCGTCAGCGCGCTGCCCGCCGTCCTCGACGCGGCAGCGTCCGGCGCCGCGGCCGGCAGAGGATGATCCGAAGGCAGACGAACCAGAGGGGTACGCGCACGATGACCGAGGAGCAGCACGGGGGACAGGCCGTCCCGCAGACCCGGACGGCCCGGCACCGCCGCATCGTCGACATTCTCAGCAGGCAGCCGGTCCGCTCGCAGAGCCAGCTCGCCAAGCTCCTGGCCGACGACGGGCTCACGGTCACCCAGGCCACCCTCTCCCGGGACCTCGACGAACTGGGCGCCGTCAAGATCCGCAACACCGGGGGCGAGCTGATCTACGCGGTCCCCGCCGAGGGCGGGGACCCCACCCCGCGTGCTCCGCTGGGCGAGTCGGCCACCGAGGCCCGGATGGCCCGGCTGGCCGGCGAACTCCTCATCTCCGCCGAGGCGTCCGCCAACCTCGTCGTCCTGCGCACCCCGCCCGGCGCCGCGCAGTTCCTCGCCTCCGCCATCGACCAGGCCGGAGTGCACGAGATCATCGGCACCATCGCCGGTGACGACACCCTGCTGCTGATCAGCCGCGAAGCCGAGGGCGGCCAGGCGCTGGCCGACCATCTGCTGGCGCTGGCGCAGAAGGAGCGCTGAGCGCCGACCGCCGAGCGGGCCGGGACGGCGCGCTCACCCCGCGGAGTGCGGTCCGGCGGCCGACTCCGCGTTGTCGGCTCCGCCCGCTGCCGCCGGGCCGGAATCGGCCGGGACGGAGTCCGCGGAGCCGGCCGGGTCCGCCGCTCCGGAGTCCGCCGGGCGGCCCGCGCCGGTGCGCGTCCGCGCCGCGGCGCTCCGGTCGCGGTGGGCGAACCAGGCGGCGGCCAGCGCGCCCGAGACGTTGTGCCACACGGAGAAGACGGCGGCCGGCAGCGCCGCGAGCGGACTGAAGTGCGCCGCGGCCAGCGAGGCGGCCAGCCCCGAGTTCTGCATGCCGACCTCGAAGGCCAGCGCGCGCCCGGCCGGTTCGCCGAGCCGGGACAGCCGCCCCACGGCGTAACCGAGCGCCAGGCCCAGGCCGTTGTGCAACACCACCGCCAGGAACACCAGCGCCGCCGCCGACTTGATGGTGCCCGCGCTGCCCGCCACCACGATGGTGACGATGACCGCGATGGTCGCCGTGGACAGCCAGGGCAGCGCGGGCAGCGCCCGTTCGACGGCGCGCCCGGCGAGCAGCCGGACCAGCAGCCCGCCGAGGACCGGCAGCAGCACCGTCTTGACGATGTCGCCGACCATCGAGCCCGTGTCCACGGGCAGGAACTCGCCCGCGAGGAACAGCGTGAGCGGCGGAGTCAGCAGCGGCGCGACGAACGTGGAGACCGAGGTGACCGAGACCGAGAGCGCCACGTCGCCGCGCGCCAGATACGTCACGACGTTCGACGCCGTCCCGCCCGGCGAGCAGCCGACCAGGATCAGCCCGGCGGCGAGCTGCGGGGACAGGCCCAGGCCCTGCGCGACCAGCCAGCCCAGCCCCGGCATCACGAGGTACTGGGCGGCCAGTCCCAGCGCGACCGCCCAGGGACGGCGGACGACGCTCCGGAAGTCCGGCACCGTCATCGTCAGCCCCATGCAGAACATCACGACCCCGAGCAGGTAGGGCACCGCCTCGGCGCCGCCCGTGAAGCTGCCGGGGCTGAGCAGGCCGAGCGCGCCCGCCAGCAGGACCAGGAGCGGGAAGAGCGTCACCGCACGGCGCGCTCCGCGCTGCTCGGCGGCCGTCTCGGGGGAGTCGTCGGAGTGGGGCGGGGTGTTCTGCTGTCCGGTTCGCACCCGCAGAGAGAACGCCCTGGTGGGGCCGGTTGGCAAGAGCTGTCTCGCGATGTGATCCGCGAGTGGTGGGGCATCCGGGCCCGCCCCGGGTGCCGTTGGGGGAGACGGCCGGGGGAGCGGAGGCCGGGATCCGCTCCCCCGGTCCGGTTCACCGCGGCCCGGGCGCGCGGACGGTGAGGATGCCCAGCGTGGACTGCGCGGGCAGCAGCCCGGAGGCGACCACGGCCGAGAGGACGGGTCGGTTCAGTTCCGCCAGTCGTGCGCAGCCCGCCTCGCCCAGCGTCCGGTACGGCCCTGCGGACAGTTCGTCGGTCATCCGCTCCACCTCGTCCCGCACCGCGCGTCCCCGCTCGGTGGCGGCGCCGTCGGCGTCGAGCAGCCCCCGGTCGGCGAGCCGGGCACGGGCCGCCGCCCACGCCTGCTCGCTCCAGCCGCGCGAGGCGAAGTTCGCCACCGGTGCCGCACCGATCGACGCGAAGGACACCAGTGCCTCGCAGCCGTCCAGTCCGGCGGCCTGCAGTGCCGCCAGGTGGCCGTCGCCGCGGTGCTCCCGCAGGATGTTCGCGGCCTGCCACAGCACCAGATGCGGCTCGGCCGGCCACTCCAGCGCGGCGTTGGCGGCTGCCAGCGGACGGCCCGCGAGGTCGGCCGCCTCGGCGGCGGTACGGGCCAGCTCGGCCGCCTCGGCGAGGCCCGGGTCGGCGAGGCCGTCGCCGAGCATGGTGCGCAGTGTCGCGTCCACGCCCCGGATCCGGGCCTCCAGCACGGCCTCGGGCGAGGCGGTCCGCCAGACGCCGGGAACGTGCTCGGCGACCGTGCGTGGGTCGAAGCTGTAGAAGAGTGCTGTCACCAGCGGGGCGGTGGCGGCCCCGAGCGGGGCCGCGCGGAGGGCGAAGTAGGAGGGCCAGCGCACTCCGGTGTCGTAGCCGAGGGCGCCGGTCCGCGCGGCGACCTCGGGGGAGAAGTAGACGGAGGCGTAGCCGGGTTCGAGCTGGTGCCACGTCTGCCGGGCGAGGGCCGCGAAGTCTGTCATGGCGGGAATCTAGAACAACGATGTGAACGGCGTCAACATGCGGAGCCGGGTGACCGGCCGCACCCTGGCCGCATGGCTGCCGAGAAGAAGCCGAGGATCCGGGTCCGCCGCGTCTACGAGACGCCCGAGCCCGCCGAGGACGGCGCCCGCGTCCTCGTGGACCGCCTCTGGCCGCGCGGGTTGCGCAAGGAGGAGGCCGCACTGGACGCCTGGTGCAAGCAGGCCGCCCCCAGCGCCGAGCTGCGCAAGTGGTACGGACACACCCCGGAGCGCTTCGCGGAGTTCGCCGAGCGCTACCGCGCCGAACTGGCCACGGACGCCGGAGCCGAGGGCCTCGACGAGCTCCTCCGGGCGGCCTCCGGCGCCCGGGTGCTCACCCTGCTGACGGCTTCCAAGGACCTCTCGCTCGCCCACACCCGGGTGCTGGCGGAAGTGCTGGGCGAGCGAGGCTGAGCGAGGGGCGTGTCCAAGCGGCACCGGTCATCGTGCATCCGCCCGAGGGTGGGTCCGCGGGACACCGCCGTGCGCCGCAGCGCCCGGTCCTTGCGGTCCCGGGTGCACCGCAGTGCAAGGCAGGGCACCCGTAGGCTGACGCTGATGATTACCAGCATCGTCTTCGATGTCGGGGAGACCCTCACCCGCGACGACCGCCACTGGGGGCGCTGGGCCGACTGGCTCGACGTCCCGCGGCATACGCTCTCAGCCCTCGTCGGGGCAGTTGTCGCCCAGGGGCGGGACAACGCGGACGCCATCCGATTGCTCCGCCCTGGCATGGATCTGGCTTCGGAGCGGGCAGCGATGGAGGCTGCTGGTCTCGGCGAGATCCTCGACGATTCAGATCTGTACAGCGACGTGCGGCCGGGCCTGGCAGCCCTCCGCTCTGCCGGCTACCGGGTGCACGTTGCGGGGAATCAGACAGCCCGTGTCGGCCAGCTGTTGCGGAGCCTCGACCTTCCGGCCGACACGATCTCCACGTCCGGTGAGTGGGGGTGCGCAAAGCCTGCCGCGGCCTTCTTCGAGCGCATTCTGGCGACGGCGGGAAGCGAACCGGCCGCCACTCTGTACGTGGGCGACCATCCGGCGAACGATGTGGCGCCTGCCGCACACGCGGGACTGCGCACCTGCCTGCTTCGCCGCGGCCCCTGGGGCCACTTGTGGGCGGACATGGACAACCCGGCACCAGACTTCCGAGTAGGCAGCATTCTCGACTTGCCCGAGGCGTTGGCTTCTCAGACGTGGTGTCCCACCGAAGGCTCAATCTGAAGGGGCGCCAACCGCTACCGTTCTCTGTGGCTGCACGGAACGGAGTACCAGCATGCCCGTGGACCCGCGCTACGAGATCGGGAAGCGCATCGCTGCTGCCCGTCGACTCGTCCGCTTGACGCAGAAGGGACTGGCCGATGCGGCGGGCGTCTCCTACAGCACGGTGCGCGCGATCGAGCGAGGTGCGCGGATGCCGGGGGACGATGTCCTCGATGCGCTGGCCGCGGCCTTGAGTGTGGATCCGGCGCGCCTGCTGGGGCACCGTGGGCACACTGATTCCCGCGTGCACGACGAGATCCCTGCGCTGTCCCGGGTGATCGCAACGTACGACCTGCCGGAGGACGGGCCAGTGCGCTCCCTCGATGAGCTGCGCGCGGCGGTATCAGAGGCGGTCGACTGGCGGGTCGGGGCCCAGTACCTGCGTATCGCCCGCAATCTGCCGGGGCTTCTGGAAGAGCTTGCAAGGGCGCTGGACGGAGCGAGTGGCGCTGACCGACCGGAGGCTGCCCGGCTTCTAGTCGCGGCGTATCGCACAGCAGACGCGGTGGCCTACAAGTTCGGCTACCAGGATCTGTCGGCGCGGTTGGTGGAACTCATGAGGTGGGCTGCGCCGACGGCAGAGGATCCGCTGCTCGATGTGACTGTCGCCTACGTGCGCTGCGAGACGTTCTTCGCTGCTCAGGCTCACTGCCCAGGACTACGTGCGCTGGAGAACGCCTTGGACACCGCACCTCGGACGGGGAAAGACACGGTGACGGCGACTCGCGGGGCGCTCCATATGCGGGCAGCAGTCATCGCGGGTCGTGCAAGGCGTGAAGACGCGGCCATGCTGCACATCGGCGCGGCTCGCCGATGCGCTGATGCGGTATCCGAAGGGCTCTATTACGGCACCGCATTCGGTCCTTCCTCGGTTCGCGTGCACGAGGTGTCTCTGGCCGTGAGCCTGGGGGGTCAGCACCTTCAGCGGGCGCTGGATATCGCGCACAGATGGGCCCCTGCGCGCGACCTTCCTGCCGAACGCCGATCGGGTTTTTACATCGAGGTTGCCCGTGCTCAGCTGTGGGCTGGTCTGGTGGAAGACGCGTTCGAGTCGTTGAAGCTGGCGCGGCGGATCGCCCCTCAGCATGTGCGTGATCACAGGTGGGTTCGTGAGGACATCGCCACACTTCGCCGGTTGAAGCGTGCCGATCGTGAGGATATCTCCGACTACGCGCTCTGGTGTCGCGCGGTATGACCGGGTGAGCGGAGCTGCCACACCATGTAGCAGTTGTGGCAACTCTTCCACTGCACCATCTGAGTGTCCGAAACCGGCACGCAGATGGGCTGTGGAATGCTCCAGAACAGGTCACTGAAGGGCGTTGCCCAACTGGCGATCAATACCGCCCGTCTCCATGGCGAGGCGTGCATAGTGCGCGGGGTCGTGCAGGGTGAACTGTCGCCCGCAGACGCGATGCAGATGACCTACGGCGGCCGGACCCGAAGTTGGCCAGTGGCCGTATGCGGCAAAAGCCAATCCCTGGCTGTGCGATGACCGCGGGTGCCGCCCGCTATGGGCGCGGTGACTACGTGGTGGACGAGGCCACTCGGCAGAGGATGCCGCCGGAGCCCGCGTGGGTGGGCCGGGTGCAGACCGTCCTGGACGCCGAGCACGTCCGGCTCGTCACCCCGCACGGTGCGGAGTGGACGGCCCGGGTCGATGACCTGACCGAGGCCGAGGCATCCCAGCGGGCCGCCTACGACACCGCGGTGCCCCACCGCGTGGGAGCCCGGCGGTGAGCCGGCTGCGCCTGCGCGTCTCGCGCGACGGCGGACGCACCTGGACCCGGCAGCGCACACTCCGCGGCGGCAGGCGCTGCCCCGTCAGCTCGGTGTGGCCGCCCTGCGCGTGTCCGCGCTGCCGACCAGGGGGCGCTCGCCATGCCGACTGAACCCGCAACGTCCACGGCCCGCCGCGGCACTTGGTACGGCGCCTGCCCGCGGTGCAAGAAGCCGCTCAGCCCCACGTCCGGCGCCGACGACCAGGGCCGCGTCGTCCGCATCCGCTGCCGCGTATGCGACTCCCCGAAGGACAAGCCCCGTGCCTGACAATCCCGACAGCCCCGTCCAGTCCCTGCGCCGCCAGTTGCGCGAGCACCTGCACCGGCACGGCCGTCGCAGCCTGGACTCGCCCTTCCTCCACGCCCTATGGAACCTCGCCGGGCCCGGCGCCCGCGCCGACTGCCTGCGGCGCCTCGCCTGGCACGCCCGGCACCAGAACCTGACCTGGCCCGCCGGCAGCGGAACCCACTACGCAGCCGACCTGCAACAAGCAGCCCGACTCCACAGCGATCTCGCCCTGTTCACCGTGCCGCTCGACAGCCTGCCCCAGAACTGGTGCCAGCAGATGGAGGCCGCCCTGGCCCTCCTCGCCGCATGCCCCGACCGCAGCGCCGCCCTGCCCGTCGAGATCGCCGAACCGGACGACACGCCATGACCGTGACCAACGTCGACCCGGACTCGGCGGACCGCGAGCACGTGCCGTGCGTCTACTGCGACCAGTACCGCTCCCAGATCACCCGCGCCCAGCACCAGGAGGAGCCGAAGCTGGAGGCCGTCCTCCACGACGTCCTGCACCTCCACTGGCGGGAGAAGCACGCCGGGGCGCGGCTGCTGCACGCCCCCTGACCCCACCCAGGTGGACCGTCGTGCACAGGGGGTCCAGTGCAACGCGCGTCGGTCACCGAGGGGCAAGGCCAACCGCGTCCGGCGTGCGACCGCACGCCGGACGCCACAGAAGGGGTGGTCCCTTGGCGTGCGCCATGGAGGCCATGACAGGCCGAGCGATCCTCGGCGCGGACAGGGCCGACCGTCTCCCGAGCCGCATCGTCAAGAACCACCTCGGGTTCGACCTCCCCGTTCGCGGAGCGGATCGTCGCCCAGACCGGGGCGTTCCTCGCCGCCTGCGCACGGAACGAGGGCGGCTGCGCTCGCCGAGCAGCACCGTCGACATGGGCCGGCACGCCTTCATCCTGCACCCTTATGGGCACACGGAACGGTGCGACCGTGTCGTGGGCTGCTACCTGCACCCCGTGCCCGGCCTCCCCGAGGAGGACGGCGAGCACGGTTTCATCGCGCCGACGGTCCGCGTCGTCGAGGCGCCGCCGGGTCCGCGGACGGTGGGGACGCTCCTGGTACGCGCCATCGGGTAGCCGCTCGGCCCATGGGGTAGCCGCGTGGGGCGGCCCCGGTCGCCGGTGCGTCCCCCGTCGCGGGCGGCTGGGGCCCCTCCCGCGCCTCCGGCGGCAGAGAGGCCGGTCCGGCGGTACCGGGCGCCTGCGTTCTCCGTCACGCGCGCGTTGTCGCAGGTCAGGCACGCGTTGACGAAACATACGGTGGAGTGCATACTTATACCAGTCAGCGCATGCACGTAAGGAGAAGCCAGTGACCGAGCGCGTCGTACTCGCCTACTCAGGCGGTCTGGACACCTCAGTCTGCATCGGCTGGATCGCCGAGGAGACCGGTGCCGAGGTCGTCGCCGTCGCCGTCGATGTCGGCCAGGGCGGCGAGGACCTGGATGTCATCCGCAAGCGCGCGCTGGCCTGCGGTGCCGTCGAGGCCGAGGTCGCCGACGCCAAGGACGAGTTCGCCGAGGACTACTGCCTGCCGGCGATCAAGGCCAACGCGCTCTACATGGACCGCTACCCGCTGGTCTCCGCCCTCTCCCGGCCCACCATCGTCAAGCACCTGGTGAGCGCCGCCCGGAAGCACGGCGCCGGCACGGTCGCGCACGGCTGCACCGGCAAGGGCAACGACCAGGTGCGGTTCGAGGCCGGCATCTCCTCCCTCGCCCCCGAGCTGAAGTGCATCGCGCCGGTCCGCGACTACGCCATGACCCGGGACAAGGCCATCGCCTTCTGCGAGGAGAAGGGCCTGCCCATCGCGACGTCCAAGAAGTCGCCCTACTCCATCGACCAGAACGTCTTCGGCCGCGCGGTGGAGACCGGCTTCCTCGAGGACATCTGGAACGCCCCGATCGAGGACGTGTACGAGTACACCTCCAACCCCGCCACCCCGCGGGAGGCCGACGAGGTCGTCATCACCTTCGAGAAGGGCGTGCCCGTCGCCCTGGACGGCAAGCCCGTCACCGTCCTGCAGGCCGTCCAGCAGCTCAACGAGCGGGCCGGAGCCCAGGGCATCGGCCGGATCGACATGGTCGAGGACCGGCTGGTGGGCATCAAGTCCCGCGAGGTCTACGAGTCCCCGGGCGGCATCGCGCTGATCACCGCCCACCAGGAGCTGGAGAACGTCACCGTCGAGCGCGAGCTGGCCCGCTACAAGCGGCAGGTCGAGCAGCGGTGGACCGAGCTGGTCTACGACGGCATGTGGTTCTCCCCGCTCAAGCGGGCCCTGGACGGCTTCATCGACGAGGCCAACCAGCACGTCTCGGGCGACATCCGGATGACGCTGCACGGCGGGCGCGCGGTGGTGACCGGCCGCCGGTCCGACCAGTCGCTGTACGACTTCAACCTGGCCACCTACGACACCGGGGACACCTTCGACCAGTCGATGTCGAAGGGGTTCATCGAGATCTTCGGCCTCAGCAGCAAGATGGCCGCCAAGCGCGACCAGCAGGCGTAAGCTCGTCGGCCCTGCCCCGCCCTTCCGTTCGTCGGGAAGGGCGGGGCAGGGTTACTCTCCACCACCACACGGACAGGCACCCACCAGTGAGCAGCGAGAACAGCGACAGCGCCGACAACGGGGACGTCCGCCTCTGGGGCGGGCGCTTCGCGGACGGCCCGGCGGAGGCCCTCGAAAAGCTCTCCGCATCGGTCCATTTCGACTGGCGCCTGGCGCCGTACGACATCGCGGGCTCCCGCGCCCACGCCCGCGTCCTGCACACGGCCGGGCTGCTCACCGGCGACGAGCTGAGCCGGATGCTCGACGGCCTGGACGCGCTCGAACGGGATGTCGCCTCCGGCGACTTCCAGGGCACGATCGCCGACGAGGACGTGCACACGGCCCTGGAGCGCGGGCTCCTGGAGCGGCTGGGCAAGGACCTCGGCGGCAAGCTGCGCGCGGGCCGGTCCCGCAACGACCAGGTCGCCACCCTCTTCCGGATGTACCTGCGGGACCACGCCCGGGTCCTCGGCGGCCTGCTGGCCGATCTGCAGGGTGCGCTCGTCGGCCTCGCCGAGGCGCACCCGGAGGTGGCGATGCCGGGCCGCACCCACCTCCAGCACGCCCAGCCCGTCCTCTTCGCGCACCACGTCCTGGCGCACGCCCAGGCGCTCGCCCGGGACGCGGAGCGGCTGCGGCAGTGGGACGCCCGCACCGCGGTCTCTCCCTACGGCTCGGGCGCGCTGGCGGGGTCGTCGCTCGGCCTCGACCCGGAGGCCGTCGCCGCGGATCTGGGCTTCGAGGGCGGCAGCGCGGCGAACTCGATCGACGGTACGGCCTCCCGCGACTTCGTCGCGGAGTTCGCGTTCGTCACCGCGATGATCGGCGTCGACGTCTCCAAGATCGCCGAGGAGGTCATCCTCTGGAACACGAAGGAGTTCTCCTTCGTGACCCTGCACGACGCCTTCTCGACCGGTTCCTCGATCATGCCGCAGAAGAAGAACCCGGACATCGCCGAGCTGGCGCGCGGCAAGTCCGGCCGGCTGATCGGGAATCTGACCGGGCTGATGGCGACGCTCAAGGCGCTGCCGCTGGCCTACAACCGGGACCTGCAGGAGGACAAGGAGCCGGTCTTCGACTCCATCGACCAACTGGAGCTGCTGCTGCCCGCGTTCACCGGCATGATGGGGACCCTGACGGTGCACGGCGACCGGATGGCCGAGCTGGCCCCCGCCGGGTTCTCGCTGGCCACGGACATCGCCGAGTGGCTGGTCAAGCGGGGTGTCCCGTTCCGGGTGGCGCACGAGGTGGCGGGCGCCTGCGTGCAGGAGTGCGAGCGTACGGGCATCGAGCTGGACGAGCTGACCGACGCGCAGTTCGCCGCGCTCTCGCCGCACCTCACCCCCCAGGTGCGCGAGGTGCTGAACGTGCCGGGCGCGCTGGCGGCACGGGACGGCAAGGGCGGCACCGCGCCCTCTGCGGTGGCCGCGCAGCTCGCCGACTTCCGCGCCGACCTGGACGGGCAGCGCGCCTGGGCGGACGCCAAGCGCTGACCGGCCGACCGCCGCTCGCCGCCCCTCCGGATCCCGGTCCGCGGACGGCGTGCGGGTGTGCGCGTCCGCCCGGTGCCGGAGCGCGCTCGGCGACACTTCCGGGCCCCCGCACCGGGTGCGGGGTCCGGAGGCGTATGCCGGGTACGGTGGAACGTCCGGAGCCGCCACCTTCGACACCGTCCGGCCGGGAGCAGCCGATGTCCTTCGCCCGTCTCGCCTCTGCCACCACACCGACGGCCCATCTCGGCCTCGGGCTGGCCGCCGTCGGCCGTCCCGCCTACCTCACGCTCGGCCGGGAGGCGGACCTGCCCGCGGAGCGCACCCCCGAGGCGATGCGGGCCCGGACGTACGAACTCCTGGACGCCGCCTACGCGCAGGGCGTGCGCTACCTCGACGTGGCCCGTTCCTACGGGCGTGCCGAGGAGTTCCTGGCGGACTGGCTGCGCGAGCACCCGGAGGCCGACGTCGTCGTCGGCAGCAAGTGGGGCTACACCTATGTGGGCGAGTGGCGTACGGACGCCGAGGTGCACGAGGTCAAGGACCACTCCCTGGCGGCGTTCGAACGGCAGCTCGCGGAGAGCCGGGAACTGCTGGGGGACCGGCTCGACCTCTACCAGATCCACTCGGTGACCCCGGACAGCCCCGCGCTGACGGACACCGCGCTGCATCAGCGGCTTGCCGAACTGGCCGCCGAGGGCGTCACGGTCGGCTTCAGCACCAGCGGCCCCGCGCAGGCCGACGCCATCCGCGCGGCACTGGCGGTCACGGTGGACGGCGAGCCGCTCTTCCGTACCGTCCAGAGCACCTACAACCTGCTGGAGACCTCCGCCGCCGACGCGCTGGCCGAGGCACACGAGGCGGGGCTGACGGTACTGGTCAAGGAGGCCTTGGCCAACGGCCGGCTGGCAGGGGGTCAGGAGCCCCGCGACCTGCACCTGGCGGCAGAGGCCGCTGACGCCACTCCGGATGCCGTCGCGCTGGCCGCCGTCCTGCGGCAGCCGTGGGCCGGGGTCGTGCTCTCCGGCGCCGCCACCGTGGGCGCGCTGCACGCCAACCTGCTGGCCACCGCGGTCGACCTGGACGAGACCCAACTCGCCCTGCCGGGCGATCTCGTGGAGGAGCCGGAGGTCTACTGGCGGCGCCGCGCCGAGCTGCCCTGGGAGTGACGTCGCAGGTCACCCCGGGGGCGGAGCGGCAGAGCTGCGGATTTCGTTGCATGTTAAACCGACTCCGGGGCAGGTGGTCTTCCGCACATTGAGACACTGGGAGACCGAGAAATGAAAAAGGCATCGAGAGCCGCGCTGGCGCTCACCCTCTCCGTGGCCGCGGTGGCCGGCGGAATCGGCTTCACCGCCGGAGCCTCGCAGGCCGAAGCCTCCAGGAAGCCCAAGCCCGTGGTCCAGGACCGGTTCGACCCGCTCGGCCCGCCGATGCACCAGCTGCGCCACGAGGGCCGCACCGTGCACTACGCGGACACCGGCGAGAGCGACGGCACCCCCGTGCTCTTCATGGGCGGTACCGGCACCACGGCCCGCGCCTCGGGCATGACGGAGTTCCTGCGCACCACCCGGCAGAAGCTGGGCCTGCGGATGATCTCCGTGGAGCGGAACGGTCTCGGCGACACGGAGTTCGACCCGAAGCTGGGCTTCGCGGACTACACCTCCGACGTGCGCGCCGTCCTCGACAAGCTCGGCATCCGCAAGGCGCCCGTGGTCGCGATCTCCGGGGGCGGCCCCTACGCGGCGCACTTCGCCGCGGCCGCGCCCGGGCGCGTCTCCTCCCTGCACCTGGCGGCGGCGCTCCCGCCCTACGGCGAGAAGCCCGGGTACTGCGGCAAGAGCGACGCGGAGCTGGCGGCGGCCGTCCGCGAGCAGATCCGCGATCCGCGCGCGTGGTGGGCCTTCCCCGAGGACAGCCCGGTGCGGAAGATCCCCGGGTTCACCGACCGGGCCGAGGAGGACGGCGCCCGTTCCTACTATCTGCGCGGCCAGCTGGGCGACCCCGAGGCGCAGGTCCACGAGCAGCGGCTGTACTGCGAGCGCCCCGGCCCCGACCTGTCCGCACTCCGGGCGCCGGCCTTCGTCTACACGGGCGCCAAGGACACCACCGTCCCGCCCGCGACGCAGGCCCGCTGGGCCGACGCGCTGCCCGCCGAGCCGGTCACCCGCCGCTACGACGACAGCGGCCACGACGTGCAGTACCGGCACTGGGACCAGATCCTGCTGGACCTCGCCGGCTACGCGGACCGCACCGCGGTGTGCACCGGCAAGGGGAGCCGCGGCAAGACCCGGGTGCTGCCGGAGAAGGCCGCCGAGCGAGCTCTGAAGAAGGGCGCCACCCTGGGGAGCTGCGCCTGGCGCTGACCGCGCTGACCGCGCGCTGACCGCGCGCCGGCCGCGCGTCGGCCGGGCCCGCGCGGGCCCGGCCGACGCCCCGCCGCACTTCCGCGGCGGGGCGCTTTGCGTGCCTCATGTGCGACATCCATGTCTCACATGGAGTACTGTTGTCTCATGAGTCTGGATCGGGAAGAGCTGCTGAGCACCGCCGCTGACGTCCTGACCCGGCGGCCGACCTCCTCCATGGACGACATCGCCAAGGCGGCCCGGATCAGCCGCGCGACGCTGCACCGGCACTTCGCCGGGCGGGAGGCACTCATCCGCGCGCTCGAACAACTCGGCCTCCGCCGCCTCGACGCGGCACTGGACGCCGCCCGCACGGACGAGGGGGACGCGGCCGACGCGGTGCGGCGGGTCATCGCCGAGACCGAGCCGCTGGCCGGCTTCCTCGGGTTCCTGGTCACCGAGAACCAGCTCTTCGAGCCCGGCGAGCAGCACGCCGGCTGGACCAGGATCGACGAGCGCATCAGCGCCCTCTTCCAGCGCGGACAGCGCCAGGGGGCCTTCCGGATCGAGCTGTCCCCGGCCTGGCTGACCGAAGCGCTCTACGCCCTGATCACCGCCTCGGCCTGGGCGGTCCAGGACGGCAGGGTCGCGGCCCGCGACTCGGTACGGATGACCACGGAGCTGCTGCTCGGCGGCGCACGGCGGAGCGTGGAGGAATGAGCAGTAGCACCACGACCGCCGGTCCCGGCGGCACCCCGGCGGACACCGGCCCCTCCCGGCTGCGGTGGCTGGCGCTGGCCGTACTGGTCCTCGCCGTGTTGCTGGTCGGCATCGACGTCACCGTGCTCGGCCTGGCGGCGCCCTTCCTCAGCGAGGACCTGCGGCCCTCCAGCACCCAACTGCTGTGGATCGGCGACGTCTACTCGTTCGTCATCGCCGCGATGCTGGTCTCCATGGGCAGCCTCGGCGACCGGATCGGCCGCAAGAAGCTGCTGCTGACCGGGTCGGTGGCGTTCGGTGCGCTGTCGGTGCTCACCGCCTACGCGCACAGCCCCGAGGCGATGATCCTTTGGCGGGCGCTGATGGGCGTGGCGGGCGCCACCCTGATGCCCGCCACCCTCGCGCTGATCCGCAACATCTTCCCCGACCCGCGGGAGCGCAGCCTGGCCGTGGGCATCTGGGGCGCGATGACGGCCGCGGGCACCGCCGTCGGTCCCGTCGTCGGCGGGTTCCTGCTGGAGCACTACTGGTGGGGCTCGGTCTTCCTGATCAACCTGCCGGTGATGGGGGTACTGGTGCTGGTCGGTGCCAAGCTGCTGCCGGAGTCCAGGAATCCGGCGCCGGGCCCCTGGGACCTGCCCAGCGTCGGACTGTCGATGGTGGGTCTCATCGCGCTCGTCTACGCCGTCAAGGAGACCGCCGCCTACGGCTTCCGCTGGGACGCCGCGGGCGCCGCGGCGGTCGGCGCGGGCGCGCTGTACGCGTTCGTGCGGCGCCAGTTGCGGCTGCCCGCGCCGCTGCTGGACATGCGGCTGTTCGCCCACCGCGGCTTCAGCGGCGCCGTCCTCGCCGATCTGCTGACCATCCTGGGGCTGTCGGGGCTGGTCTTCTTCCTCTCCCAGTTCCTCCAGATGGTGCAGGGCCGCTCCCCCCTCCAGGCCGGTCTGGCCGAACTGCCCGCGGCCATCGGCTCCGTCGTCGCGGGCCTGTTCGCGGGCCGGGTCGCCCGTCGTACCTCCGTGCGGGGAGCCGTCTCCGGCGGGCTGGCCGCGGTGGGCGTCGCCCTCGGCGGCTGCCTGTGGCTCCAGCCGACGACGAGCTACCCGCTGCTGGGCGGTGTGCTGCTGGTGGTGGGGGTGGGCGCGGGACTGGCGTTCACCGTGACCGCGGACGTCATCCTCTCGACCGTTCCCAAGGAGCAGGCGGGCGCGGCCTCAGCGGTCTCGGAGACCGCCTACGAACTGGGCGCCGCGCTCGGCATCGCCCTGCTGGGCTCGGTGGTGACCGGCGTCTACCGCTCCTTCGGCACCCCGCCGGGTGTCTCCCCGGACGCGGCCGAGCACGCCCGGCAGTCGCTGGGGGAGGCGGTGCGGACCGCGGACGCGCTGCCCGCCGCCGCGGGGACCGGACTGCTGGACGCCGCCCGCGACAGCTTCACCGAGGGACTGCGCTACGGGGCCGGTGCCGGGGCCGTCGTCCTGCTCGCCGCCGCGTTCCTGGCCTGGCGCCTGTTGCGCGGGCAGCGGCTGGAGGAGAGCTGAGCGGCGGCCGCCGCACGCACGCCGCGGACTCCGGCCGTCGGAGCCGGCCCGCGCCGGGGCCGACGGACCCGCGGACCGCGGACGACGCGCCGCGGCCCGGGCGCTTCCTCAGGCCGCCTTCGCCTTCGTGGCGTAGACGTCCACGTACTCCTGGCCCGACAGGTCCATCACGTCGCTCATCACCTCGTCGGTCACCGCGCGGAGCACATAGCGGTCCCGGTCCATGCCCTCGTACCGGGAGAAGTCCAGCGGCTCGCCGAACCGCACGGTGATCCGGCCGCCGCCGATCCGGGGGAGGCCGTTGCCGCCCGGCTGCACCTCGTCCGTGCCGATCATGGCGAACGGCACCACCGGCGCGCCGGTCATCAGGGCCAGCCGGGCGATGCCCGTACGGCCGCGGTAGAGCCGGCCGTCGGGGGAGCGGGTGCCCTCGGGGTAGATGGCGAAGACGTTCCCCTCCTCCAGCACCCGGCGGCCGGTCATCAGGGCGGCCACGCCGCCGCGTCCGCCGTCCCGGTCGACGGGGATCATGCCGACGCCGGTGAAGAACCACGCCATCAGCCGCCCCTTGAGGCTCCTGCCGGTGACGTACTCGTCCTTGCCGATGAAGAAGACCTGCCGCGAGGTCACCAGGGGGAGGATCATCGAGTCGATGAACGTGAGGTGATTGCCGGCCAGGATCACCGGACCCGAGCCGGGGATGCGGTCGGCCCCTTCGACCCGCGGCCGGAACAGCACGCGCAGGAGCGGGCCGAGCACTGCCTTGATCAGCCGGAAACGGGACAACGGACCCTCCGCCCAGTCGGTGTGGCCGTGCGCGTGGTCGATGCGCACGGAAGCGCAGATGAGGACGATACTCGCCGCTCCGGGTACCCGGCACACCGGGTTTCTTGCACCGTTACGAGGAATTGACGTGGATTGCGTCCGTATTGCTCAGCTGCTGGCGCGCTGCCCGGCCGGTGTTTCGGCCGTGTTCGCACGGACGTCTCCCCGCCGCCGCCCGGCCGGTCCTACGATCAGCCCGACATGTGGCAGGGCCGGACATCGGTGCCACCGGGACTGAGGAGAGCGCATGGGACAGGAGCAGCAGCCGGGTCGCAGAACAGTGCTCGGCGCCGCGGCGGTGCTGGGCGCGGCGGGCACGGGTGCGGTCGCGGTCGGCGGTGGTACGGCGCAGGCCGCGGACGCCGCGGCGGCTCGCACCGACGGGCGCGGACACGGCCACCGGCGGCTGCCGACCCCGGCCGTCATCGGGCACCGGGGCACCAGCGGCTACCGCCCCGAGCACACCTTCGGCTCCTACCAACTCGCCCTCGACATGGGCGCCGACGTCATCGAGCAGGACCTCGTCCCCACCAAGGACGGCCACCTGGTGTGCCGGCACGAGAACGACATCACCGCCACCACCGACGTCTCCGACCACCCCGAGTTCGCCTCCCGCCGGACCACCAAGACGGTCGACGGGAAGCGGCTCACCGGCTGGTTCACCGAGGACTTCACCCTCCGCGAGCTGAAGACGCTGCGCGCCAAGGAACGCATCCCGCAGCAGCGGCAGCGCAACACCCTCTACGACGGCCGCTGGGAGGTGCCCAGCTTCGCCGAGGTCCTGGAGTGGGCCGAGAAGCAGGGCAGGCGGCGCGGGCGCCCGGTCTGGCTGCACATCGAGACCAAGCACCCCACCTACTTCCGCAAGCTGGGCCTCGGCCTGGAGAAGCGGCTGGTCACCCTGCTGCGGCGGTACGGGCGGCACAAGTCGCACGCGCCCAACTTCCTGCAGTCCTTCGAGCCGAGCAGCATCCAGCGGCTGGACAAGCTGGTGGACTGCCCCCGCGTCGTACTGCTCTCCGGCCCCACCTCGCGCCCCTGGGACTTCGTGGAGGCGGGCGACCCGCGCACCGTCGCCGACCTGGTGAAGCCCGAAGGGCTGGCGTGGATCGCCGGCTTCGCGCAGGGCATCGGCCCCACCCTCGACCTGATCATCCCCCGCGAGGAGGACGGCTCGCTCGGCCAGGAGACGACCCTGGTGCGCGACGCGCACGCCCGGAAGCTGGTGCTGCACCCGTACACGATGCGCAACGAGAACACCTTCCTGCCCGCCGACTTCCGCAAGGGGGACGACCCGAACGCCTACGGCGACGCGTTCGGCGCCTTCAAGCGCTGGTTCGAGACAGGCATCGACGGCATCTTCTCGGACAACTGTGACACCGCGCTGCTGGCCGCCGCGGACTTCCGCGACCGCCGCTGACCGCTCCGGGCCGCCTCGCACGCTGCCCGTCGGCCCGTGCCTCCGAGCCAGGCGGCCGACCGGTCCGATCTCACTCGCACGAGTGATGCGCCGTCCGTTCCGCAACCGCGGACGGGCGGCGCGCGTGCAGCCGCGTATGAGCGAACCCCACGTGCCGCGGCCCGCCTCGCGGGAGCCGGAGCCGCGGGCACTGCTGTGGGCCGAGTGCGCCGCCGAGGCCGCGGCGCTGCCCGGCACCGATGCCGAGGACCTGCTGCAGGGCGTCCGGTTGCGCTGGCTGGAGCGGCTGCGCGCGTCCGGCCCGCCCGCCGACCCCGCAGCCTGGCTGGCCGCCGCGGTGCGCGCCGAGGCCCGCGGGGGCTCCCGCGGACCGTGCGAGCAGCCGGGGGCCGCCGGACCGCCGCCGCCCCGCGCGGACTGGCAGCAGCGGATCACCGCGTCCGACGGCACCGCCGATCCGGCCAGCGACACCGAGGCACCGCTGCTGGCCGCCGAGCGCCGCCGCGAACTGGCCGCGGCCGTCGCCCGGCTGCCGGGGCGCTGCCCCGCCGTGCTCGGCGCCCTGCTGTCCCGGGAAGACCCCACATACCCGCAAATCGCCCGTGAGTTGGGAATGTCACAGGGCGCGCTGGGGCCGCTGCGTTCCCGCTGCCTGGAATGCCTGCGCAGAATGCTCGCGGCACAGGTTCCACCACCTGGACCCAGGGGAAGGGTGCGAGAGGCAACCGGCGTCACCAGGGCAGACAGCACGGACACGGCACCCTCACTCTCCCGCGCCCGTGCGCACACAACTTGGGGAGGCATGCGCACATGGGCATGAGCGTGACCATCTCTGCGGCGGACGAAGGCGACGCCGAACAGATACTGAAGCTCCAGTACCTCTGCTTCCAGAGCGAGGCGGAACTCTACGGCGACTACCGCATCGAGCCGCTGGTCCAGACGCTGGAGGAACTGCAGGCCGAGCTCGCCGCGGGCTGCGTGCTGGTGGCCCGGCTGGGCGAGGAGGTCGTGGGCACCGTACGCGGCAGGGTCGACGCCGAGGGCACGGCGCGGATCGGCAGGCTGTGCGTGCACCCCCGTCTCCAGGGGCACGGCCTGGGCGGGCGGCTGCTCGCCGCCGTCGAGTCCCACCTGGCCGACGCGTTCGGACCCAAGCGCTACCACCTGGTGACGGGCAGCCGAAGCGAGGGCAATCTGCGCCTGTACCGGCGGCTGGGCTACACCCCGGTCGGCACCGAGCGCGACCGCCGCGTGACGCTGGTGGCGCTCGCCAAGGACGCCGCCGAGTACGCCGCCAGCGCCTAGGCTCCGGCAGCCGCCGGGCTGTGGTGGCCGCGCCGCAGCCACCACAGCCCCGTCACCGGCAGCAGCACCGGGATGAACAGGTATCCCATGCCGTAGTCCGACCACACCGTGGCGTCCGGGAACGCGGACGGTTCCACCAGGGTCCAGGTGCCCACCGCCAGCACGCCGAACAGCTCCAGCGCGCAGCAGGCGAGCGCGGCCCGCCTGGCCCCCTCGCCGCCGCGCACCAGGGACAGCGTGATGAACGCGTACACCAGCGCGGCGGCCGCCGAGAGCAGATAGGCCAGCGGCGCCTCGTGGAAGCGGGTGGAGAGCTGGACGGCCGAGCGTGAGGCCGCGCCCACCGTGAAGATCCCGTACAGCGTGACCAGGAGCTTGCCCGGCCCGCTGCTGATCCCCGCGCGCCCGCTCGCGGCATCCGCCGTACCGTCCGCCGGGGTGCCGGCCGCTTCGTCCCTCGTGTCCTCAGCCACCGGTACCGCCTCCCCAGATGTCGTACAGCCGCACCTGGAGCACCGCCAGCACGACGGCGCCCGCGACCACCGTCAGCGAGCCCCACTTGGTGCGCTCCGTCAGTGAGAGCAGCCCCACCACCGGCACGCAGGCCACCACGCCGACCAGGTAGGAGAAGAAGATCACCGAGCCGTCGGCGGCCGTGTGGCCGCGCGCGGCCTGCACGATGCCGACCACGAGCTGGGCCAGCGCGAGCAGGGTCACCACGGCCATGCCGAGGAAGTGCCAGTCCTTGGTGGGCTGGTCGCGGTACGCCGCCCAGCCGCACCACGCGGCCAGCACGAGCGCGGCCACGGCGAGCGTGACGGTGAGCGGGGTGAGCATGCGAAGGAGTCTAGAAGGGCGCCCGGGCCCGCCGACGTGCGCCCCCGGACGCCCGCGTACGCTGCCCGGCATGAAGTTCGAAGCCCCCGTGACCTTGCTGTTCGACAACGACGGCACCCTGCTCTCCTCGATGGACTCGGTGCTCCGCTGCTGGACGGCCTGGGCGCGGGAGTACGGGATCAGCCCGGAGGACTTCGCCGCTGTCGAGCTGCACGGACGCCCGGCCGCTGACATCGTGGGCGACCTGCTGCCCGCCGAGCGGGTCCCCGAGGCCGTGGCCCGGATCGGCCGTCTGGAGGTCGAGGACGTGGCGCGCGGGGGCGCCGTCGCACTGCCCGGTACGGCCGGACTGCTGGCCGCGCTGCCGGAGGGGAGCTGGGCCGTGGTCACCTCGGCCACCCGCGAACTGGCGGAGGCCCGGCTGCGCGCGGTGGGTGTCAAGGCGCCGCTTCTCGTGGCCGCCGACGACATCACCCGCGGCAAGCCCGACCCGGAGCCCTACCTGCTGGCGGCGCGGAGGCTGGGCGCCGACCCCGCGCGGTGCGTGGTCTTCGAGGACGCGCCCGCCGGACTGGAGGCGGGCCGCAGGGCGGGCATGGGCACCGTGGGGTTGGCCACAACGCACCCCCGCGACGCGTTGCGCGCCGACGTCGTCGTCGAGCACCTCGGTTCGGTGACGGCCCAGGTCACAGCCTCGGGTGTGACGGTCGTCGCGGAGGACTGAACGCGGCCGGGACGGCGGTGCGGTGTCCAGCGATGTCCAGCGGCGTCCATCCGGCCGTCCGCGATGCGGACAGAGTGCGCCGTGCGGCCGGCCCGGTCTGATTTACTTTGCCCCATGAACACGACGAGCTGCCGCACCCTGGCGACCGAGGCGACGATGGCGCCCGGTGCTCGTTGTATGCCTGTGCGCGCCTGGCTGTCGCCCACCGGGCGAATGTGTGCCCGCTGAGGGCCCCCGCCTGAGCTGACCGAGGCGACTCGCGCCCCGAAGCGAGTCACGAGCCCGCGTGCCGAGCACCGCGGGCAGAGCCGCTCCCGCCCTCCCCGCCCGCCGGGCCGGAGGCCGGGGAGCACACCGCCCGCGCCCTGTGCGACGCAGCTGTGGATCCGCTCTGCCCGTACCGCTGCCGCACGCCTGCCCGGACGGCACCGCAAGCGCTCATCCCACCGACACCACGGACGATTCTGTGATCACCACAACGGACCTCACAAAGGTCTACCGCACGCGGGACCGCGAGGTCACCGCGCTGGACGGCGTCGACCTCCACGTCGAAGAAGGCGAGGTGTTCGGCGTCGTCGGCCGCAGCGGCGCCGGGAAGTCCTCGCTCATCCGCTGCGTCAACCTGCTCGAACGCCCCACCTCCGGCACCGTCACCGTCGACGGCCAGGACCTCACGGCCCTGGCCGCCCGCTCCGGCGGCGGCAACCGCGCGGGCAAGGAGCTCCGCGCCGCCCGCGCCCGGATCGGCATGGTCTTCCAGCACTTCAACCTGCTGTCCTCGCGCACCGTGCTCGGCAACGTCGAACTGCCGCTGGAGATCCTCGGCCACTCCGGACAGCAGCGCACCCGCAAGGCGCACGAGCTGCTCGACCTGGTCGGACTCGCCGACCGGGCCGGGTCCTACCCCGGCCAGCTCTCCGGCGGCCAGAAGCAGCGGGTCGGCATCGCGCGCGCCCTCGCGGGCGACCCCAAGGTGCTGCTCTCCGACGAGGCGACCTCCGCGCTCGACCCGGAGACCACCCGCTCCGTCCTCCGGCTGCTGCGCGACCTGAAGGAGCAGCTCGGCCTCACGGTGCTGCTGATCACACACGAGATGGACGTCGTCAAGGCGGTCTGCGACTCGGCCGCGCTGATGCGGAACGGGCGCGTCACCGAGTCCGGCACCGTCGCCGAGCTGCTGGCCACGCCCGGCTCCGAACTGGCCGGTGAGCTCTTCCCGGTCGGCGGGGAGCCCTCGGCGCCCGGCCGCACGGTCGTCGACGTCACCTTCCACGGCGAGACGGCGACCGAGCCGGTGATCTCCAAGCTGTCGCGGACCTACAACATCGACATCTCCATCCTGGGCGCCGCCATGGACACCGTCGCAGGCAAGCAGGTGGGCCGGATGCGGATCGAGCTGCCCGGCGGATTCGAGGAGAACGTGGTGCCGATCGGATTCCTGCGCGAGCAGGGCCTGACCGTCGACGTCGCCGCGGTCGCCGGCGGCACCGGGGACGACGCCGGTGCGGCGTCCGGCGACCGGAGCACGGAAGCGGTGGCCGCCCCGGCCGGGCAGCCCGCCGCACGCGCCGGGGGAGGTGCCGAATGAGCTGGTCACAGATGCAGCCGCTGCTGTTCCAGGGCTTCTGGGACACGCTCTACATGGTCGGCTGCTCCGCACTCGTCGCGCTGGTCGGCGGCCTGCCCCTGGGGCTGCTGCTCGTCCTCACCGACAAGGGCGGCATGCTGCGGAACACGCCCGTGAACCGCGTGCTCGGCGCGCTGGTGAACGTGGGCAGATCGCTGCCGTTCATCATCCTGCTGATCGCGCTGATCCCCTTCACCCGTTTCGTCGTGGGCGAGTCGGTCGGCTCCACGGCCGCCGTGGTGCCGCTCGCCATCGGCGCGATCCCGTTCTTCGCGCGGCTGGTGGAGACCGCCGTCCGGGAGGTCGACCGGGGCCTGGTCGAGACGGTGCAGGCGATGGGCGGCGGCACCCCCACCGTCGTCTTCAAGGCGCTGCTCCCGCAGGCGCTGCCGTCCCTGGTGGCCGGACTGACCACCACCGTGATCGTGCTGATCGGGTACTCGGCGATGGCGGGCACCGTCGGCGGCGGCGGACTCGGCTCGGTGGCCGTGCAGTACGGGTACCAGCGCTTCGAGACCGGCGTCATGGTCGCCACGGTCGTCGCGCTGATCGTCGTCGTCACCGCCGTGCAGCTCGTCGGTGACGCCGTCGTGCGGCTGCTGACGGCTCGCGGCGGCGGAGGCGGCGCCGACGGGGGCGCCGGGCGGCGGCTCGCCAGGCTGGGGCGCGGCCGTACCGCAGCGGTGGCGGCGGCCGTCGTCGTCCCGCTGGCCCTGATCGGCTACGGCACCGGCCGGGGCGGTGAGGACGAGCAGACCCTCCGGATCGCCGCCTCGCCCACCCCGCACGCCGAGATCCTGGAGTATGTCGAGAAGCACCTCGCCGAGAAGGAGGGGCTGAAGCTCGACATCCGCAGGTTCAACGACTACGTGGTGCCCAACACCGCCACCGAGAGCGGCGAGGTCGACGCCAACTTCTTCCAGCACAAGCCCTACCTCGACGACTTCAACGAGAAGCAGCACACCCACATCAGGCCGGTCGTCAACGTCGAGCTGGAGCCGCTGGGCCTCTATTCCAGGAAGGAGAAGAGCCTCGGGGGCATCGGGTCCGGGGACACCGTGGCCGTCCCCAACGACAGCACCAACGAGGGCCGCGCCCTGCACCTGCTGGACGAGCACGGGCTCATCGGGCTGAAGCCCGGCGCGGGGCCCGAGGCCACCCTCGGCGACATCGCCGACGCCAAGGGCCTGAAGTTCAAGGAGCTGGAGGCCGCGGCGGTCCCCCGCGCTCTCGACGACGTGGACGCCGCCGTCGTCAACGGCAACTACGCCGTCGACGCCGGGCTCAACCCGGCCTCGGACGCGCTGGTGGCGGAGAAGGCCGAGGGCAACCCGTACGCCAACTTCCTCGCGGTCAAGGACGGGAAGCAGGACGACCCGCGGATCCGGAAGCTCGCCGAGCTGCTGAACTCCCCCCGGGTGAAGAAGTTCATCGAGGACAAGTACCAGGGGGCGATCGAACCGGTCTTCGGGCCTGTGGGATCGTGACCCCACGGCCTGAACCGGGGAAAGTCCCCGTGTCGACAAGTCTCTGATCAGCGCCGGGTCCGCCTGTCGGGGCGGGCCCGGCGCTGCGCATCCCGGTGCCGATGCTGCATGCTGTGCACCCCGACGTGTAGGAGCGGCGCATGACCTCGACCTTCCCGGACATCTCGATCAGCACGGACCGGCTCGTGCTGCGCCCGTTCGAGGAAGCGGACGTCCCCGCGCTGACCGCGATGATGGCCGACGACCAGATCACCGCCTGGCTGGCGTCACCCGTGCCCTATGACGGGGACCGGGCCCGGGACTTCGTCACCCGCGGCGCCCCCGCCCGACGCACCTCCGGCGACGGCATCGTCTTCGCCGTGACCGAACTGCTCACCCAGCGGCTCGTGGGTCTGGTCGAGTTGCACGGCGCGGACTGGCGCGTGCTCTCCGCCCACGCGCTCTACGCCACCGCCTCCTGGGCCCGCGGCGAGGGGTACGCCTCCGAGTCGCTGGCCGCCGTCGCCCACTGGCTCTTCCAGGACCAGAAGTTCGAACGCCTGGAGCTGCGCACGGCGGCCGACAACACCGCCGCCCAGCAGGTGGCCCAGAAGCTGGGCTGCATCAGCGAGGGAGTGCTGCGCAACGCCTGGATAGCCCGCACCCGCACCGAGAACTTCGGGGCCTCGCGGACCGGGGCCCAGGGCGGCTGGGCGGAGATCCGCACCGACCTCATCGTCTGGAGCCTGCTGCCCGAGGACCTGGACGGCAGCTTCGACCAGTTCGCCGGAACCGGCGGCTACGCGCCCCACCCCGGCTGGCCCCGGCGGCACTGACACACGGCCCCGCTGGGCCCGGGGGCGCGGAGCGCCGGACGCGGCGGGGTGCGTGGGCGCTGCCCCGCCGCGACAGGGGGTACGCTCTGTGGGCCCGACCTGCGATGTGCCCAGACCAGCCAGGAGAAGCCCACCATGGCCGACCGCGTCACCGTGATCGGGTGGGACGGTTCGCCGCTGACCGACGCCGCCCGCTCGGCACTCGCGGCGGCCACCCTCGTGGCCGGAGCGGCGCACCATCTCGCCCTGCCCGAGGTTCCGCCGCGCGCCGAGCGCATCCGGCTCGGCAGCACCTCCCTCGCGGCGCGGCGCATCGCACGCCACCGCGGCACGGCCGTCGTCCTGGCCGACGGCGACCCCGGCTTCTTCGGCGTCGTGCGCACCCTGCGCGCCCCCGAGCACGGCCTGGAGGTCGAGGTCGTGCCCGCCGTCTCCGCGGTCGCCGCGGCCTTCGCCCGCGCCGGGATGCCCTGGGACGACGCCCAGCTCGTGGTCGCCACCAGCCGTACGCTGCGCCGCGCGGTCAACGTCTGCCGCGCGCACAACAAGGTCGCCGTGCTCACCTCGCCCGGCGCCGGGCCCGCCGAACTCGCCCTGCTGCTGAACGGGGTCCACCGCACCTTCGTCATCTGCGAGGCTCTGGGCACCGAGCGCGAGCAGGTCACCGTCCTCACCTCGGACAAGGTCGCCGACCACACCTGGCGCGACCCGAACGTGGTGATCGTCGTCGGCGGCAGCGGGGCGGGCGCCGACAGCGGCACCACCCAGGGCACCGGATGGCTCGCGGGTCACGAGGTCGGCTACCCGCCCGCGGTCCGCGGCTGGGCTCTGCCGACGGCCGAGTACGCCGGAGAGCAGGCGGAGGGGAGCGGCGGCGGCCCGGCGGGCGAGTCGGAGCAGTTGCGCGCCGCCCAACTGGCCTGGCTGGGGCCCCGCACGGGGGACCTCGTCTGGGACATCGGCGCGGGCAGCGGCGCGTTCGCCGTGGAGGCCGCGCGGTTCGGGGCCGCGGTCATCGCCGTCGACAGCGACGCCGACGCCTGCGGTCGCGGCTACGCGGCCGCGCGGCGCTTCGGCGTCCAGTTGGAGATCGTGCACGGCGTCGCGCCGCACATCCTGGAGGACTTGCCCGAGCCCGACGTGGTGCGGATCGGCGCCGGGGGCACGGCCACCGTCACCGCCGTCGCGGACCGCCGCCCCGCCCGCATCGTCACGCACGCCACCACCCGGGACGAGGCCGAGGCGGCCGGACGGGCCCTCGGGGAGCGGGGATACGCCGTCGAGTGCGCCCTGCTCCAGTCGGTGCGGCTGGAGACCGCCGGGTGGACGGAGACCGAACGCTCCGTCGTCTTCCTGCTGTCCGCTGTGCGGAACTGAACTTCTGTGACGTGGTGCGTGACGAACCGCGACGAAGTGCGCTTTCTCTCCCACCCCTGGCGGGCGGGGTTCCCCGTGCCGGGTAGGCTGATGGACTGTTGTGCCACCGTTCGGGGTTGACGCTTCGTCCGCCGTTGTCCGAATGGTGTAGCCGGAGGCACGTGCCGCACAGAGTGCGTGCTCGTTCTTCATCTGCGGGGCGCGGCGGTCCGTCCGCCGGTTGGAAGGAGCACTAGCGATGGGCGAGGGGAACGCATGACTGACACCGGTCAGATCCCGGGCGAGGGGCTGCCGGAGAACGCAGGCGGGCAGCAGCCGGAGGGACAGCCGGACATCCCGGACTCCGGCGGCTACTCCTTCGCCGACGGCAGCGGCGACGTCCAGGACGCGGCCCAGGCGCACTCCGCTCACGCCGCGCACGTTCACCACGAACCTCATGCGAACCACGAGACCCAGGAGATCCAGGAGGAAGAGGACCTGCTGCTGATGCCCTCCGCGCAGAGCGCCTGGAACGAGCAGCCGCTGCCCGCTCCCGGGCAGCCGGCAGCGCATCCCCAGCAGGAGGGCGGATACGGGTACGGCCCGTACGGGCAGCCGCAGCAGGACGCCGCCCCCCTGCCGCAGGACGGCGGGTTCCCCTCCGGAGCGGAGTACGGACCGGACGGCGCCCCGGCATCGCACGCCGCGACCGGCGCCGACGCGTACGCGCCGCAGCACGGATACGGGCAGCAGGACACCGCGCACCAACAGGAGGCCCAGGCCGCGGCCCAGCCCGTCCCGGCCGCGGAACAGATCGAGGCGGCGGGCCCGGCCCAGGGAGCGCACGAGGTCGACGGCCGGGACTCCGGCGCGTACGACATGACCGCGGTCCGCGCCCCCCAGCAGCCGCAGCCCGCGCCCCCCGCGACGCAGAGCACTTCCGGCTCCGGCCCGCGCCGCCCGCTGCACCTCGGGCCGCCGGTGCCCGAGCAGTCCGGCACCGTGCGCCCGCTCTCCGAACGCGCCGCCGCGCGGCCCGCCGCCTCGGCCCCGCAGGCCGCGCCGGTGCAGGGCGCGCCGCAGCCGTCCGCCGCCGGGGAGAGCCGTCCCGCTGCCGAGTCGCAGCCCGCGACGCCCGCTCAGCAGGACTCCGTGCCCTCCGCCGCAGCACAGGAGGCGCAGGCCGCGGAGTCGCAGCCCGCGGAGGTGGCGGGCGCCGCTCCGGCCGGACAGCAGTCCGGCGACCTCCCGGGGACAGCACCTGCTGTCATGGACCCGCAGAGCGCCGCTCCGGCGGCGCCCGACCAGTCCGCCGCCCCGCAGTCCGCTCCGCCCGCACCGGCCGCCGAGCACCCCGGAGCGCAGGCCCCACCGGAGCCCCAGCAGTCAGCGGCCCAGCAGCCCGCTGCCGGGCAGCCCGTACCGGAGACCGCCGCGCAGGCCGCCCCGGCCGCCGCCGCGCAGGACCCGGCGCCGCAGCCCGACCAGCCCGCACTCTCCGCCGAGGAACCGCTGCCAGGACCGCAGTTGGGCCAGCTCCCGCCCCAGCAGGACGGCCGGGCCCCGCAGCCCGTCCCTGCCGAGGCCGGCGTCCCCGCCGACGAGGCCGCTGCCGACGCCCCCGCGGCGCCGACCCCGGCCGACGCCGCCGCGGCTCCCGCACCGCCGGAAGGGCCGGCGGATGACACGGAGCAGCCTCCCGCCCAGCCCCGCGAAGCGCCCGCCGAAAGCGATCCGGCTGCCGCTGCCACGGTCTCCCCGGAACCGGAAGGAGAGGCGCCCGGACAGAACGGCCCCGTCAACGACACCGTGCCCGGACCGCGCCGGGAGGCGCAGCCCGGTGAGGCGCCCACCGTTCCCGCGCAGGGCGGCGAACCGCTGCCGCAGCAGGAGGCGGCCGTTCCGCCCTCGACCGCTCCTCCGATAAACCAGGACCCGGAGCAGCCCGCCGGCCCCCGGCCGGACAGCCCCGTGATCCCCGAGCAGGCAACAGCACCAGACTCCCCGGGCACCACCGCGTCCGAGGCGCAGCCCGTTAAGGAGCCCGAGCCCATGCCAGTCCCCGAAGCCGCTGCTCCCGGGACGCCGGCGGACGCGCACCCCGGCCCCGCCGAGAACGCCACCGCGGCCTCCGAAGCCGCCGTCCCCGCACCGGCTGCCGTCCCCGCACCGGCTGCCGAGGCCGCAGCGCACGGCGCCGGCGCGGTACCGGCCGCGGCGGCGCCGGAGGCCGCAGCCGAGGGAGAGGCGCCGCAGAGCCCGGCCGGGCCCACCGCCGAGGTCCCGGACGCAGTGGCGGACGATTCCGCCGCTGCCGCGGAGCCCGCCGCGGAGCCCGCCGCGGAGCCCGCTCCGTCCGCCGCGCCCGAGCCGCTCGCCGGGGACGCCGACGCCTCCGGCGGAGAGCCCGCCGCGGAGCCGGTGCCCGCGGCCGGCACCCCCGCGTCCGACCCGGCCGCCGCCGAGCAGTACGCCCCCGGCACCTCGCCGACCGGGCCCGGTACCGCGTCCCCGGCCCCCGCCGACAGCGCCGCCGTGCCCGCCGACGATCCGTCCGTCGCGGCGCAGGCCGCCGACAGCCCGTCCGCCGAGGCCGTGGAATCCGGTGCCGCGTCCGGCCCCGTGCCGTCCGAGGAAGCCGCTGCCGCTGCCGAGGCCACGCATGCGGCGGCCCCGGTTCCCGAGACCGCTCCGGCCGGACCCGTGCCCGAAGCCGCAGCCGCCCCCGAAGCCCAGCCCGAGGCGCCCGCCGGAACGCCGGAGGGGGCACTCGCCGCGGACGAGGGCACCGCCCCCGAGCCCAGCGGCGCGCCGGAGCCCGCAGGGCAACCGGCCTCCGACGCCGCCACCGTCGACCCGGCCGCCGACGGTGAACGCACGGTCGATCAGTCCGCCGAGGACGAAGGCCCCGAGAACGAAGGCCTCGTGAACGAGGCCACCGACGGCGGGGCTCCCGAGGGCGGGGCCGCGCAGGACCAGCCCGCATCCGCCGTCCCCGCGGGCGAGCCGGCACCCGGGTTCGCCGAGGCCGAGCGGGAGGCCGTGCACCGGCTGATGCGCGAGCGGCGCGACATCCGCAACGGCTTCCGCCCCGACCCGATCCCGCACGAGGTGCTGCTCCGCGTTCTGGAGGCGGCGCACACCGCGCCCAGCGTGGGGCACTCGCAGCCCTGGGACTTCGTGGTCATCCGCTCCGAGGAGACCCGGCGCGCCATGCACGAGCTGGCCGAGCGCCAGCGCCAGGCGTACGCCAAGTCGCTGCCCAAGGCCCGGGCGAAGCAGTTCAAGCAGATGAAGATCGAGGCGATCCTCGACACCCCCGTCAACATCGTCGTCACCGCGGACCCGACGCGCGGCGGGCGGCACACGCTGGGGCGGCACACGCAACCGCAGATGGCCCCCTACTCCTCGGCGCTGGCCGTGGAGAACCTGTGGCTCGCCGCGCGGGCCGAGGGCCTGGGCGTGGGCTGGGTCAGCTTCTTCGACGAGCGCGAGATGGTCCGCGCGCTGGAACTGCCCGAACATCTGGAGGTCGTCGCCTACCTGTGCGTGGGCTACGTCGACGAGTTCCCGGGCGAGCCGGAGCTGATGCAGGCCGGCTGGTCCAAGCGGCGCCCGCTGTCGTGGGTGGTCCACGAGGAGTCCTACGGGCGCCGCGCGCTGCCCGGCGCCGAGCCCACCGGCATGCTGGCCGAGACGCTCAGCACCATCCGCCCGCTGGACGCCAAGGCCCTCGGCGAGGCGTGGGAGCGGCAGAAGCGGATGACGAAGCCGTCCGGGGCGCTCGGCATGCTGGAGATCATCTCGGCCCAGCTGTGCGGCCTCTCCCGCAAGTGCCCGCCCCCGGTGCCCGAACCGGCCGCCGTCGCGGTCTTCGCGGGGGACCACGGGGTGCACCAGCAGGGCGTGACCCCCTGGCCCCAGGAGGTCACCGCGCAGATGGTGGCCAACTTCCTGGGCGGCGGCGCCGTCTGCAACGCGTTCGCCAATCAGGTGGGTGCCGAGGTGTGCGTCGTGGACGTCGGCGTCGCCGCCGAACTGCCCACCACCCCCGGTCTGCTGCCGCGCAAGGTACGGGCCGGGACGGCGGACATGACCGCCGGCCCCGCGCTGACCCAGGAAGAGGTCGAGCGGGCCCTGGAGGTGGGCATCGAGACCGCCCGCGATCTGGTCGCGGCCGGCAACAAGGCACTGCTCACCGGCGAGATGGGCATCGCGAACACGACCGCCTCCGCGGCGCTGATCGCCGCCTGCACCGGCGCGGACCCCGCCGAGGTCACCGGGCGCGGTACGGGCATCAACGACGAGACGCACGCCCGCAAGGTCGAGGTCGTGCGCCGTGCGCTGGAACTGCACCAGCCCGACCCGGCCGACCCCCTCGGGATGCTCTCGGCGTTCGGCGGACTGGAGCACGCCGCGATGGTCGGGCTGATCCTCGGCGGTGCCTCGCTGCGCACCCCGGTCATCCTCGACGGTGTCAGCGCGGGGGCCGCCGCGCTGGTGGCGCGAGCCGTGGCCCCCGAGGCGCTCGCCGCGTGCATCGCCGGGCACCGCAGCGCCGAGCCCGGCCATGTCGCCGCGCTCACCAAGCTGGGGCTGCGCCCGCTGCTCGACCTCGACCTGCGGCTCGGCGAGGGAACGGGCGCGCTGCTGGCCCTGCCCATGGTGCAGAGCGCGGCCCGCGCGATGCACGAGGTCGCCACGTTCGACGCGGCCGGCGTCACCGAGAAGAGCTGAACGGCCCCGCGCCACGGGCCGCTCCGGTGCACGCCGAAGCGGCCCGTCCGGCGCGGGTCGGCACCCCGCCAGGAGCGCGGGGGTGCCCGACCCACCCCGTGACCTGCGAGACAGCGCCGCCCGGCGGTCCCGCATAGGCTGTTCCTCACCGTCCCCGCCGCTCCACCGCCGCAGCGGCGTCGTCCTCGGCTCGGTGGACGAGCCGGCCCGCCCTCTCGAGAAGGATGCCGTCCCAGATGTCGGAAACCTCCGCCACGCCCGCCTACCCCGTAGGACTCCGCCTGGACGGCCGTCGCGTCGTACTGGTCGGCGGCGGCACCGTGGCGCAGCGCCGCCTCCCGGCGCTGCTGGCGGCGGGTGCGCGGGTCACCCTCGTCGCGCCCGAGGCCACGCCCTCCGTCGAAGCGATGGCGACGGCCGGAGAGATCGCCTGGGAGCGCCGCGGCTGGCGGGACGGCGACCTCGCGGAGGCCTGGTACGCGCTGGCGGCCACCGACGACGCCGCCGTCAACGCCGCCATCGTCGCGGAGGCCGAGGCCCGCCGGGTGTGGTGCGTCCGCGCGGACGACGCGGACCGGGGCACCGCGTGGACCCCGGCTACCGGCCGCAGCGACGGCATCACCGTCGCCGTCCTCACCAGCGGGGAGCACGGCGCGGCCGGACGCGACCCGCGCCGCGCGGCCGCCATCCGGGACGCTGTCGTGGCCCGGCTCGGGGACGGCACGCTCGGCGCGGAACAGCGCGGGCCCCGAACCCCCGGCGTCGCCCTCGTCGGCGGCGGACCCGGCGACCCGGACCTGATCACGGTGCGGGGCCGCCGGCTGCTGGCCCAGGCCGACGTGGTCGTCGCCGACCGGCTGGGCCCCCGCGACCTGCTGGACGAACTCCCGCCGCACGTCGAGGTGATCGACGCGGCCAAGATCCCCTACGGCCGGGCGATGGCGCAGGGGGCCATCAACGCGGTCCTGGTCGAGCATGCCAAGGCCGGGCGGTCCGTGGTGCGGCTCAAGGGCGGCGACCCGTTCGTCTTCGGCCGCGGCATGGAGGAGGCCGAGCAGCTCGCCGCCGAAGGGGTGCAGGTGACCGTCGTCCCGGGCATCTCCAGCGCGATCAGTGTGCCCGGCGCGGTCGGCATCCCCGTCACCCACCGGGGTGTGGCCCACGAGTTCACCGTCGTCAGCGGCCATGTGCCGCCCGACGACCCGCGCTCGCTCGTCGACTGGACCGCGCTCGCCCGGCTGCGGGGCACGCTCGTGCTGCTGATGGCGGTGGAGAACCTCGGCGCCATCGCCGCCGCGCTCCGCGCGCACGGCCGCCCCGACGACACCCCGGTCGCCATCGTCCAGGAGGGCACCATGGCCACCGAGCGGCGGGTCGACGCCACCCTGGCGACGGCGGCCGACCGCGCCGCGGCGCAGGACATACGGCCGCCGGCCGTCATCGTGATCGGCGACGTGGTGGCGGTGGGCCCGACCGCACCGTGATCCGCCGGGCACGCCCCGGACAACCGCCCCGTACGCGGCGGTATCGACGCATTGGCACTTCGAGCGGGACAGGGCGGTATCGGCCTGTGGTCACCTCATCCTCCCCCGGCACCACCCCCGGCGACCGGCCGGCCGGCGGGCTCGTCACCGTCGACGAGCCCGACGATCCCCGGCTGGGCGACTACACGGGACTGACCGACGTCGAACTGCGGCGCAGGCGCGAGCCCGCCGAGGGGCTGTTCATCGCCGAGGGCGAGAAGGTGATCCGCCGGGCCCGGCAGGCGGGGTACGCGATGCGCTCGATGCTGCTGTCCGCGAAGTGGATCGACGTCATGCGCGACGTCATCGACGAGGTGCCCGCGCCTGTCTACGCCGTCAGCCCGGAACTGGCCGAGCGTGTCACCGGCTACCACGTGCACCGCGGCGCCCTGGCTTCCATGCAGCGCAAGCCGCTGCCGAAGCCGGCGGACCTGCTGGCCACCGCGCGCCGCATCGTGATCATGGAGTCGGTCAACGACCACACCAACATCGGCGCCGTCTTCCGCAGCGCCGCCGCGCTGGGCATGGACGCCGTACTGCTCTCCCCCGACTGCGCCGACCCGCTCTACCGCCGCTCGGTCAAGGTCTCCATGGGCGCCGTGTTCGCCGTGCCCTACGCCCGGCTGGAGAGCTGGCCGCAGGGCCTGGAGACGGTGCGCGACGCCGGGTTCCCGTTGCTCGCCCTCACGCCGGACGAGAAGGCCCTCCCCATCGACACCGTCACCCGGCGCTGCGGGGACCGCTCGGCCCTGCTGCTGGGCGCCGAGGGCAGCGGACTGTCCACCCGCGCGCTGCGCGCCGCCGACGAATGGGTCCGCATCCCCATGGCGCACGGTGTCGACTCGCTCAATGTGGGCGCCGCCGCAGCCGTCGCCTTCTACGCGGTCGCGCGGCAGGCCGGCTGAGACGAACCGGGAGCATCGGCGGGGCCGCACGCAGCCCGCCGTCGGTACGGTGCCCCGGCCGGGAGGCGCCGCCGGTCCGCCGGCCCCGCGCGCCCGAGGCCGGCTTCCGGGCCGCGGCACCCGCGGCCACCCCGGTCACGGCAGGTGCCGTTTCCCGGTCACGGCACCTGCACGGAGCTGCTGCCGAGCCCGCGCTTGGGACCCTCGCACCCCTGGGCCACCGCGATGCCGAGGGCGACCAGCAGGGTCACCGTCACGAAGACGATGAGCCGCTGCCGCAGCAGCCTCCTCTTGCGGGCTGCCGGACCGAGCCCGCCGGGGCGCCCGCGCCGGGCGGCGGGCCGCGGCCCGGCCGGCCTGCCGTTCGTCGTCCGCTCGCCGACCCGCTGAGCCGGCGCCGCCGGGCGGCGGGGCGGACGCGCGTCCCTGCGCGAGCCGTTGCCCGTCGGATGCGCGCCGTCCCGCGCGGCCCGCGCGGCCCGCGGGGTGCCGGACGCGGTCGAACGTGCCGGGCGGGGAGTCGAGGCCCGGGGGGCGCTCGCCGCCCGCTCGCGCTCCCAGCCGACGGTGTCCCGCTGGGTCCGCTGCTGCATCGGGTCCCGGGGGCGGCGCTCCCCGGCGGGCCGCGCGCCGGACGCGGACCGCCCGCCCGTCCCCGGCCGCTCACCGTGCCATGCCGCCCGGACGCCCGGGGCGGGATCCCCGCCGTCGGACAGACCGCGGGCCTCCCGCGCGGCGATCTCCTTGAGCCGCAGCGAGAGCTGCAGCGTGCTGGGCCGGTCCTCCGGCGACTTGACGAGACAGGCGTGGACGAGCGGGGCCAGCGCCGCGTGCACGGTGTCCAGCAGCGGCTCCTCGTGCACCACGCGGTAGAGCATCACCTCGGAACTGCCCTGCCCGAACGGGGAGTCCGCCGTGGCCGCGTACGCCAGCGTGGCGCCCAGCGCGAACACGTCCGTCGCCGGGGTGACCGCCGCGCCCCGCACCTGCTCGGGCGCCAGGAATCCGGGGGAGCCGACCGCCGTGCCCACATGCGTCAGCGTGCTCGCGCCGGTCGCCCAGGCGATACCGAAATCGATGATGCGCGGGCCCTTGGGGGACAGCAGGATGTTCGACGGCTTCAGATCGCGGTGCACGACACCCGCCTCGTGCACCGCCACCAGGCCCTCGGCGAGTGCGGCGCCGATCGAGGCGACCTGCGCGGCGGGCAGCGGGCCGTTCTCGTTCACCTTGTCGTGCAGCGAGGGACCCGGCACGTACTGGGTGGCGAACCAGGGGCGGTCGGCCTCCAGGTCCGCGGCCACCAGCCGGGCGGTACATCCGCCGCGGATCCGCCGCGCGGCGGACACCTCGCGGGCGAAGCGGGAGCGGAACTCCTGGTCCTCGGCCAGGTCCGGCCGGATCACCTTCAGCGCGACCCGCTGGCCGCGCCGGTCGGAACCCAGGTAGACCACGCCCATACCGCCGGCTCCCAGGCGCCGGTGGAGCCTGAACGAGCCGACGACTCGCGGGTCCTCGCGCCGGAGCCGCATCATCGCCATGTCCGTTCCTACCTCCGGTGTCCGGTGGGCGGTGGCCCACCTCCGGCATCCGGTGGGGGAGCAGCCCACCGGTGTCCGGTCCGTCTGACGACCACAGCTTACGGACTGCCGCGGCGAGCCGACGATAGGCCGCGCACGCGGCGCCAGACGGGATGTCAGAGCCCGGTCGTCGTAGGGGACTCCACCGGACGCGCCGGTTCCGCACGCCTCCGCGCCCCCGGTTCCGCGCCGTCAAACCGGCCCCGCGGCACGGTGTTTGACGCGGTGACGGGCCCGGTGGGCGCGCCGGCCGACAGTGCAGCGGGACTGCCTGCGCCCTCCGCCCCGCCGGGCC
The DNA here is from genome assembly GCF_042869455.1 of Streptomyces sp. NPDC007025. Taxonomy (NCBI): domain Bacteria; kingdom Bacillati; phylum Actinomycetota; class Actinomycetes; order Kitasatosporales; family Streptomycetaceae; genus Streptomyces; species Streptomyces sp. NPDC007025. The sequence continues at coordinate 202,423 of NZ_JBIAFT010000009.1, read as the reverse complement.
GGAGGAACCGGCTCGGCCAGGGCCGGGAGGCGGCGCGGGAGTGAGAGAACTCACCCCCTCGGGCCGCATGGGGGACCGGCCGGCGGTACTCCCTGGGGGAAGACCCTGGGAGGGCCGGGGACGCCCTCCACCCTGGGGAGTAGGCGGCCCCGTCGCACGTCATCCTGCGGGAGGCCCCGAGTCGGTACGCGCGCATGACGCCGCCCCGGGCGGCCCTGCCTAATGTGGTTGTCGAGCGGCGGGCGCAGCACTCGTCCCCCGAGGTCGGACGTCCGCCGCTCCAGACAACGATCAGGAGCGGATCATGGCGTACACGGCCGGGCGCACGGCGCCCGCGGGGAAGGGGCGGCGCGCGGCACTCGCGGAGTTCGGCGTCCGCCCCGGCGGCCGTCGCCATCCGCTGGTGGCCGCCGCCATGGTGCTGCCACTCGCCCTCCTCCTCGGCCTCGTCTCGGGCTGGGGCCGGATGGTGCTGACACAGGCGTCGTCCGTGGTCGGAATGCTGGGGTCCTGAGCGGCCCCGGGCCCGGTGGAGCGGACCGGGTCGGGGACTTCCGGCTCTACAGCCCCGTGGGGACGGGGGTGCGGCGGACGGCACGAGGCCCGGGCAGCTGGGGAGCTGCCCGGGCTCTCGCGTATCCGGCGGCCGGTCCGGTACTCCGGACGCCGCCCCCGGACCAGCGGCGCGCCCTGCGGTGCCCTCGTCGAACCCGTGGAGTACTCGTGGCCGATCCTCAGAGCCCCGGCGGCAGCCCCGCGCTGCACCGGTCCCTCGCCATGCTCGCCGGTGATCCCCGGGGGCAGGGCGACGTGCTCGCCGATCGTCCCGACGCCGCCGTCGTGCGGGTCGGCGACCGGGTCGCCAAGGCGCACGCGCCCGACGTGGAAGTGCCCGCGCTGGAGGTGCGGATCCGGGTCGCGGCGGCCCCGGAGTACCGCGGGGTGCTACTGCCTCCCGCCTCCGGCGCCGCCACTTCGCCGCTGCCCGGCGGTCGGCTCGGCAGCGTGTGGCCCCTCGGCGCCCCGGTCGACCCGGACGACGCGGCGGCAGCGCCCTGGGGAGCGGCGGGTGTGCTGCTGGCCCGGCTGCACACGGCGCCGCTCCCGGCGCCCGCACGGCTCCCCGGTCCGCTGCCGCCGATGCGCGGCCCGGCCAAGGCGGCCCGGGCCCTGGAGCGGATGCGGCGCGCACCCCGGGGCGCGCATGGCGCGTCGGCGGATGTCGTCGAGCGCGCATGGGCCGGGCTGCCGCCCTGGTGCCGGGACGAGGAGCCGGGTCCGGCCTCCCGCACCCTGTGCCACGGTGACTTCCACCTCGGCCAGCTCGTCCGCCATCCGCGGCCCGACGGGCCCTGGCAGCTCATCGACATCGACGACCTCGGGCTCGGCGACCCGGCCTGGGATCTGGCGCGGCCCGCCGCCTGGTTCGCGGCCGGGCTCCTTCCGGCGGCGGTGTGGGAGTGCTTCCTCGGCGCCTACGCCCGGACCGTCGGCGTCGCCGCGGCGGCCGGTGCCGCCCGCGCCGAGCGCCTCCCGCACGCCCTGGCCGGTCCCGACCCGTGGCCGTATCTCGACGCGCCGGCCCGGGCGTTGACGGTGCAGAGCGCGGCGCTCGGCGTCGCGAAGGCCGGCACCGAGGGGCGTTCCCTGGACGAAGCGGAGGAGGCGTGCGTGGCCGCGTGCGCCCGGATCGCGGCTCTTTCGCAGGTCCCGAACTCCCCGCGGCCCGGGGGCCGTAGGCTGGAGCAGTGCCGACCGGGGCCGGGGGTGTCCGGTCACCGGTGAGGGATCCGGTGGGCAACCGGTAGGGAGAGGAATCCGACGAATGATGCAGTGTCCCAAGTGCGGTGCGCCGATGCACACGTACAACCGCAGCGGTGTGCAGATCGAGCAGTGCGGCAGCTGCCGGGGAATCTTCCTCGACTACGGCGAGCTGGAGGCTCTCACCAGGATGGAGGCGCAGTGGGGGCAGTCGGCGCCTCCGCCGCCCGGACCGCAGGGCTACCCCGCCGGCCCGGCCTGGGGCGCGCCGCAGCACGGCTCGTACGGCCACGGCCATCACGGGCACCACGGCCACCACGGGCGCCGCGGCTTCGGGCGGATGCTCTTCTCCTCCTGAGCGCGGATCCGCCTCGCAGCACGGGAGTCCGCGACGCCCGCGGTTACGGAAGCCCGGAACACGGGCGAGGGCCCCGGCGAATCCGCCGGGGCCCTCGATCAGGTGTGGACGATACTGGGATTGAACCAGTGACCTCTTCCGTGTCAGGGAAGCGCTCTCCCGCTGAGCTAATCGTCCGTGCGCGGTACTGGGATTGAACCAGTGACCTCTTCCGTGTCAGGGAAGCGCTCTCCCGCTGAGCTAACCGCGCGGAAGGTCCGGTGGTGACCGGACCCGGTGGACGATACTGGGATTGAACCAGTGACCTCTTCCGTGTCAGGGAAGCGCTCTCCCGCTGAGCTAATCGTCCTTGGAGGTGGAGACGGGATTTGAACCCGTGTAGACGGCTTTGCAGGCCGTTGCCTCGCCTCTCGGCCACTCCACCAGGTGTGGGGGCCCGGGAGGTCCCCACATCGAGCGGACGACGAGATTCGAACTCGCGACCCTCACCTTGGCAAGGTGATGCTCTACCAACTGAGCCACGTCCGCAGTGCCTTTTCCGGGACGCACCCGGGAGGCCGTCCCCGGGGCGCGTGCACCTCGGCGACGTGTTGAACTTTAGCGGATTCCCGTGCCAGCTCAAATTCCGTTTGCGCAGCGTGGCCGCCCCCGCCGTCCTCATAGACTCGAAACCGTGTCCGATCTGACCCCGCTCGCCCGCTTGGGCGGCCATCTCGCCACCGACCTCCGCGACGTGACCAGCGACCCCGAGGCGCTCGACTCCTCGGGATGGTGGGCCGTCGTCGCCGACTACGAGGGCGGGCTGTGCTGCGCCCGCTTCGGCGACGTACGCCCTGCACCGCTCCCCGCGCCGGTGCCCGGCCGCTGGCGGGGCCCGGCACCCGGCGACTGGGTCAGCTCGCTGGACCGCGCCGCCTACACCGAGGGCGTGCGGCGGATCCGCGCCGCCATCGGCGCCGGAGACGTCTACCAGGTCAACCTCTGCCGGGTGCTGTCAGCGCCGCTACCGGACCCCGCCCCCGGGGCCGCCGACGTCGATCAGCTCACCGCCAGGCTCGCCGTCGGCACCCCCGCGGCCTACACGGGCACCGTGCGCCTGCCGGCCCACGGTGTGGAGATCGCCACGGCCTCCCCGGAGCTGTATCTGCGGCGTGCGGACCGCACCGTCGAGTCCGGCCCCATCAAGGGCACCGGCCGCTCCGCGGCCGACCTGGGGGAGAAGGAGCGGGCCGAGAACGTGATGATCACCGATCTGGTCCGCAACGACCTCGGCCGGGTGTGCGTGCCCGGCTCCATCACCGTCCCCGCGCTGTGCGCACCCGAGCCCTACCGGAACCTGGTCCATCTGGTCTCCACCGTCCGGGGCGAGCTGCCGGAGGCCGCCGGACCCGCCGCCCGCGGAGCCGGCGGATGGGCGCGCCTGCTGGCGGGCACCTTCCCGCCCGGCTCGATCACCGGCGCCCCCAAGTCCTCCGCGCTGCGGCTGATCGACGCGCTGGAGACGGCGCCGCGCGGCCCGTACACCGGCGGCATCGGCTGGGTCGACGCCGACCGCGGAACGGGCGCGCTGGCCGTCGGCATACGCACGTTCTGGATCGAGCGCGACCACCCGCGCCCGCTGCTGCGCTTCGGCACGGGTGCGGGGATCATCTGGGACTCCGACCCGGAGCAGGAATGGCGGGAGACGGAACTGAAGGCTTCCCGGCTGCTCGCGGTAGCGTCGGGGGAGTACGACGAGAACTCCAAGAACGCCGGGAACGACAAGAACACCGCGGCCGCAGCGCGCGGCTCGGCGACGCCCGGTGCCCGTCCGGTGACACAGCGGCCCCCAGCGGCTCCCCGAGGTGAACAGCAGTGAAGATCTGGCTCGACGGCGGACTCCAGGACGCACACAGCGCGAACGTCTCCGTGTTCGATCACGGACTGACAGTCGGGGACGGGGTCTTCGAGACGCTCAGGACCGTGGAGGGCACCCCGTTCGCGCTCACCCGGCATCTGCGGCGGCTCGCCTCCTCGGCGCGCGGCCTCGGCCTGCCCGAGCCCGACGCGGACGAGGTGCGGCGGGCCTGCGACGCGGTCACCGCGGCCAACCCGATGCCCTACGGCAGGCTGCGGATCACCTACACCGGGGGCGTCTCGCCGCTCGGCTCGGACCGCGGCGAGGCGGGCCCCACCCTCGTGGTCGCGCTCGGCGAGGCGACCCGCCGCCCGGACACCACCTCGGTCGTCACCGTTCCCTGGACCCGGAACGAGCGGGGCGCGGTCACCGGGCTGAAGACCACCTCGTACGCGGAGAACGTCGTCGCGCTCGCCCGCGCCCGGCAACAGGCGGCCACCGAGGCCCTGTTCGCCAACACCCACGGCCGGCTGTGCGAGGGCACCGGCTCCAACGTCTTCATCGTCCTCGACGGCGAGCTGCACACACCGCCGCTCGCCTCGGGCTGCCTGGCGGGGATCACCCGGGCCCTGGTCCTGGAGTGGGCGGGCGCGCACGAGACGGATCTGCCGATGGCGGCGCTGGAGCGGGCCGAGGAGGTCTTCGTGACCTCCAGCCTGCGCGACGTACAGGCCGTGGCGCGGCTGGACGGACGTGCCCTGCCCGGCGCGCCGGGCCCGGTCACCGCCAAGGCCATGCGGATCTTCGAGGAGCGTTCGGCGGCCGACATCGACCCGTAGCGGCGCCGCGGGCCGCCGCGGGGACGCGTGCCGGTCCGCGCGATCCGCGGCGCAGCAGGTGGGCACCTGGCGGCCGCCCGGGTAGAACGGCACCGTGACGACCACATTGCGCCCCACCGGTCCGGAAATCCGCCCGCCCGAGGGCGGACGCGCGCGCGCCTACGAGATCCGGGTCAACTCCCGCCCCGTGGGCACCGTGCACCTCAGCCGAGCGCCGGAGGAGGGCCCGGCGCCCGGGCGGCTGCGGCTGTACGTCGAGCCGGGGGAGCGGCGGCGGGGCCGCGGCGCCGTGGCGGCACTCGCCGCCGAGGAGGTGCTGCGCGGCTGGGGCTGCACCCGTGTCGAGGCGAGTGTCCCGCTGACCCCAGACGCCGAGTCGTCCGCCGAGCCCGACGGGAGCCGTGAGCGGACTCCCGCGGGAGTCCGCCTGCTGGCCGCGCTCGGATACGCGGAGAGCAGCAGCCATCTGATCACGTCGCTGCCGTCGCCGCACACCCGCCCCGGGCTGCCCCCGGGCCGCGCGCTGCGCCCGCTGGCCGACGCCGAGTTCGACGCCTGGTGGGAGGAGCAGGCCGCGACCTTCGTCGCCGGGCTGATCGAGAACGGCCACTCCCGGGAGCAGGCCCTCGCCCGGTCCGCGGCCGGGCGGCGCACGCACCTGCCGGAAGGAGCCGCCACGGCGGGGGCCGCGCTGCGCGTCCTCAGCAGCGAGGGCACCTCCGTCGGCACGTTCTGGCTGGGCTTCACCGGGCTGCCCCGCGACGATGTCCACGCCTGGGTCTACGACGTCCGCGTGCGGCCCGGAAGGCGGGGCGAGGGCCACGGACGCGCCCTGATGCTGGCCGCGGAGACGGTCTGCCTGGAGGCCGGGGCGCACCGTCTCGGACTCAACGTCTTCGCCGGCAACACACCGGCCCGGCGGCTCTACGGTTCGCTGGGCTACCGGACAGTGGAGCGCCACTACCTCAAGCCGCTGCTGTGACGCTCAGGACGCCGCTGCGACAGCCGCCGCTCAGCGCCCCAGCAGCCGGTCGGCGATCTCCTCGATGCGCGCGCGCAGCCCCTCCTGGCTCTTGCCGCCGTCCAGCCGCTGCCCGTCGACCACGTACGTCGGGGTGCCCGTCACCCCGATCGCCCTGCCCTCGGCCTGGTCGGCGTCGACAGCCAGCAGATGCCGTCCGTCGATCAGGGCCGTCTCGAACTCCTCCGCGTCCAGGGCCAGCTCGCGGGCCACCTCGACCAGCAGCGCCTCGCCCCGCTCGGTCAGCTCCCCGGTGCGCGCCAGCACCGCCGCGGCGTACTCCTCACCCTTGCCCTGCTCGTACGCCTCCTCGATCGCCTGGGCGGCCGCATAGGCGTGCTTGTGCTTCTCCAGCGGGAAGTGCCGCAGCCGGATCTCCAGCGCGTCGCCGTACCGCTCCCGCAGGGCCCGCAGATCGGTCTGGGCGCGGTGGCAGTCCGGGCACTGCAGCTCGCACCAGACCTCCAGGGTGGCGCGGGGCTGCGGGAGGGTGGTGCCGGAGTCGGTGGGGTTGTCCATGGCGACAGTCTCTCAGCCCCCAGGAGGGGGCCTACCCGGAGATCTCCCTGAACCGCGGCCCCGGCCATGGCCGCCACCGCCCGGCCGGTGCGACCATGGAGACATGCTCACCACCACCGTCTGCGCCGCGCTCTCCGCGGCCGGCCTGGCCATCGCCTTCCTCACGGCGTGGCGGCGTCGCTTCGCCGCCGCCACGCGACTGGCCGCCGTCGCGCTGGTGCCGGTCGGGCTGGCGATGTCGGGCCTGGTCGGGCTCGGCGGCAAGATCGGCAAGGCGGTCGGCAGCTGGGCGGCCGATCTGGTGCTCAAGCCCACCGTCTGGGCCGGATTCGCCGTGCTGGCCTGCGCCGTCGTGCTGTGGATCATCGGCCGCGCGGCCGCCGCCCGCAGTGGATCGGCGGCGTCCCGCCGGGAGACCCGGGCCGCGGAGCCCGCCGCGGGAGCCCCGGCGCTCGGCGCCGCGTCCGGCCAGCCGGCCACCCGGCAGCAGCCCGCACCCGGCAGGCCCGCGGCAGGCAAGGCCAAGGGCGCCGAGCCGGGCGAGGACTTCTCCGACATCGAGGCCATCCTCAAGAAGCACGGCATCTAGCCCCTCCGCCGACTCGCCCGGCCCACTCGGGCCGGCCACCTGCGCCGTCCCCGCGTGCCGGACGGCCCTAGCACGCGAGACCGCGGCACAGCGGGCTTTCCGGCGGAAACCACCGGGAAAGGGGTGGAGCAGTCGTCCGGTGCAGCCGGGGCTGCGCCATGATCGCGGCGAGATGGACACGACGCCGAACTCCGCGATCGAGCTCGACGAGCTGCCGCCCTCCGAGCCCAAGGGATGCCTGTACGCACTCTCCCAACCGCCGCTGATGCTGTTCCTCGCCGTGATCGCGGTGCTGCTCGGTGCCGCCGGGGCGCACGACCTGCTGCTGCTCTGACGGGCCGGCCGGAGCCGGGCAGCGGCGGGCGTCGCGGGTGGTGCGCGCGCTCAGCGCGGGACGCCGCCCCCGGACGACTCCCGCCGCCGTGCCCGGTAGGCGGCCACGTGGAGGCGGTTGCCGCAGGTACGGCTGTCGCAGTAGCGGCGGGAGCGGTTGCGGGACAGGTCCACGAAGACCCGCCGGCAGTCGGGTGCCGAGCAGCGCCGCAGCCGGTCGCGCTCGCCCGCGACGAGGACGAACGCCAGCGCCATGCCGCAGTCGGCCGCCAGGTGCTGGGCGACGGAGGCGCCGGGCGCGAAGTAGTGCACATGCCAGTCGTAGTCGTCGTGGTCGGTGAGCTGGGGTGTCGTGCCCGCCTCGGCGACCAGTGCGTTGAGCAGCCCGGCCGCGGTGCGGGTGTCCTCCGTGACGAACACCTGTGCGAAGCGCTCGCGCACCGCGCGGACGGCACGCACGTCGTCCTCGGACAGCGCGCCGACCCCGCTGACGTTGGTGCGCTCCGCGTAGGAGCGCAGGTCTGCCACGGACACCAGCGTGTCGGGGTTCTCGCCGTCCGCCATGGTGTTCAGCAGCTCGACCGCCTGGTCGAGCGCGCACCGGGTGTCGTGGTTGATCTGCACGGGCCGCTCCTGCCGTGTCCGGGAATCCTCCGGCCTGGGGGGAAGCCTAGTCGCTGGGCTCCGGTCCGAGGGCGGGTGTTTCCGGACGGTGCCGGCGCCGTCGCCGTACGCAGCGACGCCGCCGCCGCGTACGAGTACGCGGCGGCGGCGTCGCAGTGTGCCGTTACACGAAGCGGTGCCGTGGCACACGGCTGCCGGACCGTCGGCCGTCGCCCCGAGTCGGACGGCCGCGGTGACCGGCGGTCTCAGCTCTCCGCGAGGATGTGCGAGAGCTCGGTGTCCAGGTCGAAGTGGCGGTGCTCGGTACCGGGCGGTACGGCCGCGTCGGTCCGCTTGAGGAAGGATTCCAGTGCCCGCGCCGGGGCCTCGAGCAGGGCCTCGCCCTCTGGGGAACTGAGGGCGATGCAGGCCACGGACTGTCCGTGACTGCGGGACGGCCAGACTCGGACGTCCCCGGTGCCGGTGGGCCTGTGCAGCCCTTCGGCGAGGAGGTCGCGGGCGAAGACCCACTCCACGGTCTCCTCGGCACCGGTGTGGAAGGTGGCGTGCACGGCGTAGGGGTCCGCCGTGTCGTACCGCAGGCCCGCTGGTACAGGCAGTGAGGACTCGCTCGAAACAACGAGGCGCAGGTGCAGCTCACAGCTCACCGTTGTGTTCATAAGCGCCAGGGCCTTTCGCTCAGTGTGCGCTCGGGGATTCGCACGTCGGCGCAATCGACATGCCACCTACGCGCCGGTTGTAAACCCCTCTGACTGTTTTGTACGGAATCGATTCCTTCGTACGGCTCTTGTAGGTTTGGGAGGTGCGGCCATTCCAGTGAACCGGCACTGGCCGAAACGAGTCAGGTACCTTGTCTGTCATGACTGCGGAGAGTGACGCGATGCCGCCCGAGGTACGGGAGGAGAAACCCCTCGGCTCCCGCGCGCCGAGGTTCGTCCAGGCGTCCAGGCCGCTGCACCTGAGCTGGCGCGTGGTGGTCTTCGTCGTCGGTCTGGCGATCGTGACCGGCGGCGTGATCATGCTTCCGCTGCCCGGTCCCGGCTGGCTCGTGATCTTCGGCGGGATGGCGGTCTGGGCGACCGAGTTCGTCTGGGCACAGCACGTGCTGCGGTGGACCAAGCGCAAGTACCGGGAGGGCACCCGGTGGCTCAAGGACCGCCGCGCGGCCCGTAAGGAGCGCAAAGCGGCCCGGCAGGCGGCCCGGCAGTCCTCCTGATGGTCATGACCACCCGCTGACATGCGGTAATGTTGTGCCCGCCGGCGGGCGATTAGCTCAGTGGGAGAGCGCTTCGTTCACACCGAAGAGGTCACTGGTTCGAACCCAGTATCGCCCACGCCATGCGCAGGGCCCGGAAGCGACCAGCTTCCGGGCCCTGCGTCGTAGAGTCCCGTTCCCGGGAGGGTCGGCCCGTGGATCCGAACCACTACCGCTTCCGCGCCGTCTGGCCGGTCGCGGCCCCGCCGAGCCGGGTCTACGCCGCGCTGGAGCGGCTCGACGCGTACCCCGCGTGGTGGCCCCAGGTGCGCGGGTTCGCCCGGACCGGCGAGGACAGCGGTCTCCTTCGCATCCGGGCCGCGCTGCCCTACCGGCTCTCGATCGCGCTCCACGCGCGGCGCCGCGACCCGGCGGCCGGGATCCTGGAGGTCGGCATGAGCGGCGACCTGGTCGGCTGGGCCCGCTGGAGCGTACGCGCCGCCGACGGCGGCAGCGTCGCGCTCTTCGCCCAGGACGTGGAGGTCGAGAGGCGCCTGCTGCGCATGCTGGCCGTCCCCGCCCGGCCCCTCTTCGTCGCCAACCACCGGCTGATGATGCGCGGCGGTCTGCACGGTCTGCGGACCCTGCTGGAAAGGGGTTTGGATGAAGAGTGAGACGCCCTGTATTGTTCTGCACGTGCCGCCGGGCCAACGGCGGAACACCCGGGGCGATTAGCTCAGTGGGAGAGCGCTTCGTTCACACCGAAGAGGTCACTGGTTCGAACCCAGTATCGCCCACCCGGTATCCGTACGGCAGCATCCGAGGCCGCGGCGTCAGCAGACGCTGCGGCCTTTCGTATGCCCGTCCCGCGCCCCCGATCCGCCGCCGTCCGCTCCGTTTTGCGACCCCGCCCCGCGGTCAGGAGAAGGAGGGGAGTGGCCGGGGACACGGAGAGCGTGATGCGAGGCGCCGCCGACGACGACGAGATCCACTGGAGACGCGAACTGCCCGCCGGCAACACGGCAGCCACCTGGCGGGCGCGCCAGAAGCTGGGCACCGCTGCCCGAGCGATGCTCCGCGCCGGAGCCCTGGCCACACAGCGGAGCGCCGGATTCCACGGCGCCCGCGGCGACCGCCGGGCGGACGCCTTCACCCGGCGGGCGCGGTACGCGGAGGCCCCCGAGGAGAGCGCGGCGGGACGGACGCTGACCGCCTCGGCCCCGCCCGGGCCACCCGACGGCGGCGGCCGGGAGCTGGCCGTGCTGTGCCGCGCGCTGCGGGCGACCGCCCGGGCCGTGTGCCGCTACCGCGCCACCGGCGCCACCGAGCACTTCGACGCCGCCGTCGCCGACGGCTGCTGCGCCGAACTCACCGACGCGCTGTGCCAGTTGGTACGCGGAACCGAAGAGGTGCGGATCACTCTCGCCTGGTCGCGCACGGCCGGAGCGCCCCGGGACTGCCCGCGACGGCCCCCCGCCCTCGTCTTCACCCCGGCCGACCTGCCCGCACTCGAACGCGCCGGGCGGCACTACGTGCGCGTCGAGCCCCCGGTCCCGGTGCGGGTCACGGGAACCGTCGTACGGCTGCGCCGCGCCCGGCCCGGTGAGCCCGGTTCGGTGCGCCTCGACGTGCTGGCCGGCGCCGAGGTGACCCAGGTGCGGGCCCGGCTGGACGACGAGGGCTACCTCCGCGCCGTCCACTCCCACCTGGTGGGGCTGCCGCTGCGGATCGCCGGGCTGCTGGAGAGCCGGGGCGGCTTCCGGCGGTTGAGCGGCGCGCACGACGTCGCCCCCGTCCCGGTGCCCGAGGAGGCCCGGGAGCGGCTGCTGAAGCGGCTGCGCACTGCGCTCGACGACTTCGAGCGCGGCGTGGGCGGCTGACCGGCAGCCGAACCCGCCCGCCGGGTGCCGCGGCCGGGTGCGGGCCGTGGCGGCGTCCGCCGGGTCCCCCGCCGCCGCGGCCGGCTTCGCGGCCGGTTCCCCTCGCGGGCCGCGACCGTTTCGCGGTCCGGCGCCATCGCTCGGTACGATTCGACGGCGCGGCGCGGGCCGCGTATCCCAGGTGAGAGTCAGGAGAGACCGGTGTCTGATGTCCGTGTGACCATCCAACGCGATTCCGAGCGGGAAGAGCGCGTGGCGACCACGGGCACTACGGCCGCCGCGCTCTTCGAGGGGGAGCGTTCCGTCGTCGCCGCGCGCATCGGCGGCGAGCTGCGGGACCTCGCCCGTCCACTGGCCGACGGCGACGAGGTGGAGCCCGTCGAGATCACCAGCGACGACGGTCTGGCCGTGCTCCGCCACTCCACCGCGCACGTGCTGGCCCAGGCCGTCCAGGAGCTCTTCCCGGACGCCAAGCTCGGCATCGGCCCGCCCGTCAAGGACGGCTTCTACTACGACTTCGACGTGGCCGAGCCCTTCACCCCCGACGATCTCAAGCGCATCGAGAAGAAGATGCAGCAGATCCAGAAACAGGGCCAGCGCTTCTCCCGCCGCGTCACCACCGACGAGGACGCCCGCGAGGAGCTGGCGGACGAGCCGTACAAGCTGGAGCTGATCGGCCTCAAGGGCAACGCGGCCGATGCCGCCGAGGGTGCCTCGGCCGAGGTCGGGTCCGGCGAGCTGACCATCTACGACAACCTCGACGCCAAGAGTGGCGAGCTGTGCTGGAAGGACCTGTGCCGGGGCCCGCACCTGCCCTCCACCCGGCAGATCCCCGCCTTCAAGCTGATGCGCTCGGCGGCCGCCTACTGGCGCGGCAGCGAGAAGAACCCGCAGCTCCAGCGAATCTACGGCACCGCGTGGCCCACCAAGGACGAGCTCAAGCAGTACCTGGAGTTCCTCGCCGAGGCCGAGAAGCGCGACCACCGCAAGCTCGGCACCGAACTGGACCTCTTCTCCATCCCCGAGGAGCTCGGTTCCGGGCTCGCCGTCTTCCATCCCAAGGGCGGCGTCGTCCGCAAGGTGATGGAGGACTACTCGCGCCGGCGGCACGAGGAGTCCGGCTACGACTTCGTCAACACGCCGCACATCACCAAGGAGCGGCTCTTCGAGATCTCCGGACACCTGCCGCACTACGCGGACGGCATGTTCCCGCCGCTGGAGTTCGACGAGCAGAACTACCGCCTCAAGGCGATGAACTGCCCGATGCACAACCTCATCTTCCGCGCCCGCGGCCGGTCCTACCGGGAGCTGCCGCTGCGGCTGTTCGAGTTCGGCACCGTCTACCGGTACGAGAAGTCCGGCGTCGTCCACGGGCTCACCCGCGCCCGCGGCTTCACCCAGGACGACTCGCACATCTACTGCACCAAGGAGCAGATGCCGGACGAGCTGGACAACCTGCTCACCTTCGTCCTGAACCTGCTGCGCGACTACGGCCTCGGCGACTTCTACCTGGAACTGTCCACCCGCGACCCCGAGTCGGACAAGTTCATGGGCACCGACGAGGAGTGGGAGGAGGCCACCGAGGCGCTGCGGCAGGCCGCGGGCAAGCAGGGCCTCGACCTGGTCATGGACCCGGGCGGCGCCGCCTTCTACGGGCCCAAGATCTCCGTCCAGGCCCGGGACGCCATCGGCCGCACCTGGCAGATGTCCACCATCCAGGTCGACTTCCAGCAGCCCGCCAGGTTCGGCCTCGAGTACACCGCCGCCGACGGCTCCCGTCGGCAGCCGGTGATGATCCACCGTGCGCTGTTCGGCTCCATCGAGCGGTTCTTCGCCGTGCTCCTGGAGCACTACGCGGGCGCCTTCCCGGCGTGGCTCGCACCGGTGCAGGCGGTCGGCATCCCGATCGGCGACGACCATGTGCCGTACCTGGCGGAGTTCGCCGCCGCCGCCAAGGCCAAGGGTCTGCGGATGGAGGTGGACTCCTCCTCCGACCGGATGCAGAAGAAGATCCGCAACGCCCAGAAGTCCAAGGTGCCGTTCATGGTGATCGCCGGTGACGAGGACGTCGCCAACGGCGCGGTGTCCTTCCGCTACCGCGACGGCTCGCAGAAGAACGGCATCCCCCAGGACGAGGCGATCGCGGAGATCCTCGACGCCGTGGAGCGCCGTGTCCAGGTGTGACCCCGGGTGAATCCGCTGTGACGCGGGGAGAGGGCGGCCGTGCGGCGGGTCCGCCCCCTCCTCGTGTCCCGCGCCGCCCGGCGCATAAGCTGGCGGGCATGACGAGTGAGCCGGAGCAGCAGATCGGAGTGGGGGCACCGGACCAGTTCCAGCGCCTGTGGACACCTCACCGGATGGCCTACATCCAGGGGGAGAACAAGCCGAGCGGCCCCGGCGCCGAGGACGGCTGCCCCTTCTGCACCATCCCGGAGAAGTCCGACGCGGACGGTCTGATCATCGCCCGCGGCGAGAAGGTCTACGCGGTGCTCAACCTCTACCCGTACAACGGCGGCCATCTGATGACCGTGCCGTTCCGGCACCTGGCGGACTACACCGAACTGGACGAGGCCGAGACCCTGGAGCTGGCGGAGTTCACCAAGCGCGCGATGACCGTGCTGCGGCGGGTCTCCGGAGCGCACGGCTTCAACATCGGCATGAACCAGGGCGCGGTGGCGGGTGCCGGTATCGCCGCCCATCTGCACCAGCACGTGGTGCCGCGCTGGGGCGGCGACACCAACTTCATGCCGGTCGTCGGCCACACCCGGGTCCTGCCGCAGCTCCTGGCGGACACTCGCGCGATGCTGGCCGAGGCCTGGTGATCCCGCGGGCGTCCCGCCAGGCGCCGTAGACCTCGGCCGCGTCCGCCTTCCGGCGCCGTGCACCTCGGCGTCGGCTTCGGCTTCAGGCGTCCCAGACGCCGGTTTCGGCTTCAGGCTTCGTAGACGTCGGCCTTGAACGGCTTGGCGTCCTGCACGGCGGCGCTCAGGTTGAGCGAACGGGAGCCGAACCGCTCGACGTTGCAGCCGTTCTCCTCCAGCACCTTGATGGCGGCCGCGTGCACGACCCGCAGCACGGGCGTCGCGGCGCGCATCGCGTCGTCGGCCATGAAGCGGTGCCGCCACGGCTTCTTCGCCCAGGCGTGCCGCAGACCGAACGGTTCGGGCAGCGAGAGCTTGCCGCCGAGGAAGTCCAGCACGGGCGGGAACCAGGTCAGCGGAGCCCGCGCGGCGAGCCGCACCACCTCCTTGGTCTCCACCAGGGGCAGGTTGACCGTGCGGGTCTCCCAGAACTTGACGCTCTTGGCGACCTCCTTGGTCTTGGCCTGCGGGCCGCTGGTGAACAGCCCGTCGACGGGCCCCAGGGCGTGGCCGGTGACCTCGATGCGCAGGGTGTGGTGCAGCACCGTGACGCTGATCAACAGGGTGATCACCAACTGGCCGTCCCACAGCACGAACTGGACGCCCAGATAGTGCCGGTTGCCGGCGCCGAACTGCTGCTCGTTGCAGATGCGCTGTATCTCGAAGTCCTTGATGCGGTACCCCTCGACCTCCTGGCCCTCGGGGTGCTTGACCGCCTTGGCTCCCTCGGCGATGGGGGAGACCACCCAGTGCCGTATCGAAGGGGTGGGGAAGCCGCCGGTGTGCAGCGGGCCGCGCTCCAGGAGGCGGAGCTGGTCGTGGATGGCGCGGATGACGTCCCAGCTGCGGAACGGGTTGATCTCCTCGCCCTCCCGCGCCGGTGTCAGCTCCTCGGCCAGCTGCCAACTGCCCCACCGGGTCCCCATGCCCAGTATCCCCTTGGGGCCAGCGTAGTAGATCAGGTTGCCGGCCTGCTCGGCGGCGACCTTGGCCAGGCCCAGCCGGATGCGCTCGGCGCCCGCGTCGCCCGGGTCCTGGGGCACCGCTTCGGGGATCTTGGCGCCGACTCCGGTGCCGCCCAGCAGGCTCTGCCACCGGGCACGCAGATCCTTGGCGTACCGCTCGCAGATCTGCTTGGCCCACATCCCGCCGACCACCGGCGCGATCAGCATCGCCCGCAGATAGATCCCCCAGAAGCCGCTGACCGGGAGCTTGATCGCGAAGAGCACCGCCAGCGCCCCGACGGCGACCAGCACCACCATGCCGACAGCCCCGGCCCGCTTGTCCTTGGACCCGGCGATCATGCGGCGCAACTGGAAGGCCAGCAGCCACAGCAGCACCCCGGGCAGGAACAGCAGCCCGAAAAGCACCATCACGCCGGTCAGCCGCGCGTCGCGCTGCTTGCGCACCCGGGTGGCGGCCAGGCAGTGCTCCACGATGGTCTGCGGTTCGATGCCGAAGGACTGGATGAGCGGGGCGCGGGCGCCGCCGAGCAGCCGGGTCTGCACCGCCCGGGAGTACGCCTCACCGAGGTTGGGCTCGAACAGGGAGAGCCGCGGCTTCTTGAAACCGGCGTCGGGGTTGGCCGCGACCAGCTTCTCGACCTCGTCGTCGCGGTAGGCAGCCGAGGCCAGCGCCTGGGACGCAGCCGTCTGCCCGCCCGACCCGGAGATGGGCACCTGGGCCCCCGGGGTGAACTCCGCTGCCACGTCGGGCTGGCTGCTGAGATCGTCGAATCCGGCCACTGGGCCCCCACTCCGCTCGGATCAGGCTCGCGGCACCCGGTGCCGACCCGGCGCAGGCCCGGTGAGGTGCCGCCGACCACGCCAGACGGCTTCCCAACTGCCGCGGTCGGCACACATCTTGCCTCAGGGAGGGCGCCGGCAGCGACCGCCCGCACGAGTGGTTCCCCGGCTGGGGCCACCGGCGGCGCCTCCGCGTCTCACCGCGCTGCGGGGCCGCCCTCCGCCTCGAGCACGCGTGCCGCGTGCTGCGGCGGCATCGGCTCGTGCCGTGCGTACCCGCGCGAGAACCGGCCGGTGCCGTGCGACATCGCCCGCAGGTCGACCGCGTACCTGTCGATCTCGATCTCGGGGACCGAGGCGCGCACCACCGTGCTGCCCGCACCGGCCTGTTCGGTGCCCAGCACCCGGCCGCGCCGGGAGGAGAGGTCGCTCATCACGGCGCCCACATAATCGTCGGGGACCACGACCTCCACCTCGGCCACCGGCTCCAGCAGCGCGATCCCCGCCCCGGACGCGCACTCGCGCAGCGCGAGCGCGCCCGCCGTCTGGAAGGCCGCGTCCGAGGAGTCGACGGAGTGCGCCTTGCCGTCGACGAGGGTGATCCGCACGTCCACCAGCGGATAGTCGGCGACCACCCCCTTGGCCGCCTGCGCGCGGACGCCCTTCTCCACCGAAGGGATGAACTGGCGCGGTACCGCACCCCCCACCACCTTGTCGACGAACTCGATCCCGGAACCCGCGGGCAGCGGCTCGACGGTGATCTCGCAGATGGCGTACTGGCCGTGCCCGCCGGACTGCTTGACATGCCGCCCGCGCCCCCGGGCGGCCGCGGCGAACGTCTCGCGCAGCGCCACCCGGTGCTCGACGGTGTCCACCCGCACCCCGAAGCGGGACCGCAGCCGCTCCAGCGCGACGTCCCGGTGCGCCTCGCCCATGCACCACAGCACGAGCTGTCGGGTCTCCGGGCTCTGCTCCAGCCGCATCGTCGGGTCCTCTGCCACGAGCCGGGCCAGCCCCTGGGAGAGTTTGTCCTCGTCCGCCTTGCTGTGGGCCTGGACGGCGACGGGCAGCAGCGGGTCGGGCATCCGCCAGGGAGCCATCAGCAGCGGGCGGTCCTTGGCGGAGAGGGTGTCGCCGGTCTCGGCCCGGCTGAGCTTGGCCACGCAGGCGAGGTCGCCCGCGATGGCCGCGTCCAGCGTGCGCTGCTGCTTGCCGAACGGCGCGGAGAGCGCACCGATGCGCTCGTCCTCCTCGTGCGGTGGACGGCCCTCCCGGTCCGGGGCAGTGGCGCCGTGCCCGGCGACGTGCACGGTTTCGTCCGGGCGCAGGGTGCCGGAGAAGACGCGCACCAGGGAGACCCGGCCCACGTAGGGGTCGGAGGAGGTCTTGACGACCTCGGCGGCCAGTGGCCCGTCCGGATCGCAGCCGAGCGGCGGGAGCGGCGTGCCGTCGGCCGCCGTGACGGCGGGGATCCCGTGCTCCTCCGGGGTGGGGAAGCCGCCGGTGACCAGCTCCAGCAGCTCGACGGTGCCCAGTCCCTGCCGGGCGCTCCCGGCGGCGGGGGCTGCGGCCAGCACGGGGTGGAACGTGCCCCGGGCCACGGCCTTCTCCAGGTCCTCGACGAGCGTCTTGGTGTCGCACTCCTCGCCGGCCAGGTAGCGGTCCATCAGGGACTCGTCCTCGCTCTGCGCGATGATCCCCTCGATCAGCCGGTTCCTGGCCTCCGCGACGAGCTGCCGATGTCCCTCGTCCGGGTCACGCTCGGTGCGCTCCCCGCCCGTGTAGTCGAACAGCCGTCCGGTGAGCAGTCCGATCAGACCGGTGACCGGGGCCGTGCCGTCGGAGCGCCGAGCGCCTGGTGCCGGCAGGTAGAGCGGGACGACGGTGTCCGGATCGTCGCCGCCCAGCTCCCGCCGGCAGCTCGCGGTCATCTCCTCGAAGTCGGCGCGGGCGGCGTCCAGATGGGTCACGACGATGGCCCGCGGCATACCGACGGCAGCGCACTCCCGCCACAGCAGCCGGGTGGCTCCGTCCACCCCGTCGGTGGCCGAGACCACGAAGAGGGCGGCGTCCGCGGCGCGCAGTCCGGCCCGCAGCTCCCCGACGAAATCCGCGTACCCCGGGGTGTCCAGGAGGTTGACCCGGATGCCGTCCCAGCGCAGCGGAACCAGCGAGAGCTGAACGGAGCGCTGCCGCCGCTGCTCGATCTCGTCGTGGTCGGAGAGCGAGGTGCCCTCCTCCACCCGGCCGGCCCGGTCGATCGCGCCCGAGGCCAGGGCGAGGGCTTCCACCAGCGTCGTCTTGCCTGCTCCGCTGTGGCCGACCAGCGCCACGTTCCGAATCGAGCCGGGGTGGTCGGCCGCCGTCGCCCTGCCGGCGGCTCCGGGGTGCGCGTGCGCTTTCTCGGCCATGTGTCCCGCCTTCCGGTCGTCACCTGCTGGAGCACGCTGGGGGGACCGAGCGGTCGCGAAGGACCGCGGTCCTTCGAGCTTTGCACCGCCGCCTGCGGGCGTCCATACGTGGAACACGGCACTACCCGACCGTGTGCGCCGGGCGCCGCCGCCGCGTGACTACGATGGGCCACCCGGTGGCCACACCGTCATCCGGCTCACTCTCGACGCACCAGGGACGGTCATGCTGAACAAGTACGCGCGTGCATTCTTCACGCGTGTTCTCACCCCGTTCGCCGCGATGCTGCTGCGCCGGGGTGTGAGCCCCGACGCCGTCACCCTGGTCGGCACCCTGGGAGTGATGGCGGGAGCCCTGGTCTTCTACCCGCAGGGCGAGTTCTTCTGGGGCACCGTCGTCATCACGTTGTTCGTCTTCTCGGACATGGTGGACGGCAACATGGCGCGGCAGCTCGGCCGCTCCAGCCGCTGGGGAGCCTTCCTCGACTCCACGCTCGACCGGGTGGCGGACGCGGCCGTCTTCGGCGGGATCGCGCTGTGGTACGCGGGACGCGGCGACGATCTGGTGCTGTGCGCCGTGACGCTGTTCTGCCTGGCCAGCGGGCAGGTCGTCTCCTACACCAAGGCGCGCGGCGAGAGCATCGGACTGCCGGTGGACGTGAACGGCCTGGTGGAGCGCGCCGAGCGGCTGGTGATCACGCTGGTGCTCGCGGGCCTGTCCGGCTTCGAGGCCACTTTCGGCGTCCCCTACATGGGTGTGCTGCTGCCGATCGCGCTGTGGGTGGTCGCCGCCGGCAGCGCCGTCACGCTCGGCCAGCGGGTGGTGACGGTACGCCGGGAGGCCGCCGAGGTCGCCGAGGCGGAGGAGCGGAAGGCCGCTGCGGGCGCCGCGCAGGACGAGGCGGAGGAACCCGGGAGGACCGCTTGAGCGCGCTGCGCGGCCGGCTGACCGACGCGCTGTACGGACTGGGCTGGGCGGGCGTCCGGAAGCTGCCCGGGCCGGCGGCCGCCGGGCTCGGCCGCAGCCTGGCCGACACGGCCTGGCGGCGCCGCGGCAAGGGCGTGGCCCGGCTGGAGGCGAACCTCGCCCGGGTGGTCCCGGACGCCTCCCCGGCGGAGCTGCGGCAGCTCTCCCGCGCCGGGATGCGCTCGTATCTGCGCTACTGGATGGAGTCCTTCCGGCTGCCCGCCTACAGTGAGCGGCACATCCTCGACAGCGTCCACGTCGAGGACGCGCACCTGCTCCACGACGGGCTCGCCGCCGGACGCGGGGTCGTGCTCGCGCTGCCGCACATGGGCAACTGGGACCTGGCCGGCGCCTGGGCCGTGACCGCGACCCGTACCCCTTTCACCACCGTCGCCGAGCGCCTCGAGCCCGCGACCCTCTACGACCGGTTCGTCGCCTACCGCGAGAGCCTGGGCATGGAGGTGCTGCCGCACGGCGGCGCCTCCGCGTTCGGCACGCTGGCCCGCAGGCTGCGCGCGGGCGGCTTCGTCTGCCTGGTCGCCGACCGTGATCTGTCCGCCGCCGGGATCGAGGTCGACTTCTTCGGCGAGGCCACCCGGATGCCCGCGGGCCCCGCGCTGCTCGCCCAGCAGACCGGTGCGCTGCTGATGCCGGTGACGCTCTGGTACGAGGCGCCGCCCAGGATGCGGGCCAGGGTCCACGAGCCGATCCCGGTACCGCCGATCGAGGGACGCCGGGAGCGGGTCGCGGCCATGACGCAGACCCTGGCCGACACCTTCGCCGCGGGGATCGCCGCGCACCCGCAGGACTGGCACATGCTCCAGCGCTTCTGGCTCGCCGACCTCGCACCGGCCGCGGAACGGGGGCGCGGATGAGGATCGGAGTCGTCTGCCCCTACTCGTGGGACGTGCCCGGCGGGGTCCAGTTCCACGTCCGCGACCTGGCCGAGCACCTGATCCGGCTGGGGCACGAGGTGTCCGTGCTGGCGCCCTCGGACGACGAGACGCCGCTGCCCTCCTACGTCGTCTCGGCCGGACGCGCGGTGCCCGTGCCGTACAACGGTTCGGTGGCGCGGCTGAACTTCGGCTTCCTGTCGGCCGCCCGGGTCCGCCGCTGGCTGCACGAGGGCCGCTTCGACGTGCTGCACATCCACGAACCGGCCACGCCCTCGCTCTCCCTGCTGGCGTGCTGGGCGGCGCAGGGGCCCATCGTCGCCACCTTCCACACCTCCAACCCGCGCTCCCGGGCGATGATCGCCGCGTATCCCATCCTCCAGCCGGCGCTGGAGAAGATCAGCGCCCGGATCGCGGTGAGCGAGTACGCGCGCCGCACCCTGGTCGAACATCTGGGCGGCGACGCGGTCACCATCCCCAACGGGGTGGACGTCGGCTTCTTCTCCCGCGCCGAGCCCGAGCCCGCCTGGCAGGGCGGCCCCGACGGCCGCACGATCGGCTTCATCGGCCGGATCGACGAGCCGCGCAAGGGCCTGCCGGTGCTGATGAAGGCGCTGCCGGCCATCCTGGAGGCGGCCCCCGGCACCCGGCTGCTGGTCGCCGGACGGGGGGACGAGCAGGAGGCGGTGGCGCAGCTCCCGGCCGCCATGCGCGGGAGCGTGGAGTTCCTCGGCATGGTCAGCGACGAGGACAAGGCGCGGCTGCTGCGCAGCGTGGACCTGTACGTGGCGCCCAACACGGGGGGCGAGTCCTTCGGGATCATCCTGGTGGAGGCCATGTCGGCCGGTGCCCCGGTGCTCGCCGGCGACCTGGACGCCTTCGAGCAGGTGCTCGACGGGGGAGCGGCCGGAGAGCTGTTCCCGGTCGGCCGCGCCGACGCGCTGGCCGACTCCGCCGTACGCCTCCTGGCCGACCCCGCACGCCGTACCGACCTGCGTGAGCGCGGCTCCCGGCACGTGCGGCGGTTCGACTGGTCCACCGTCGGTGCCGACATCCTCGCCGTCTACGAGACGGTCACGGACGGCGCCGCCTCCGTCGCCCCCGACGAGCGCACCGGGCTGCGGGCCCGGTTCGGCCTCGCGCGGGACTGAGCCCCGGGACCGAGATGCCCACCCTCACCACCGTCATCTGGATCGTCGTCGCGCTGCTCCTCGTGGGCGTCTATCTGAGCTGGACCGCCGGGCGGCTGGACCGGCTGCACGCACGGATCGACGCGGCCAGGGCCGCGCTGGACGCCGCCCTGCTGCGCCGCGCCTCCATCGCCCAGGAACTCGCCACCGCCGGCGTCCTGGACCCGGCGGCCTCCATGGTGCTGCACCAGGCCGCGCACGGTGCCCGGCAGGCCGCCGAGGACCAGCGCGAGGTCGCGGAGAGCGAGCTGAGCCAGGCGCTGCGCGCCGTCTTCGCCGAGAGCGCCCAGTTCGAGGCCGTCCGGGCGGCTCCGGGCGGCCGGGAGACGGCCGCAGAGCTGAGCGCGGCGGTGCGCAGGGTGCCGATGGCGCGCCGGTTCCACAACGACGCGGTGCGTGCGGCCCGCGCGCTGCGGCGGCACCGTACGGTCCGCTGGTTCCGGCTGGCCGGGCACGCGCCCTTCCCGCTGGCGTTCGAGATGGACGACGGGCCCCCGCTGCTGCCGGCCGACCCGGGCCGGGAGCCCTCCGCGGAGTGACCGGCCCGGCCGGGGCGCCGGTGCGCTCGCGGGCCTGTCGCGGGCCGTGCGAGCCGTACAGGCCACAGCCCGGCGATTGGCCCTTTTCGCAGGCCGCCCGGTTCGAGAGGGTGGATTCTCGGACCTGAGCGGTCCCTCGAACATCACCCCTTCAGCGAGGTCGAACGTGTCAACTCCGTCCACCGCCACCGACTCCGCCGCGGCACAGCGTCCCGAGACCGGCACCGCCCGCGTCAAGCGGGGCATGGCCGAGCAGCTCAAGGGCGGCGTGATCATGGACGTCGTCACGCCGGAGCAGGCGAAGATCGCCGAGGACTCCGGCGCCGTCGCCGTGATGGCCCTGGAGCGCGTGCCCGCCGACATCCGCAAGGACGGCGGCGTGGCCCGGATGTCCGACCCGGACATGATCGAGGGCATCATCGAAGCCGTCTCGATCCCGGTGATGGCCAAGTCCCGCATCGGCCACCTCGTCGAGGCGCAGGTCCTCCAGGCGCTGGGGGTCGACTACATCGACGAGTCGGAGGTCCTGACCCCGGCCGACGAGGTCAACCACAGCGACAAGTTCGCCTTCACCACGCCGTTCGTCTGCGGCGCCACCAACCTGGGCGAGGCCCTGCGCCGGATCGCCGAGGGCGCGGCCATGATCCGTTCCAAGGGCGAGGCGGGCACCGGCAACGTCGTCGAGGCCGTCCGGCACATGCGCCAGATCAAGAACGAGATCGGCAAGCTGACCGTGCTGGACGACAACGAGCTCTACGCGGCGGCCAAGGAGCTGCGTGCGCCGTTCGAGCTGGTCAAGGAGGTCTCGGCGGCGGGCAGGCTGCCGGTCGTGCTCTTCTCCGCGGGCGGTGTGGCCACCCCGGCGGACGCGGCGCTGATGCGGCAGCTCGGTGCCGAGGGCGTCTTCGTCGGCTCCGGGATCTTCAAGTCCGGCGACCCGGCCAAGCGCGCGGCGGCCATCGTGAAGGCCACCACGTTCTACGACGACCCCAAGATCGTCGCCGATGCCTCCCGTGGCCTGGGCGAGGCCATGGTCGGCATCAACTGCGACACTCTGCCGGAGACGGAGCGCTACGCCAGCCGCGGCTGGTGACCCGCCCGGTGCCGCGCCGGGAGGCCGCAGCGCTCACCGGTGCGGCCCCCGGCCTGCCCCCCGCACGAGGACCGGGCTCCGCCCGGTGAACAGCCCAGCGACGAAGAAGGACCGCACCGTGACCGTGTCTGCGCCGACCATCGGCGTGCTCGCCCTCCAGGGCGACGTCCGCGAGCATCTGGCCGCCCTCCGGGCGTCGGGCGCCGAACCTGTGCAGGTCCGGCGTCCCGAGGAACTCGCCGCCGTCGACGGCCTGGTCATCCCGGGCGGCGAGTCGACCACGATCAGCAAGCTCGCGGTCACCTTCGGCCTCATGGAGCCGCTGCGCGAGCGGGTGTCCCGGGGGATGCCCGCCTATGGCTCCTGCGCCGGGATGATCATGCTCGCCGACAAGATTCTCGACCCCCGCTCCGGGCAGGAGACCGTCGGCGGCATCGACATGATCGTCCGCCGTAACGCTTTCGGGCGCCAGAACGAGTCCTTCGAGGCGGCGGTCGACATGCCGGCCGTGCCCGGCGGCCCGGTGGAGGGGGTCTTCATCCGTGCCCCCTGGGTGGAGTCGACGGGGGCGGCGGCTGAGACGCTGGCCTCCTGCGGCGGCCACCCGGTGGCCGTCCGGCAGGGCCATCTGCTGGCCACCGCCTTCCACCCGGAGCTCACCGGTGACCAGCGGGTGCACGCGCTGTTCACGGAGATGGTGCGGTCGGCACACTGAGTGGCTGGCGGTAGGATCTCCGCGTCGAGAAGTAGTTGGGACTGTGAAGGAGCGAGGCTGTGTCCGGCCACTCTAAGTGGGCTACCACCAAGCACAAGAAGGCCGTGATCGATGCCAAGCGCGGCAAGCTCTTCGCGAAGCTGATCAAGAACATCGAGGTCGCGGCCCGGATGGGCGGGGCTGACGTGGAGGGCAATCCGACCCTCTACGACGCCATCCAGAAGGCGAAGAAGCAGTCGGTTCCCAACAAGAACATCGACAGCGCGGTCAAGCGCGGCGCGGGCCTGGAGGCGGGCGGCGCCGAGTACGAGACGATCATGTACGAGGGCTATGGCCCCAACGGTGTCGCCGTGCTGATCGAGTGCCTGACCGACAACCGCAACCGCGCGGCGTCCGACGTCCGGGTCGCCATGACCCGCAACGGCGGCTCCATGGCCGACCCGGGTTCGGTCGCCTACCTGTTCAACCGCAAGGGCGTCGTCATCGTCCCGAAGGGCGACCGCTCCGAGGACGACGTCCTCGCCGCCGTCCTGGAGGCGGGCGTCGAGGAAGTCAACGACCTCGGTGAGAACTTCGAGGTGATCAGCGAGGCCACCGACCTGGTGGCGGTGCGCACCGCGCTCGTCGAGGCCGGGATGGACTACGACTCCGCCGAGGCCAGCTTCGTCCCCAGCATGCAGGTCGAGCTGGACGAGGACGGCGCACGGAAGATCTTCAAGCTGATCGACGCGCTGGACGACAGCGACGACGTGCAGAACGTCTTCGCCAACTTCGACGTGCCCGACGATGTGATGGCGAAGGTCGACGCGTAAGCGGCGACACGGCGCTGCCGCGTAAGCGGCGACACGGCGCTGCCGCGTAACAGCGCCGCCCGAGTGGTCGCGCGGACGCGACGCGGTGGCGGCCCGCGCCGGCGGGTGGCGCCCTGACCGTCGGCAACGGCTCCGGACGGCCCGGCGGAGACACCTCCGCCGGGCCGTCGGTTCTGCGTTCTGTCGGTGCTTCCCGATAACCTGCGGGAACACAGGGACGATTGCGCAGAACGTACGGAGAGGGGGAGGGCATTGCGTGTGCTGGGGGTCGACCCCGGGCTGACCCGCTGCGGTGTCGGCGTGGTCGACGGGGTGGCCGGGCGGCGGCTGACCATGGCGGGTGTCGGTGTGGTCCGCACGCCCGCCGAGGCGGAACTCCCCGACCGGCTGGTGCTGATCGAGCGCGGGCTGGAGGAGTGGCTGGAGGAGCACCGCCCCGAAGCGGTCGCCGTGGAGCGGGTGTTCAGCCAGCACAACGTCCGCACGGTCATGGGCACCGCGCAGGCCAGCGCCGTCGCCATGCTGTGCGCGGCCCGGCGCGGGCTGCCCGTGGCGCTGCACACGCCCAGCGAGGTCAAGGCCGCGGTGACCGGCTCGGGGCGGGCCGACAAGGCCCAGGTCGGCGCGATGGTGACGCGCCTGCTGGGGCTGTCCGCCGCGCCGAAGCCCGCCGACGCCGCGGACGCACTGGCTCTCGCGGTCTGCCACATCTGGCGGGGCCCCGCGCACAACCGGCTGCAGCAGGCCCTCGCCGACCGGCAGCCGGCCCCCTCCGCACGTGCCCGCCGTCCGCAGTCCGGCAGTCCGCAGCACCGCACGAAAGGCACAGTCCGATGATTGCCTCCGTCTCGGGACCCGTCGCCGCGCTCGGCCCCGACTCCGCCGTGATCGAGGTCGGCGGGGTCGGCATGGCGGTCCAGTGCACCCCCGGCACCCTCGCCGGGCTGCGCATCGGCGAGCAGGCCAGGCTCGCCACCTCGCTGGTCGTGCGGGAGGACTCGCTGACCCTGTACGGGTTCGCCGACGAGGACGAGCGGCAGACCTTCGAACTGCTGCAGACCGCCAGCGGGGTGGGGCCCCGGCTCGCCCAGGCGATGCTCGCGGTGCACAGTCCCGACGCGCTGCGGCTGGCCGTCTCGGGCGGGGACGAGAAGACGCTGACCGCCGTGCCCGGGATCGGGAAGAAGGGCGCGCAGAAGTTGCTGCTGGAGCTGAAGGACCGGCTCGGAGCGCCGCTGGGCACGGTGCCCGCCTCGCGTGCCGCGGCCGGGGCCGCCGCGGGCTGGCAGGAGCAGCTGCACGCGGCGCTGGTCGGGCTGGGGTATGCCGCCAAGGAGGCGGACGAGGCCGTCACGGCCGTCGCGCCGCAGGCCGAGGCGGTTGCGGCGGAGGGGGCCGAGCCCCAGGTCGGTGTGCTGCTGAAGGCCGCCCTGCAGTCCCTGAACCGGGCACGGTGACGCGATGAGCTCCGAGGAACGGCTCGTCGACGCCGAGGTCGACGGTGACGAGCAGGCGGTCGAGGCCGCGCTGCGCCCCAAGCAGCTGGGCGAGTTCATCGGGCAGCCCAAGGTGCGCGAGCAGCTCGATCTGGTGCTGCGCGCCGCGCGCGCCCGCGGGGGCACCGCCGACCACGTCCTGCTGTCCGGCGCCCCCGGACTCGGCAAGACCACACTCTCGATGATCATCGCGGCGGAGATGGGCGCCCCCATCCGCATCACCTCCGGCCCGGCCATCCAGCACGCGGGCGACCTCGCGGCGATCCTCTCCTCCCTCCAGGAGGGCGAGGTGCTCTTCCTGGACGAGATCCACCGGATGTCCCGCCCGGCCGAGGAGATGCTCTACATGGCCATGGAGGACTTCCGGGTCGACGTGATCGTCGGCAAGGGGCCCGGTGCGACGGCCATCCCGCTGGAGCTGCCGCCCTTCACGCTGGTCGGCGCCACCACCCGGGCCGGGCTGCTGCCGCCGCCGCTGCGGGACCGCTTCGGCTTCACGGCGCACATGGAGTTCTACGAGCCCGCCGAGCTGGAGCAGGTCGTCCGCCGCTCCGCCGAGCTGCTCGAGGTGCGCACGGACCCGGAGGGCGCGGTCGAGATCGCCGGGCGCTCCCGGGGCACGCCGCGGATCGCCAACCGGCTGCTGCGCAGAGTGCGGGACTACGCACAGGTCAAGGCGGACGGCGTCATCACCCGTGCGGTGGCCGGCGCCGCGCTGGAGGTCTACGAGGTGGACGGGCGCGGTCTGGACCGGCTCGACCGCGCCGTGCTCGGGTCGCTGCTGAAGCTGTTCGGCGGCGGTCCCGTCGGCCTCTCCACGCTCGCCGTCGCGGTCGGCGAGGAGCGTGAGACAGTGGAGGAAGTGGCCGAGCCGTTCCTCGTGCGCGAGGGACTGCTGGCCCGCACTCCGCGTGGCCGCGTGGCCACTCCGGCCGCATGGGCTCACCTGGGTCTCACCCCGCCTCAGCAGTCCTCGGGGCCGGTTTCCGGAGGGCCGGGACAACAGGGCCTGTTCGGAGCGTGACGGCGCGGAGACTCGTCGGGCGGGGAACCTCGGTGCCATGCTTGACGTTGTTCCATCGGCGAAGGCTCGCTTAGACTCCGCCGACGCCCTCCCTTAGCGGAGGCTTGCCCACCCCGAATACCCAGGCCGCTGAGACGCGGCCATGCGAAGGAATATCTTCCGCCGTGGATCCTATTGCTCTGCTCCCGTTCATTGTGATCATCGGGGCCATGTTCCTGATGACTCGCTCCGCCAAGAAGAAGCAGCGTCAGGCCGCCGAGATGCGTGACCAGATGCAGCCTGGCACGGGCATCCGCACCATCGGGGGCATGTACGCCGTCGTCAAGGAGATCCGCGAGGACAGCGTCCTCGTGGAGATCGAGCCCGGCACGCACGCGCTCTTCGCCAAGAACGCCATCGGCGCCGTGCTCTCCGACGAGGAGTTCGACCGCATCACGAACGGTCCCGAGGGCGAGGAGTTCGACGTCGACACCGTCGTCCCGGACGACGCGTCCTCGCTGACCCGGGACGAGGACGACGCCTCCTCCGACGCGAAGCCCGACCTGCGGAAGAAGGACGCCGACGGCGACGCCGCCGGGGAGGCCGGGAAGCAGGAGGGCGAGGAGTCCGCCGACGCGTCCGACGAGCCGAAGGGCGCGGAGGCGGCGAAGGCCGACACCGCCGAGGCCGAGGACGCCAAGCGGGACGAGGACGCCGACTCCAAGTAAGGTCAGCGCCGCCGGACTGGGGGAGAGGACCGGGTCCGGCGGCGTAGCACGTCCACAGACCACTTCGCGCGCCGCTGTGCCGCGCCCGGCCGAACTCGCGGGGCGGCACGGGCGGTTGGACAGGGAGAGACGAGAAGGTGGCAGCACCGAAAAGGGGTCGCAGGGCCTCCGGCGCCAAGGGGAAGCCATGGCGCTCCCTAGGGCTGATTCTGGTGATCACGGCCGGGCTGGTCGCGGGGATGTTCGCCTCGGGTCACAAGACGCCCCGGCTGGGCATCGACCTGGCGGGTGGCACCAGCATCACCCTTGAGGCGAAGAATCAGCCGGGCAAGCCCAACGCGATCAACAAGACCAACATGAACACCGCCGTCGGCATCATCGAGCGGCGCGTCAACGGTCTCGGTGTGACGGAGGCCGAGGTCCAGACCCAGGGCGACCGGCACATCATCGTCAACATCCCCAAGGGCACCAACTCCAAGCAGGCGCGCAAGCAGGTGGGCACCACGGCGCAGCTCGCGTTCCGGCCCGTGCTGACGCTGGCCCAGGTCGGGAAGTCCCAGCAGCCCCAGCCCTCCTCGTCCCCCTCGCCCTCCGGCTCCGGCAAGCAGGACAAGAGCCAGGACCAGAAGGACGAGAAGCAGCAGAAGGACGAGAAGGAGCAGGGCAGCCAGGGCGACCAGGCGAACCCCTCCTCCGACTCCTCCGGTCAGGGCCGGGCCGTGACCGAGGGGCTGACGGCGAAGACCGCCACGACGGACAAGAGCCCCACCCCCTCGGCGAGCGAGTCCGGCGGCAAGAAGAGCCCGCCGCCCACGGCGCCGCCCCAGCAGCCGCAGCAGCCCGGCGTACCGGCCGCGCTGGCCAAGCAGCTGAACGCGCTCGACTGCACCACCAAGGAGGCCCGCGCCAAGGCCAGCGAGAAGGCCGCGAGCACCAAGGGATCCGAGCCGATCGTCGCCTGCGACGCCAACGACCCGATCAAGTACGCGCTCGGCCCGGTCGCCGTGCAGGGCAAGAACGTCAGCAAGGCCAAGGCCGTCTTCGACCAGCAGCGCGGTCAGTGGATCGTCCAGATGTCGTTCAGCGACAAGGGCTCCGACCAGTTCGGTGAGATCACCGGCAAGCTGATGAAGAAGCCGCAGCCGCAGAACCAGTTCGCCATCGCGCTCGACGGCCAGGTCCAGTCGGCCCCGACCGTCAACCAGAAGCTGACCAACAACGCGGAGATCTCCGGCAGCTTCACCCAGGAGTCCGCCGAGGAACTGGGCAACATCCTCTCCTACGGTGCGCTGCCGCTCTCCTTCGAGGAGTCGGACGTCACCACGGTGACCGCGGCGCTCGGCAGCGACCAGCTCAAGGCGGGCCTCATCGCGGGCGCCATCGGGCTCGCGCTGGTGATCGTCTACCTCGTCGCCTACTACCGCGGCCTGTCGCTGATCGCCATCCTCAGCCTGCTCGTCTCGGCGGCCATGACGTACTCGATCATGACGCTGCTGGGGCCGGCGATGAGTTTCGCGCTCAACCTCCCCGCGGTCTGCGGCGCCATCGTCGCCATCGGCATCACGGCCGACTCGTTCATCGTCTACTTCGAACGCATCCGGGACGAGGTGCGGGAGGGCCGTACCCTGCGGCCCGCGGTCGAGCGCGCCTGGCCGCGCGCCCGCCGCACCATCCTGGTCTCCGACTTCGTCTCGTTCCTGGCCGCTGCCGTCCTGTTCATCGTCTCGGTGGGCAAGGTGCAGGGCTTCGCCTTCACCCTCGGTCTGACCACCGCGCTCGACGTCGTCGTGGTCTTCTTCTTCACCAAGCCGGTCATGACGCTGCTCGCCCGCAAGCCGTTCTTCGCCGACGGGCACCCCTGGTCCGGACTCGATCCCAAGCGGCTCGGAGCCCGGCCCCCGCTGCGGCGCGGCCGTGGCACCGTCAGCACCGACCCGAAGGAGGTCTGAGGTGTCCCGTCTCGGCACTCTCGGCGCCCGGCTGTACCGCGGTGAGGTCGGTTACGACTTCGTCGGGCACCGCAAGCTCTGGTACGGCCTCTCCATCCTGATCACCATCACGGCCATCGTCGGGCTCGTGGTCCGCGGTCTGAACATGGGGATCGAGTTCGAGGGCGGTGCCGTCTTCACCACGCCCAAGACCTCGGCGTCCGTGCAGCAGACCACGGAGGCCGCCGAGCGGGTCTCCGGGCACACGGCCATCGTCCAGGAGCTGGGTGACGGCGGTAAGCGCGTGCAGATCGCCACCGTCGACACCAAGACCTCCACCCAGGTCAAGGAGGAGCTGGCCGACGAGCTGAAGGTCAATCCGGAGAAGATCGACGCCCAGCTGGTCGGTCCCAGCTGGGGCGAGCAGATCGCCAACAAGGCGTGGCAGGGGCTCGGGATCTTCATGATCCTGGTGGTGATCTACCTCGCCATCGCCTTCGAGTGGCGGATGGCGCTCGCCGCGCTCATCGCGCTGATCCACGACATCACGATCACCGTCGGTGTCTACTCGCTCGTCGGGTTCGAGGTCACCCCGGGCACGGTGATCGGTCTGCTGACGATTCTCGGCTACTCGCTCTACGACACGGTCGTGGTCTTCGACGGCCTGCGGGAGAGCAGCAAGAACGTCACCAAGCAGACCAAGTACACCTACAGCGAGATCGCCAACCGCAGCATCAACGGCACGCTGGTGCGTTCCATCAACACCACCGTCGTCGCGCTGCTGCCGGTGGCCGGTCTGCTGTTCATCGGCGGCGGCATGCTCGGCGGCGGCATGCTCAACGACATCGCGCTCTCGCTGTTCGTCGGTCTGGCCGCCGGTGCCTACTCCTCGATCTTCATCGCGACCCCGCTGGTGGCCGACTTCAAGGAGCGCCAGCCCGAGATGAAGGCCCTCGCCAAGCGGGTGCGGAACAAGCGGCTCAAGGCGGCAGAGCGCGAGGCGAGCGAGCCGGACGACGAGCAGGGCGAGGACCCGGGCGACGAGCCGGGCGACGGCGGAGGCGGGGGCGGCGTCCGCCCGCCGGTCTCCGTGGACAACGGCCGCGGCGGCGGTCCCGCCGCCGCGGGCGCGGGAGTCGGGGGGCAGCGCCGTCAGCCGCCCTCCCGCGGCCGGGGCCGCGGCAGGCCGTCCGGAAAGCGCAGGTGAGCCGATGAGTGCCACGGATTCCTCGCCGGCCCTGCCGGTCCCCGCCGAGGTGCGGGAGCTGCTGACCAGCCGGATCCACGACGTGCCCGACTACCCCAAGCCCGGGGTGATGTTCAAGGACATCACCCCGCTGCTCGCCGACGCCCGGGCGTTCGCCGTCCTCACGGACGCGTTCGCCGGGCTCGCCGAGCGGCACCGGGCGACGAAGATCGTCGGTCTGGAGGCGCGCGGGTTCATCCTCGGCGCCCCCGCCGCCGTCCGTTCGGGCATCGGCTTCGTCCCCGTGCGCAAGTCCGGCAAGCTCCCCGGCGCCACCCTCTCCCAGGCGTACGACCTGGAGTACGGCAGCGCCCAGATCGAGGTGCACGCCTCGGGGCTCGCGGAGGGCGACCGGGTGCTGGTGATCGACGACGTACTGGCCACCGGCGGTACCGCCGAGGCGTCCGTCGAGCTGATCCGGCGCACCGGCGCCGAGGTCGCGGGCGTGGCCATACTGCTGGAGCTCGGCTTCCTCGAAGGGCGGGAGCGGGTGGAGCGGGCCCTGGCCGGTGCGCCCCTCGACGTCCTCGTCAGCGTCTGAGCCGAGGTCCCCGACCGGCCACCGGGCCTGGCCGGCGCCAGGCGGTCACCCGGTACGGTTCCCCCGGGAGTGTCCGGGGCGGGCCGGCGGGGGTGGCCGCCTGCGCCGTCCTCGCGGGCCGGCCGCCCGGCCCGCGGCGGCCGCGGGTCCACCGCTTCGCCGTCCGGGAGGGCCCGGTCCGGCCGGGGTGGCTACCATGGCAGTCCGACCTGCGGTCCACCGAGGAGTGCTCTTGCCAGACGAGGCCCAGCAGCTCACCGCCGCTCAGCGCCAGGAAGCGGAGGCCGCCGGCGAGGCGGCCCGCCGGCGGCCCGGCGCCGCGGCCGGCGGCGGACTGCCCTCGAAGAGCGGGAACGGCGGCCGCTCCGGTGCACAGGACCACGCCGGGCAGCAGTCCGGCGCCCCCGCCGCACCGGCGCGCGGCGGCAAGGGCGGGGACCGCGCCAAGGGCGCCGAGAACGGCGCTCGCGACCGTGTGGCGCCCGCGCGTGCCGTCTCCGGAGTGTCGGGCCGTTCCGGCTCCTCCAACCGTGTGCGCGCCCGTCTGGCGCGTCTGGGGGTGCAGCGGTCGAGTCCGTTCAACCCGGTGCTGGAGCCGCTGCTGCGGATCGTGCGCAGCAACGACCCCAAGATCGAGTCCTCCACGCTGCGCCAGATCGAGCGCGCCTACCAGGTGGCCGAGCGCTGGCACCGCGGCCAGAAGCGCAAGAGCGGCGACCCGTACATCACCCACCCGCTGGCCGTCACCACCATCCTCGCCGAGCTGGGTATGGACCCGGCCACGTTGATGGCCGGGCTGCTGCACGACACGGTCGAGGACACCGAGTACGGGCTCGACACCCTGCGCCGCGACTTCGGCGACCAGGTGGCGCTCCTGGTCGACGGCGTCACCAAGCTGGACAAGGTCAAGTTCGGCGAGGCCGCCCAGGCCGAGACGGTGCGCAAGATGGTCGTCGCGATGGCCAAGGACCCCCGCGTCCTGGTCATCAAGCTCGCCGACCGGCTCCACAACATGCGCACGATGCGCTATCTCAAGCGCTCCAAGCAGGAGCAGAAGGCCCGCGAGACGCTGGAGATCTTCGCCCCGCTCGCCCACCGGCTGGGCATGAACACCATCAAGTGGGAGCTGGAGGACCTCGCGTTCGCGATCCTCTACCCCAAGATGTACGACGAGATCGTCCGGCTGGTCGCCGAGCGGGCGCCCAAGCGGGACGAGTACCTGGCCGTCGTCACCGACGAGGTCCAGGCCGATCTGCGGGCGGCGCGCATCAAGGCCACCGTCACCGGGCGGCCGAAGCACTACTACAGCGTCTACCAGAAGATGATCGTCCGCGGCCGGGACTTCGCGGAGATCTACGACCTGGTGGGCATCCGCGTCCTGGTGGACACCGTCCGCGACTGCTACGCCGCGCTGGGGACCATCCACGCCCGGTGGAACCCGGTTCCGGGGCGGTTCAAGGACTACATCGCGATGCCCAAGTTCAACATGTACCAGTCGCTGCACACGACGGTCATAGGGCCCGGCGGCAAGCCTGTCGAACTGCAGATCCGCACCTTCGACATGCACCGCCGTGCCGAGTACGGCATCGCCGCGCACTGGAAGTACAAGCAGCAGGCGGTCGCCGGTGCCTCCAAGGTCCGCACCGACGCGCCCAAGGGCGCGGGCAAGGGCGGTGCCGCGGACGAGACGGTCAACGACATGTCGTGGCTGCGGCAGCTGCTCGACTGGCAGAAGGAGACCGAGGACCCCGGCGAGTTCCTGGAGTCCCTGCGGTTCGACCTGTCCCGCAACGAGGTCTTCGTCTTCACGCCCAAGGGCGACGTGATAGCGCTGCCGGCGAGCGCCACCCCCGTGGACTTCGCCTACGCCGTCCACACCGAGGTCGGCCACCGGACGATCGGCGCCCGCGTCAACGGCCGCCTGGTGCCGCTGGAGTCCACCCTCGACAACGGCGACACCGTCGAGGTCTTCACCTCCAAGGCGTCCGGTGCCGGGCCCTCTCGGGACTGGCTCGGCTTCGTCAAGTCACCCCGCGCCCGCAACAAGATCCGCGCCTGGTTCACCAAGGAGCGCCGCGACGAGGCGATCGAGCACGGCAAGGACGCCATAGCGCGGGCCATGCGCAAGCAGAACCTGCCCATCCAGCGCATCCTCACCGGCGACTCGTTGGTCACCCTCGCCCACGAGATGCGCTACCCGGACATCTCCGCGCTCTACGCCGCGATCGGCGAGGGGCACGTCTCGGCTCAGAACGTCTGCCAGAAGCTGGTGCAGGCGCTCGGCGGCGAGGACGAAGCCAAGGAGGACATCGCCGAGACCGCGCCGCCGATGCCCGCGCGCAGCACCCGGCGCCGCTCCAACGCCGACCCGGGCGTCGTCGTCAAGGGCGCCGGCTCCGACGTGTGGGTCAAGCTGGCCCGCTGCTGCACGCCCGTTCCCGGCGATCCGATCATCGGGTTCGTCACCCGTGGCAATGGCGTCTCGGTGCACCGCGCCGACTGTGTGAACGTCGACTCCCTCACCCGGGAGCCCGAGCGGATCCTGGAGGTCGAGTGGGCGCCCACCCAGTCCTCGGTCTTCCTGGTCGCCATCCAGGTCGAGGCGCTGGACCGCTCCCGGCTGCTCTCGGACGTCACCCGGGTGCTGTCCGACCAGCACGTCAACATCCTCTCGGCCGCGGTGCAGACCTCCCGCGACCGGGTCGCGATCTCCCGCTTCACCTTCGAGATGGGCGACCCCAAGCACCTCGGCCATGTGCTGAAGGCCGTCCGCGGTGTCGAGGGCGTCTACGACGTCTACCGCGTCACCTCGGCCCGGCGCCCGCAGTAGCCCGGGGCGCGGGATCCCCGCAGCAGCCCGGCGGCAGTGCGGGCGGCACGCGGGACCGGCGCGGACGGGCGGGCCGGGAGAGCGCCCGGCACAGGCGGGCGAGGCGAGCCGGGACAGCGGTAGGCGGGGCGGCGGGGCCGGTGCCCCGCCGCCCCGCGCAAGCCTGGCGGAAGGCCGCCTCAGCCGCCGAACTCCTGCAGGCCCTTCTGCGCCTGGTCCAGGAGGGCCTGGCGGCCCTCCAGCTCGCGCTCCAGCTTGGCCGCCTTCGCGGAGTTCCCCGCGGCACGAGCCTTGTCGATCTGCTCGCGCAGCTTGTCCACCGCGTCCTGGAGCTGACCGGTCAGACCCTCGGCGCGGGCCCGCGCCTCGGGGTTGCTGCGCCGCCACTCGGCCTCCTCGGCCTCCTGGATGGCCCGCTCGACCGCGTGCATCCGCCCCTCGACCTTCGGCCGCGCGTCCCGCGGCACATGCCCCACGGCGTCCCAGCGCTCGTTGAGCGCGCGGAAGGCGCTCCGCGCGGCCTTCAGGTCGGTGATGGGCAGCAGCTTCTCCGCCTCGGCGGCCAGCTCCTCCTTGCGCGCCAGGTTCTCCCGCTGCTCGCTGTCGCGCTCGGCGAAGACCTCGCTGCGCGCCTGGAAGAAGACGTCCTGGGCGCCGCGGAACCGGGCCCACAGGTCGTCCTCGTGCTCCCGCTGCGCCCGTCCGGCGGCCTTCCACTCCTGCATCAGCTCGCGGTACTTGGCCGCGGTGGGGCCCCAGTCCCGCGAGCCGGAGAGCGCCTCGGCTTCCGTGACCAGCTTCTCCTTGCGCTGCCGTGCCTCCTCACGCTGCGCGTCCAGCTGCGCGAAGTGCGCCTTGCGGCGCTTGGAGAACGCCGAGCGCGCGTGCGAGAAGCGGTGCCACAGCTCGTCGTCGCTCTTGCGGTCCAGCCGCGGCAGGCCCTTCCAGGTGTCGACCAGCGCCCGCAGCCGCTCCCCGGCGGCCCGCCACTGCTCGCTGCCCGCCAGCTCCTCCGCCTCGGCGACCAGCTCCTCCTTGGCCCGGCGCGCCTCCTCGGCCTGCTGCACCTTGCGGGCCCTGCGCTCCTCTCGGCGCTTCTCGACGCCCTCGGTGAGCTTGTCGAGCCTGGTGCGCAGCGCATCCAGGTCGCCGACGGCGTGGTGTGCGTCCACCTGTTCGCGCAGGTGCGCGATCGCGGCTTCGGCATCCTTGGCCGCCAGATCCGTGGTCCTCACCCGGCGCTCAAGCAGGTCGATCTCCACGACCAGACCGTCGTACTTGCGCTCGAAGTAGGCGAGAGCCTCGTCCGGCGAACCCGCCTGCCAGGACCCGACGACCTTCTCGCCCTCCGCCGTACGCACGTACACAGTCCCCGCGTCGTCGACGCGGCCCCACGGGTCGCTGCTCACAGCGCCTCCTCCACAAGATGCCCGGAGGGACTGTGGCCCCCCGGCATCGTTCACGGTTCTCGTCACAGCCAACATAGGCGACCGGCGCCCGCGCTGTCCGCATCCGGCGAGCGGCGAATTGCCGGTCGGGAACGGTATCGCGCGGGCGGCGACCGGCCGCGAGCGCTCCGTCCGGCGGCAGGCCGGGGGAGCGTCAGGACTTGCGCACCGTGGCCTTGTCGATCACCACGGTGGCGTTCGGCCGACCGTCGCCCTGGGCCCGCATCGGGGTCAGCCCGGCCTTGGCGATCTTCTTCAGGACCTTCATGCCGGAGTCGGAGACCTTGCCGAACGGTGTGTACTTGGCCGGCAGCTCGCTGTCCTCGTAGACGAGGAAGAACTGGCTGCCGCCGGTGTCGGGGCCGCTGTTGGCCATCGCGACCGTGCCCGCGGGGTACTTCGCGCCCTTGAGGTTCTCGTCGGGCAGTTCGTAGCCGGGTCCGCCGCTGCCGGTGCCGGTCGGATCGCCGCACTGCAGCACGGACAGCTGCTGGGGCGGGCCGGTCATCCGGTGGCAGGCGGTGTGGTCGAGGAACTTCTCGCCCGCCAGGAAGGCGAAGGAGTTGACCGTGTGCGGGGCCTCGCCGGCGTCCATGGCGATGTCGATCTCGCCGCAGGTGGTGCTCAGCCGCATGGTGTAGGTCGCCGACTCGTCCACCTCCATGGCCGGCTCCTTCTTCCACTGCTTGCCGGTCGGCTTGCCCTTGGCCGGCTTGTCGCAGGGGTCCGGGGCCTTGCTGGTGGGCGGCGCCGAGGGCTGGTCGGCGGCGCTGTCGGACTCGTCCTTCTTCTTGTCGCCGTTCAGCCCGCCCGAGGCGGCGTAGGCTCCGCCCGCGGCCAGCACGATCACCAGGCCGAGGGCGATCGTGATGTTGCGTATGCGGGCCTTGCGGCGGGCCGCCTCCCGCCGCTTGAGCTGCCGCGCGTACTTCTCACGGGCGAGCTGCTTTCTGCGCTGCTCACTGCTGACCACGGTCTCGTCTCCTTCGAGGCGTCTGGCGAGGGCGTCTTCGAGGCGTCGCACCTGCGGGACCTCACGTACCGTATACGCCACCCTCACGGGTACGCGCCGCCCGCTACTGGTTGGCTCCGCGCACACCCGCGCCGGTAGGCTGGCAGCTCCTGACCGGCGAACGGCCTGCCCGGCCGCGTCGCCGCTCCCGCTGTCGGACGAATGAAGGACGATCGTGCTCGTTGCCGGGTTCCCCGCCGGGGCCTGGGGGACCAACTGCTACCTGGTCGCCCCCGCCGCCGGTGAGGAGTGCGTGATCATCGATCCGGGCCACCAGGCCGCGCAGGGCGTCGAGGAGGCCGTCGCCAAGCACCGGCTCAAGCCCGTCGCGGTGATCCTCACGCACGGCCACATCGACCATGTTGCGTCCGTCGTCCCGGTCTGCGGCGCGCACGGCGTCCCCGCCTGGATCCACCCGGACGACCGCTACATGATGAGCGACCCGGAGAAGGCGCTGGGGATGACGATCGGGCAGCCCCTGATGGGCGAGCTGACGGTCGGCGAGCCGGACGACGTGGCGGAGCTCTCCGACGGCGCGGTCCTGGACCTGGCGGGGCTGGAACTGGGCGTCGCGCACGCGCCCGGCCATACCAAGGGGTCGGTGACCTTCCGGATGCCCGAGCAGGCGGATGTCCCGCCGGTGCTGTTCTCGGGCGACCTGCTGTTCCCCGGCTCCATCGGACGCACCGATCTGCCCGGCGGCGACCCGGACGAGATCCTCCGCTCCCTGGCGCGCGTGTGCCTTCCGCTGGAGGACGAGACCGTGGTCCTGCCCGGGCACATGCACCAGACGACCATCGGCCGCGAGCGCGCCACCAACCCGTTCCTGCGACAGGTGGCGGAGCACGGCCCGGGAGGCGGCGGCAGCGACGCCGCGGCCGCCCCGCGACGAGGAATGTGACGAGAAGCCGCATGAGCACCTTCAAGGCCCCCAAGGGCACCTACGATCTCCTGCCGCCCGACTCCGCGAGGTATCTCGCCGTGCGCGAGGCCATCGCGGCGCCGCTGCGCCGGTCCGGCTACGGATACGTGGAGACGCCCGGGTTCGAGAGCGTCGAGCTGTTCGCACGCGGGATCGGCGAGTCCACCGACATCGTGACCAAGGAGATGTACACCCTCACCACCAAGGGCGGCGACGAACTGGCGCTGCGCCCCGAGGGCACCGCCTCGGTGCTGCGCGCCGCGCTGGAGGCCAACCTGCACCGGGCGGGCAACCTCCCGGTGAAGCTGTGGTATTCGGGCTCCTACTACCGCTACGAACGCCCGCAGAAGGGGCGCTACCGCCACTTCTCGCAGGTGGGAGCCGAAGCGGTGGGCACCGAGGACCCCACGCTCGACGCCGAGCTGATCGTCCTGGCCTGCGACGCATACCGCTCGCTGGGACTGACCGGCTTCCGGCTGCTCCTCAACTCGCTCGGCGACCGCACCTGCCGCCCCGTCTACCGCGCTGCGCTCCAGGACTTCCTGCGCGGTCTCGACCTGGACGAGGACACCCGCGCCCGGATCGACATCAACCCGCTGCGGGTGCTGGACGACAAGCGGGAGAGCGTCCGGCGGCAGCTGACCGGTGCGCCGATGATGCGCGACCACCTGTGCGCGGAGTGCAAGGCGTTCCACGAGGAGGTGCGTGCGCTGCTCACCGCGGCAGGCGTGCCCTTCGAGGACGATCCCCGGCTGGTGCGCGGGCTCGACTACTACACGCGTACCACTTTCGAGTTCGTTCACGACGGCCTCGGCGCGCAGTCGGCCATCGGCGGCGGCGGCCGGTACGACGGCCTCTCCGAGATGATCGGCGGCCCGGCGCTGCCGTCCGTCGGCTGGGCCCTGGGCGTGGACCGCACGGTCCTGGCGCTGGAGGCGGAAGGGGTCGAGCTCGAACTGGCCCCGGCCACCGAGCTGTTCGCCGTGCCGCTCGGCGACGAGGCCCGCCGTGCGCTCTTCCGGCTGGTCACCGAGCTGCGCCGGGAAGGCGTCGCGGCGGACCTGGCCTACGGCGGCAAGGGCATGAAGAACGCCATGAAATCGGCCGACCGCTCCGGGGCCCGGTTCGCGCTGCTGCTCGGGGACCGCGACCTCGCCGAGGGGGTGGCCCAGCTCAAGGACCTCGCCAGCGGCGAGCAGCAGGCCCTCCCGCTGGAGCGGGTGGTGGCCGAAGTGCGAGCCGAGCTGCGGTGACCGGCGGGCCGGTTGGGGCAGAATGTGCCCCAACCGGCCATGACCTGATGACGGGACGAGAACGGCTATGACGACGACGGCACCCCTCGACGAGGCGCACACGGGCGCGAACGCACCGAAGGGGGGTGCCGTCGGAGCGAGCAGGCCCTTCGCCTGGATGCTCATCGTCACCGCAGCCGCGGGGCTGCTCGCGGCCTGGGTGATCACGCTCGACAAGTTCGAACTCCTGGAGGACAAGGACTTCACACCGGCGTGCAGCATCAACCCGGTCGTCGCCTGCGGCAACATCATGCAGAGCGACCAGGCTTCGGCCTTCGGGGCGCCCAACCCGATGATCGGGCTGGTGGCCTACGGCATCGTCATCTGCGTCGGCGTCACCCTGCTCACCCGCGCCGCCTTCCCCCGCTGGTACTGGCTGACCTTCAACGCGGGCTGTCTGTTCGGCGTCGGCTTCGTGACCTGGCTCCAGTACCAGTCGCTGTACACCATCGGGAACCTGTGCCTGTGGTGCTGCCTGGCATGGGTCGCGACGATCATCATGTTCTGGTACGTGACCGCGCACAACGTCCGCAGCGGCTTCCTGCCGGCTCCCGCGGCGGTGCGCGGCTTCGCGGACGAGTTCCCGTGGGTGGTGCCGGTGCTGCACATCGGGGTGATCGGCATCCTGGTGCTGACCCGCTGGTGGGACTTCTGGACCGGCTGAGGCCGGAGCCGCCCGGCCGCGGCGGCCTGGGGGGCGCGACTGTCGGCGGGCTGACTTAGGGTTTCCGTCGTGGAGCCCGACCTATTCACCGCAGCAGCAGAGGACCGCCAGGCGAAGGACCCGTCGGCCAGCCCCCTCGCGGTCCGGATGCGCCCGCGCACCCTGGACGAGGTCGTGGGGCAGCAGCATCTGCTGCGCCCCGGATCTCCGTTGCGCCGCCTGGTGGGGGAGGTCGGCGGCGGCCCGGCCGGAACCTCCTCCGTGCTGCTGTGGGGGCCGCCGGGCACCGGGAAGACGACCCTGGCCTACGTGGTCAGCCAGGCCACCGACAAGCGGTTCGTGGAGCTGTCGGCGATCACCGCCGGGGTCAAGGAAGTACGCAGTGTCATCGACGGCGCGCGCCGCGCCTCCGGCGCCTACGGCAAGGACACCGTCCTCTTCCTCGACGAGATCCACCGCTTCAGCAAGGCCCAGCAGGACTCCCTGCTGCCCGCGGTGGAGAACCGCTGGGTGACCCTGATCGCGGCCACCACCGAGAACCCCTACTTCTCGGTGATCTCCCCGCTGCTGTCCCGCTCGCTGCTGCTGACGCTGGAGCCGCTGACCGACGAGGACATCCGCGGGCTGCTGCGCCGCGCCCTGGCCGAGGAGCGGGGCCTGGCGGCCCGGGTGACGCTCCCCGAGGACTCCGAGGCGCACCTGCTGCGGATCGCCGGGGGCGACGCCCGGCGGGCGCTGACGGCACTGGAGGCGGGCGCCGGCGCGGCGCTCGCCAAGGGCGAGTCCGCGATCTCGCTGGTCACGGTGGAGGAGGCGGTCGACCGGGCCGCGGTGAAGTACGACCGTGCCGGGGACCAGCACTACGACGTGGCCAGTGCGCTGATCAAGTCCATCCGGGGCTCCGACGTGGACGCCGCGCTGCACTACCTCGCGCGGATGATCGAGGCCGGTGAGGACCCCCGGTTCATCGCACGGCGCCTGATGATCTCCGCGAGCGAGGACATCGGGCTGGCGGATCCGACGGCACTGCAGACGGCGGTCGCCGCGGCGCAGGCCGTCGCCCTGATCGGCTTCCCCGAGGCGCGGATCACCCTCGGCCAGACCACGGTCGCGCTCGCCCTCGCACCCAAGTCGAACGCGGCCTACCTCGCGATCGACGCGGCGCTGGCGGACGTCCGCGCGGGGCTGGCCGGACCTGTTCCGGCGCATCTGCGGGACAGCCACTACCAGGGCTCGCAGCAGCTCGGCCACGGCGCGGGCTACCAGTACCCGCACGACCTGCCGGGCGGGATCGCGGCGCAGCAGTACGCACCCGACGCGGTGCACGGGCGGCGGTACTACGAACCCACCCGCTACGGCGCCGAGGCCCGCTACGCCGACATCGCCGAGCGGGTCCGCGCCCGGCTGCGCGGCGAGGAGGACTGAACCGCGGGCCGGGACGGCGCGTCACGGCCCGCGCGTCCGCCGGCCGCGCCTGGTCCGGATGTCTGCCGCGCCGTGACGGGCCCCGGCGCCGCGCGGCTCGCGGCGTCCGCCGGCCGCTCTCCGCCCCTGCGGGCGGGCCCGTCAGCCGCCCGCGGCGAACAGCCCGTGCAGCGCGCGGCGCAGCTCGGCCACCGTGCCGACCGGCTCGGCGAAGTCGAAGCGGGCGTCGGCGCAGGCTCCCTGCGCGCTCCAGCCCCGCACCCGCAGCCCGAACCGGTCGAGTGCCACCGGGACCGCCTGCTCCCACCCCTGGCAGGCGCACAGCCCGTGCACCTGCTCCCGGTGGGCGGCGGCCAGGTGCTGCAGCAGCTCCGCCTCGTGGCCGGCGAGCGGGTCGGGCGCGGCGGCGGCGAAGGCGTCGGGTTCCACGGACTCCGCGCCCCACAGGTCGTCGATCCAGCACTCGCCGACCTCCAGCCGCAGCATCCGCCGCGAGGTCCCCGCCACCGGAGCCGAGGGGGCCGCTTCGGCGAGCAGCCGGGCGCAGACCGCGCGGTCCTCGCCGCGTACCGGGGTGAGCCAGCCGGCGATCCAGGCGCGCCCCCGCACCCGGTGCGGCACGGAGACGGGTGCCACATCCGTGATCTCCATCACCGCGGTGAGGTCGTCGTCCTGCGCGTACGCGCTCATCCGGGCCTCCGGCGAGTCCGCAGCGACCAGCAGCAGGACGTCGCCCTCGGGGGTGACGGTGTGGGCCTGGGGGATGCCCGAGCCGGGTTCCCGCAGGTCGGGCTCGGCTCCGGGAATGGTCAGCAGGGCGGATACGCTGGATTGTGCGAGGGTTCGTACACGTTCGGCGGCGGTCGGCTGCCGGGCGTCTTCCACGGGACGCGGCTGTTCCCCCTCGGCGTCGGTGCCGGGCAGGGGGATCCCAGGTCGAAACATGCGTACTCCTCAGCTAAGGTAAGGCTCACCTAACTTACACGGAGGTTCGTTCAACGTGAACCAGTCGCGTCCCAAGGTCAAGAAGTCGCGTGCCCTGGGCGTCGCGCTGACCCCGAAGGCTGTCAAGTACTTCGAACAGCGCCCGTACCCGCCCGGGGAGCACGGCCGGGGCCGCAAGCAGAACAGTGACTACAAGGTCCGGCTGCTGGAGAAGCAGCGGCTGCGCGCCCAGTACGACATCAGCGAGAGCCAGATGCGCCGCGCCTACGAGCGCGCCCGCAAGACCGGGGTCAAGACGGGTGAGGCCCTGGTCATCGAGCTGGAGCGGCGGCTGGACGCGCTCGTGCTCCGCTCCGGCCTGGCCCGCACGATCTACCAGGCCCGGCAGATGGTGGTGCACGGCCACATCGCGGTCAACGACCGCAAGGTCGACAAGCCCTCCTTCCGCGTCCGTCCCGACGACGTGGTGATGGTCCGCGAGCGCAGCCGCGGCAAGCACCCCTTCCAGGTCGCCCGCGAGGGCGGCTACGCCGGCGAGGGCGAGACCCCGCGCTACCTCCAGGTCAACCTGCAGGCGCTCGCCTTCCGTCTGGACCGGGACCCCAACCGCAAGGAGATCCCGGTGATCTGCGACGAGCAGCTCGTGGTCGAGTACTACGCCCGCTGACCCTCCCGCTGCGGCCGGCTCCGCCAGCCCGCCTGCCCGACGCCGGTTCCTTCCGGTACGGGTACGGCGGGCTGCGGCGTTCCCGGGCGCTCCGCGGCGCGGACGCGCTGGTGCGGTGCGCCCGCGCCGCCCCGGAATGCGGTACGGACGCAGCGGTCCGGCGCGATAAGGTCGGTACCGCGTACGCCGCCGCGGTCGGCCACCCGGCGAGCGGCGGCCGACCCCCATGACCTCAAGGGAAGCGGTGCAGCGTGTCCGGTGGAGAAGTGGCCGGCCTCCTCGTGGCCGTCTTCTGGGCGATCCTGGTGTCGTTCCTCGCCGTCGTGCTGGTGAGGCTCGCGCAGACGCTCAGGGCGGCGACCAAGCTGGTGACAGGTGTGACGGAACAGGCGGTCCCCCTCCTGGGAGAGGCGTCGGCGACCGTCCGTTCCGCGCAGACCCAGCTCGACCGCGTCGACGCCATCGCGACGGACGTCCAGGAGGTCACCTCCAACGCCTCGGCCCTCAGCTCCACCGTCTCGACCACCTTCGGCGGCCCGCTCGTCAAGGTCGCCGCCTTCGGCTACGGCGTGCGCCGCGCACTGGGGCGCAAGGACGGACCGGAGCGGGAGCCGCGCGCGGGCCGCGGCGTGGTCGTCGGCCGCACCGTACCCGCCGCCCGCCGCGGCGGCCGCAAGCGTGGAAGGGGCTGAGCCCGGATGATCCGCCGAGCCTTCTGGTTCACCACCGGTGCCGCAGCCGGTGTCTGGGCCACCACCAAGGTCCAGCGCAAGATCCGCAGCCTCGCGCCGGACGCGCTGGCACTGCGCGCCGCCGACAAGGCCGTCGAAGGCGGCCAGCGGCTCAGGGAGTTCGCACTCGACGTGCGCGCGGGCATGGCCCAGCGGGAGGGCGAACTCAAGGACGCGCTCGGCCTGTCGGCACCCGAGGAGGACGACCGCAACCGGGAGCTCCCGGCCGGACCGTCCGCCCCGCTCCCGCGGCAGCAGGAGCGGACGGTGCTGCGCGGGCAGGCCGGGCCGCACGGCGGCGCGCTCCCCGCCCAACAGGACCACCAGGACCACCAGTCCACCCCCAAGCACCCGAACGACCGGAATGAGGACCACTGATGGAGTCGGCTGAAATCCGCCGCCGCTGGCTGCGCTTCTTCGAGGAGCGGGGGCACCATGTGGTGCCATCGGCGTCGCTGATCGCGGACGACCCGACGCTGCTGCTGGTCCCCGCCGGCATGGTGCCGTTCAAGCCGTACTTCCTGGGCGAGGTCACCCCGCCCTGGCAGCGGGCCACCAGCGTGCAGAAGTGCGTGCGGACGCCGGACATCGAAGAGGTCGGCAAGACCACCCGGCACGGCACCTTCTTCCAGATGTGCGGCAACTTCTCCTTCGGCGACTACTTCAAGGAGGGGGCCGCGAAGCTCGCCTGGGAGCTGCTGACCTCCTCGCCGGAGCAGGGCGGCTACGGGCTCGACCCCGAGCGGCTGTGGATCACCGTCTAC
Organism: Streptomyces sp. NPDC007025; assembly: GCF_042869455.1. Taxonomy (NCBI): domain Bacteria; kingdom Bacillati; phylum Actinomycetota; class Actinomycetes; order Kitasatosporales; family Streptomycetaceae; genus Streptomyces; species Streptomyces sp. NPDC007025. The sequence goes on along the minus strand of NZ_JBIAFT010000009.1, from coordinate 158,602 downwards.
GAGCAGGACGACGAGGCCGAGCGCATCTGGCGCGAGGTCGTCGGCGTGCCCCCCGAGCGCATCCAGCGCCTGGGGATGGAGGAGAACTACTGGTCCATGGGCGTACCCGGCCCGTGCGGGCCGTGCTCGGAGATCAACTACGACCGCGGCCCCGAGTTCGGCCCCGAGGGCGGCCCCGCCGTCAACGACGAGCGGTACGTCGAGCTGTGGAACCTCGTGTTCATGCAGTACGAGCGCGGCGAGGGCACCACCAAGACCGACTTCGAGATCCTCGGTGAGCTGCCCAGCAAGAACATCGACACCGGGCTCGGTCTGGAACGCCTGGCGATGGTCCTGCAGGGCGTGCACAACATGTACGAGATCGACACCTCGCGCGCCGTCATCGACAAGGCCACCGCACTGACCGGAGTCGCCTACGGCGCCGCCGAGGACACCGACGTGTCGCTGCGCGTGGTCTGCGACCACATCCGCACCTCCGTCATGCTCATCGGCGACGGGGTCACCCCCGGCAACGAGGGCCGCGGCTATGTGCTGCGCCGCATCATGCGCCGCGCCATCCGCAACATGCGCATCCTGGGCGCCACCGGCCCGGTCGTGGAGGACCTGATCGACGTCGTCATCACGACGATGGGTCAGCAGTACCCGGAGCTGATCACCGACCGGAAGCGCATCGAGGCCGTCGCGCTCGCCGAGGAGGCCGCCTTCCTCAAGACGCTGCGGGCCGGTACCAACATCCTCGACACCGCCGTCACCGAGACCCGGAAGGCGGGCAGCACCGTGCTGCCCGGCGACAAGGCCTTCCAGCTCCACGACACCTGGGGCTTCCCCATCGACCTCACCCTGGAGATGGCTGCCGAGCAGGGGCTGTCGGTGGACGAACAGGGCTTCCGCCGGCTGATGAAGGAGCAGCGGGAGCGCGCCAAGGCCGACGCCAGGGCGAAGAAGACCGGCCACGCCGACCTGTCGGCCTACCGCGAGATCGCCGACACCGCCGGCTCCACCGACTTCACCGGCTACGCGGGCACCTCCGGCGAGGCCACCGTCGTCGGCCTGCTGGTCGACGGCGTCTCCGCACCCGCCGCCGGCGAGGGCGACGAGGTCGAGGTCGTCCTGGACCGCACCCCGTTCTACGCCGAGGGCGGCGGCCAGCTCGCCGACACCGGCCGCATCCGGCTGGAGGGCGGCGCCGTCGTCCAGGTGCGCGACGTCCAGCAGCCGGTGCCCGGTGTCAGCGTGCACAAGGGCTCCGTCCAGGTCGGCGAGGTCACTGTCGGCTCGTCCGCCTACGCGGAGATCGACGGGGACCGGCGCCGCTCCATCGCCCGGGCGCACAGCGCCACCCACCTCACCCACCAGGCGCTGCGCGACGCGCTCGGTCCGACGGCCGCGCAGGCCGGTTCGGAGAACGCCCCGGGCCGGTTCCGCTTCGACTTCGGTTCGCCCGCCGCCGTACCCGGCACGGTGCTCACCGACGTCGAGCAGAAGATCAACGAGGTGCTGGCCCGCGAGCTGGACGTGCACGCCGAGTACATGGGCATCGACGACGCCAAGAAGCAGGGCGCGCTGGCCGAGTTCGGCGAGAAGTACGGGCAGACCGTGCGCGTGGTGACCATCGGCGACTTCTCCAAGGAGCTGTGCGGCGGCACGCACGTGCACAACACCGCGCAGCTCGGCCTGGTCAAGCTGCTGGGCGAGTCCTCCATCGGCTCGGGTGTGCGCCGCGTCGAGGCGCTGGTCGGGGTGGACGCCTACAAGTTCCTCGCCCGCGAGCACACCGTCGTCTCGCAGCTGACCGAGCTGCTGAAGGGCCGCTCCGAGGACCTGCCCGAGCGGGTCTCCGGGATGCTGGGCCGGCTGAAGGACGCCGAGAAGGAGATCGAGCGGTTCCGCGCCGAGAAGGTGCTGCAGGCCGCCGCGGGGATCGCCGGGGACGCCAAGGACGTGCGGGGCACCGCGCTGGCCGCGGCCCGGGTGCCGGACGGCACCACGGCCGACGACCTGCGCACCCTGGTGCTGGATGTCCGCCAGCGGCTCGGCAGCCGCCCTGGTGTGGTCGCGCTGTTCGCCGTCACGGGCGGGCGTCCGCTCACCGTCATCGCCACCAACGAGGCGGCCAGGGAGTCCGGGCTCCGCGCCGGTGACCTGGTGCGCGCGGCCGCCAGGACACTCGGTGGCGGTGGGGGCGGCAAGCCGGACGTCGCCCAGGGCGGCGGCCAGAACCCGGAGGCCGTGGACCAGGCCGTGGCCGCGGTCGAGCGGCTGGTCGCCGAGGCCGGGGGCAACGCCTGATGGTTCCCGGCGCCGTGCCGTCCGAGGAGGCCACGCCCTTCCGGCGCGGCCGGCGGCTCGCCGTGGATGTCGGGGACGCCAGGATCGGGGTCGCCTCCAGCGACCCCGACGGGGTCCTGGCCACCCCGGTGGAGACGGTGCCGGGGCGGGACGTCCCGGCCGCCCGGCGCCGGCTGGCGGCGCTGGTCGCGGAGTACGAGCCGTTGGAGGTCGTCGTCGGGCTGCCGCGTTCGCTGCACGGCGGCGAGGGTCCCGCGGCCGCCAAGGTCCGTGACTTCGCACAGGAGTTGGCGAAAAACATCACACCCGTTCCGGTCCGGCTCGTCGACGAACGGCTGTCGACGGTCACGGCCGCGCAGGGGATGCGGGCCTCCGGGGTCGGTGCCAAAAAGGGACGTTCACGTATCGACCAGGCGGCCGCCGTGGTGATCCTGCAGAGCGCGCTGGAGACCGAGCGGACCTCCGGTCGGCCTCCGGGGCAGTGCGTCGAAGTGGTTGTCTGATCGCTGTACGGTAACGTTCCGCGCGACACGGCAGCCGCCGCTGCACCCACCCGGCGCACCCCGGACGTGATTCGTCCGCAGCGGGGACCCGGGGCAGCTGCGGGGCGTCATGGCTGCCGCTCTCGCGTGGCAAGGGGATCGATGACTGAGTACGACCAGGGCCATGGCTCCCAACCGTGGCACCCTGACGACCCCCTCTACGGGGACCAGGAGTGGAACGCGGCCCAGCAGGCCGGGTACCAGGACGGCTGGCAGCAGGTTCCGCAGCAGGGGCAGTACTCCGGCCGGCCCGGGTCCCCGTACGCCGAGCAGCAGTACCCGCAGCAGTACGCCCCCGGCGGCTGGGACGGCACCGGTCAGCAGGTCCCCGCCGGCGGTCCCGGATACGACCCCGGCTACCCGGCGCCGCCGCACACCGGGCACTACGCGGACCCCTACGCCGCGGACGGATACGGCACCGGCGGTCACGCCACGGGCGAGTACGCCACCGGCGGGTATCAGCCCGGGTATCCGGCCGGGAGCCATCCGGCCGGTGCCCACCCCGAAGCGGGCCACGGCACGGGCGGATACCCTGCCGGTCCGCATCCGCAGTACCCGGGCGATCCGTACGCGACAGGTGGGTATCCCTCCGGCCCGTACCCCGGGGGCCACCACACCGGCGAGTACCCGACCGGCGAGTACCACACCGGCGAGTACCACACTGGCGAGTACCCGGCCGAACCGCAGACCGGCCACTACGGGGGGCAGGGCGGCTATCCGCCCGCTCCCGCCGACCCGCAGCAGCAGCCGGTGCCCCGGCCGCGGGAAGCGCCGGAACCGGACCCGGAGACGGGCTGGGACCCGGGCCCCGACCAGGGTGAGCACGCCTTCTTCGCGGACCGGGACGAGGACTACGACGAAGACGGCGACTTCGGGGACCACGACGAGCGTGGCGACCGGGGCCGCAGGGGCCGGGAGCGCGGTGGCAGGACCAAGGGCCGGCGTGGCTGCGGGCTGGTCATCGCCGTCGCCCTGGTGGCCGGGGTGGGGGTCGTCGGGTATGTCGGCCACGACTTCTACCAGAGCCACTTCGGTGCGGCGCCCGACTACTCGGGCAGCGGTTCCGGTGAGGTGATGGTCGACATCCCGGAGGGCGCCTCGCTCGCCGAGATGGGGCAGGTCCTCGAGAAGGAGGGCGTGGTCAAGAGCCCCGGTGCCTTCGTGGAAGCAGCCGACGGCAACGCCAAGGCGCAGAGCATCCAGGCCGGTACCTACACCCTCCGCAAGCGGATGTCCGGTGCGGAGGCCGTGGCGATGATGCTCGACCCGGCCAGCCAGAACGGCCTCATCGTCGTCGAGGGCTGGCGGGCCTCGAAGATCTACGCCGAGATCGACAAGAAGCTGGACGTGGCGAAGGGGACCACGAAGAAGGCTGCCGAGTCCGGCGACATCGGCCTGCCGGACTGGGCGGACGGCAAACCGGAAGGTTTCCTCTTCCCCTCCAAGTACAGCATCGGCAAGCAGAGCAAGCCGCGGGACGTGCTGCGCAAGATGGTCAAGCGGGCCGAGTCCGAGTACGCCAGGACCGGGCTGGAGGAGAAGGCCGAGAAGAGCGGCAAGACGCCGAAGGAGGTCCTCACCGTCGCCTCGCTCGTCCAGGCGGAGGCCCAGCAGGACCACGAGTTCGGCAAGGTCTCCCGCGTCATCCACAACCGTCTCGAGAAGGACATGCGGCTGGGCTTCGACTCCACCATCAACTACGCGATGGGGCGCTCGACCCTGAACACCTCGGTTGCCGACACCAAGTACCCCTCGCCGTACAACACCTACCTGCACAAGGGACTCCCGCCGGGCCCGATCGGCAATCCCGGGCACCAGGCGATCGAAGCGGCGCTGGAGCCGACCGAGGGCGACTGGCTGTACTTCGTCACGGTCAAGCCCGGCGACACCCGCTTCACCGACAGCGCGCGGGAACACCAGAAGAACGTCGAAGACTTCAACAGGGAACAGCGCAAGAAGAAGGAGGACGGGGGCTGATGCCGGCCACCACCGGGCAGGAGGCCAGGCGCGCAGCCGTCCTCGGATCACCGGTCGCCCACTCCCTCTCCCCGGTACTGCACCGGGCCGCCTACGCCGGGCTGGGCCTCGGCAACTGGACCTACGACCGGTACCGGGTGGACGAGCAGGGCATCGGCGACTTCCTCGCCGGCCTGGACGACCGTGCGGGCCGTTGGGCGGGGCTGTCCCTGACCATGCCGCTCAAGCGGGCCGTCATCCCGCTGCTCGACGGGATCAGCCCGACGGCCGCCTCCGTGGAAGCCGTCAACACCGTGCTCTTCACCGAGGACGGGCGCCGCACCGGGGACAACACCGACGTCCCGGGTATGGTCGCCGCGCTCGGGGAGCGGGGCATCCGCTCCGTGGAGAGCGCCACCGTGCTGGGCGCGGGCGCCACCGCGTCCTCGGCGCTGGCCGCCCTCGCGCAGATCTGCGCGGACCGGCGCGACGGCAGCGAGATCGGCGAGATCACCGTCTATGTGCGCAGCGCGGAGCGGGCCCGCGAGATGCGGGGCTGGGGGGAGCGGCTCGGCGTGACCGTTCGCACGGCCGACTGGGCACGGGCCGCCGAGGGGCTGGCGGCGCCCCTGGTCATCTCCACCACTCCCGCGGGCGCCACCGACGGACTCGCCGCCGCCGCGCCCGCCGCGGGCGGCACCCTCTTCGACGTCCTCTACGACCCGTGGCCGACCGCACTGGCCGCCGCCTGGCACGGCCCGGTACTGGGCGGTCTCGACCTGCTGGTGCACCAGGCCGTGCTCCAGGTGGAGCTGATGACCGGCCGGGGCCCCGCACCGCTCGCCGCCATGCGGGCGGCCGGCGAGGCGGAGCTGGCGGCCCGCGCGGGGTGACCCGGCGGCCGCCGGGCCGCCCGGCCGGTCGCCGTGGGCCGGAGGTGGCACGGGGAAGGCCGGCACTGCCCACATGGCGGGACGGCGCGGGCTTGGGGCGAGCGCCTCACCGGCGGCATGGGAGGATCGTGCGCAGGAACGTGGACGGGCCGCGAAGCGGCCGAGAGGAGCACCGTTGAGCAGGTTGCGCTGGCTGACCGCGGGGGAGTCGCACGGCCCCGCACTCGTGGCGACCCTGGAGGGGCTGCCCTCCGGTGTCCCGGTGACCACCGACATGGTCGCCGACGAGCTGGCCCGGCGCCGCCTGGGCTACGGCCGCGGCGCCCGGATGAAGTTCGAGCGGGACGAGGTCACCTTCCTCGGCGGCGTACGGCACGGACTCAGCCTCGGCTCCCCGGTCGCGGTCATGGTGGGGAACACCGAGTGGCCCAAGTGGCAGCAGGTGATGGCGGCCGATCCGGTCGACCCCGCGGAACTGGAGCAGTCGGCCCGCAACGCCCCCCTCACCCGGCCGCGGCCCGGCCACGCGGATCTGGCGGGCATGCAGAAGTACGGCTTCGACGAGGCCCGGCCGGTCCTGGAGCGCGCCTCGGCCCGCGAGACCGCGGCCCGTGTCGCGCTCGGCACGGTCGCGCGCTCGTATCTGCGGGAGACCACCGACGTCGAGATCGTCTCGCACGTGGTGGAACTGGGCGCGGCGCAGGCGCCGTACGGGACCGTCCCCGAGCCCGGTGACGTGGCCCGGCTGGACGCCGATCCGGTGCGCTGCCTGGACGCCGCGGCGAGCGAGGCGATGGTCGCGCAGATCGACCAGGCGCACAAGGACGGCGACACCCTCGGCGGCGTCGTCGAGGTCGTGGCGCACGGTGTACCCGTCGGCCTGGGCTCGCACGTGCACGGGGACCGGCGGCTGGACGCGCGGCTGGCCGGGGCGCTCATGGGGATCCAGGCCATCAAGGGCGTGGAGTTGGGCGACGGCTTCGCCCTGGCCCGGGTGCCCGGCTCCCGGGCGCACGACGAGATCGTCCCGGGCCCGGACGGCATCCGCCGCTCCTCCGGGCGCAGCGGCGGAACCGAGGGCGGTCTGTCCACCGGTGAGCTGCTGCGGGTCCGCGCCGCGATGAAGCCGATCGCGACCGTGCCGCGCGCCCTGGCCACCGTCGACGTGCGCACCGGCGAAGCCGACAAGGCGCACCACCAGCGGTCCGACGTGTGTGCCGTGCCCGCGGCGGGCATCGTGGCCGAGGCCATGGTGGCGCTGGTGCTGGCGGACGCGGTGGCCGAGAAGTTCGGCGGGGACAGCGTCACCGAGACCCGCCGCAACGTCCGTGGCTTCCTCGACAACCTGGAGATCCGGTGACCGGCCCCCTCGTCGTGCTCGTCGGCCCGATGGGGGTCGGCAAGTCGACCGTCGGCGCGCTCCTCGCCGAGCGGCTCGGTGTGACCTGCCGCGACACCGACCAGGACGTCGCGGAGCAGGCGGGCAAGTCCGTCTCGGACATCTTCCTGGAGGAGGGTGAGCCGCACTTCCGCGAGCTGGAGCGGGCGGCCGTGGCCGCCGCGCTGCGCGAGCACCGCGGAGTGCTCGCCCTCGGCGGCGGCGCCGTCCTCGCGGAGGAGACCAGGGCGCTGCTGGCCGGACGGCCGGTGGTCTTCCTGGAGATGGGACTGACCGAGGCCGTCAAGCGCGTCGGGCTGGACGCTCCGCGCCCCCTGCTCGTCATCAACCCGCGGCAGCAGTGGCGCAGGTTGATGGAGGAGCGCAGGCCGCTGTACACCGAGGTGGCCCGCGTCGTCGTCAGCACCGAGGACCGCACGCCCGACCAGGTCGCCGACGAGATCCTCACCGCCCTTCAGCCACCGTCCACCCAGCCGGAGAAGCAGCAATGACAACCCAGGACTCCGCCGTCACCCGGATCACCGTCGGCGGCACCGCGGGCACCGACCCCTACGAGGTGCTCGTGGGGCGGCAGCTGCTCGGCGAACTCCCCGGTCTGCTCGGCGCCGACGCGCGGCGGGTGGCCGTCCTGCACCCCGAGGCGCTGGCCTCGACCGGGGAGGCACTGCGCGAGGACCTGGCGGAACAGGGGTACGAGGCCATCGCCGTCCAGCTGCCCAACGCCGAGGAGTCCAAGACCGCGGAGGTCGCGGCCTACTGCTGGAAGGCGCTGGGCCAGACCGGATTCACCCGCACCGATGTGATCGTCGGCGTCGGCGGCGGGGCCACCACCGACGTGGCCGGTTTCGTCGCGGCCACCTGGCTGCGCGGGGTGCGCTGGGTGGCGGTGCCGACCACCGTGCTGGGCATGGTGGACGCCGCGGTGGGCGGCAAGACGGGTATCAACACCGCCGAGGGCAAGAACCTGGTGGGCGCCTTCCATCCGCCCGCCGGGGTGCTGTGCGACCTCGCAGCGCTGGAGTCGCTGGGGGTGCACGACTACGTCAGCGGCCTCGCGGAGATCATCAAGGCGGGTTTCATCGCCGACCCGGCCATCCTGGAGCTCATCGAGTCCGATCCGGCGGCCGCGCGGACTCCGCAGGGCCCGCACACCGCCGAGCTGATCGAACGCTCGATCAGGGTGAAGGCGGAGGTGGTCTCCGAGGACCTGAAGGAGTCGGGCCGCCGCGAGATCCTCAACTACGGGCACACGCTCGGCCATGCGATCGAGAAGAACGAGCGCTATGACTGGCGGCACGGTGCGGCCGTCTCGGTCGGCATGGTCTTCGCCGCCGAACTCGGCCGGATCGCCGGCCGCCTCGACGACGCGACGGCCGACCGGCACCGCGCGGTGCTGGAGTCGGTGGGGCTGCCCGTCAGCTACCGCGGCGACCAGTGGCCCAAGCTGCTGGACACCATGAAGGTCGACAAGAAGTCGCGCGGCGACCGGCTGCGCTTCATCGTGCTCGAAGGGCTGGCCAAGCCGGCCGTCCTGGAGAGCCCCGACCCCGCGATGCTGCTGGCCGCGCACGCCGAGATCGCCGCCTGACACTCCTGCCCGGGCTCCGGCCCCGCCCGGCGGGCGGGGCGGCCGGTCGCGCGGGAACCGGGGTGCTCGGCGCGCGCGTCGGGCACTCGGGAGCGGATCCGGCCGTTCACACGGAGACGGACGGGGAAGGTACCGTCAGTATTCGCACAACACTCGGCGTTGCGCCGCAGCGCCTTCACACGTGGGACGGAGTTGGGGTCCGGATGCAGCACAACGGTGCCCGAGGCGCCTACGGAGGCTTCGGGGCGCAGTGGTCCGCACCCCCGCCGGCCCCCGGTGCCCGTTCGGCGCCGGAACCGGCGCCGCAGCATCCCCATCAGGCGCCACCGCCGCGCCCACACCATCAGGCCCCTCCGCCGCAGCCGCCCCGCCCGCACGCGCCGGCCCCACAGCCGACTCAGCCGCCGCATCCTGCGCAGCCGCCTCAGCAGCACCCGCGTCCTCTTCCGGACCGGGCTCCGGCCGACCCCGCGCCGCCCGGGCCCCCCGCGGGCGCACCCCCGCAGCCCGGCAGCGCTCCGCCCGGGGGAGAGGCGACGGGCCACGTCAAGCTCCCCCCGGGGGCGCCGGTCGAGGTCCCGGCCCCCGGCGCCACCCCGGCCCAGCTGGACGCCACCCGGGCCGCGGTCGCCGTCCTGCTGATCGGGCCGGCCGGTGCGGGCAAGACCACGGTCGCCCGCTACTGGGCCGGGCACCGAGCGGTCCCCACGGCCCACATCAGCCTCGACGACGTACGCGAGTGGGTGCACTCGGGCTTCGCCGACCCGCAGACGGGCTGGAACGAGAACTCCGAGGCCCAGTACCGGCTGGCCCGGCGGACCTGCGGCTTCGCGGCCCGCAACTTCCTGGCCAACGGTATCTCCTGCATCCTGGACGACGCGGTCTTCCCCGACTGGCCCGTCATCGGGCTCGGCGGCTGGAAGCGGCACGTGGGCCCCGGCCTCATCCCCGTGGTGCTGCTGCCCGGGCTGGACATCGTCCTGGAACGGAACGCGGAGCGCACCGGCAACAGGCGGCTCGCCGACGAGGAGGTGGCGCACATCCACGGCCGGATGGCGGGCTGGTACAGCTCCGGGCTGCCGATCATCGACAACTCGCGCCAGGACGTGGCCAGCACCGCGCGCATGCTGGACAACGTGGTCGCCCGCAGCCTGGCCAGCCCGGTGAGCTGGTGACCGGCGGCGGCAGCGCTGTTCCGGGTGCCCTCTCGGGGGCGATCCCGGGGCGTCCGCCGGGCCCCGGTGCGGCCCGGCGCTCCCGTACGGCCGCGCCGCCGTCCGGCAGGTGAGCTGACCATTGTTCCCGAGTCGCCCGCACGGCCGTGTCCGGGCGGCCGTCCGGCCGGGCGCTGCGTACCCTCGGCATATGTCCGAGGTGCATGTGTCCCGCCGTGCCCGGCTGCGTGACCGCTGCGCGGCGAGCACCGCCCACGACGGCCCCGCCGACGCGGTGCTGATCTCCCGTCCCGCCAATGTCCGGTACCTGACCGGCCGCGCGGCACCCGGCAGCGTCCTGCTGCTGGGGCCGGACGGCGCGGACACCCTGGTGTCGGCTCCGGGGGAGGGCCCGGCCAACGGCGCCCACCCGGCCGACGACCTGCGCGAGCTCACCCTGGAGGTGCCGAGCGGGACGGATTCCGCCGAGACGCACGGCGCCGCCGGGTACGACGCCGCCGTGGCCGCCGCCGGGATCGCCGAGCGGAGCGGTGCCGGTGCGCTGGCCGTGGAGGAGCACCATCTGACCGTCGCGCGGCACCGGGCACTGGCGGCCGTCGCGCCCTCGGTGCGGCTCGCGGACCTCGGGCTGGCGGTGGAACAGCAGCGGGTGATCAAGGACGAGGAGGAGATCTCCGCGCTGCGGGTCGCCGCGGAGATCACCGATCAGGCCCTCGGCGAGCTGCTGGAGTCGATCCTGGTGGGGCGTACCGAACGGCATCTCGCGCTGGAACTGGAGCGCCGACTCATCGACCACGGCGCCGAGGGCGCCGCACTGCCCACCTCGGTCGCGGCCGGTCCCAACTCCGGGCTGCCCGGCCACCGGCCGACCGACCGGCGGGTGGAGGAGGGGGATTTTCTCTCCGTGCGGCTGGGCGCCCGCTACCGTGGATACGGCTGCCAGATCGGCCGCACCTTCGTCATCGGCACCGCGCCCGAGACCTGGCAGATCGAGCTCTACGACACCGTCTTCGCCGCTCAGCGGGCTGCCAGGGAGTCGCTGGGGCCGGGTACCGAGTGCCGTGAGGTGGACCGCGCCGCGCGCCAGGTGCTGGCGGCGGCGGGGCACGGAGCGGCGCTGGGGGAGTCGACGGGGCACGGGGTCGGCCTGGAAATCGGTGAGGACCCTCGGCTGTCGCCCGAGGCCGTGGGTAAACTGGACGCTTGTGTGCCGGTCACCGTCGAACCGGGGGTCCATCTCCCGGGCCGGGGCGGTGTCCGGATCGACGACACACTCGTCGTCCGCCCGCAGGCGGACGGCGGACCCGAGCTACTCACCATCACGACCAAGGAGCTGCTCGCCCTCTAGCCCCCGCGGGGGCTCAGCCCACGGGCCGTCGGAGGCGTGGCAGTCGCCCTGGTCTCCGCAGCAGTCTCAGGAGATTCCGCAACCGTGGCATCCACGAACGACCTCAAGAACGGCATGGTGCTCAAGCTCGACGGTGGCCAGCTCTGGTCCGTTGTCGAGTTCCAGCACGTCAAGCCCGGCAAGGGGCCGGCTTTTGTCCGTACGAAGCTGAAGAACGTCCTCTCCGGCAAGATCGTCGACAAGACGTTCAACGCGGGCACCAAGGTCGAGACGGCCACCGTGGACCGACGGGACATGCAGTTCTCGTACATGGACGGCGACTACTTCGTCTTCATGGACATGCAGACCTTCGACCAGCTCCACATCGACCGCAAGACCGTCGGTGACGCGGCCAACTACCTGATCGAGGGCTTCGACGCCACCGTCGCGCAGCACGAGGGCGAGGTGCTCTACGTCGAGCTGCCCGCCGCTGTCGAGCTCAAGATCAAGCACACCGAACCGGGTGTCCAGGGCGACCGCTCCACCGGTGGCTCCAAGCCCGCCGAGCTGGAGACCGGCTACAGCATCCAGGTGCCGCTCTTCATCACGACCGATGAGAAGATCAAGGTCGACACGCGCTCCGGCGAGTACCTCGGCCGGGTGAACAACTAACCGTGGCCGCACGCAACAAGGCCCGCAAGCGCGCCTTCCAGATCCTCTTCGAGGCCGACCAGCGCGGTGCCGACGTACGCACCGTGCTCGCGGACTGGTTGCGGCTCGCCCGGACGGATTCCCGGCAGCCGCCGGTCTCCGAGTACACGATGACCCTCGTCGAGGGCTACGCGGGCAACGCCGCGCGTATCGACGAGCTGCTGTCCACCTACGCGGTCGACTGGACCCTGGACCGGATGCCCGACGTGGACCGGGGCATCCTGCGGCTGGGCCTCTACGAGCTGCTGTGGGTGGACGAGGTGCCCGACGCGGTCGCCATCGACGAGGCCGTCCAGCTCGCCAAGGAGTTCTCGACGGACGAGTCGCCGGGCTTCGTCAACGGCCTGCTCGGCCGGTTGAAGGAGCTCAAGCCGACACTCCTGCGCTGAAAACCCGCCCGCCGCGGCGGGGAGGGCTTTCCGCTCTTCCCGCCGGCAGGAGGTGCCCGGCCCGTCGGCAGCGGGTGTCCCGGTCCGATGACCGGAGAGCACGGCTGCGACGCCGGAGCAGCGGCCGCGGGAAACGGAACCGGCGGCGCCGGACCGACCACGACCCGTCCGAGGACGGGTGGGGCCGGTCCGGCACCGCCGGTCTGCGCCGCGGAGCGGATCGCCGCCGCGCGGCGGGCAGGATGCCCGGCGCCGGCGGATGTGCTGCCCGACGTCGAGGAGCCGGACCCCCTCGACGGAACGAGGGGGAGGGTCTCCTCGGCGAGCGGGTCAGACCTCTTCGTGCGAGACGGCCCGGCGGGCGTCCGCGTCGAGCACGCCCCAGCCGATGAGCTGCTCCGTCAGCACGGAGGGCGACTGATCGTAGATGACGGCCAGGGTCCGCAGGTCGTCCTGGCGGATGGAGAGGACCTTGCCGTTGTAGTCCCCGCGCTGCGACTGGATCGTCGCCGCGTACCGCTGGAGCGGACCCGCCTTGTCGGCCGGGACGTGGGCCAGGCGCTCCAGGTCGAGCACCAGCTTCGGCGGCGGCTCGGCGGCCCCGCCCGGAGTGGTGCCCGGCAGCAGCTCCTGCACCGGCACTCCGTAGAAGTCGGCCAACTCGGCGAGGCGCTGCACGGTCACGGCCCGGTCGCCGCGCTCGTACGAGCCCACCACGACCGCCTTCCAGCGGCCCTGGGACTTCTCCTCGACACCGTGGAGGGAGAGGCCCTGCTGGGTGCGGATGGCGCGGAGCTTGGCTCCGAGCTGTTTGGCGTATTCGCTGGACATATGGCTCCCCGGACGCTGTTTCGCTGAGCGGCTGCGCCATGCGGTTCGCTGCGCCGCGCGCTTCGTAACTCACTGTGAGGTTACGCAGCGTAATGTGCCGCGTCAAGCCGAGGGGGGCCGAACGGCTGGCTCCGCCCCCTCATACGGACCGGTGAGCGGGTCCTGGTAGCGTTGACGGGCAACAGCAAGACGTCCTTTAAGGCCCGTCCCGTGAGGCGGGGAAGGAGGTCCGATTCTTCATGGACGACCACACTCCGAGCCTGCATCCGGCGCGCCCCGTGCTGGAGGCCCCGGACATCATGCGGGTGCTCACCCGCATCGCCCACGAGATCGTCGAGCGCGCCAAGGGCGCCGACGACGTGGTGCTTCTCGGCATTCCCACCCGCGGTGTCTTCCTCGCCCGGCGGCTGGCCGCCAAGCTGCAGGAGATCACCGGCAGCGCGATCCCGGTCGGCTCGCTCGACATCACGATGTACCGGGACGATCTCCGCCTCGGCCCCGCGCGGGCCCTCGCGCACACCGAGATCCCGGCCGACGGGGTCGACGGACGGCTCGTCGTGCTCGTCGACGACGTACTCTATTCCGGCCGCACCATTCGTGCCGCTCTGGATGCCCTGGGTGACATCGGTCGTCCGCGGGCGGTGCAACTCGCCGTCCTCGTGGACCGCGGTCACCGCGAGCTTCCGATCCGCGCCGACTACGTCGGCAAGAACCTGCCCACCTCGCAGCGCGAGACCGTCAAGGTCCAGCTCACCGAGGAGGACGGGCACGACGGCGTCCTGCTCGGCACCCGCCGCCCCGCGTCCGAGGCGTCCGGCGCGGAGTCCGAGGCGGAGTCCGGCGCCGGGAGAACGGCAGCAGGCCGCCCCGGTAACGCCCCGGCGGGCTAGCGCCCGCTCCACCGCGCCGCACGCGCCCGCGCGGTGCGCATGCCGCCGCGCGCGGCACGCCACCGCACGCCCCGGCGCTCGCCCTCCCCGGTCTGCCCGCACGCGCACGCGCACGCTGCCCCGGCGCGCCCGCGCGCGAGCTCTCGCGACGACCTCACATCCCACCCACGGAAGGCCCAAGGCAAAAGATGAAGCGTCACCTCATCTCGGCCGCCGACCTCACCCGCGACGACGCCGTCCTCATCCTCGACACTGCCGAGGAGATGGCCCGGTTCGCCGACCGGCCGATCAAGAAGCTGCCCACCCTGCGCGGCCGCACCATCGTCAACCTCTTCTTCGAGGACTCCACCCGCACCCGGATCTCCTTCGAAGCGGCCGCCAAGCGGCTGTCCGCCGACGTCATCAACTTCTCCGCCAAGGGCTCCTCCGTCTCCAAGGGCGAGTCCCTCAAGGACACCGCGCTGACCCTGGAGGCCATGGGGGCCGACGCCGTGGTCATCCGGCACCACGAGTCCGGGGCCCCGCACCGGCTGGCCACCTCCGAGTGGATCGGCGGCTCCGTCATCAACGCGGGCGACGGCACCCACGAGCACCCCACCCAGGCGCTGCTGGACGCCTTCACCGTGCGCCGCCGGCTGGTGGGCCGGGAGGGGGCCGCCCTCGACGGCCGGCGGATCACGATCGTGGGCGACATCCTGCACAGCCGGGTGGCCCGCTCCAACGTCCAGCTGCTGAGCACCCTGGGCGCCCACGTCACGCTCGTCGCGCCGCCCACCCTGCTGCCCATCGGCGTGGAGCGCTGGCCGTGCGAGGTCTCCTACGACCTGGACGCCGTGCTGGCCAAGTCCGACGCCGTGATGATGCTGCGTGTCCAGCGGGAGCGGATGAACGCGGCCTTCTTCCCCACCGAGCGTGAGTACGCCCGCCGCTACGGCCTCGACGGCGAGCGCATGGCGCGGATGCCCGAACACGCCGTGGTGATGCACCCCGGACCGATGAACCGCGGGATGGAGATCACCGCCGAGGTGGCCGACTCGCCCCGCTGCACCGCCGTCGAACAGGTCGCCAACGGCGTCAGCATCCGGATGGCCGTGATGTACCTGCTGCTCGGCGGCGCCGAACCGGCCCTCTCCCGCTCCGAGGAGAGTCGCGCCGAGACCGCGCCCGCCGAGGCCGCATCCACCGCGGCAGCCCGCACCGGGGCACCCCGTACCGAGGAGGACAACTGAGATGACTGAGCAGAAGAAGACGCTGCTGCGCGGTGCCAAGGTCCTCGGCGGCGAGCCGCAGGACGTCCTGATCGAGGGCACGCTGATCGCCGGTGTCGGACCGGGGCTGGAGGCGGCCGGCGCGGAGGTGGTCGAGACCGGCGGCGCCGTGCTGCTGCCCGGCCTGGTCGACCTGCACACCCATCTGCGCGAGCCCGGCCGCGAGGACTCCGAGACCGTGCTGACGGGCACCCGGGCCGCCGCCAAGGGCGGCTACACCGCCGTGCACGCCATGGCCAACACCTTCCCCGTCGCCGACACGGCCGGCGTGGTCGAGCAGGTGTGGCGGCTGGGCAAGGAGTACGGCTACTGCGACGTGCGCCCGGTCGGAGCCGTCACCGTCGGCCTGGAGGGCAAGCAGCTCGCCGAGCTGGGAGCCATGCACGACTCCGCCGCCGGGGTGCGGGTCTTCTCCGACGACGGCAAGTGCGTCGACGACGCGGTGATCATGCGGCGCGCGCTGGAGTACGTGAAGGCGTTCGACGGCGTCGTCGCCCAGCACGCCCAGGAGCCGCGGCTGACCGCCGGTGCCCAGATGAACGAGGGCATCGTCTCGGCCGAGCTGGGCCTGCAGGGCTGGCCGGCCGTCGCCGAGGAGTCGATCATCGCCCGGGACGTGCTGCTGGCCGCGCACGTCGGCTCGCGGGTGCACATCTGTCACCTGTCGACCGCCGGTTCCGTGGAGATCGTGCGCTGGGCCAAGTCCAAGGGCTGGAACGTGACCGCCGAGGTCACCCCGCACCATCTGCTGCTCACCGACGAGCTCGTCCGGTCCTACAACCCGGTCTACAAGGTCAACCCGCCGCTGCGCACCGAGGCCGACGTGCTGGCGCTCCGCGAGGCGCTGGCCGACGGCACCATCGACTGCGTCGCCACCGACCACGCACCGCACCCGCACGAGGACAAGGACTGCGAGTGGGGTGCGGCCGCCATGGGCATGGTCGGCCTGGAGACCGCGCTGTCCGTGGTGCAGCACACCATGGTCGACACCGGACTGCTGGACTGGGCGCAGGTCGCCGACCGGATGTCCCACCGGCCCGCGGAGATCGGCCGCCTGGCGGGCCACGGCCGCCCCGTCTCACCCGGTGAGCCGGCGAACCTGGTGCTGCTGGACGCGGACTACCGTGGACAGGTGGACCCCGCCGGCTTCGCCTCCCGCAGCGCCAACACCCCCTACCAGGGTCGTGAGCTGCCCGGCCGCGTCATCGGCAGCTGGCTGCGGGGTCGGCCGACGGTCGTTGACGGGAAACTCGTGTGAGCAGTGTGAGCAGTGTGAGTGCAACAACCAACCTCCCCCTGCTCGGCCTCGCCGCCGAGCAGAAGTCACAGCAGGTCACCGACTGGGCCGCCCGGATCGGCTGGGTCGTGGGTCTCGTCCTGTTCATCGCGCTCCTCTACTGGCTGATGCGGCAGGGCTGGAAGTGGCGCGGCACCCTTCAGAGCGACCTGCCGGAGCTGCCGCAGCCGCCCGAGGACACCGGCGAGCCGCTGCTGACCGGCACCGGCCGCTACCACGGCTCCACGAGCGCGGGCCAGTGGCTCGACCGGATCGTCGCGCACGGCCTGGGCACCCGCAGCCGCGCCGAGCTGACGCTCAGCCCGCGGGGACTGGACGCCCGCCGGCCCGCGGCGCAGGACTTCTTCGTCCCCGCCGACCGGCTGCGCGGCGCCCGCCTCGACACCGGCATCGCCGGCAAGGTGCTCACCGAGGGCGGCCTGCTGGTCGTCACCTGGGAGCACGGCGGACGGCGACTGGACTCCGGATTCCGCCTCGACCACTCGGCCGAGCAGGCCCGGTGGGTCGAGAAGATCAACGCAATGTGCGGCGACAACGGCGTCGCGGCAATGCAGCAGCACAAGGAAGGCGCATGATGACGACCTCCACCAGGGGAGCGACCGGAACCACGGCGGAACCCGCCCTTCTCGTCCTGGAGGACGGCCGCACCTTCCGCGGGCGCGCCTACGGGGCCGTGGGCGAGACCCTCGGCGAAGCCGTGTTCTCCACCGGGATGACCGGGTACCAGGAGACCCTCACCGACCCCTCCTACCACCGCCAGGTCGTCGTCATGACGGCCCCGCACGTCGGCAACACCGGCGTCAACGACGAGGACCCCGAGTCGGCCCGCATCTGGGTGGCCGGCTACGTCGTCCGCGACCCCGCGCGCACCCCCTCCAACTGGCGTGCCACCCGCACCCTGGACCAGGAGCTGCGCGACCAGGGTGTGGTGGGCATCAGCGGTGTCGACACCCGCGCCCTCACCCGCCACCTGCGCGAGCGCGGCGCCATGCGCGTCGGGATCTTCTCCGGCGGGGCCTGCGCGGACGGCGAGGAGAAGCTGCTGGCCCGGGTGCGGGAGGCACCCGCGATGAAGGGCGCCGACCTCGCCGGCGAGGTCGCGACCCGGCAGGCGTACGTGGTCCCCGCGGTCGGTGAGAAGCGCTTCACCGTGGCGGCGGTCGACCTCGGCATCAAGGGCATGACCCCGCACCGGATGGCCGAGCGCGGTGCGGAGGTGCATGTGCTCCCCGCCACCGCCACGGCCGAGGACGTCTACGCAGTGGCGCCCGACGGCGTCTTCTTCTCCAACGGCCCCGGCGACCCGGCCACCGCCGAGCACCCGGTGGCCCTGATGCGCGAGGTCCTGGACCGCGGCACCCCGCTGTTCGGCATCTGCTTCGGCAACCAGATCCTCGGCCGCGCCCTCGGGTTCGGCACGTTCAAGCTCAAGTACGGCCACCGCGGGATCAACCAGCCCGTCCAGGACCGGACGACCGGCAAGGTCGAGGTCACCGCGCACAACCACGGCTTCGCCGTGGACGCGCCGCTCGACCGCGTCACCGAGACCCCCTACGGACGTGCCGAGGTCTCGCACGTCTGCCTGAACGACGGCGTGGTCGAGGGGCTGCGGCTCCTGGACCGGCCCGTCTTCAGCGTCCAGTACCACCCCGAAGCGGCAGCGGGACCGCACGACGCCGCCTACCTGTTCGACCGCTTCGTCAAGCTCATGGAGGACCAGCGTGCCTAAGCGCACCGATATCCAGTCCGTCCTGGTCATCGGCTCGGGACCGATCGTCATCGGGCAGGCCGCCGAGTTCGACTACTCCGGCACCCAGGCGTGCCGCGTGCTCAAGGCCGAGGGCCTGCGCGTGATCCTGGTCAACTCCAACCCGGCCACGATCATGACCGACCCGGAGATCGCCGACGCCACCTACGTCGAGCCGATCACTCCCGACTTCGTCGAGAAGATCATCGCCAAGGAGCGCCCCGACGCGCTGCTGCCCACCCTCGGCGGCCAGACGGCGCTCAACACCGCGATCTCCCTGCACGAGGCGGGCACCCTGGACGCCCACGGTGTCGAGCTGATCGGCGCCAACGTCGAGGCCATCAACAAGGGCGAGGACCGCGACCGGTTCAAGGAGGTCGTCGAGGCCGTCCGCGGCAAGATCGGGCACGGCGAGTCCGCGCGCTCCTACATCTGCCACTCGATGGACGACGTGCTGAGCGGCGTCGAGGAGCTCGGCGGCTACCCGGTCGTCGTACGCCCCTCCTTCACCATGGGCGGCGCCGGCTCCGGCTTCGCCCACGACGAGGAGGAGCTGCGGCGCATCGCCGGACAGGGCCTGACCCTCTCGCCCACCACCGAGGTGCTCCTGGAGGAGTCCATCCTCGGCTGGAAGGAGTACGAGCTGGAGCTGATGCGCGACCACAACGACAACGTCGTGGTCGTCTGCTCCATCGAGAACTTCGACCCGATGGGTGTGCACACCGGCGACTCGATCACGGTCGCGCCCGCCATGACGCTCACCGACCGCGAGTACCAGATCCTCCGGGACATCGGGATCGCGGTCATTCGCGAGGTCGGCGTGGACACCGGCGGCTGCAACATCCAGTTCGCCGTCAACCCCGCCGACGGCCGCATCGTCGTCATCGAGATGAACCCGCGGGTCTCCCGGTCCTCGGCGCTCGCCTCCAAGGCCACCGGATTCCCCATCGCGAAGATCGCCGCGAAGCTCGCGGTGGGCTACACGCTGGACGAGATCCCCAACGACATCACCGAGGAGACCCCGGCCTCCTTCGAGCCCACGCTCGACTACGTCGTGGTCAAGGCCCCCCGGTTCGCCTTCGAGAAGTTCCCCGCCGCGGACTCCCGGCTGACCACCACCATGAAGTCGGTCGGCGAGGCCATGGCCATCGGCCGGAACTTCACCGAGGCGCTGAACAAGGCGCTGCGCTCGCTGGAGAAGAAGGACAGCCAGTTCGACTTCGCCACCCCGGTCGCCGAGCTCGGCGACAAGGCCGAGCTGCTCGTCGAGGCCGAGCGTCCCACCGACGGCCGGATCAACACCGTGATGGCCGCCATCCGGGCCGGCGCCACCCCGCAGGAGGTCTTCGACGCGACGAAGATCGACCCCTGGTTCATCGACCAGCTCTTCCTCGTCAAGGAGACGGCCGACGAGATCGCCGCGGCTCCCGAACTGAGCCCGGCGATGTTCGCAGAGGCGAAGCGGCACGGCTTCTCGGACGCGCAGATCGGCGCCGTCCGCTCGCTGCGCGAGGACGTGGTGCGCGAGGTGCGGCACGCGCTGGGCATCCGCCCGGTCTACAAGACCGTGGACACCTGCGCGGCCGAGTTCGCAGCCCGCACGCCGTACTTCTACTCCTCCTACGACGAGGAGAGCGAGGTCGCACCCCGCGAGAAGCCCGCGGTGATCATCCTCGGCTCCGGGCCCAACCGCATCGGCCAGGGCATCGAGTTCGACTACTCGTGCGTCCACGCCTCCTTCGCGCTGGGCGACGCCGGGTACGAGACCGTGATGGTCAACTGCAACCCGGAGACCGTCTCCACCGACTACGACACCTCCGACCGGCTCTACTTCGAGCCGCTCACCCTGGAGGACGTCCTGGAGGTCGTCCACGCCGAACAGCAGGCGGGCCCGGTCGCCGGGGTGCTCGTCCAGCTGGGCGGCCAGACCCCGCTGGGTCTCGCCCAGGCGCTCAAGGACAACGGTGTGCCCATCGTCGGCACCTCGCCGGAGGCCATCGAGCTGGCCGAGGAGCGCGGCGCGTTCGGCCGGGTGCTCACCGAGGCCGGGCTGCCCGCCCCCAAGTACGGCACCGCCTTCTCCTTCGAGCAGGCCAAGGGCATCGCCGCCGAGATCGGCTACCCCGTCATGGTCCGCCCCTCCTACGTGCTGGGCGGCCGCGGCATGGAGATCGTCTACGACGAGGCCTCGCTGGAGTCCTACCTGGAGCGGCACGCCGGGCTGATCGAGCAGCACCCGGTCCTCATCGACCGGTTCCTCGACGACGCCATCGAGATCGACGTGGACGCCCTCTACGACGGCCACGAGCTCTACCTCGGCGGCGTCATGGAGCACATCGAGGAGGCCGGCATCCACTCCGGCGACTCCGCCTGCGCGCTGCCCCCGATCACCCTCGGCGGCTACGACATCAAGCGGCTGCGCGCCTCCACCGAGGCCATCGCCCGCGGGGTCGGGGTGCGGGGACTGATCAACATCCAGTTCGCGATGGCCGGCGACATCCTCTACGTGCTGGAGGCCAATCCGCGCGCCTCCCGCACCGTGCCGTTCACCTCCAAGGCCACCGCCGTCCCGCTCGCGAAGGCCGCGGCCCGGGTGTCGCTGGGCGCCACCCTCGCCGAGCTGCGCGCCGAGGGCCTGCTGCCCGCCGAGGGCGACGGCGGCGACCTGCCGCTGGACGCGCCGATCTCCGTCAAGGAGGCGGTCATGCCCTGGAGCAGGTTCCGCGATGTGCAGGGCCGCGGCGTGGACACCGTGCTGGGTCCGGAGATGCGCTCGACCGGCGAGGTGATGGGCATCGACTCGGTGTTCGGCACCGCCTACGCCAAGTCCCAGGCCGGCGCGTACGGAGCCCTGCCGGGCAAGGGCCGGGCGTTCGTCTCGGTCGCCAACCGCGACAAGCGTTCGCTGATCTTCCCGGCGCGGGAGCTGGTGGCCATGGGATTCGAGCTGCTGGCGACCTCCGGTACCGCGGAGGTTCTCAAGCGCAACGGGATCAACGCCACCGTCGTCCGCAAGCAGAGCCAGGGCACCGGCCCGGCCGGGGAGCCGACCATCGTGCAGCTCATCCACGACGGCGAGGTGGACCTGATCGTCAACACCCCGTACGGCACGGGCGGCCGGCTGGACGGCTACGACATCCGCACGGCGGCCGTCGCCCGGGCGGTGCCCTGCCTGACGACCGTGCAGGCGCTGGCCGCCGCCGTGCAGGGCATCGACGCGATGGCCCGCGACGAGGTCAGTGTGCGCTCGCTGCAGGAGCACGCCCGGCACCTGGTCGCCTCCCGCAGGAGCTGACCCCGGCCCCGCCCGTCCCCCTCCGGAGCCCCCGGAGCCCCGGCGGCGCCCGCCGAGCCGGACCCCGCCCGGACCCCCGCGTCCGGGCGGCCCGGCGCCGCCGCCCGCACGGCCCCGGGGCGGGACGGGCGGGCCGGCCGGCTCCCCTCACAGGAACCCCTCCCACATGTACAGACTCCTCTTCCGTACCGTCTTCTGCCGCATGGACCCCGAGCGGGCCCACCACCTGGCCTTCTCCTGGATCCGCAGGGCGGCGGCCACCCCCGTGCTCCGCACCTTCACGGCAGCGGCACTCGCCCCGCGCGACCGGCGCCTCCGCGTCGAGGCGCTGGGCCGCCGCATGCACGGCCCGTTCGGCCTCGCCGCCGGGTTCGACAAGAACGCGGAGGGGATCGACGGGCTCGCCATGCTCGGCTTCGACCACGTCGAGGTCGGTACCGTCACCGGCAGTGCCCAGCCGGGAAACCCGAAGAAGCGGCTGTTCCGCCTCGTCGAGGACCGCGCGCTGATCAACCGGATGGGCTTCAACAACGAGGGCGCGGCCGCCGTCGCGGCGCGGCTGGCCGCCCGGGAACCCGTTTTCCGCCCGACCCTGGGCGTCAACATCGGCAAGACGAAGGCCGTGCCGGAGTCCGAGGCGGTCGCCGACTACGTCACCTCCACCGAGGCGCTGGCGCCGCACGCCGACTACCTTGTCGTCAACGTCTCCTCGCCCAACACCCCCGGCCTGCGCGACCTCCAGGCCACCGAACACCTGCGGCCGCTGCTGACCGCCGTACGGGAGGCGGCCGGCCGCGCCGTGCCCGCGCGCCGCGTCCCGCTGCTGGTCAAGATCGCCCCCGACCTGGCGGACGAGGACGTCGACGCCGTCGCCGACCTGGCCGTCGAGCTGGGCCTGGAAGGGATCATCGCGACCAACACCACCGTCGCCCGGGACGGGCTCGGCCTCACCTGCGCCCCTCAGCTGGCGGCCGAGACCGGCGGGCTGTCCGGCGCACCGGTCGCCGACCGCTCGCTGGAGGTGCTGCGGCGGCTGTACTCCCGGGTCGGGGACCGGCTCGTGCTGGTCGGTGTCGGCGGTGTCGGCACCGCCGAGGACGCCTGGCGCCGCATTCTGGCGGGCGCCACCCTGGTGCAGGGGTACACGGCGTTCCTGTACGAGGGCCCGTTCTGGATGCGCCGGATGCACCGGGGACTGGCCCGGCTGCTGGCGGCCAGCCCGTACACGACCCTCGCCGAGGCCGTCGGCGCCGAACACCGCAGCCAGGAGGGTGCCGCATGACAGCTCAGGGGACGACCGCGGGGAGCTCCGGGGCCCCGGAGCCCTTCGGGGCGCGGCTGCGCTGCGCCATGGACAGCCGGGGGCCGCTGTGCGTGGGGATCGACCCGCACGCCTCTCTGCTGCACGCCTGGGGCCTGGCGGACGACGTCGCCGGGCTGGAGCGGTTCAGCCGCACCGTCGTGGCGGCGCTGGCCGACCGGGTGGCCGTGCTCAAGCCGCAGTCGGCGTTCTACGAGCGCTTCGGCTCGCGCGGCGTCGCCGTACTGGAGCGCACGGTGGCCGAGGCCCGGGGGGCCGGGGCGCTGGTCGTGATGGACGCCAAGCGCGGGGACATCGGCTCCACCATGGACGCCTACGCCGCTGCCTACCTCGATCCGGGCAGCCCGCTCTTCTCCGACGCGCTCACCGTGAGCCCCTACCTGGGCTTCGACGCGCTCGCGCCGGCCGCCGAGGCGGCCGCGGCGAGCGGCGCGGGGCTCTTCGTGCTGGCGCTCACCTCCAACCCGGAGGGGCGGGAGGTGCAGCGTGCGGTCGGCGAGGGCGGCTCCACGGTCGCGGCGACGGTGCTGCGCCGGCTGGCGGAGCGGAACGCGGGCGCCGAGCCGCTGGGCTCCTTCGGCGCGGTGGTCGGCGCCACGCTCGGTGATCTGTCGGCGTTCGACCTGGCGGTGAACGGCCCGCTGCTCGCGCCGGGCATCGGTGCGCAGGGGGCGACCCCGGCGGACCTGCCCGCGGTCTTCGGGGACGCGGTCCGCAACGTGGTGCCGAGCGTCAGCCGCGGTGTGCTCCGGAACGGCCCCGACGAAACCGGACTGAGAGATTCCGCGACGGCGTTCGCGGACGCGGTCCGCACCGCCGTGACCTGAGCCGTCGTGGTTCCGGGGCCGTCCGCGCGCCGGATCGCGTCGCTTTCCGTGCCGGGTCCGGGTCCGCTGTGGGCCGCGCGGCGTCCAAGATCCCACGCTGAGAGCTGAAAACGCACCAAGTATGTCCCGAAAAGTCCAGGTCGGCAGAGGCTGACCTGGACTTTTCGTCTGTTCTCGCTGACTCCGGGGCTCATGCCCGCTAGTCTCCGTCCAGAGCACCGCCAACAGGCGCGTTGCTCGTTGCTCCGCAGGTGTGGGCCTACTAGGTTCCTCACCGATCCGTATCCGACAGTTCGACATCCGAGGTGACGCAGGCGTGGCTCTTCCGCCCCTTACCCCTGAACAGCGCGCAGCCGCGCTCGAAAAGGCCGCCGCGGCTCGCCGGGAGCGCGCCGAGGTCAAGAACCGGCTCAAGCACTCCGGCGCATCCCTGCACGAGGTCATCAAGCAGGGCCAGGAAAACGACGTGATCGGCAAGATGAAGGTCTCCGCGCTTCTGGAGTCCCTGCCCGGCGTCGGCAAGGTCCGCGCCAAGCAGATCATGGAGCGACTGGGAATCTCCGAGAGCCGCCGGGTGCGCGGTCTGGGGTCCAACCAGATCGCCGCGCTGGAGCGCGAGTTCGGCGGCGCCAACGCCTGAGGTCCCGGGCACTCCCGTAAACCGGGATAATCGCTGCATGAGTTCTGCAGTTCCCCGGGGGGAGACCCCGGCACCCCCGGTCGGCACATCGCGACTGACCGTGCTCTCCGGCCCCTCCGGGGTCGGCAAGAGCACGGTCGTCGCACACCTGCGCAAGGCGCACCCAGAGGTCTGGCTCTCCGTCTCCGCCACCACCCGCAGGCCTCGTCCGGGCGAGCGGCACGGCGTGCAGTACTTCTTCGTGGACGACGAGGAGTTCGACAAGCTGATCGCCAACGGCGACCTGCTCGAATGGGCGGAGTTCGCGGGCAACCGCTACGGCACCCCCCGGGGAGCGGTACTGGAGCACCTCGAACGGGGGGAGCCCGTCCTGCTGGAGATCGACCTGCAGGGCGCCCGGCTCGTCCAGGAGTCCATGCCCGAGGCGCAGCTCGTCTTCCTGGCCCCTCCGAGCTGGGAGGAGCTGGTCAGGAGGCTGACCGGCCGGGGCACCGAGGCGCCCGAGGTCATCGAGCGGCGGCTGGAGGCGGCCCGCACCGAGCTGGCGGCCGAGGCCGAGTTCGACCGGACCCTGGTCAACACCTCCGTCGAGGAGGTAGGCGCCGAGCTGCTAGCCTTGATGCGTATCGGCTGACCTCCAGCGCGCCCGGCGCGCTGCCCGTGCGTCGATTCCCGCTCCATCCACCCTTCGGAAGGCAGAGAGTGTCCTCTTCCATCACCACGCCCGAGGGCATCATCAACCCGCCGATTGATGAGCTGCTCGAGGCCACCGACTCGAAGTACAGCCTCGTCATCTACGCCGCCAAGCGCGCGCGTCAGATCAACGCGTACTACTCCCAGCTCGGTGAGGGCCTCCTCGAGTACGTCGGCCCGCTGGTGGACACCCACGTGCACGAGAAGCCGCTGTCCATCGCGCTCCGCGAGATCAACGCCGGACTTCTCACCTCCGAGCCCGTGGAGGCTCCGCCGGTCGTCCCGTAGCCGGTCGGCACCACTTCCACCAGGGGCCCGGCAGCGCGGCTGCCGGGCCCCTGGTGTGTCATAAGGGCGTAGCGGCACGTGTACGGGCATGTGGGGAGAGACGAGTGACGCAGCAGCGGGACGGCCGGCCGGCAGCCGGCAAGCCGAGGGTGGTACTGGGAGTGAGCGGCGGCATCGCCGCCTACAAGGCCTGCGAGCTGGCCCGGCGGCTCACCGAGAGCGGGCACGACGTGCGGGCGGTGCCCACCGCCTCCGCGCTGCACTTCGTCGGCGCCGCCACCTGGTCGGCGCTGACCGGCCACCCGGTGGCCACCGAGGTGTGGGACACGGTGCACGAGGTGCCGCACGTACGGATCGGCCAGGGCGCCGACCTCGTCGTCGTCGCCCCCGCGACCGCGGACCTGCTGGCCAAGGCGGCGCACGGACTCGCCGACGACCTGCTCACCAACACCCTGCTCACCGCGCGCTGCCCCGTCGTCTTCGCCCCCGCGATGCACACCGAGATGTGGGAGCACCCCGCCACCCGGGAGAACGTCGCCACGCTGCGGCGTCGCGGCGCGCTGGTCGTCGAGCCCGCCGTCGGGCGGCTGACCGGGAAGGACACCGGCAAGGGACGGCTGCCGGACCCGGAGGCGCTCTTCGAGGTGTGCCGGCGGGTGCTGCGGCGCGGAGCGGCCGGAGCCGGCCCCGACCTCGCGGGACGCCATGTCGTCGTCAGCGCGGGGGGCACCCGCGAGCCGCTCGACCCGGTGCGCTTCCTGGGTAACCGTTCCACCGGCAAGCAGGGGTACGCGCTCGCCCGCACCGCCGCGGCGCGCGGGGCGCGGGTGACGCTCGTCTCCGCCAACAGCGCGCTGCCGGACCCCGCGGGCGTGGACCTGGTGCGGGTGGGCAGCGCGGAGGAGCTGCGGACCGCCGTGACCGCGGCCGCCGCCGACGCGGACGCGGTGGTGATGGCCGCGGCGGTCGCCGACTTCCGCCCGGCCGGCTATGCCACCGGGAAGATCAAGAAGAAGGCCGGCCAGGAGCCCGAGCCGCTGGCACTGGTCCGGAACCCCGACATCCTCGCCGGGCTCGCCGCGGATCGCCCCCGCCCGGGTCAGGTGGTGGTCGGTTTCGCGGCCGAGACGGACCGGGTGCTGGAGCACGGCCGCGCCAAGCTCGCCGCCAAGGGCTGCGACCTGCTGGTCGTCAACGAGGTGGGGGAGAGCAGGACCTTCGGCTCGGAGGAGAACGAGGCTGTGGTGCTGGGCACCGACGGTAGCGAGACGCCGGTTCCGCACGGGCCGAAGGAGGCGCTCGCGGATACCGTCTGGGACCTGATCGCCGAGCGGCTCCCGGAGCTTCCCCGGGACTGAGCCCGGGGCCCGGTCCGGCACGGCGCGGGAGCCGTCCCGAGGAATGGACGCGGAATCAGAGCTTCCGCCGCGGGGGCGCCGGAAATGTCGACAGGGTGACCGAGTGGGCCGGAAGCCGTCGAACACGGCTGGAACGGCGCTCTTGACCAGCGTCTTCGCTGTCCGACACACCCTGACATATCCAGATCTCCCGTACCCTTCCGGTGCTCCTGGAGTTCGGATCGAGCAGGTCATGGTCGTCTCGTAGTTCGAGAGTCCGTGATTGGATGCGGGTGGAGATGGATAAACTGGCCGCGGACCGTGCTTGGGCGCAGCCCCCGACCGGTCCGCCCATGCTCAGCCAGCAGCCGCTGCAACCCCAGGGAGCGATGTGTCGCGCCGCTTGTTCACCTCGGAATCTGTGACCGAGGGTCACCCTGACAAGATCGCTGACCAGATCAGCGACACCATCCTCGACGCCCTCCTCAAGGAAGACCCGCACTCCAGGGTCGCCGTCGAGACACTGATCACCACCGGCCTCGTGCACGTGGCCGGAGAGGTGACGACCAAGGCCTACGCCCCGATTTCGACGCTCGTGCGCAACAAGGTCCTCGAGATCGGTTACGACTCCTCCAAGAAGGGCTTCGACGGCGCCTCCTGCGGCGTCTCGGAGTCGATCGGCGCCCAGTCGCCCGACATCGCGCAGGGCGTCGACACCGCCTACGAGAAGCGCGTCGAGGGCGACGAGGACGAACTCGACGAGCAGGGCGCCGGCGACCAGGGCCTGATGTTCGGCTACGCCTGCGACGAGACCGCCGAGTTCATGCCGCTGCCGATCACCCTGGCGCACCGGCTCTCGGAGCGGCTCTCCGCCGTCCGCAAGAACGGCACGATCCCCTACCTGCGCCCGGACGGGAAGACGCAGGTGACCATCGAGTACGACGGCGACAAGGCCGTGCGGCTGGACACCGTCGTGGTCTCCTCGCAGCACGCAGCCGACATCGACCTCGACTCGCTGCTCGCACCCGACATCCGCGAGTTCGTCGTCGAGCCCGAGCTGAAGGCCCTGGTGGACGAGGGCATCAAGCTGGAGACCGAGGGCTACCGGCTGCTGGTCAACCCGACCGGGCGCTTCGAGATCGGCGGCCCGATGGGTGACGCCGGACTCACCGGCCGGAAGATCATCATCGACACCTACGGCGGTATGGCCCGCCACGGTGGCGGCGCCTTCTCCGGCAAGGACCCCTCCAAGGTCGACCGCTCCGCCGCCTACGCGATGCGCTGGGTCGCCAAGAACGTGGTGGCCGCCCGCCTCGCCACGCGCTGCGAGGTGCAGGTCGCCTACGCCATCGGCAAGGCCGAGCCGGTCGGTCTCTTCGTGGAGACCTTCGGCACCGCCGCGGTGGACCACGAGAAGATCGAGCAGGCCATCTCCGAGGTCTTCGACCTCCGTCCGGCCGCGATCATCCGCGACCTCGACCTGCTGCGCCCCATCTACTCGCAGACGGCCGCCTACGGCCACTTCGGCCGGGCGCTCCCCGACTTCACCTGGGAGCGCACCGACCGGGTCGACGCCCTGCGCAAGGCGGCCGGGCTCTAGCCCACCGCCGCGTCCGCATCGTCAGTAAATCCCCTCCGTTCGACCGTCGGAGGCCCGGCACCCCATGCTGGCGGGGTGCCGGGCCTCCGGCGTGTCCGGACCCCGGCCGGGCCGGGGCGCAGAACCGGCCCGAGACCGTCACCCGTCCGGGCAGTCCGGGCCGGAGCCGGGGCCGTCACCCCGAGGGGGGGCCGTCCGCGGCCCCCGCCGGGCGGAGGGGCGCGGGGCCGGCCGGGTGGGCGGCGGCTGTCCGAGCCGTTTGCGAGACTGAGGCTGTGAGCAGGGGCGACGGCAGCGGTGAAGGAGAGCGTCAGCCGCATGCCCCGGAGCAGCTCGCGCTGATCCGGGAGACCGTGCGGGAGCGCAAGGCCAGGCAGCCGAGGGCCAAGCCGCGGACCTGGCGGGGTGCCGAGATGGCGGAGCGGCTTCCCGTGGCGCGGGTGCTGGTCGACAAGGGGCCGGTGCACCTCGACCGGTTCTTCGACTACGCCGTTCCCGCCGCGATGGACGAGGAGGCCCAGCCCGGTGTGCGGGTCCGGGTGCGCTTCGGCGCGGGGGAGCGGGAGGGCCGCCGCGAGGGCGGCGGCCTCATCAACGGGTTCATCGTCGAACGCCGGGCCGACACCGACTTCACCGGGCGGCTCGCCCCGCTCGCCCAGGTGCTCTCGCCCGAACCGGTGCTCACGCCCGAACTGCTCGGGCTGTGCCGGGCGGTTGCCGACCGGTACGCCGGATCGCTCGCCGATGTCGTCCAGCTCGCCGTCCCGCCGCGCCGCGCCAGGGCGGAGAAGCAGCCCTCGCCGCGCCGTCCGGCCGCCCCCGCGGCGCCGGAGCCCGGCGGGTGGGCGCGCTATCCCGAGGGGCCCGCGTTCCTGCGGGCCGTCGCCGAGAAGGCCGCGCCCCGTGCGGTGTGGACCGCGCTGCCCGGCCCCCAGAGCTGGGCGGACGAGCTGGCCCGCGCCATGGCCACCGCCCTCGCCGCGGGCCGGGGGGCGCTCGCGGTGCTGCCCGACGGGAAGGCGGCGGCCCGGGTGGACGCGGCGCTGACCACGCTCGTGGGCGAGGGGCAGCATGTGCTGCTGACCGCGGATGCCGGACCCGAGCCGCGCTACCGGCGGTGGCTCGCGGTCAGCCGCGGAGCGGTGGGCGCCGTCGTCGGCACCCGGGCGGCGATGTTCGCTCCGGTGCGCCGCCTGGGGCTCGCCGCCGTCTGGGAGGACGGCGACAGCAACCACAGCGAGGAGCGGGCCCCGCAGCCGCACGCCCGCGAGGTGCTGCTCCAGCGTGCGGTGACCGAGCAGGCGGCGTTCCTGCTCGGTGCGCACGGCTGCACGGTGGAGGCCGCGCAGCTCGTGGAATCGGGCTTCGCGCGGCCGCTGGCCGCCGACCGGGACACCGTGCGGGCCGTCATGCCCCGGGTCCGCACGGCAGCCGAGGGCGACGCCGGCCGCGATCCGGCAGCCCGCAGTGCCCGGCTGCCGAGCCTGGCCTGGCGTGCTGCGCGGGACGCGCTGGAGCACGGCCCGGTGCTGGTCCAGGTGCCCCGCCGCGGCTATGTTCCGCGGCTGGTCTGCGAGCGGTGCCGCGAGCCGGCCCGGTGCGCGCACTGCTCGGGCCCGCTGGAGGCGGCCGCGGAGGGCACGGCGCTGCGGTGCGGCTGGTGCGCGCGGGAGACCCCGCAGTGGCGCTGTCCGATGTGCTCCGGGACGCGGCTGCGCGGCAGTGTGATCGGCGCCCGCCGCACGGCGGAGGAGCTGGGCCGGGCGTTCCCCGCGGTGCCGGTGCGGACCTCGGGCGGCAGCCACGTGCTGGAGTCGGTGCCGGGGCGTCCCGCGCTGGTCGTCGCCACTCCCGGCGCGGAGCCCGTGCCGGTGGGCGGCGAGGGGTACGCGGCCGCGCTGCTGCTCGACGGCTGGGCGCTGCTGAGCCGCCCCGATCTCCGCGCGGGCGAGGAGGCGCTGCGCCGCTGGCTGGGTGCCGCCTCGCTGGTCCGGCCGCAGGGTGAGGGCGGGACGGTGGTGGTGGTCGCGGAGGAGTCCGTGCGGCCGGTGCAGGCACTGGTGCGCTGGGACCCGGCGGGACATGCGCTGCGCGAGCTGGCCGATCGCGCTGAGCTGGGCTTTCCGCCGGTTTCCCGGATGGCGGCGGTCACCGGTCAGCCCGCGGCCGTGGCCGGGCTGCTGGCCGCGGCCGAGGGCGCCGGGCTGCCCGAGGGCGCCCAGGTGCTCGGCCCGGTGCCCCTTCCGGTGCTGGAGCCCGGAAGGCCACGCAACCCCGGGGACCCGCCGCCGGGGGAGCAGTGGGAGCGGGCGTTGGTGCGGGTGCCGCGCGGCAGTGGCGCAGCGCTGGCGGCGGCGTTGAAGACGGCGCAGGTGGGCCGGCTGACCCGCCGGGAGGGGCCGATCGCCCAGGTGCGGATCGATCCGCTGGACATCGGGTGACGCCGGGCGGGAGGGCTGTGGCCCGGCGGAGCCGGTCAGCCGGTGTCGGACGGGCATGCGCCGCGCCGTCGGGCCGGCCCCGCGGCGGCGGCACACCGGTGCGGGCGTGGCGCGCTGTCCGGTGCGGGCGGCACCGGACAGCGGCGGGGTACGGATGTGCTGCGGGGCGCGGCGGGGCTGCGAAGCCCTCCCGGCGGGACCGGGTCCGACCGGACCGAGACGCGGTACGGGCACGCGGCGGCGGCGCGCGCCGTACGGGCTCGGCCCGTCGCCTGGTCAGCCGTTGCGGGGAGCGGGCAGTGCCCCCGTACGTGGCTCCTGCCGCACCTCCCGGTAGGGGTCCTGACGGCCGTCCTGGCGTCCGTCGTGCCGCGGTTCGTGCCGGGCTTCGTACGGCTGCTGCGCGGGGGGCTGCTGCGGCGGGATCGAGCGGGCCGCGGGGACCGGCGCCGACCGGTGCGCCGGAGAGCCACCGGGCGCCGTCGGGAGCGACCGGGCGGCGGCGGGCACGGCCTCGGACTGCCGGGGCACCGGCGAGGGGGACGACGGGGGCGGTGCGGGAGCCTCGGCGTTCTCCGGGGCGCCGGCCGCGGGGCCGCGCCGGTTGGAGCCGTACCGGCGGTGTACGGCCTGCTTGGTGACGCCCAGGGCCGAGCCCACGGCGTCCCAGGAGAAGCCGAGTGAGCGGTCGAAGTCCACCGCCGCCGTCACCAGGGTCTCGACGCTGTCGCGTAGTTCCTGGGCGAGCCGGACGGTCGGCGCGGGTGCGCGGCCGTAGACGACGAAGCCCGCGGCCGGGCCGGTGCGGCGCGGACGGTAGACGTTGCCCAACTGCGCGGTGAGCGTGCGCAGCGCGTCCACCTGCCGGCGGACCCGCTCGATGTCCCGCACCAGGAGATGCAGGCTGGCCCGCGCCTGGGCGTCGTGGGTTGCGTGGTCGGCCATGAAGAAGCCTCTCGGACCTGTTGGCATGGGGGTGTTCAGCTGAGGAGCTGGATAGGATGGCTTGCTGTGCGGAAGAGGGGGGAGCGAGGCCGCGGCGCGGTGGCGGGGCGGCGCTCGGTTCGGTCAATCTGACTTGACCAACGCCGCGATGGGCTCTCTGGTCACGCTCCGGGGGCGCGGAGGTCGTACCGGCAGGGCGCGCGGAAGCCCGCACGCCCCCCGGGGCGCCAGGCTCGCGCTGACCGTAAACTGTGCTGTCTTTCCCCATGTGAGAGGTAGTTCGCCACTGATGAGGCTCGTCTTCGCCGGCACTCCCGAGGTCGCCGTCCCCGCGCTCGACACCCTGATCGCCTCCGCACGGCACGAGGTCGCCGCCGTCGTCACCCGGCCCGACGCGCGCGCCGGACGGGGCCGGAAGCTGGTGCCCAGCCCCGTGGCCCAGCGTGCCGAGGAGGAGGGCATCGAGGTGCTGAAGCCCGCACGCCCCCGGGACGAGGACTTCCTGGCCAGGCTGCGCGAGATCGGGCCGGACTGCTGCCCCGTCGTCGCCTACGGCGCGCTGCTGCCCAGGGTGGCGCTGGACGTGCCCGCCCGCGGCTGGGTCAACCTGCACTTCTCGCTGCTGCCCGCCTGGCGCGGCGCCGCGCCCGTGCAGCACGCGCTGCTCGCCGGCGACGAGATGAGCGGCGCCAGCACCTTCCTCATCGAGGAAGGACTGGACTCGGGGCCGGTCTACGGGGTGGTGACCGAGGAGGTGCGGTCCCGGGACACCAGCGGCGACCTGCTGACCCGGCTCGCCTTCGCCGGCGCCGGCCTGCTGGCCGCCACCATGGACGGGATCGAGGACGGCACGTTGCAGGCGGTGCCGCAGCCGCAGGACGGCGTCTCCCTGGCGCCGAAGATCTCCGTGGAGGACGCCCGGATCGACTGGGCGGCGCCCGCGCTCCGCGTCGACCGGGTGGTGCGCGCCTGCTCGCCCGCGCCCGGCGCCTGGACCGCCTTCCGCGGCGAGCGGCTGAAGGTCCGTTCGCTGCTGCCCGACAGCGGCGCCGGCTCCGCAACCGCCGCGCCCGCCCCCGGTGAACTGCGCGTCGGCAAGAACGCCGTGCACGTCGGGACGGGCTCGCACCCCGTGGAGCTGGAGTGGGTGCAGCCCCAGGGCAAGAAGCCGATGCGGGCCGCCGACTGGGCCCGCGGCACCCGCATCGAACAGGGCGCCCGCTTCGACGCCCCGGACACCCCGGACTCCTGAACCGGGCGGGCCGGGGCCGTGACCGACCCGTCGCCGCCTTTCCCCGGCCGGGCCGTAGGGTGGGGGTCTCGACACCCTGATCTTGCGGAGCACCTTCACCTGTGAGCACTCGACCCCGCCGGGGCGGCAACCGCTACCGGCGCCCCCGCAAGGATCCCGTCCGCATCCTCGCCTTCGAGGCGTTGCGCGCGGTGGACGAGCGGGACGCCTACGCGAACCTCGTCCTGCCGCCGCTGCTGCGCAAGGCCCGGGAGCAGGACCCGGCACAGGGCGGACTGGACGCGCGGGACGCCGCGCTGGCCACCGAACTGGTCTACGGAACGCTGCGCCGCCAGGGCACCTACGACGCGATCATCGCCGAGTGCGTCGACCGGCCGCTGCGCGAGGTCGACCCGCCGGTGCTGGACGTCCTCTCGCTGGGCGCCCACCAGTTGCTCGGCACCCGCATCCCGCAGCACGCGGCCGTGAGCGCCACTGTCGAGCTGGCCCGGGTGGTGCTGGGCGACGGCCGGGCGAAGTTCGTCAACGCGGTGCTGCGGCGGCTGACCGCGCACGACCTCGACGGCTGGCTGGAGCGCGTCGCACCGCCCTACGACGAGGACCCGGAGGAGCACCTCGCACTGCGGTACGCGCACCCGCGCTGGGTGGTCTCCGCGCTGTGGGACGCGCTGGGCGGCGGACGCGAGGAGATCACCGCGCTGCTGGAGGCGGACAACGAACGGCCCGAGGTCACCCTGGTGGCCCGCCCCGGGCGGGCCACCACCGAGGAGCTGCACAGCGCCGCACGGGCCACCGGTGAGGCCGTGCCAGGCCGCTGGTCGCCATACGCGGTCCGGCTGGCCGAGGGCGGCGAGCCCGGTGCGCTGGAGGCCGTGGCCGAGGGCCGGGCCGGAGTCCAGGACGAGGGCAGCCAGCTCGTGGCGCTGGCCCTGGCCGAGGCGCGCGTGGAAGGCGCCGACGCGCGCTGGCTGGACGCGTGCGCCGGCCCCGGCGGCAAGGCGGCGCTGCTGGGCGCGCTGGCGGCCGAGCGGGGCGCCGCACTGCTCGCGTCCGAGAAGCAGCCGCACCGCGCCCGGCTCGTGGAGCGTGCCCTGCGGGGCAATCCGGGCCCCTGGGCCGTGGTCGCCGCGGACGGGACCCGCCCCGCCTGGCTGCCCGGCAGCTTCGACCGGGTGCTGGTCGACGTGCCCTGCACCGGGCTGGGGGCGCTGCGGCGCCGGCCCGAGGCGCGCTGGCGGCGGCGCCCGGAGGACCTGGCGGGCTTCGCACCGCTGCAGCGCGCGCTGCTGCGTCAGGCGCTCGAGGCGGCCCGAGTCGGGGGCGTCGTCGCGTATGTGACCTGCTCGCCGCACCTGGCCGAGACCCGTGCTGTGGTGGACGACGTCCTGCGGGAGCTGGCCAAGGAGGGGACGACGGCCGCGGAGCGGCTGGACGCGCGCCCGCTGCTGCCCGGCGTCCCGGACCTGGGCGCGGGCCCCGACATCCAGCTCTGGCCGCATCTGCACGGCACCGACGCGATGTATCTGGCGCTGCTGCGCCGCACCGCGTGATCACCTCGAACGCACACACGGAATACTGGTAGTCATGGCTCAGATCAACCCCAGCATCCTGTCGGCAGACTTCGCCCGCCTCGCCGAGGAGGCACGGCGGGTCGGAGGCGCGGAGGGCGCCGACTGGCTCCACGTCGATGTGATGGACAACCACTTCGTGCCCAATCTGACCCTGGGCACCCCCGTGGTCGAGTCGCTGGGCCGGGCGACGGACATCCCGCTGGACTGCCATCTGATGATCGAAGAGCCCGACCGCTGGGCTCCCGCCTATGTGGAGGCCGGCGCCGGCTCGGTCACCTTCCACGCGGAGGCCGCGGCGGCACCGGTGCGGCTGGCCCGCGAGATCCGTGCCAAGGGCGCCCGCGCCTCCATGGCGCTGAAGCCGGCCACTCCGATCGAGCCGTACGAGGACCTGCTGCCGGAGCTGGACATGCTGCTGGTCATGACGGTGGAGCCGGGCTTCGGCGGGCAGGCGTTCCTGGACATCATGCTGCCGAAGATCCGCCGGACCCGGCAGCTCATCGACAAGCACGGGCTGCAGATGTGGCTGCAGGTGGACGGCGGCGTCTCGGCCGCCACCATCGAGCGGTGCGCGGAGGCGGGCGCCGACGTGTTCGTCGCCGGCTCGGCCGTCTACGGGGCCGAGGATCCGGCGGCGGCCGTGCGGGCGCTGCGGCGGCAGGCAGCAGCGGCGGCGGGGCCCGCCGGGGAGGGCCGGGAGTGAGGACGGTCACCATGGGCCGGGGATCTGCAAGGATGAACGCGCGGCGCGTGAGCGCCGGCAGCGCGGACACAGCAAGACAGTGAGGTGAGAGCGGTGTCGTCGGGGCGATCCACGCGAATGGGACCCGCCGAACTCATGCAGGCCGCGGCGATGGCGCGCCGCTTCTACCTGGAGGGCAAATCCAAGATCCAGATTGCTGACGAGTTCGGGGTGAGCCGCTTCAAGGTGGCACGGGTCCTGGAGACCGCGCTCGAACGTGACCTGGTGCGGATCGAGATCCGGGTCCCGGCCGAGCTGGACGCCGAGCGCTCGGACGCGCTCCGCGCCCGCTTCGGCCTGCGGCATGCGGTCGTCGTCGAGTCGCCCACCGAGGCCGTGGACGACGCGGCGGATCCGGAGAACCTCGGCGAGGTCGCCGCGGATCTGCTCGGCGAACTGGTCACCGACGGCGATGTGCTGGGACTGGCCTGGGGCCGCTCCACCATCCACATGGCGACCGCGCTACGCCAGTTGCCGCCCTGCACCGTCGTGCAGCTGACCGGGGTCTACGACGCCGGTACGGCCGACCGCGGCTCGG
This sequence comes from Streptomyces sp. NPDC007025, assembly GCF_042869455.1. Classification (NCBI taxonomy): domain Bacteria; kingdom Bacillati; phylum Actinomycetota; class Actinomycetes; order Kitasatosporales; family Streptomycetaceae; genus Streptomyces; species Streptomyces sp. NPDC007025. The sequence continues at coordinate 122,810 of NZ_JBIAFT010000009.1, read as the reverse complement.
TGGAGGCCGTACGGCGGGCGGCCGAGGTGGCCGGCGGAGAGGCGCACCCGGTCTACGCGCCGATGCTGCTGCCGGACAGCGCCACCGCCGCCGCGCTGCGCAACCAGACGGGTATCGCCCGGGCCTTCGAGTACTTCGACAAGGTCACCGTGGCCGCCGTCTCCATCGGCTCCTGGGAGCCGGGGATCTCCACGGTGCACGACATGCTCAGCGCGCAGGAGCGGGACCACTACTCGTCACTGGGGGTGGCCGCGGAGATGTCGGCGCACCTCTTCGACTCGCAGGGCCGCCGGATCGGCCGGGATCTGGGGGAGCGCTGCATCACCGTGGAGGCCGAGCGGCTGCGCCGGATCCCGGAGGTCGTCGCCATCGCCGGGGGGCACCGCAAGGCCGCGGCCATCGGCGCCGTGCTCCGCTCCGGACTGGTCACCAGCCTGGTCACCGACACCGCGGCCGCCGACTGGCTGTTGAACGAGGAACAACCGGGGCCGCGCCCCGCGTTGGAACGCACGGACCCGGACAGTACCGCCGCTTCACAGTAGGTTCGCGAAAGGCAGCCAGCCATGACGACCAAGAGCACCAAGCTGCCGGGGCTGGGCAAGCAGTACGACATCACCACCCGGAACGGCCGGCACATCTCGGTGGTGGCCCACCAGGACGGCCGCAGGTTCCTCGGCTTCTACCGCGAGGACGACCCGGACGCCTGCCAGGCCACCGTGCAGCTCGACAACGAGGAGGCCGCCTCCCTCGCGGAGATCCTCGCCCCGGGGGAGAGCCCGCGGCTGGGGAGCTGCGAGATGGAGATCGACCTGGTCACCGTCCGGATCCCGATGTCGGGCCAGTCCCCCTACAGCGGGGAGCCGCTGGGTGCGACGCAGGCGCGGACCCGTACCGGCGCGTCCATCGTCGCGGTGCTGCGGCGGACCGGCGCGGTGCCCTCGCCGACCCCCGACTTCCGGCTGGAGGCGGGCGACACCCTGGTCGCGGTCGGCACCCGCGAGGGTGTGGACGAGCTGACCCGGATCATCGCCGGTACCTGAGCAGCACCGCTTGCGCGGTCCGGTCCCGCCGGGCCGTGCGCCGCCCCGGACAGCCGCCCGACCACGGACAGCCGCCGGACGACTGAAAGGCCCTCCGTGCACGACACCACCGTCCTGCTGATCGAACTCGGCGCCGTCATCCTGGGCCTGGGACTGGTCGGTCGCTTCGCGGGCCGGATCGGCCTCTCCCCGATCCCGCTGTATCTGCTGGGCGGCCTGGCGTTCGGGCAGGGCGGTCTGTTCCCGCTGACCGCCAGCGAGGAGTTCATCGAGGTCGGCGCGGAGATCGGGGTGATCCTGCTCCTGCTGCTGCTGGGGCTGGAGTACAGCGCCTCGGAACTGGTGACGAGTCTGAAGACGCAGTACCCGTCCGGGCTGGTGGATTTCGCGCTGAACGCGGTGCCGGGCGCCGTGGCCGCCCTGCTGCTGGGCTGGGGGCCGGTCGCGGCCGTGGCGCTGGCGGGCGTCACCTGGATCTCCTCCTCGGGCGTCATCGCCAAGGTCCTCACCGACCTGGGCAGGCTCGGCAACCGGGAGACACCGGTGATCCTGGGCGTACTGGTGATCGAGGACCTGTCCATGGCCCTCTACCTGCCACTGCTCACGGCGCTGGTGGCCGGGCTCGGCCTGGCCGGGACCAGCCTCGCGATGATCGTCGCGGTCGGGACCGTGGGCATCGTGCTCTTCGCGGCGCTGCGGTTCGGCCGTCACATCAGCCGCGCCGTCAGCTCCGACACGCCCGAGATGCTGCTGCTCGTCGTCCTCGGACTGACCTTGCTGATCGCCGGGATCGCCGCGAAGCTCCAGGTCTCGGCCGCCGTCGGCGCCTTCCTGGTGGGCATCGCGCTCTCCGGCGAGACGGCGGAGAACGCGCGCAGTCTGCTCACCCCGCTGCGCGACCTGTTCGCGGCCGTCTTCTTCGTCTTCTTCGGGCTCAACACCGCACCCGCCGAGATCCCCCCGGTGCTGCTTCCCGCGCTGGCGCTGGCCGCGGTCACCGTAGTGACCAAGGTGCTCACCGGCTGGTACGCGGCGGGCCGGGCCGGTGTGGGCGGCAGGGGCAGGCTGCGGGCCGGCGGGGCGCTGGTCGCGCGCGGTGAGTTCTCCATCGTCATCGCGGGGCTCGCCGCGAGCACGGATTCCCGGATCACCCCGCTGGCCACCTCCTATGTGATGATCATGGTGATCCTCGGCCCGCTGACGGCCCGCTGGACCGAACCGGCCGTACGCGGCCTCAAACGGCTGCTGGACGCCCGCCGTACCCGCCGGGAGCCGGCCGGCACCGACGCGGTGCGCCGCGAGGCGGCGGTTCCGGACGCCGAGGGCGTACCGGACCGGGTCGGCGGCAGCGGGCACCCGTCGTGAGCGGGCCGCCCTCCGCGGACCCCGGATGCGCTCACTCCCCGTACGCGGCCCCCGCGCTCCCGGTCACGGCCTCGTGCGATCCCACCAGTCGGATCCCGCTACTCCGGTGGATCGTCCGCCCTCGCATGGGTGTGCGGACATGGGAGACTGAAGTACGTGCGTTTTCTCAATGATCAGCGGCCCCCGTACGACCTGACGTACGACGACGTCTTCATGGTGCCCAACCGCTCCGCGGTCGGCTCCCGGCAGGCCGTCGACCTCTCCTCGCCCGACGGGACGGGCACCACCATCCCGCTGGTGGTCGCCAACATGACCGCCATCGCCGGGCGCCGGATGGCCGAGACCGTGGCCCGCCGCGGCGGGCTCGTGGTGATCCCGCAGGACATCCCGATCGATGTCGTCACCGAGGTCATCGGCTGGGTCAAGCAGCGGCACCACGTCCTCGACACCCCCATCACCCTCGCGCCCACCCAGACGGTGGCCGACGCGCTCTCGCTGCTGCCCAAGCGGGCGCACGGCGCGGGCGTCGTCTGCCGCGACGGCCGGCCCGTCGGCGTCGTCACCGAGTCCGACCTGACCGGCGTCGACCGCTTCACCCAGCTCTCCGAGGTCATGACGGCCGAGCCGACAGTGCTCGACGCGGACATCGACCCGCGTGAGGCGTTCAACAGGCTCGACGCCGCCCACCGCAAGTTCGCGCCCGCCGTCGACTCCGACGGCCGGCTCGTGGGCATCCTCACCCGCAAGGGCGCACTGCGCGCCACGCTCTACACCCCCGCCGTCGACTCCGGCGGAGCCCTGCGGATCGCCGCCGCCGTCGGCATCAACGGCGAGGTCGCGGCTCGGGCCGGGGCCCTGCTGGCCGCGGGGGTCGACACCCTGGTGGTGGACACCGCGCACGGCCACCAGGAGGGCATGCTCGAGGCGCTGCGGGCGGTCCGCGCGCTGGACCCGACCGTGCCGATCGCGGCCGGCAACGTGGTCGCCGCCGAAGGCGTGCGCGATCTGGTCGAGGCGGGCGCCGACATCGTCAAGGTCGGCGTCGGCCCCGGCGCCATGTGCACCACCCGGATGATGACCGGCGTCGGCAGGCCGCAGTTCTCGGCCGTCCTGGAGTGCGCGGCCGAGGCCCGCAGATTCGGCAAGCACGTATGGGCCGACGGCGGGGTACGGCACCCCCGCGACGTCGCCATGGCGCTGGCCGCCGGAGCCTCCAACGTGATGATCGGCTCCTGGTTCGCCGGCACCCACGAGTCCCCCGGCGACCTCCAGCAGTCCGCCGACGGGCGGTTCTACAAGGAGTCCTTCGGGATGGCCTCGGCGCGCGCCGTGCGCAACCGGACCGCCGAGGAGTCCGCCTACGACCGGGCCCGCAAGGGCCTGTTCGAGGAGGGCATCTCGACCTCCCGGATGTTCCTGGACCCGGCCCGCCCCGGTGTCGAGGACCTGATCGACTCGGTCATCGCGGGTCTGCGCTCGGCGTGCACCTACGCGGGCGCGGCGACGCTGGAGGAGTTCGCCGGGAACGCCGTCGTCGGCGTGCAGAGCGCCGCCGGCTACGCGGAGGGCAAGCCCCTGCACGCCAGTTGGTGACCCCGCCCGTCCGCGCCGGTGCCCGGCCCGCGGCAGCGTCCCGCCGCCCGGCGCCGGCCGGGCCGCGCGGGGCGGCCCCGAGGCGCCCGCCGCGCCGCCGACGGTGCGCGCCCCGGAGCCACCGGTCGCCCTGACCAGGGTCGGCGCTTCCGGGCGCGGCTGCGCGGGCCCGCCGTATCCGCCGCGCCGGACCGCCCGCCGGGCCGTGTTCTACTGTCGCCGTGCCACTGAACGATCTCGACGAACGCATCGTCCACGCCCTCGCCGAGGATGCCCGCCGTACCTACGCCGACATCGGGGCCGAGGTCGGCCTGTCGGCTCCCGCCGTCAAACGCCGGGTGGACCGGCTGCGTGAGCGGGGTGCCATCACCGGGTTCACGGTGCGGGTCGATCCGTCCGCGCTGGGCTGGCAGACGGAGGGATTCATCGAGATGTACTGCCGCTCCCGCACCTCCCCGGAGGACATCCACCGGGCGCTGGCCCACTACTCCGAGGTGGCGGCGGCCTCAACCGTGACCGGCGAGGCCGACGCGCTCGTGCAGGTCTTCGCCGCGGACATGCGGCACTTCGAGGCCGTGCTGGAACGGATCGCGGGCGAGCCGTTCGTCGAGCGGACGAAGTCGGTCCTGGTGCTCTCCCCGCTGCTCCGGCGCTACACGGCCGGGCCTCCGCTGTGATCCGGGTGTCCCGGCTGTGAGCCAGGACACCCGGCGCAACACATCGCCGATCCGAGGCGGAGGCACGCAACGGAGTGCGGGTCCCTCCGCAAGATCCGCTGCTTGTGGCGCACCGGGCGCGCCCGTAGCTTCGAATGCGTGCGTATCGCTCTCCTCCAGACCCAGGACCAGCCCGGTTCCCGCGGGCCGGCCGCGCTCGACGCCGCCGCGCGGGACGCCGCGGCGCGCGGCGCCCGACTGCTGGTCACGCCGGAACTCTCGCTCACCGGCTATGCGCTGGAGGACCCGGCCGAGGTCGCGGAGCGGGCCGACGGTCCCGCCGCGGCGGCCGTCTCCCGCATCGCACGCGAGCACGGGGTCGCCGTCGTCTACGGGTACCCCGAGGCGGGCGAGGCCGGCGCCGTGCACAACGCGGTCCGCCTGGTCGGCCCGGACGGCGCGGCACTCGCCGACTACCGCAAGACGCACCTGTACGGCCCCTACGAGGCCGAGCACTACACCCCCGGCACCCGGCTGCCCGTCCAGGCCGACCTCGACGGGCTCCGGCTGGGCCTGCTGATCTGCTACGACGTCGAGTTCCCGGAGGCCGTCCGCGCCCACGCCCTGGCGGGTACCGACCTGCTGCTGGTGCCCACCGCGCTGATGCGGCCCTACGACACCGTCGCCACGACCCTCGTCCCGGCGCGTGCGGTGGAGAGCCAGCTCTATGTCGCCTACGCCGACCGCGTCGGCCCCGAGGGCGCGTTCGACTTCGCCGGGCTGAGCTGTCTGGCCGCGCCCGACGGCACCGTGCCGGTGCGGGCCGACGGCCACGCGGCGGCGCTGCTGGTCGCCGACGTCGACCCCGGGGTGCTGCGGGCCTCGCGCGACCGCAACCCGTACCTGGCCGACCGCCGCCCCGAGCTCTACGCGCACTGACCCCTCCAGGCCGGCCGCGCGCCCCGCGCAGCCGTCCCGTACTCCCAGGAGCGACCCCCGCATGACCTCCACCGTGCCCACCGCCGCCCACGACCACGACGAGCAGGGCGACACCGCACAGCAGCCGCCCCAGGGCCCGCTGACCATGTTCGGCCCCGACTTCCCGTTCGCCTACGACGACTTCCTCGCGCATCCGACGGGCCTGGGCGCCGTCCCGCCGACCGAGCACGGCACCGAGGTCGCGGTGATCGGCGGCGGCCTCTCGGGCCTGGTGGCGGCGTACGAGCTGATGAGGATGGGGCTCAAGCCGGTCGTCCACGAGGCCGACCAGCTCGGCGGCCGGCTGCGTACGGCGACGTTCGACGGCGGCGACCCGTCGCTGCGCGCGGAGATGGGTGCCATGCGCTTCCCGCCGTCCTCGACCGCGTTCCAGCACTACATCGACCTGATGGGCCTGGAGACCGAGCCGTTCCCCAACCCGCTGGCTCCCGACACCCCCTCCACCGTGGTCGATCTCAAGGGTGAGCCGCACTACGCGCGCACCCTGGAGGAACTGCCGCCCGTCTACCACCAGGTGATGGAGGCGTGGAACGCCTGCCTGGAGGAGGGCGCCGACTTCTCCGCGATGCAGCAGGCGATACGCGAGCGTGACGTCCCCCGGATCCGGGAGATCTGGTCCCGGCTGGTGGAGACGCTGGACAACCAGACCTTCTACGGCTTCCTGTGCGACTCCGCGGCCTTCTCCTCCTTCCGGCACCGGGAGATCTTCGGACAGGTCGGATTCGGCACCGGGGGCTGGGACACCGACTTCCCCAACTCCATCCTGGAGATCCTGCGTGTCGTCTACACCGGCGCGGACGACGACCACCGCGGCATCGTCGGCGGCTGCCAGCAGCTTCCGCTGCGGCTGTGGGAGCACCAGCCGGACAAGCTCGTCCACTGGCCCCAGGGCACCAGCCTCAGCTCCCTGCACCCCGGCGGGGCGCACCGCCCCGCCGTCACCAGGCTGCACCGCACGGCCGGGAACCGGGTGACGGTCACCGACGCGGACGGGGACATCCGCACCTACCGCGCGGCGGTCTTCACCGCCCAGTCCTGGCTGCTGCTGAGCCGGATCGACTGCGACGACGCGCTGCTGCCCATCGACCACTGGACCGCGGTGGAGCGCACCCACTACATGGAGTCCTCCAAGCTGTTCGTGCCCGTCGACCGGCCGTTCTGGCTCGACAAGGACCCGGAGACCGGCCGGGACACGATGAGCATGACCCTCACCGACCGGATGACGCGCGGCACCTACCTGCTGGACGACGGCCCCGACAAGCCGGCCGTGATCTGCCTGTCGTACACGTGGTGCGACGACAGCCTCAAGTGGCTGCCGCTGGACGCCAACGAGCGGATGGAGGTGATGCTCAAGTCCCTCGGCGAGATCTATCCCGGCGTCGACATCCGCAAGCACATCACCGGCAACCCGCTCACCGTCTCCTGGGAGGACGAGCCGTACTTCCTCGGCGCGTTCAAGGCCAACCTGCCGGGCCACTACCGCTACCAGCGGCGGCTGTTCACCCATTTCATGCAGGAGACGCTGCCCGCCGACCGGCGCGGCCTCTTCCTCGCCGGGGACGACATCTCCTGGACCGCGGGCTGGGCCGAGGGCGCCGTGCAGACCGCGCTCAACGCCGTGTGGGGCGTCATGCACCATCTGGGCGGCACCACCGACCCCGCCAACCCCGGCCCGGGGGACGTGTTCGAGGAGATCGAGCCGGTGCGGCTCCCGGAGGACTGACCGGCGGCCGGGGGGCGGGACGGCGCAGCCCGGGGGCGCCCGTCCCGCCTCACAGGCCCGCTTCGGTCACCGCCTCCCGCAGCACCTTGGCGGTGCCGATCAGCTCCTGCGCGTCGCGGCACGTCAACTGCGTGTCCAGCAGGACTTCCTGGACGCCCGCCCGCACCGCGCCGGCCAGGTCGGAGACGATCTGCTCGACGTTGCCGTGGTGCGGACGGCGCCTGCCCTCCACCGGCCGGTCGGTGAGCTCGACCGCCGCCCGTACGGTGGTCGACAGCTCCGCCGGGTCCCGGCCCGCCTCCCCGGCCAGCTCCGCGATCCGCGACCGGGTGGCGGCGATCTGCTCGTTCGAGAGCATCGAGGGCAGCCATCCGTCGGCCCGCCGCACCAGGCGGCGCAGCGCCTTGTCCGTGCCGCCCGCCAGCAGCACGGGGATCGGGCGGGCGGGCTTGGGGCCGATCGCCGCGGGGGAGAACCGGGTCCGCCGGCCCTCGTAGGCGGCCGGATCCGGCCCCCACACCGCGGCGCACACGTCCAGCAGTTCGTCCAGGGCCGCCCCGCGGGCGGCGTGCTCGGCGCCGGCCGCGGCGTACTCGTCCCGGGACCAGCCGGTGCCCAGTCCCGCGACGAGCCGGCCGCCGCCGGCCGCGTCCAGCGACGCGAGGGCGCGGGCCAGCAGCAGCGGCTGGTGCAGCGGGCCGACCAGCACCGCCGTGCCCAGCCGCACCCGTTCGGTGACGGCGGCCGCCAGTGACAGGGTGACCAGCGGGTCGGCGACGGACCGGAAGTAGTCCGCCCACCGCATCCCCGGTACCAGGTACATGTCGTCCAGCGGTTCCTCGGGGCGCATGAGCCGCTCCAGCACCCAGACGCTGTCGTACCCCAGTTCCTCGGCCGCCCGTGCCACCTCCGTCACGTCGGCCGTCAGGTCGTACGCGCCGGTCTGCGGCAGCCCCAGCCCCAGTCGCAGTGCCATGTCGCCTCCGTAGCTCTCCATCTACCCGCCGGTTCCCGGCAGTTCACCTCCGGCACCCTGGTACCGGAGCGTCCCTGCATACGCGATGTGCGCCCGCCGGGCAATGCCGCCCCGCCCCCGGCGGTTCCGGTGCCTCGACGGTCAGCCGTGCCACAGCGGCGTCAGCAGACAGCGGCCCGCGATGCCGACGGTCGCGTCGATCCCCTCGGCCGTCTCCGCCAGCAGTTCGCCGCACCTCCGCAGCCCCCACAGCGCACGGAACGACACCCAGGCGCCCGCGCGGGCCCGCTCCAGACTCCAGGAACCGACCAGGTGGGTGAGCGGATCGGCCACGTCCAGCAGGTCCGGGCCCGGCATCAGGTCCTCCCGGATGCGCTCCTCCAGGCCCGTCAGCAGTTCGCCGATCCGCTCGAAGTCCGCCTCCAGTTCCTCGGGCTCGGTGTGCAGCGCCCGGCAGGTGTCCACCAGCGCCAGCGGCAGATCGTGGCCGATGTGCGCGTTGATGCCGGCCAGCGCGAATTGCAGCGGATGGACGGAGGGATGGCGCCGGAAGCGGAAGAGCGGCCGCCAGCACGCGGGCATCCGCAGCCCGGCCGCCTCGGCGTCCACCGCGTCCAGGAAGCGCTGTGCGAACCGGCTGCCCAGCTCCCCGGTGGCGCCCCGGTCCCGGAAGTGCCCGGCGGCCAGCCGCCGTTCGAGCTCCTCGGTCACCGACAGGTACACCCGGTTGAACACCGCCACCCCGTCCTGCCTGGGCAGTATGGCGCCGATCTCGCGCATCCGGGCCGTCACATCGGCGATGGGCGCGGCCGTCGCCGCGCGCTGCGCCGGCACCTGCTCGAGGGAGGTCATGCCGGGCAGCCTGACAGCCACCGGCCCCCGGTGCGGGCAGCACGGCCCCGGCAGCCCCCGGACGGAGGACGTGTGCCCCCCGTTCAACTCAGGTGCGCGGCCGACGGGATGGCGCGATACTCCGCCCATGGCCACCGCGAGAGACCTGCACACCGAGCGGCTCGTGCTGCACCCCATGACACGTCAGGAGGCCGGACGCGTCGTGCGGCGCAGGCCCGGGCCCGGGGACCGGTGGGGGCCCGAGTACCCCGACGCGATGGATGTGCGGGGCGCCCGGGTCCTGCTGGCGGCGTGCGGCGCCGACGGCGATCGACGGCCGGTCGGCAACTACGAGATCCGGCGCCGCGAGGACGGCTGCGCCATCGGCGGCATCGGTCTCAACCGGGTGTCCGGCGCGGCGGACGCCGTCACCGTCGGGTACGGCCTCAACGTCTCGGCACGCGGCAAGGGGTATGCCACCGAGGCGTTGCGTGCGCTGCTGGCCTACGCGTGGTCACAGGGTGTCACCCGGGTCGAGGCCGACGCCGACCTGGACAATGCGGCCTCGCAGCACGTGATGGCGGCGGCCGGGATGTGGCCGGTGGGACAGGACCACCGGGTCCGGTACTTCGCGGCGACGGCCCCCGGCGGTCGGGCCACCGCTACCGGCGGTCGGGCCACGGCTCCCGGCGCGGGTCAGCTCGGCTCGTCGTAGCCGCTGGTGCCCTCGTCCAGCAGCGGCTGCTGGGCCTTGAGGTGCGGCGGGGCCAGCGCCTTGAGCGCGTGGTAGCCGGTGAGGACGACGATGGTGCCGAGCGCGATGCCGCCGAGTTCGAAGTCGTCGGTGACCTTCAGGGTGACGCCGCCGACGCCGATGATGATGCCCGCCGCGACCGGGACGAGGTTGAGCGGATTGCGCATGTCGACGGCGTTGTTGATCCAGATCTGCGCCCCGAGCAGACCGATCATGCCGTAGAGGATCACGGTGATGCCGCCCAGTACTCCGCCGGGGATCGCCGCGACGACGGCACCGAACTTGGGGCACAGCCCGAAGAGCAGCGCGAAGCAGGCCGCGGCCCAGTACGCGGCCGTGGAGTACACCCGGGTCGCGGCCATGACGCCGATGTTCTCCGAGTACGTCGTCGTGGCGGGACCGCCGAAGGCCGTCGACAGGACGCTGCCCGCGCCGTCCGCGGCGATCGCGGTGCCCAGCTTGTCGTCCAGCGGATCGCCGGTCATCTCGCCGACCGCCTTGACGTGCCCCGCGTTCTCGGCCACCAGCGCGATCACCACCGGGAGCGCGACCAGCACCGGCGACCAGGAGAAGTCGGGGCCGTGCACGGACGGCAGCCCGAACCAGTCGGCCCTGCCCACGCCGGACAGGTCCAGCCGCCAGTGGTCGACCGTCTTGCCGCTCGCGTCCGGCGAGTGGATCCGGCCGAAGAGCGTGTCGAACGCCCAGGACATCAGATAGCCGGCGACCAGCCCGAGGAAGATCGCGATCCGGGACCAGAAGCCGCGCAGGCACACCACGGCGAGGCCGGTCAGCAGCATGGTCAGCAGCGCCGTCCACTGGTCCTGGGGCCAGTAGGTCGAGGCGGTGACGGGTGCCAGGTTGAAGCCGATCAGCATGACGACCGCGCCGGTCACCACGGGCGGCATCACCGCGTGGATGATCTGTGCGCCGAACTTCTGCACGGCCAGTCCGACGAGCAGCAGCACGGCCCCGACCACCAGGATCGCCCCGGTCACCGTGGCGCTGCCGCCGCCCTGGCCGCGGATGGCCGCGGCCACTCCGACGAAGGAGAGGCTGCACCCCAGATAGCTCGGCACCCGGCCGCGGGTGGCCAGCAGGAAGAGCATCGTGGCCAGGCCGGACATCATGATCGCCAGGTTCGGGTCCAGCCCCATGAGGACCGGTGCCACGAAGCTGGCGCCGAACATGGCCACCACGTGCTGGGCGCCCAGGCCCGCCGTCCGCGGCCAGGAGAGCCGTTCGTCGGGCCGTACCACCGCGCCGGGCGCCGGGACCCGACCGTCGCCGTGCACCTTCCACCGCACGCCGAGCCCGCCGCCCATGTGTTCACTCCCGCTCGCTGCCTGGCTGATTCTGATCGGGCCACATACTAGTTCGACCAGTGTTGTGCCTCTGTACTCCCTCGACGGCCCCCGGGACCGGGCGCCGTACCGCGCCGGATCCGCCCGGATCTCAGGTGCGCAGCACCCGCGCTCCCGCCACCAGCCCCAGCAGCAGAACGGTGACCACGCCGAAGGAGGCCGACAGGGTGGTCGACTCGGCGATCCAGCCGACGGCGGCGGGCGCCGCCAGGCCGGACGCATAGGCCAGGGTGGCCACCCCCGCGATGGCCTGCCCGGGGGCGGCCGCCGCGGTGCGCCCCGCGGCGGCGAAGCACAGCGGGACCACCACGGCGATCCCCACCCCGATCAGTGCGAACCCGACGACGGCCGCGGGCGGCGTGTGTGCCGCGACCACCAGCGCCCCGCCCGCCGCCGCCAGCGCCCCGCCCGCGCGTACGGTGGCCACCGGCCCGAACCGCCGCACCACCGCGTCGCCCGACAGCCTGGCCAGCGCCATCGTGCAGGCGAACGCCGTGTAGGCGGAGGCGGCGAGCCCGGGCCCGGCCCCCGTCACGTCCGCCAGGTAGATGCCGGACCAGTCCATCGAGGCGCCCTCGGCGAACACCGCGCAGAAGCCGAGCAGCCCGATCGCCACGACCCCGCGGGTGGGCAGCGCGAAGCGCGGAGGCGCCTCGTCCTCGCGGGCGCCCTCCCGGGCGCTCGCCGGTTGTCCGGGCGGCTCCCGGTCCGGGGTCCACCGGGCCGCGACCACCGCGGTCGCGGCCAGCAGTGGAGCCGCCAGCCCCAGATGCAGCTGCGCGTCCAGCCCCGCGTGCGCGGCCAGCACGCCGCCCGCGCCGCCCACCAGCGTCCCCACACTCCACAGCCCGTGCAGCGAGGACATCACCGACCGCCCGTACTCCGCCTCGACCCGCACCCCCTGGGCGTTCATCGCCACGTCCATCAGACCGAGCCCGCAGCCGTACAGGAACAGCGCCGGGCACAGCCATCCCAGGGCCGGGGCGAGCGGCGGCAGCACCAGCCCGGCGCAGCAGGCCAGCGACACCGCGGCCAGCGCCCGGCGCGGGCCGTGGCGGTGCGCCGCGCGTGCGGCGAGCGGCATGGCCGCGGAGGCCCCGGCCGTCATGAAGACCAACGCCAGCCCCAGCCAGCCGGGGCTCAGCCCGAGATGCTCGCGCAGCCAGGGGATCCGGGTGGCGAACGTACCGCTGGCCGTCCCGTGCACGGCGAAGACCACCGAGACCGCCACCCGCCCGGCCCGCGCGGGATTCGCGGGCCGGGCCCCGGATGCGCTCCGGGGGCCGCCCGTCCGCGGGCCGGGCCGCCCGGTACCGGTCCGCGGCTGCGCCCCGACACCGGGGTCCACCCCGGCATCCGGCTCCGCCCCGGCACCCGGCTGCGGGCCGGTTCCCGCCTCCGTACCGGTCCCCGCCCCGGCCCCCGGGTCGGGTCCGGGTGCATCCGTACGCATCCCGTCTCCCCGCCGCACCTTCCGACACCGCCCTCCGGCGCGCGCCCGTACCGCCGCCCGGCGGCGGGTCCGCGCGGCCCACGACGCTGATCGTGCCCCGCTCGGACCCCGCTCGAACACCTGGGGACACAGGTGGCGCACGTGCTGTCCCGGGGCTGCTGTGAGTCAGCGCACAGCAGCCGTCCGCATGGCACCCGTCCCCGCGTGGCAGACTGGGAGTACCCCCGGCCGACAGCTGGGGGAGTACCAGTGACGTCAGCGCACTCCGGGGTCGGTGAAAGTCCGAACCGGCGGTTACAGTCCGCGACCCGGTCGCCTCCAGCGGCCGGTTGACCAGGTGAGATTCCTGGACCGACGGTGAAAGTCCGGATGGGAGGCAGTGCGCGGCGGACGCGATCGGTGCGCCGCCGGCCGGCGGTCCCGTTCCGGAGGCTGCGGCCGGACCGGAGCGGACGCTCCCGTTCCGGCAGGTCGTCCCGCCGCGCGTCCGTCACACAGTCCCCCAGCCCCGGAGTCCGTGCCCGAAGAGGCAGGAGGACCCGGTGGCCCCCCACCCCCAGGCGCCGCTCGCGCCGCAGGCCGAGCGCGACGCGATGCGCCGTGCCATCGCGCTCGCCGCGCGGGGACTCGGCTCCACCAGCCCCAACCCCGTCGTCGGCTGCGTCGTCCTCGACCACGTGGGACGCCAGGTCGGGGAGGGCTGGCACCAGCGGGCCGGCGGCCCGCACGCGGAGGTCCACGCGCTGGCCGAAGCGGGCGAGGACGCCCGCGGCGGCACCGCCGTCGTCACACTCGAACCCTGCGATCACACCGGGCGCACCGGCCCCTGCTCGCGTGCCCTCATCGACGCCGGGATCGCCCGCGTCGTCTACGCCGTGCCCGACCCCGGCCCCGGCTCGGCGGGCGGCGCCTCGACACTCGCCGCCGCCGGCGTCGAGGTCGAAGGGGGGCTGCTGGCCGACGAGGCGGCGGCCGGCAACGCGGCCTGGCTGACCTCCGTCCTGCACGGCCGCCCCTACGTCACCTGGAAGTACGCCGCCACGCTCGACGGCCGCACCGCCGCCGCCGACGGCTCCAGCCGCTGGATCACCTCCGCCGGGGCCCGCGCCGACGTGCACCGGCTGCGCGCCGAGTCCGACGCCGTCCTCGTCGGCTCCGGAACGGCCCGCGCCGACGACCCGCACCTGGCCGTGCGCGGAGTGCCCGGCGCCACCCAGCCGCTGCGCGTCGTCGTCGACACCGAGGCCACCGCCGTACGCGCCGGAGCCCGCGTCCTCGACGGCGCCGCGCCCACCCTGATCGCCGTCGCCCGGGACGCGGACACCGCCGAACTGGAGGCCGCGGCCGACGGCAGCCCGGCCGAGGTGCTGCGGCTGCCGCGGGCGGCCGGCGACCGGGCCGGACTCGACCTGGACGCGCTGCTGACCGCCCTGCACACCCGCGACGTGCGCGCGGTCCTGCTGGAGGGCGGTGCCACCCTCGCCGCCGCCTTCGTCACCGCCGGGCTGGTCGACAGGGTCGTCGGCTACCTCGCCCCCGTGCTGCTGGGCGCGGGGCCGCCCGTCCTGGGGAACGCCGGAATCAGCACGATCGCGCAGGCGTTGCGGCTCACCGTGAGCGACACCCTGCGCATCGGCCCCGACCTGCGGGTCACCGCGGTCGGCAGCACCGCGCACCCGACCACCCGCCCGTCCGCCGCCGTCGCCGGGCAGTCCGAGCAGACCGAGGAGTCCTGAGTGTTCACCGGAATCGTGGAAGAACTGGGCGAGGTCGTCGCCGTCGAGGACCGAAGCGGCTCCGCACGGCTGCGGCTGCGCGGACCGCGCGTCACCGCCGACGCGCGGCACGGCGACTCGATCGCCGTCAACGGCGTGTGCCTGACCGTCGTGGAGACCCGCGACGGCGAGTTCACGGCCGACGTCATCGCCGAGACGCTGGAGCGCTCCAGCCTCGGAGCCCTCACCGCGGGCTCGCCGGTCAACCTGGAGCGCCCCATGGCGCTGGGCGGGCGGCTCGACGGCCACCTCGTCCAGGGGCACGTCGACGGCACCGGCACCCTCACCGCGCGGCAGGACGCGGACAGCGGCACCGACCTCACCATCGGGCTGCCCGAAGGGCTGGGTCGCTACCTGGTCGAGAAGGGATCCATCACCGTCGACGGCATCAGCCTCACGGTCGTGGAAGCCACCGACGCCTACTTCACCGTCTCCCTGATCCCCACCACGCTCGCCCTCACCACGCTCGGCACCAAGCAGCCGGGCGACCCGGTCAACCTGGAGGTCGACGTCCTCGCCAAGTACGTGGAGCGGCTGCTGGGCCCGACCGCGCAGGGCATCCCGCAGCCGCCGCCCCCAGGCGGTGGCGCACCCTCGCCGCAGAGCGGCGCCGCACAGCAGAGCGGGGCGGCGCGATGAGCGGCCTGCACTGGCTGAACCAGGAGGCGTTCGCCGCCTTCGGGCAGCACGTCATCTGGTCCGACATGCTCGGCAACCTGATAGGGCTGCTCGGGCTCGCGCTGGGCTGGCGGCGCTCCATAGCCACCTGGCCCGTGCAGCTGCTGTCCGGGCTGATCCTCGTGGGCGCCTTCGCCTCGGCCCAGCTGGCGGGCGGCGTCGGCAAGCAGCTCCTGGTCATCGGAGTGGCGCTGTGGGGCTGGCGGCAGTGGGGACGCGGCCGGCGGCAGGCGCAGGACGGTTCCATCGCCGTACGGTTCGCCACCTGGCGGGAGCGCGGGCTGCTCGCCCTCGGCACCGCGCTGGGCACGGCCGCCGTCGGCACCCTCTTCACCCTGGTGCCCGCCCTCTCCTGGAGCCCCTGGGCCGACGCCTACATCTTCGTCGGCACCCTGGCCGCGATGGTGGCCCAGGCCCGCGGGCTGGTGGAGTTCTGGCTCGCCTGGCTGCTGGTGGACGTGGTCGGGGTGCCGCTCGCCTTCAGCAGCGGCCTGGCCTTCTCCGGCCTCGTCTACGTCGTCTATCTCGCCCTCGTCCTGTGGGGGCTGCGTGCCTGGTGGCAGCGCTCCCGCGAGGAGGCGGGCGCGCGGGCCGCCGCCCGCCCCGAGCACGCGCTGCACTCGGCCGGAGCCGCACTGTGAACGCGCCGTACCCCGCCCGGGCGCACCGCAAGGAAGGAGCACGCCCATGACCGCGCTGCCGAACTGGTACGACGCGCCCCCCGCCCCGCGTCCCCCGTCCGAGGCGGAACCGGCCGACTCCGGGGCGGTGTTCGGGCTCGCGCTCGACCCCGTCGAGGAGGCGGTCCGCGACCTCGCCGAAGGCCGCCCGGTCGTGGTCGTCGACGACGAGAGCCGGGAGAACGAGGGCGACCTGGTGGTCGCCGCCGAGCTGATCACGGCCGAGACCGTCGCCTTCATGATGAGCGAGTGCCGCGGCCTGATCTGCACCCCCATGGAAGGGGCCGACCTCGACCGGCTCGCGCTGCCCCAGATGGTCGCCGAGAACACCGAGTCCATGGGCACCGCCTTCACCGTCTCGGTCGACGCCACCGACGCGCACGGCGTCACCACCGGCATCTCCGCCGCCGACCGCGCCGCCACCATCCGGCTGCTCGCCGACCCCGGCACCGCACCGGCCGACTTCGTCCGGCCCGGGCACGCCTTCCCGCTGCGGGCCAGGCCCGGTGGTGTGCTCGCCCGCGCCGGGCACACCGAGGCGGGCGTCGACCTGGCCCGGCTGGCCGGGCTGCGCCCCGCCGCCGCCATCGTGGAGATCGCCGGCGAGGACGGCACCATGCTGCGGCTGCCCGAACTGGTCCCGTTCGCACGCAAGCACGGGCTGCGGATCATCTCCATCGAGGACCTGATCGCCTACCGCCGCTCCGCCGAGCCCACCGTGCGGCGGGAGGCGACGACCCGGCTGCCCACCCGGCACGGCGACTTCCGCGCCTACGGCTACCGCTCCGTCGTCGACGGGGTGGAGCACATCGCGCTCGTCGCCGGCGACCTCACCGGCCCGAGTGACCCCGGGCATCCCGCCGACGGCGAGGACGTGCTCGTACGAGTGCATTCCGAGTGCCTGACGGGCGATGTCTTCGGCTCCCAGCGGTGCGACTGCGGGCCTCAGTTGGAGGCATCCCTGGAGCGGGTCCAGCAGGAGGGCCGCGGCGTGGTGCTCTATCTGCGCGGCCACGAGGGCCGGGGCATCGGACTGCTGTCCAAGCTGCGCGCCTACGAACTGCAGGAACGGGGCCGCGACACCCTCGACGCCAACCTCGAACTGGGGCTTCCGGCCGACGCGCGCGACTACGCGGCCGCCGCGCAGATCCTCACCGACCTGGGAGTGCGGTCCCTGCGGCTGATGACGAACAACCCGGAGAAGACGGCCGCGATGGAGCGGCACGGCCTGCGCGTCACCGGACGGGAGCCGATGCCCGTGCAGGCGGGCGAGCACAACCTGCGCTACCTGCGCACCAAGCGCGACCGGATGGGCCACGACCTGCCCTGGCTGGACGCCGAGCGCAGCTCACCCTGCGGCACCCAGTAGCCGCGCGGATCCGGATCCGGCGGGCTCCACTCCGCGCGGATCCGGGACGTCGGCACCACCACCACACAGCACACGACACATGCACGAGGAGCACCGTGAGCGGCAAGGGCGCACCCGAACTGACCGTCAAGAACTGCCAGGACCTGCGGGTGGCCGTGGTCGCCGCGCAGTGGCACCAGCAGGTCATGGACGGCCTCGTCGACGGAGCCCTGCGCGCGCTGCGCGAACTGGGCATCGACGAGCCCACCCTGCTGCGCGTCCCGGGCAGCTTCGAGCTGCCCGTCGTCGCCAAGGTCCTGGCCGACCGCGGCTACGACGCCATCGTGGCGCTCGGCGTCGTCGTCCGTGGCGGCACCCCGCACTTCGACTACGTCTGCCAGGGCGTCACCCAAGGACTCACCGAGGTGTCGGTGCGCACCGGCGTCCCGATCGGCTTCGGCGTGCTGACCTGCGACGACGAGGAGCAGGCGGTGGCCCGCGCGGGACTTCCCGGCTCCAGCGAGGACAAGGGGCACGAAGCGGTGACGGCCGCCGTGGCGACCGCCGCGACGCTGCGCACGGTCGCGGAGCCCTGGCGCTGAGCGCTCCCCGCCACCGCGTAGGGTGAGAGGCACCATGGCGAACAAGACATTCGAGCAGCTCTTCGCCGAGCTGCAGCACAAGGCCGCCACCGGCGACCCCGGCACCTCCCGTACCGCCGAGCTCGCCGCGCAGGGCGTGCACGCCATCGGCAAGAAGATCGTGGAGGAGGCCGCCGAGGTCTGGATGGCCGCCGAGCACGAGGGCGACGCGCGCACCGCGGAGGAGATCTCGCAGCTCCTCTACCATCTTCAGGTGCTCATGGCCGCCAAGGGCCTCTCCCTCGACGACGTATACGCTCACCTCTGAGACCGCACGACCTTCTGCCGCCGCACGAACAAAGGAAGCTCCCGCATGCTGCGCATCGCCGTCCCCAACAAGGGTTCCCTCTCCGGACCTGCGGGGGAGATGCTGCATGAGGCCGGGTACCAGCAGCGCAAGGCCAGCAAGGAACTCGTGCTGGTGGACCCGGAGAACGATGTCGAGTTCTTCTACCTGCGCCCGCGCGACATCGCGATCTATGTCAGCTCCGGGCGGCTGGACATCGGCATCACCGGCCGCGACCTGCTGCTGGACTCCGGGGCGCGGGCCGAGGAGGTGCTCCCGCTCGGTTTCGCCCGCTCCACCTTCCGCTACGCGGCCAAGCCCGGCACCGTCGGCACCCTCGACGATCTCGCCGGGCTGACGGTCGCCACCTCCTACGAGGGCATCGTCGCCAAGCACCTGGCGGACAAGGGCATCGACGCCTCGGTCGTCCACCTGGACGGCGCGGTGGAGACGGCCATCGAGCTGGGTGTGGCCCAGGTCATCGCGGATGTCGTGGAGACCGGGACCTCGCTGCGGAACGCGGGCCTGGAGATCGCCGGGGAGCCGATCCTGGAGTCCGAGGCCGTCGTGATCCGCCGGACCGGAGCCGATCCGCACGGGCCCAAGGTGCAGCAGTTCCTGCGCCGTCTCCAGGGTGTCCTGGTGGCCCGCAGCTACGTGATGATGGACTACGACATCCGGGCCGAGCACCTGGAGCAGGCCGTCGCGCTCACCCCCGGACTGGAGTCCCCGACGATCTCCCCGCTGCACGACCAGGGCTGGGTGGCCGTCCGCTCCATGGTGCGCACCACCGAGGCGCAGCGGATCATGGACGACCTCTACGACCTGGGCGCCCGCGCCATCCTCACCACGGGCATCCACGCCTGCCGCCTGTGACCGCCACCGGAGCACGCTCATGACCGTCAGTCCGCGGGTGCCCGCGCTTCCCGTCACCTTCCGGCCCACCCGCACCCGCGCGGTGCTGTTGAGCGCCGGCCTCGCCGCGTTCGTCGTCATCACCGCCATCTCGCTGATGCTCCAGCTCGGCGGCGGCGAGCGGGCCAGTTTCATCTGCACCGCCGTGCTCTTCCTCGGCGTGCTGGTGCTGCTGAGCCGTCCCCGGGTGACCGCGGACGAGGACGCGGTGACAGTCGTCAACCTCACCACAAAGCGGCGCCTCGAATGGGCGCAGGTGCTCGCCGTCCATCTGCGGCCCGGCGACCCCTGGGTCTCGCTCGATCTGGCCGACGGGACCAGCCTGCCCGCGATGGGCATCCAGCCGGGCATCGCCAAGCAGCAGGCCCTCGCCGACGCGCGGGCCCTGCGGGCACTGGTCGACCTCAAGGGCGTCCCGGACGCCGCCCCGAACGGAGCATCGGGCGATGCCGTGGGCGGGACGGGGCCCGAAGCCGGAAAGTAGCGGCCCGGACGCCCGCCGCGGCAACCCCGGCGCGGCGCCGCGCGTCTTCGCGAGGTGCGGCCCAGTGTCTACTCTGGAGCACACCGGCGTGAGCCGCCCCGCGCTCGCGCGGGCACCTGCGAACCGAGGAGTGAGACCCTCCAGCGATGGACGGATCGTCCTGTAGTACATGCGCCGCGTCCCGTCTCCACGGGGGCGCGGCATGACCCTCCCGCTCGTCCTGCTCGGTGTGGCGTTCCTGCTCGTACTCGCCAACGGCTTCTTCGTCGCGGCCGAGTTCGGGCTCGTCACCGTCGAGAGACCCGAAGCCGAACGCGCCGCCGCCGAGGGCGACCGCAAGGCGCGCGGCGTCGTCCTGGCGCTGCGCGAGCTCTCCTTCCAGCTCTCCGGTACCCAGCTCGGCATCACCCTCACCTCCCTGGTCACCGGCATGCTGGCCGAGCCCGCGCTGGCCCGGCTGCTGAGCGGACCGCTGGGCGCACTCGGGCTACCGTCCGGCGCCGTCGGCGGAATCGCCGTCGTCACCGGGATGCTGACCGCCTCCGCGGTCCAGATGGTCGTCGGCGAACTGGTGCCCAAGAACTGGGCCGTCTCCCGGCCGCTGGCGGTCGCCCGGTTCGTCGCCGGTCCGCAGCGCCTCTTCTCCCGCACGTTCCGGCCGGTCATCGCGGGCCTGAACGCGGCGGCCAACCGCCTGGTGCGGCTCTTCGGAGTCCAGCCGGCCGAGGAACTGGCCTCCGCGCGCACCCCCGGTGAACTCGTCTCCCTCGCCCACCACTCGGCCCGTGCCGGGGCCCTCGAACAGGACACCGCCGACCTGTTCGTGCGCACCCTGGCGCTGGGCGGGCTGACCGCCCAGCACGTGATGACGCCCCGGGTCCGGGTCGGCGCGCTGCAGGCCGCGGCTACCGCGGAGGACGTCCTCAACCTCACGCGTGCCACCGGCCTCTCCCGCTTCCCCGTCTACCAGGACACCCTGGACGAGGTGGTGGGCATGGTGCACCTCAAGGACGCGCTCGCCGTGCCCGCGCACCGGCGGCTGCACACCCCTGCAGCCCGGATCGCCGTCCCGGCGCTGCTCGTCCCCCAGACCCTCCCCGTCCGCCCGCTGCTGGCGCGGCTGCGCAGCGAGCAGCCCATCGCCGTGGTCGTGGACGAGTACGGCGGGACGGCCGGCGTCGTCACACTGGAGGACATCGTCGAGGAGATGGTCGGCGAGGTGCGCGACGAACACGACGGACAGCTCTACGACGAACTGCCCGAACTGGCCCCGGCGCCGGCCGAAGCGGAGGGCCGTCCGGCGTGGGAGGCGGACGGCGGCTGCCGGGTGGGCGCCCTGCGCGGCATCGGCCTGGAGGTCCCCGAAGGCCCCTACGAGACCGTCGCCGGACTCGTCGCCGACCTGCTGGGCCGCATCCCGGTACCGGGCGACACCGCCCGGCTGCGGGTGCCGCAGCCGCGAGTCGGCCAGGACGGCCCGGAGTGGCAGCTGCGGGTCCGGCACGTGGCCCACCACCGTGCCGAACGCGTCCGGATCGTGGCTCCCGACTCCCGCCCCGCCGCTCCCGCGGGTCCGGCCGACGGCGCATCCCGGCGGCCGGACCGGAGCGTGCAGGCGGTGGCGTCATGAGCGTGCTGCAACTCCTCTTCGCCGCACTGCTGGTGCTCGCCAACGGCTTCTTCGTCGGTGCCGAGTTCGCGCTGGTCTCGGTGCGCCGCAGCCAGATCGAGCCGCTCGCGGCCGGCGGATCGGTGCGCGCCCGGCGCGTGCTGCGCGGGCTGGAGACGCTGCCGCAGATGATGGCCGCCGCGCAGTTCGGGATCACCGTCTGCTCGCTGACGCTGGGGGCGGTGGCCGAACCGACGCTGGCCCACCTGCTGGAGCCCGCCTTCCACGCCGCCCGGCTGCCCGAGGCGCTCGTGCACCCGGTGGGCTATGTGCTCGCGCTGGCCGTCGTGGTCTTCTTCCACCTGGTCGTGGGCGAGATGGTGCCCAAGAACCTGGCGATGGCGGCGCCCGAGCGCACCGCGCTGTGGCTCGGCCCGGCACTGGTCGCCTTCGCACGGCTGACCCGGCCGGTCACCGCCGCACTCGGGGCGTGTGCCACCCTCGTCCTGCGGCTCTTCCGCGTCGAGCCCAAGGACGAGGTGGCGGCCGCCTTCACCAGCGAACAGCTCAACCAGCTGGTGGACGACTCCCGCCAGGCCGGCCTGCTGGAACCGGACGAACACGAGCGGCTGGCCGACGCGCTGGAACTCGGCTCCCGGCCGCTGACCGATGTCCTGCTGGGCCGCACCGAGCTGGTCACCGTCGGCACCGACGTCACCCCGCGCCAGGTGGAGGAGCTGACGGTGCGCACCGGCTACTCCCGCTTCCCGGTGCGGGCCGAGGACGCCGGCTTCCTTGGGTATCTGCACGTCAAGGACGTGCTCGACCTGGAGGAAGCCGACCGGGCCGTGCCGCAGCGGCTGTGGCGCCCGATCGCCACGCTGCGCGGCGAGCTGCCGCTGGACGACGCGCTGACCGCCATGCGGGCCGGTGCCTCGCACCTGGCCGCCGTCGCCGACGCCGCGGGGCGGGTGCTGGGTGTGGCCGCGCTGGAGGATGTGCTGGAGATCCTGGTCGGCGAGGTGCACGATCCCGCCCACACCGACCCGGGCGGCCCCGGGACCGGCCCTGCCGCCGCCGTCCCGTCCGCCGGTGCCGCAGGTGCCGTACCGGGCGCCCGGCACCTGCCGGACTCCCGGAGCGGCGGCGCGAAGGGCGTCGTCAACCCGGCGGCGGCTGCGCACCCGGCGGAGAGCCGTCCGGCCCCCGCCCCGACAGCACCTCGCCGTACGCCTGCATGAGGTCGGGCAGCCGGAGCGTCGCCAGATCGTCGCGGGACGGGGTGCCCGCGTAGCCGGACAGCCGCAGATCCCGGTAGGCGCAGCTCTTCTCGTAGAGGGTGCGCAGGAAGCGGCCGTTGCCCAGCTCGTCGATCCAGCCCTGGTCGACGACGTGCCCGCTGATGCTGCGCAGCTCCTCCAGCGCCTCCTCGTCCCAGACGTCACCGTTGTCGGCGGCCAGCACCTCACCGATCGCCGTCAGTTCCAGCGGCCGGTAGCTGGGGAAGTCGACCCGGGTCGTGAAACGGGAGGAGAGCCCCGGGTTGGCCGCCAGCAGCCGGTCCATCCCCTCCGGGTAGCCCGCCAGGATCACCACCAGCTGGTCCCGGTTGTCCTCCGCGCGTTTGAGCAGCACCTGCAGCGCCTCGTCGCCGTACGCGTCGCCCTTGGAGTAACCCGAGTTGGAGAGCGCGTACGCCTCGTCGACGAACAGCACCCCGCCCAGCGCCGAGTCGATCAGCTCGTTGGCCTTGACCGCCGTCTGCCCCAGGAACTCGCCCACCAGATCGGCCCGCTGCGCCTCGACCAGATGGTCGCCGCCCAGCAGCCCGAGCGCGTAGAAGGCCCGGCCCAGGATCCGGGCCACCGTGGTCTTGCCCGTGCCGGAGGGGCCGGAGAAGACGAAGTGCCGCTTCGGCGGCTGGACGGGCAGCCCCTGACCGGCACGCAGCCGCGCCATGTGCAACTGCGCGGAAAGCGCCCGGACCTGGCGCTTGACCGGCTCCAGGCCGACCATCCGCTCCAACTCCTCCAGCGCCTGCGCCAGCAGCACCGGGTCCGAGGGCCCGGCCGGCACTCTGCCGTCCCCGGCGGCGGCCCGGCGCCCGCGCAGCACGCCCGTGTCGACGCGGACCGGTTCGGCCGGGTCGCCGGAGTCCTCCAGGCGCAGCGCGTCCACCTCCGGATCCACCAGCGGGTCGGCGGCCCCGGCGTCGTCCGCCGGCTCCGGCTCCCCGCCACCGGCGGTGCCCGGCGGCCCGCCCGGGTCCTTGCGGCGTGCGCCGCCGTCCCGGAACCCCGAGCCTCCGAGGGCGCGGCTCTCCTCGGCTGCGGCGCCGTCGGTGGGATCCGCCGGATCGGCGGGCTGTGCCGGGTCGCCGGGCGGTTCGGCACCTCTGTCGAACAGTTCCGGGGCCGTGGTCCGGTCCGGGCCGCCCAGCGAGCCGGAGAGCACGACGGCTGCCAGATCCTCCGCCGTGCCGCCACCGTCGCCGTCCGCGATCGTCGTCAGCCGGGCCGCCGTGTCCATGAACGTCGGGTCGATCCGGTGCACCGCGCGGTAGAGCGGCAGTGCCGCGGCGCTGCGCCCGGTGCCCTCGCGGGCGCGGGCCAACCAGTAGCGCAGTTCCTTGCGCTGCGGCTGCTCGCTGCGGCAGCGCATCAGTGCGGCCGCGAGCAGCGGTTCGGCCTGCCCGTACATCTCCAGCCGGACCCGGGCCATGCCCGCGAACAGCCCGGCCTCGATGCCCAGCAGGGGATCGTCCACCAACGGCTCGGTGTGCGCGACCAGCCCTTCCCAGTCCTTGGCCAGATAGGCCCGGCAGGCGTGCAGGAACCGCACCTGCGGGTCGGCGTCCACCGGGGGGCAGCCCGCCAGGGCACGGTCGAGTTCGGCGACGTGGCGCCCGTCCAGCCAGTGCGAGGCGTGCGCCAGCAGCAGGTCCCGCTCGTACTCCAGTACCGGCTGCACCCACCAGCCCAGCCAGTACCAGGAGTTGAGGGTGCGCCCGTGCCGGGCGCGCTGTTCGCCGAAGCGTTCCCGGTGGTGGTGCATCCGCAGCAGCGCGGTCGCGGTGTCGGCGCGCAGCGCGTGCAGGCCCAGCCAGGCGTCGGCCATCCCCGGATCGAGCCGCACCGCGGTGCGGAACTCCTCCTCGGCCTGCGCGTATCCGCCGATGGTGTACGCGTCCACCCCGCGCAGCCAGGCGAGTTCGGCCGGGGCGTGCAGGCCCTGGGGGTCCTGCGTGCCGAAGTTCATCACGTCCCCCACGAAATGTCCCCCGTCATCTGCCGGTTATCACCCGGGGTTCCCACGCTGTTCCGCATCGTACCCGTGCTCAGGGCGCTGTCGAAGGGCGGTCTACCCGGCTTCCGGGCGTGCGGAACGGCCTGCCGGGGCGGGATGCGAAGGGGGGTCCGGCGCGGAAGGGTATCCGTAGAGCCGATACAGAGGGTGAGAGAAATACGAGTCTCTTATTCCGCTTCGGGTGTTCCGAGGCAGAACGAAGCCCCCGGTCACGGGGGAACAACCGGGGGCTTCGCGTCCGAAGACGGCCTGCGCAGACCGCCTGTTGGAAAACTAATCGGTCCTGCGCCGATGGTCAAGCCGCTCGGTTGCACACGGTGCCGACAGTATGCTCTCAACGGCCGTTGCTTATACGGAGCGTCATATTCAGCGGCGGGCCCGGCGTCTCTCCACGCCTCTCCCGCACCTCGTACCCCGTGTGTCCCGGGCCCGTTTCGTGTACCAGGAAGTCCGCGAACGGGCGCGACGGGTCGGCCGCGAAATGCGCGCGCTCCGCGGGTATCCACCGCGCCCAGAAGTCCCGCTGTGCCGGGCCGTCGCGGCGCCGCCCGCGCCGCCACGCGTCCGCGGCCGCCATCTCGACCCACAGCAGCGAGGCCAGCCGGGGCCGCAGCGCAGCCCGTCCCGCCCCCACGCCCTCGACGAGGACGACCGGCGCGGGCGGCAGCCCGGCCTCCGCGGTGAAGGCGCGCGCCACCCAGTCGTAGACCACGTAGCGTGCGCGGACCCCTCGCTCCAGCGGTTCGAGGACCTGCCGGGTCAGCCGCTCCGTCCAGTCGAACAGTCCCTTGTGGCAGGCCAGGTCGTCCAGATGCAGCACCGGCGCCCCGCCGAGCCGCTCCGACAGCTCCCGGGCCAGCGTCGTCTTGCCCGACCCGGCATGCCCGTCCACACCGACCAGGCGCACCGGCCCGCACGAGGCGGGCAGCGCGGCGAGCCGGTCGGCGAGCGCGTCGAGCGGGAGCGGAGCAGGCATCCTCCCAGCCTACGTCCCGGTGCACACGGCTGTGCGAAACGCTCCCGCGCCTGACGGGCAGCCACGGTGCGTCACTGGTCTCCGCCAATGACGGCGGCATGCCGAGCGGCCGAAGCCCTGGCACGCGTCCCGCCGAGCCGCGATAGTTGGCTTCCGCGTACGGCCCGGACCGGACCGCAGGGCAGGACCGCGTACGACGCCGAGCACCACCGTGAGGCACCATCGCACCGACCCACGACTGGGGGCACTCCGCATGACCAGCAGATCCGCCAACCGCCGTACCGTCCTGGCCGCCGCCGTCGCCGTGGCCGCCTCGGCGGGCGCGGTTCCCACCGCTCTGGCAGCCGACGCCCGGACGGGTGGAACCACCGGCGCGCCGCACCCCGGCCGCCCGCCCCGGCCGGGTCGACCCGGGAAGGCGGGACAGGTGGAGTTCCACGACTGGGCCTCCCGGCGCGACTGGGCCACGGGCGCCGCCGACGGCACCCGGGTGCGGTCGGGCAGGCGCCCCGGCATCGTGCTCGGGAACGCCGCGGGCACCACCTCCTACAGCGATCCGCACACCGGCAGGAAGGCCGACTGGGAGTACGCCACCTGGACCTCGCCGCGCCACACCTGCGCCGTCCCGGCGAGTGAGGCCATCGCCTCCTGGAACGCCCACACCCCCGAGGGCACCTGGATCCGGGTCGAACTGCGCGGCAGCTACTCGGACGGTGGGCACACGCCCTGGTACACCATGGGCATCTGGACCTCGGGCGACGGCGACGACGTACCGCGCCGTACCTCGGTCGGCGGCCAGAAGGACGGCAAGAGCACCATCTACACCGACACCTTCGCCGTGGACGACCCCGCCACCGGGCTCCGCCTGACGTCCTACCGGATCCGCCTGACCCTCTACCGGGCCCCGGGCAGCCGCGCCACCCCCACCGTCTGGCGGGCCGGCGCGATGTGCTCCGACGTGCCCGACCGCTTCGAGGTCCCCGCCTCCGAGCCGGGCCTCGGCCGGGACGTCGAGCTGAAGGTGCCGCGCTACTCGCAGGAGATCCACAAGGGCCAGTACCCCGAGTACGACAACGGGGGAGAGGCGTGGTGCAGCCCCACCTCCTCGCAGATGATCATCGAGTACTGGGGCCGCAGGCCCAGCGCCGAGGACCTGGCCTGGGTCAACCCCGACTACGCCGACCCGCAGGTCTGCCACGCCGCCCGGTACACCTTCGACTACCGGTACGAAGGCTGCGGCAACTGGCCCTTCAACGGCGCCTACGCCAGTACCTACCGGGACATGAACGCGGTCGTCACCCGCATGAACTCGCTGAACGAGGCCGAGGAACTCGTCGCGGCGGGCATCCCGCTGATCACCTCCCAGTCCTTCCTCGAGTCCGAACTGGACGGCGCCGGATACGGCACCTCGGGTCACCTGATGACCGTCATCGGCTTCACCGCGTCCGGCGACGTCATCGCCAACGACCCCAACTCACCGGACAATCCCTCCGTCCGGCACGTCTACCGGCGCCGGCAGTTCGAGAACATCTGGCTGCGGACCAAGCGCAAGAACGCCGACGGCAAGGTCGTCGGCGGCACCGGCGGCATCTGCTACCTCTACTTCCCGACGAAGCTGACCGGCGCCCAGCGGCGGGTGCTGCGCAAGCACGGGGTGTGCTGAGCCAGTCGGGCAGGTGATCGGCGTACACCGCGGCCACCGCCTGACGGCAGCGCGGTTGCCGTCAGGCGGTGGCCGGCTTGTGCCGCAGTGCGCGCGGGGCGCACGGGGGCCCGAGCCACCGACGCGTCCGGCGCCGAAGCCCTCGCTCCCGCCCGGCCCGGGGGGGAGGCACTGACCCGCAGTCGGGGCCCCGGCCGGACCAGCCAGCCGTGCCCGCTCACCCCGCGGCTCTACGAACCCAGGCGCCGGCGCAGGGTGGAGGCGAAGTCCTCGGCCATCTCCAGGCGGGCGCGCAGCGTCTCGCAGCGCTCGTCAGCCACCTTGCGGTACGCGTCGAGCCTTTCGCGGAGCCGCTCGCGCTCCTCGTCGGCGGGTGGGTCGTCCGTGGCGGCGATCCGGTCGGTGATCTCCAGCAGGTCCCGCATCTCCTCCAGGGAGAAGTCCAGCGGCTTCATCCGGCGGATGACCATCAGACGCTCGACATCGGCCTCGGTGTAGAGCCGGAACCCGCCCTTGCTGCGGGCGGAGGGGATGACGAGGCCGACTTCCTCGTAGTGGCGGATGGTGCGCAGCGACAAACCGGTCCGTTCGGCGACCTCACCGATCTGCATCTGCCGCTCGCTCATGGCCGCGTCTTCTCCTTCTGTCATTCGCTGTTTTCGAAGACGGGACGACTCCGCCTGTGCGTGAGATGAATCACAGGATCTTGAGGGGGTTTACCTGCAATTCACAGCCCACGGGTCGCACTCTGCCCTCACGTCAGGGTAGAGTTTTCAGGTGTTCGCCTCCACCGTCCCGTACACGGTAGAGGTGATCTCGCCGTAGCGAAGGCCCCGGCGGGGGCCCGCCGGCGCCCGAGTCTTCCGGGCAATGATGCCCGATCGGCAACCGCGCGGTTGCCGCCCTGGTCCGGCGACCGCGCTGAGGCGGCCGGGCCGCCGGATGTTCCCGCTCCTTGCGGAGCCAGTACGACGCGTGTGCGTCCACGGCCTGGACGCGCGCCTGAACAGAAACGGTTGCATGTCCTCACCGCTTCCCGTGGCTGCCAAGCTGCGCCTGTCCAAGCCGGAATGGCTCGCCTCTCCCAAGGTGCTGCGCACCGAGGTGCTGGCCGGTCTGGTGGTGGCCCTCGCGCTGATCCCCGAGGCGATCTCCTTCTCGATCATCGCCGGCGTCGACCCGAAGGTCGGCCTGTATGCCGCCTGTGTCATGGCCGTGGTCATCTCGTTCGTCGGCGGCCGCAAGGCGATGATCTCGGCCGCCACCGGCGCCATCGCCCTCGTTGTCGCACCGCTGAACCACGAGTACGGGCTGGGATACCTGATCGCCGCCGTCATCCTCGGCGGTGTCTTCCAGATGATCCTCGGGGCTCTCGGCGTCGCCAAGCTGATGCGGTTCGTCCCCCGCAGCGTCATGGTGGGCTTCGTCAACGCGCTGGCCATCATGATCTTCATGGCCCAGGTGCCGGAGATGACGCATGTGCCATGGCCCGTATACCCGCTGATCGCGGCGGGACTGCTGCTGATGGTCCTCTTCCCGAAGCTCACCAAGACGGTGCCCGCACCGCTTGTGTCCATCGTCGTCCTCACGGTGATCACCCTTGCCGCGGGTGTCGCGGTCCCCACAGTCGGCGACAAGGGCAAGCTGCCCGGCTCCCTTCCCGTCCCCGGCCTGCCCGATGTGCCCCTCACCCTGCACACGCTCACCGTCATCGCCCCCTACGCCCTCGCACTCGCGTTGGTCGGTCTCATGGAGTCGCTGATGACGGCCAAGCTGGTGGACGACATCACCGACACCCACTCCAACAAGACCCGTGAGTCGGTGGGTCAGGGCGTCGCCAACATCGTCACGGGCTTCTTCGGCGGGATGGGCGGCTGCGCCATGATCGGCCAGACCATGATCAACGTGAAGACATCCGGCGCGCGCACCCGCCTGTCCACGTTCCTGGCCGGAGCCTTCCTGCTCGTGCTGTGCATCGCCTTCGGCCCCGTGGTCTCCGACATCCCCATGGCAGCGCTCGTCGCGGTCATGGTCCTGGTGGCCGTCGGCACCTTCGACTGGCACTCGATCCAGCCCAAGACCCTCAAGCGCATGCCGGCCGGTGAGATCGCGGTCATGGCCATCACGGTCATCGTGGTCGTCGCCACCGGCAACCTCGCCATCGGCGTCGTCGTCGGCTCGGTCACCGCCATGGTGATCTTCGCCAAGCGGGTGGCCCACCTCGCCGAAGTCACCGGCGTCGTCGACCCCGAGGGCACACAGGTCGTCTACGCCGTCACCGGCGAGCTGTTCTTCGCCTCCTCCAACGACCTCGTCTACCAGTTCGACTACAAGGGCGACCCGGACGACGTCGTCATCGACCTGTCCGACGCACACATCTGGGACGCCTCCTCCGTCGCCGCTCTCGACGCGGTGGAGACCAAGTACGCGGAGCGCGGCAAGCAGGTCACGATCATCGGTCTGAACGAGCCCAGCGCCACCATGCACGAGCAGCTGGCCGGGCAACTGAACGGCAGTCACTGACCAGTCGGCCGCCGCCCGGTGCCCGCCACGGAGCGTCCGCCCGGCAACCGGTTCCTCACTGTCCGCGCCCGCACCGCCTGCCGGACGACGGGCTCCACGTCCGACGCGCGGTCGTCCCCACGACCCGGGGAGCGAAGGAGCTGGGGGTGTTCATGGAGGCCCGGGGCCTGCGTGGGATCCTTCGCCTATGAGCACACCCCCTGAGGGATGGCCCCTCTACCGGGTCTTGACCGGGCCGGACGATGCCGCGTTCTGCCACCGTGTGAGCGAGGCGATGGGCATGGGCTACGAGTTGCACGAAGGCCCCGCCGTCACTTTCGACGGGGAGAACGTCGTCGTCGCCCAGGCGCTGGTCTGGCCGACGCGGTCGTAGGGTCCCTGAGAGCCCCGCCCGCCGTCGCCGAGAGCGGCGGCGGGCAGCTCAGGTGCGCTCCTCCGTGGCGCCCCTGCCGAACGGGAGCGGCTCGGCTCAGCCCCGGCGGGACTGCCGGCCGGGCTCCGCGGCCGTCGCGCCCGGCTCCGCCTCCGCGGCGGCCGGGTCCCCAGGCGGGCCGGACGCCGGGAGCGGTGCGGCCGGTTCCGGCAGCGTGCGGAACAGCAGCCAGCACAGCACCGGCATCAGGGCGAGCGGGGCCAGGGCGGTCCGCAGCGAGGTCGCGTCGGCGAGAACGCCGAGCGGGGGACCGGCCAGGCCGCCGACGCCGACGGCCAGCCCGAGTGTGATCCCGCCCGCCGTGCCGACCCGTGAGGGCAGGTAGTCCTGGCCCAGGGTGACCTGCAGCGAGAAGGGTACGTAGAGACCGGCCGATGTGAGCGCCACGAACAGGTACAGGGCCGGACCCGGCACCACCAGCACACCCACGACCGCGGCGGTCGCGACCAGGTAGGACCGGCGGGCGACGGTGACCCGCCCCCAGCGGCCCGCCAGGGTGCCGCCCAGCACGGAGCCGGCCGCGCCGCCGAGGTAGAGCACGAACAGGGCCGCCGTGCCCGCCGCGGACCCGCCGCCCGTCCGCTGCTGCGCGTACAGCGAGAGGAACGTACTCAGTCCCACGAAGACGATCGAGCGGCACACCACGGCCAGCGACAGCCGCATGAACGCGGCCCGGTCGTCCGCTCCGTCCGTCCGCGCCGCGGAGCCCCCGGCAGCGTGCCACCGACCCAGCACCCGCAGCACCGGCAGGCACAGCACGCTCCCGGCGAGCGCGGGCAGCACCAGCAGCGGAGTCAGGCGCAGTCCGCCGGTCCCCACCACCGCGCCGACCATCAGCGGGGCGACGGCGAAGCCGAGGTTGCCGCCCGTGGAGAACCACCCCATGGCGCTGTGGCTGCCGCGGGACGCGATCCGGGCGATCCGGGCGGACTCGGGGTGATAGGCGGCCACACCGATCCCGGAGACGGCCACGAACAGCACGGTCGCACCGTAGGAGCCGCTGGTTCCGCTCAGCGCGATGCCCGCGCCGCCCACCAGCGTGCTGACGGGCAGGAGCCACGGCATCGACCAGCGGTCGGTCAGGGCACCGAACGCCGGCTGCACCACCGAGGACAGCAGGGAGGCGGCCAGCACCAGGCCGGAGACCGTCGCGTAGCCGTAGGCGCGCTCGGCGACGTAGAACGGGACCAGGGACGCCACCGCCCCCTGGTAGACGTCGACGCAGGCGTGCCCGACGGACAGCAGAGTGATCGAGAGGTTTCTTCGCACAGCGCCATGCTCCGGGCCGGCGCGGCTGTCGGGCTTCCGATAATCTGCCGAATGATGACGGATGCCCGCCACACGCCGATCGCTCCGACGCACACCCGGCGACTGGCCTCCGGTGGCGCGATCGACCCGCACCGGCACGACGACCACCAGATCGTCTACGCCGGGCGCGGGGTGCTGATCGTCACGACCGGCTCCGGCTCCTGGGTCGCCCCGGGGAACCGCGCCATCTGGGTGCCGGCCGGCACGGTGCACGCACACGAGGCCCGCGGGGAGCTCGACCTGCACCTGGTGGGGCTGCCCGCGACCGACAACCCGCTCCGCCTGGACGCCCCCACCGTGCTCGCCGTGGGCCCGCTGCTGCGTGAGCTGATCATCGCCTACACCCGCGCCCCCGAAGACGAGAGCCCCGAACGCACCCGGCTGCGCGCGGTGCTGCTCGACCAGTTGCGCGCCTCCCCGCAACAGCCGCTGCACCTGCCGGCGCCGTCCGCACCCGCACTGCGCGCGCTGTGCGGGATCCTGCGCGCCGATCCGGCCGACGACCGCACCCTCGCCGACCTCGGCCGCCAGGTCGGCGCGAGCGAGCGCACCCTCTCCCGGCTGTTCCGCGGCGACCTCGGCATGACCTTCCCGCAGTGGCGCACCCAACTGCGGCTCCAGCGGGCCCTGGTCCTGCTGGCCGAGAAGGAGCCGGTCACCGCGGTGGCCCACCGCTGCGGCTGGTCGTCGACCAGCGCGTTCATCGACGTCTTCCGGCGCACCTTCGGGCACACCCCGGGCTCCCACCCGGCGGACCGACAGCCCCGGCCGCATGCCCCGGGGGCGACGGGAGGAAGCGGCCCGGACCGGCGCGGAAGCACAACCGTAGAGAGCTGCCGAGTGTCCAACTGATGGGCCGACGGGCCCTTCGAGTGTTCGGCTCCGCCCCTCGGAGGCTGCTGCGCCGCATGCTCCGAGGGGAATGGACGAACCGCAGTGACCGGGTATCGACCGCACAGCGCCACCGACCGGCGTGCACTCCCGAATCCGTCCCGGAAGGACATCCGATGCGCAAGTCGACCGTCGCAGCTCTCACCGCCTCCGGCGCGTTAGCCGGCATCATCGGCCTGGCGCCCACCGCCTCCGCCGAGGCCAGCCCGCCCGGCTGCCCCAAGGGGTACTTCTGCGCCTGGAGCGGACCGGACCAGACCGGTTCGCTGGTGCTCAGGACTGCGGGCAACTGGAGCGGCAGTGTCGCCTTCAGGTCCGTCTTCAACAACGGTTACGCCTACCCCGGCGCCGATCATGTCGACATGACCTACTGGTACGAGGGGACCGCCACCTCCTGTTTCCATTACAACCCCGGTCCCGGCCAGTACGAATGGACCGCCTACCGCACGCTCGTCGTCCAGAGGGTCGTGTGGCGGGGCGAGTGCTGAGGGTGCCGTAGGACGCGCCACCGGCTGCCGCGTGACGCCTCCCCTCGGTGGGGCGGCGGACTCCGCGTGGCCTGCCTCCCCGTCTTCGGACCACACCATCACGGCATGCGCCGGTGCCCGGGCCGTCCCGCGACGTCCGCGCGGGACGGCCCCCTTCGGCGACAGTTCCCACCCGGGAGGCATCGGGTGGGAGGCGGCACCGTGGTGACGTTGCGTACATTTCCGGCTACGGGGGGTGATGGCTCGGCGGCGAGGAGAATCGGCGGGGATTCCGGCGGTGGGGGCCTGCCCAGGAGGGGCGCGGGTCAGTCGGGGCAGCGCTGCCGGTCGGTATCACCGCAGGTCAGTAGGGCTTCTTCGGGGTGAGGACGGGATGCCGGCCCCGGATTGGCGTTCATGCCGTCGCAGGCGGAGGGTGGAGAGTGTGGCCGAGCAGCCGGGATGCAGTGCAGTCGGCCGACGGGCCCCGGCGATCCGGCCCTTGGAGGTGCATCATGGCTGACGGCAACCAGCAGGACCCGAAGAACCGGGGCACCACCACCGTCTCCGGCACGGTGGTGGCCAAGACGGCCGGTATTTCCGCCCGCGAGGTGTCCGGCGTCCATGCCCTGGGCGGAGCAGGGGCGCGTGCCACCGGAGCGGTGCGCCGGCGTGTCGGGGGTGAGGGCAGCGCCGCTCAGCAGGGCGTGTCCGTCGAGACCGGTGAGCAACAGGCCGCGATAGACCTGAGCGTCGTCGTGGAGTACGGCGAGCCGGTCCATCGCGTCGCCCAGCGTGTCCGGGAGCACGTGATCTCCACGGTGGAGAACACCACCGGTTTCGAGGTCGCCGAGGTGAACATCGTCATTCCCGATGTCGCGCTCCAGGAGGACGAGGAGGGCGACGAGGAGAGCGGCGGGGCCAGCGGGCGTCCGTTGCGCTAGACCCGGCGGGACCGCGGATCCGCCGACGAGCCGCCCACGCCGCCCCTCGGGTTGTGCGAGCGCTGTTCGAGTCGGCCGTCTTGCGATCCGGCGGAACCCTGTTCGACCTGCCGCGGGATGGCGGGGCGGCCTGTGACGCATATGCACAGCAGGACATGCGGCCGAGAAAGACATATGTACACAATGGTTATATGTCTGATCATCAGTGCTGCCGAGGCGTAAACCGGCACCGGCAGCATCACCGTCACCGCCCCGCCGGGCTCCACCCTCCCGGCAGCGCCGGGTCGGCCGATCCGGGCTTCCCGTCCGAAAGAACTGCGCGCGGAATCCTGCTCCAGGGGCGGTGAACCGCTCCCAGTGCCTGTTGGCAGCACCTTTCCGAACCGTTCCGAGACCCGCGACGGCATGGGGTACCAGCCGAAGGAGCCCGAGGAATCAGCCATGGAAGACAGTTGCAAAAAGGCGGTCATCGCCGCCGTTGCCGGTGGATACCTGCTCGGCAGGACGAGGAAGGCGAAGCTCGCGCTCGTCCTCGGTTCTGCGGTCGCCGGGCGCCGACTGGGGCTCGACCCGCAGGAACTGGTGAGCAAGGGCGTTCGGAAGCTCTCCGAGACTCCGCAGTTCGCGGCCCTCACCGAACAGGTGCAGGAGGAATTGCTGAGCACCGCGCGCACGGCCCTCAGTGCGGTCACCAACAGGCGTATCGAGTCCTTCACCGAGTCGCTCCGCGGACGCACCGAGAGCCTGAGCCCCAAGGAGGCGGCGGACGGTGAACAGGAGAGCGGCGAGGGCGAGGAAGAACGGGACGAGGAAGTCGAAGAAGAGCCCGAGGAAGAGTCCGGGGAGCCGCGGCGCAGACCCGCGAAGAAGGCACCCGCCAAGTCGGACGGCGGTGGCCGCCGACCGGCGAAGCGCTCCGGCACCGGCGCGCAGACGGCCTCCGTCCGGTCGGGTGGGCGAAAGACGGAGAGTTCGTCCGCCAAGAAGACCTCAGGCGGATCGGACAAGAGGTCCGCCGCTCGTTCGAGCCGCAGGAGGTGAGTGGCGTGGCCGGACAATTGCAGAAGACGAAGCCGGACGAGGGCGGCCCCTCTCCTCTCGATCAGCTTCGTGAACAGGTCCTGGAGTTCTTGGGGGCAATGGGCAAGCAGGCCGTCGGCAAAGTGACGGACAAGCTGGAGAGCGTGGCGGACGCAGACGGCGGCCTCGGCAAGCTGCTGCCGGGGAGTGAGGGTGGCGGTGCTCTCGCAGGCGCCGCGGAGGCCGCGGCCAAGGGGGAGAACCCGGTCAAGGCCGTCGTCAAGGAGAAGGCCAAGGGAGCCAAGGACAAGGCGGTGGGGAAGGCCAAGGAAGCGGTCGGTATGGACGGTGGCAGCAGCGAAGCAGGCGACCTGAAGGCCATCAATATCATCGAGCACGTGGACATCGGCCGGCCGCTCCGCGTCGTCTACAACCACTTCTCGCAGTTCGAGAACTTCGGCACCTTCACCAACGGCGTCAGCAACGTTTCGGTGGACGACGAGGACGAGACCACCACCGACTGGAAGGTCCGCGTCTGGCCGTCCACCCGAAGTTGGAAGGCCACCACGCTGGAGATGGTGCCGGACGAGCGGATCGTGTGGACGTCGGAAGGGTCGAAGGGCACCACTCGCGGCGCGGTCAGCTTCCACTGGCTGGACGAGAAACTGACGCGGGTCACAGTGGTCGTGGAGTACTACCCGTCCGGCTTCTTCGAGAAGCTCGGCAACATCTGGCGGGCTCAGGGCCGCCGCCTTCGTCTCGACCTCAAGCACTTCCAGCGCTATGTCACTCTCCAGGCCGAAGAAGTGGAGGGCTGGCGGTGCGAGATCCGCGACGGCGAGGTCGTCCGGAGTCATGACGAGGTGGTGCAGGAGGAGCAGGAGGGGGAGGACGAAGAAGGGCCCGCTGAGGGCGAGGAGAACGAGGAGAACGGCGAGGACGAGAACGGCGAGGACGAGAACGGGGAGAACGAGAATGAGGAGGACAGCGAGGAGGAGGGCCGTCAGCGGTAGGGCCGGCCCTTTGCGCGCTCGCCACCGTCGGCCGGGGCCGGTCATGCGCCGGTGTCCGTCTTTCCGACCCCGGTAGCTCCGCAGGAGACCGGGGGATACAGGTTCAGGACAGGCCCGGGAACCGCCCCGGCCTGGCACCGACGCCTGCCTCGCGGCCCGGCGGACCCGCCGCGGGCGGCCGGTACCACGAGTGGCGCCCCACGGGTCCGCTGTCGGAGTGCGCATGCTCCTGGAGATCCCACTACAGCCGGAGAAGGGCCACAATGCATGCCGACAAGCTGGCGATCTATCTCAACGACCATCTGGCCGGCGCGACTTTCGGTACCGGACTCGCGCGTCGGATCGCCCGCCGGGGCCGGAACGGGGCGCACGGGGCCGAGTTGGAGCACCTGGCCGAACAGATCGCGGAAGACCGGAACTCCTTGCTGACGATCATGGGCGAGCTCGGCCTGCCCGTCCGCCGCTACAAGATCTACGGCGGCAGGGTGGCCGAGTTGCTGGAGCGCCTGAAGCCCAACGGCGTGCTGCACGGACCCTCCGGGCTGAACAGCCTCATGGAACTGGAGACGTTGAGGCTGGGGGTCGAGGGGAAGGCCCTGCTCTGGCGCACCCTGTTGCGGACGGGGCAGCGGGAAGGCGCGCCGGACGAGGACCGGATCGGTCAGCTGCTCGAGCGAGCCCTGGAACAGATCGACACGCTCGAGGCGCTGCGCCTGGTCGCGGTCGAGGCGAACTTCTCCCCGGACGTGTACAGCACCGCACCGGGCAAGCGGTGACACGGCGGGAGGAGACCGGGCCGCCGGACAGCCCACGCCCATGCCGCAGTAGTCCGCTGAAGGCAGGCGCCCCGCCGCTCCCAGCGGCTGCGTCCCGCACTTCGCCGGCCACTGATCGGCCACGGGCGGCCGCGCTCGACCGCTCCTGGTCCACAGCCGCGCCCTGTTGATCGGCGCTGCCGCGGTCGGCCCGCTGCTGTACGGGGAGACTTCGCGAGCCGGACACGCGCCGCGGCGCATCCGGATGGAGGGAGGGCCCTCGTGACCGTCCGTACCCTTCGCACCGGCCGCCGTTTGACGCTGACCACGGTGGACTCCAAGCTGACAGGAGGGGGAGGGAAAGGAGCGTGCCGTGAGTGGTGCGCACGGTGAACTCGCCCGGCTCCTGACGACCGCTGAGGCGGCCGCGCCGGTGGAGGCGGTCGATGTGGTCGCCGAGGACCTGCGGCAGCGATTCCAAGCCTCCGAGGTCTCCTTCCTCATCGTGGATCTGACGGGCAGAGCCGTGATGCGGCTGGCCCGCTCCGCTGCGGCGGGGGCCGGTTCCGCCGCAGCGGAGCGGATCATGCTCCGCGGAAGCCCCTATGAGCAGGTGATCCGTACGCAGCGGCTGTATCAGGAGGGGACCGGACAGGGACGGAGAGTCATCGTGCCGGTGACCAACCGCGGCGATGCGATCGGGGTGCTGGAACTCCGCCTTCCGGCCGGCGTGGACGAGCGGACCCTCCAGGAGGTCGGGGAAGCCGCCCATGCCTTGGCCTACATCGTCATCGCCAACGGACGCTTCACCGATGTCTACACCTGGGGCAAACGCACCAAGCCGCCCACGTTGGCGGCGGAGATCCAATACCAGTTGCTGCCCCCGTCCCTGTCGTGCGAAGCCGCGCAGTTCGCCCTGTGCGGGAACCTGGAACCCTCCGAAGATCTCAGCGGCGACACCTTCGACTTCTCCCTGGACCGTGACGCCCTGCACGTGTCGGTGACCGACACCATGGGGCACGATGTCGAGGCCGCTCTCGCCGCCACGGTTCTGGTGGGCGCCTTGCGCGGCGCCCGGCGGGCCGGAGCCGGCTTGGCCGATCAGGCCCGCCGGGCCGACGAAGCGCTCGCCGGGTACGGTCGTGGTCACGCCACCGGTCAACTGCTGCGTTTCGATCTCCGCAGCGGGCGGGCCCGGTTCGTGAACGCAGGCCATCCGTGGCCGCTGCGTATGCGGGACGGCACAGTGGAGGAAGTCACCTGCGAGGTGGATCACCCCTTCGGCCTCCAGATCTCCCCGTCCTGGGTCTACCGTGTCCAGGACCTCGAGATGCGCCCTGGCGACCGACTGCTCCTGCTCACCGACGGCATGCTGGAGCGGAACGCCGAGAGGGTGGATCTGGCCGCCGTGCTGGAGCGCACACGGAACCTGCATCCGCGGGAGATCACGATGGCTCTGACGACCACAGTTCTGCACGCGTGCGGCGGGCGGCTCGAAGACGACGCCACGGTGGTCTGCCTGGACTGGTACGGACCCTCCGAGTCCCAGCGGTGTGTCAGCTCCGGCGCTGACACGCGGAAAGCCTCTCCGGAGCGCCGCACGACACCGTAGGCCCCGACACCGTAGCCGGGATGCAGGACCCCGATGCAGGACCCCGGCCGGGGGCTCCTGCCGCAGGTCCGGTGTCGAGGGGCCGTCTCTCACCGCCCCGGCGCGCCGGCACACCGATCCGCGGGCGACCGGCGGTCGCCCGCGGATCCGGACGGGCTCAGACAGCACCCGGTGTGCGGGCGCCCGGTACGCCGCTACGCCGGTGGATCGTGCGACAGGCTGCGGCGCACCGCGCGGAAGACCGATGTCCGGTGCCGTGCCGCCCCCAGGTACCCTTCCTGCTCACCAGTGCCAGTCTGCTCACCAGAACCTCGAGAGCACGGCCGGTCGGCCTCCACCACGGAGGAGGCCTCGATGTCCGGGGCGGACGTTCATGGCGGCCGTTCCCGCTCGCGGCCGCGGAACGAGGACTTGCGCCTGTGTGAGGCCCGCCCGGCGGATTCGTCTCTGCTCCCGGAGCCGGAGCTCTTCTTCGTGGTCCGACCCTCGGCCCCCGAACCGCGGCCCGAGCTCCCGCCGGACTGTCCGCCCGTGGAACTCCTCACCGCACGCCCGGCCGCCCCAGCCGTCTCGGAGGCCGTGCCCCCCACCTCCCCTACCGCCTCACCGGCGCCTTTGCCGACGTCTTCCGCGGCTTTTCCGGCGCCTTTGCCGACGTCCTCGACGGCTCCGCCCGCGCCTTTGCCGACGTCTTCCGCGGCTTTTCCGGCGCCTTCGCCGACGTCCTCGACGGCTCCGCCCGCGCCTTTGCCGACGTCCTCGACGGCTCCGCCCGCGCCCTCCCCGACGTCCTCGACGGCTCCGCCCGCGCCTTTGCCGACGTCCTCGACGGCTCCGCCCGCGCCCTCCCCGACGTCCTCGACCGCCTTGCTCGCGCCTTTGCCGACGTCCTCGACGGCTTCGCCGGCACCCTCTCCCAGCTCGCCGACCGCCTTCCCGGCGCCGCTGCCCAGGCTCTCCGCCGCGGAGCCGACGCCGGAGGTGATCTGCTCCAGGATCTGGGGGTTGCGGTCGATGGTGGACAGCACCCTGCCCACGATCGCCGCGACGTTGTCGAGCCGGACCTTGAGCAGGGCCTGCGCCTCCACGCCCTTGATGTCCAGCTCGACGCGGCCGAGTGACACATCGGCGCCGACGTTGAGCTTGAGGAGGTCCAGGACTTCAGCTTGCAGCGAGACCCGGGCTTGCAGATCCTCGACCTGCAGATCGATCTCCTCGACCCGTAGCTGTGGTACGTCCAGCAGAACGTCCGGGTCGTCGGACCTGCCGGCCGGCTGTGCCGACGGGGATTCCGCGAGTTCGCCTTCCAGAGGCTCTTCGTCCTCGTCCTCCTGGGTCCACTCCGCGTCAGTCGCTTCCTCGTCCTCACGCTCGCCGTCGTCGGAGGAGACGCCACGCTCGTCCTCGTCCGTGTCCGGCTCAGCGTCGTTCTCGCCGCGCTCCCGCATGTCGCACCTCGGAGTGTCTACGCTGTATCCACTCATTTCACCCTAGAGGGGGCGCCCGGATTCCGCGCCCGGGAACGACCCTCCGTGCCGGCGGCACGGCACGGGTGCTGAAGGGCGTTCGGGGCGCACGGCGGCTCGGGAAGAACCGCTTCGCGGACCACCTCTG
Source organism: Streptomyces sp. NPDC007025 (assembly GCF_042869455.1). NCBI lineage: Bacteria > Bacillati > Actinomycetota > Actinomycetes > Kitasatosporales > Streptomycetaceae > Streptomyces > Streptomyces sp. NPDC007025. Next base: position 83,115 of record NZ_JBIAFT010000009.1, on the reverse strand, counting down.
CGCTCGTTCACAGGCTGCCGAAGAAGGCGCGTGCCGTCAGCCCGAGGCCGACAGCCACCACGAGTCCGGCCGTGAGCGCCGGGCCGCGTCGGCCGAGGTGGGTGACGACCCGGGAAGATGCCAGCCGGGAGAGGCGCTGTGAGCCGGTCAGCGCGTCGCGGAACTTCACCAGCGCGACACCCGCCGCGGTCAGGGTGAGCGCCATGCCGAGCCCATAGCCGAGCACGAGCAGCACTCCGAAGGCGGTACGTCCCAGCGCCACGGCCCCGAGCAGCACGACGAGCGCGGAGGGGCTGGGGACGAGTCCGCCCGCGATCCCGACACCGATCAGGCCGCGTCGGGCGTGGGTGCGGGCGGACGGGGGAGCGGCGCCGGGACGGGCCCGGGCCTCGGGTTCGGTGGCTTCCGGGGCGGGGGCCAGCACGGCGACACCGCCGTGCGCTTTCTCGTCGGCGTAAGGCTGCTCCGGGTGCGGGGGTCCGGGGGCGTGCTCGTGCCCGTGCGAGTGCCCCTGGCTGTGGCCGTGCCCATGACCGTGGCCGTGCCCGTGCCTACGGCCGTGCCCGTGCTCGTGCTGGTGCCCATGGCTGTGGGAGTGACCGTGGAAGTGGCCGATGCCGTCGCCGCCGCCCCGCAACGCTCCTTTCAGCAGCGCCAGACCGATGCCGGTGACCAGCAGTCCGCTGGCGACTCCCAGCCATCCCAGCACCGACTCGCCCGCCAGACGGGTCGTCAGAGGAAGGGCGAAGCCGAGGACCAGGACTCCGGCGGTGTGGGTGAAGGTGACTGTCGCACCGACGGTCACCGCGTCCCGCACGCTGCCGCGCCGTCCGGCCAGATACGCCGCCATGATGGTCTTCCCGTGGCCGGGCATGGCCGCGTGCGACGCCCCCAGCACCAGGGAGAGGGCCAGCGCCAGCAGTCCCACCGGCAGGGTCAGGGTGTCGGCACCGACGAGGGAGTCGAAGAGGTCGGTGACCCGGGTCAGCGCCGCGGTCAGCGGCCCGGCGCCCGGCAGTTCGGCGGGGACGGCGGGAGCGCCGTCCCCGCCGGCGCCCGGTGCGGTCCGCAGCGTCGCCGAGCGCTGGTCGAGGGGGTCGGCGAGCAGGTCCGCCGGGTAGTGCCGCAGCTCGTCGGTCGCGGACGACGTCGGCAGCGGAGACGAGGACAGCCGCACGCCGCTGCCTTCGGCGGTCATCTCGTGCCAGCCGACGCTCTTTCCCGCGAAGGAGTCGGTGACCTCGACCCGCGCGGGGGAGGAGAGGTCGGCCGGACCGGTGAGGTCGCAGTGCAGCCGGCTGGTCCGCAGCCCGGCCTGGCCGGGGTGGCGGGTGAAGGCGCTGCTGCGCACGCGCCAGTGGACTCCCCGGTCGTCGATCTGCGCGGTGACCTTCCGCGCCAGCTCAGCGCACTGTCGGCGGGCGTAGGCGGTTCGTTCGGCTTCGGAGGTCCGTCCGTCCGCGTCGGCGTCGACGGCCGGCAGCTCCTGGGCCGCCGCGATCTCGGCCCGGTCGACGACGGCCGTGACGTCGATCCGGTCGGTGAAGAGGGTGAACCCGGAGTAGTGGTTGACGGTGAAGTTGCCCAGCGGATGAGCCTGCGCCGTGGGCGCGCCGCCCAGGAGCAGCAGCGCCGCCGAGGCGGCGAGGACCGCCGCCCGCGCGGCGGCCGGCAGGGGAGTCCCGCGCCGCGTACGGCCGTTCATGCCTCGGCTCCGATCCTGGTGAGTGTCCGGCGTGCGGCCGGTGCGTGGAGCGGGTGGAAGTGCGGGTCGGTCCGCAGCGCCGCCCGCAGATCGGTGCGTGCGGCCGCGCGGTCCCCGAGAGCGTGGTGGATCATGCCGCGGTGGTAGCGGTAGAGGGCGCTGCGGGTCCCCAGGCGCAGGGCCTGCTCGGCGTGCGAGAGCGCCTCGCGGTCGCGGCCCGCTCGATGCAGTGCCCAGGCGTAGGCATCGTGACTGGCGAGGAACGGGCGGCTGCGCACCGCCCGGCGCCCGAGCCCGACCGCGCGGTCGGCGTCGCCGTGGTCGGCCTCGAAGAGCACCGCCTCGGCGTCGTCCCGGACCCCGGCCCGCTGCAGAAGCCGCTCCTGGGCCCGGTACAGGGCGTATTGCCGACGTGCCTTCCCCAGGTGCCCCCGTGCCTGCTGGAGCTCGCCCAGCGCGATCACGTAGGCCGGCTGCGGTACGTGGGCGATGGCCTGCTCGAAGTCGGCCACGGCCGCGGTCGGCCGGCCGAGCGCGGAGCGGGCCCGTGCCCGCACTTCGAGGAGGTCGGGATTGTCGGGAACACTGCGCAGGCCCGCGTTCGCCTCCCGCAACGCGGTGGAGGGCGCACCGGACCGCAGGGCCAACCCGGCCAGGTGGTAGCGCGCGAAGGCCGTGTCCCCGGGGTCCGACGCCGCCTTCAGCGCACGGCGCATCAGGGCACGTGCCCGGTCCGTCTCGCCGCGCAGCTCCCATGTGTAGGAGGCGCGGGCGAGCGAGGGAGTGCCCGGCTGGAGGTCGACCATCTTCTGGACGGCCTCGAAGGATTCGCGGTATCGGCCGAGTTGGGTGTACGCATCACCCAGCACTCCCCGGGCGGCCGCGTTGGCCGGATTGGTCCGCGCCGCACGGCGGGCCCACCGCAGTGCGTCGCGGAACTCGTGGCGGCCCGCCGCCAGCGCTCCCAGCCCCACTTCCGCGGTGAAGTTGTCCCGCGGCTGCAGGTCCAGTGATCTGCGCAGCGACTTCTCGGCCTTCGGGTAGTAGGCGGGATCGGCCGTCGTCTTGGCCTGCTGCACGTACTCCAGCCCCAGCTCGGCCCATGCCCGGGGGTTCTTCCCGGTACGGCGGATCTGCTGCCGCAGCGCCTCGATCCGGCGCTGGGCGGTGTCCTCGGAGGAGGCGGCAGGGGCGCGTCCCCCGCCTGTGGGCGGGTCGGCCCGGTCCGGCGCGAGGCCCAGGGCGCCTGCCGCGAACAGCGCGGTCCCCAGGGCGAGGACGGCACCGGTTCTGCGCAGGTGTCGGCGCCGCGCTCGCCGCCCCGGGGCGTGCGGGGCGGGAGGGGCGCTGTCGGTGGGGCGGTGCGGCGGTGCGGCGGTCACGGAACCCCCGGAGGTCGGCTGTGGCGGGGTGGGGCAGAGGGGACGGACGGCCTGCGTGTCCCGGTCGGGTACCGGATGTCCGCAGGCCGTCCGTGGTGGGCGTTCGGGTCACGCGGTGGTGCGGTGCTCCCGTCCGGACCTGCGGCGCCGGAGGCGCAGACCGCCGGCACCCAGCAGCAGTGCGCCGAGCGCGGCGAGCCCGGCCGGGGCGGCCGCTTCCTGCGGCACGCCCAGGAAGCCCGCCCGGTCGCCCTCGGCGGCGGACTGCCGTGCTCCGCCACCGGGACCGGCTTCGTTCACGCTCTTGGTGTGCGGCAGCGCCACGTAGGGGAAGGTCTTCCCGAAGGCGCGATCGTTCGCATCCACCTGGTCGCCGTCGGCCAGCGCCTCGACCAGCTTGCCCGTCTGGGCTGCGCCTTCGACCGCCTGCAGGGAGATGTCGACCACGTCGTCCGTCAGCCTCCTGCCGTTGGGGAAGCCCGCCAGGTCTCCGCCCAGCACCCCGAGGCGGTCGGGCTTTCCGGCCGGGGCGACGCCCATGTTCAGTCGCAGCTCTTCCGCGGGGACGATCCGGTCCCGGTCGGCGTCCTTGTTGAGGCGGTGGGCGTTGAGGTCCGCCTTGATGGGGCCGCACGCCTTGCAGATGCCGGTCAGATAGATCTCCGCCAGGTCCTCGCGCGGGGTCTCGGGCGCGGGGACGCCGTAGACCTTCTCGATGGTCTTGGGCAGGATCGGGTCGTAGACCTTGTCGACGACCGGCTGCACGGTGCGGTCCTGGTCGGGGGAGATGCTGTTGAAGGCGTCCTTGTACTTGCGGGGCACCACCACCTCGTTGACCAGGGGGTTGCCCAGCCGGGAGACCTGGCGCCAGCGGTGGTGCCGCTTCGCCTCCCGGCCCTCGAGGACGCCGGCTCCCTTGCGGTCGGTGGTGGACCACACGCCGATGACGGGATTGCGCCCGGCGTCGCCCTCCAGTGCCAGGTGCTTCTTGGGCACCTGGACGGCGAGCGTGTTGACGTTGTAGCCGGCCAACGTGTCCTTGCCCCGCTCGCTCAGGTCCCCGCCGTAGAGCAGGTCGAAGACGCGGAGGTCGAGGAAGAAGGAGTCGTCGGCCTGGCCGCTGAACGCCCTGCCGCCGCCCGGCAGCCGGCGTACGGCCTGGTCGCGGAGTTTGCCGTAGTCCGGCATCGAGGCGGGTCCCACGCGGGACGGGGCCACGGGCGCGTCGTGCAGCAGGGTGCGGGTGCGGCCGTCGGCGCGGGTGACGCGCAGGTCGTAGGTCTGCTTGAACAGCAGGTCCGGGTCGTCGAAGCCGGTGACGACGCCCTTGTTGTACAGGAACTGGCTGCCGGCTTCCTTGGTGCGGTTCCGGAAGGCCCAGGTGTACGTGGTGTCCGGGCGGCCGTCGCCGTCACTGTCGATCTTGATGTGGTAGCGGGCGTCCTCGGCGAACGGGTAGAAGTTCGGCCCGCCGTTCGGCTCCTCGAAGGGGATCCAGTTGGCCACCAGCGTGACGGTGTCGGGCTTGTCCGGGCTGGTGAACGCGTAGACGTCCGTGTTGTCCGCGCGGGGGTCGCCCGAGATGAGCGGGGCCTCCCGGTGGCTGGACGCCGCGCTGGTGCCCGGCGCCAGTCCGGTCACGGCGGCGGCGGTCGCCAGGATTCCGACGCCTGTCGTGACCAGGGCGCGGTCGAACGCCTTGCCGTCGGGCAGGCGGAACCTGCGGGTGGATGAACGGTTTCTCATGGGGTCCTTCCGGTCGGCCGCCGGCATCGGGTCGAAGGCGTGACTGCTGCCGGCTGATCAGCCCGGTCAGTACCTCGGTCACGGCGATCCGCTGGGCGGAGAGAAGTCCGCGGAGCCGATCGGCGCATCGCCTTTCTCCTGTGCTCCGCAGGGCAAGCAGAAGTAAAGCACTGAATTTCGCAATCACCGGTAATTCAGTTCCCGTGTGTATCCGAAGGCCTGGGGTACGGCGTCCTGTGGAGTGTGATTGTGGGCGTGGCATACCTGTTGCACATGGGTTGCAAGAGAATTGCAGGCGGATAGGAATTCGCAGGTCGGCGAGGGTGTGACGGGGGTGCACGGCAAACTCCCGCGCTCCGCTCCGGGGGTGCACGGCGAGCGGAGATGTCAACGAGGAGGGGCGAGGTCGCTGCTTTCGGGTGATATGTGGCGGCCCGGCCCATCCGGTGGCTTCATTGCCCCGAATCGGGGGTGACGGGCAGTTCGGCCGGTCCGGGCGGCACCGAAGGGCTCCGCGACTGTGACGGGAGGCGGGTGACGTGCGGGGTGTCCCGGGTGCGGCGCCGCTCGGAGCGGCCCCGTGGCGCTCGGAGCGGGGTGCGGGGCTTCGAAGCCCTGACGAAAACCTCACAGGAGCGCGATAAATATATTGGCTCATGCAAATCGACGGAGTTCGATATAGCTGTAACGACGATATGTGAGCAGGAGATCTCGGTGGCCTCGGCCCTGCGGCGGGCTGCGCATTTTTCATGCGTGGAAATATGCGCTGGAAAGCGATGTGCTTGAAGTCGGTCAGCGGAAAGCCGACCCCCGCATCGGGCGCGGAACCGGTGCGCGCGGGCGGCCGCACCGTCCCGGGCCTGCGGGACGGTGCGGCCGCCCGTCGGGCGCGGGTGACCGTGCCCGGGGCGGCGGGTGCCGACGCTCGGGCTGCCGCGCCCCTCGTTCGCCGCGGGGCGTGGAGGAGCCCCGGCCCGTCGTCGGCGTCCCGCCGGTCAGTAGTCCTGCGAGGACGCCAGGTGCGCCGCCTCCGGACTGCCGCCCACCCGGCGGAGATGGACGTGCCGGCCGAGCCGGATGACCGGGCGGACGAGGAGCTCGACGCTCCCTATGAGGAAGCACCAGGTGCCCGGCACGGTCCACGCCTCGGAGAAGAACATCACGCTGCCGACGATGAACCAGAGGGCGATGAGGATGTCGTTGACGATGCTCGCGGTGGCGTACCGCCGGCGGATCACCAGCTCCTCGTGGCCGATCTGCACGGTCAGCGGACGCGCGGACGTCTCCCGGCGCGGCGGCCGGGGCGCGCCCGCGAGCCGGTGCGGGCCGGGTTCGCCGCCGTCGGCAGAGGCGGTCGTGGACGCGGTCGTGGACGCGGTCGTGGACGCGGATTCGGACACCTGCGGGAACCTCCTGGAACGGGACGGCCGGACGTCGTCGGACACCCCGGCAACCGCGCACCGCTCGCGCGGGAGGATGCTGACGACCCTCTGCGCCCGTACCCGGCACCCCGCTGCCTGAACATGGCGACCGCCGCTGTCCGGTGCGCGGCACGGGCCCGGCGGAGGAGTTCCGCTGCTGTTCCCCTCGCGTACAGGTTGCGGGCCCGGGCGGCTGGCACGCTCTTGCGGGTCCGCCTCGCCGGTGACCGGCGAGGCGGCACAGGAAATCCTCGTCCTCTCAAGGCTGGGCATGTCAACTGATGAAGTTTCCGCGGGCCCGGTGACCCCGCCCGCGAGTCCGGTGGTTCCTCCCGCGGATCCGGCGGCCGGCACCGTCGTCACCGAGGCCGCACCCGCCGGGCCGGCCGCCTCCGGGCAGGCGCCGCGGGTGCGCCGCGAACACCGCTTCGACATCGACCTGCTGCGGGTGATCTGCGCCTGCGCGGTCATCACCGGGCACGTCGGCGGCGAGTGCATGCTGGCGGTCGGCAAGAGCGCGGAGAACGGCCGGGCCGTCTACTGGACGGGCCTCTTCCTCGACTCGGTGACCAGCTGGGCCGTTCCGATGTACTTCGCGATCGCCGGCTGGGCGGTGCTGGTGGGGGCGCCGCCGCGGAACGGCGGGACGCTGCGCAAGCGTTCGCTGCGCATGATCATCCCGGTGGGTATCTGGTCGGCGGTCTATCTGCTGTGGGGACGGCTGCGGGACACGAACGGCGGACCGACCTCGAAGCTGGCCCTGGACGCGCTCTTCGGCACCGTCCAGCCGGCCTTCCACCTCTGGTACTTCTACGCCCACGTGCCGCTCATCCTGATCCTCGGCTTCGTGATGCTGCTCAAGGCGGGCAAGAGACCCTGGGGCGTGGTGGCCGCACTCGTGGTGATCTCGGCGGGCCCCACCGCCTTCAGCGATCTGGCCCGGCTCACCGGCTGGGACGTGCCGCGCTTCGGCTGGCAGGTCGGCAGCTACTCACTCGTCTACGCCGTGCTCGGAGCCCTGCTGCTCAGCCTGCCCGCCACCCGGCGCAGGCACCGCGGCTGGTGGCTCGCGGGTGCCCTGGCGGCCCTGGGGCTGGTGCTCTGGTCCCAGGACCGCATCCACTTCGTGATCCCCAATGCCAGCATCTTCGTCGCCGCGCTCAGCGTCTGCGTACTGTTCGCCGCCAACGGGGTGCGGATCCCCGAGCGGATGCGTCCGACGCTGACCAAGCTGACGGACGCCGGGCTGGGGGCGTTCATGTTCCATGTGCTGCTGCTGAAGACGATCTCGCCCGCGTTCGTCTCCGCCGACCGCGGATGGCTGGGCGCGGCGGGGGCGGCGGCCGCGCTGACGGTCGTCACAGTGGTGCCGTCCTTCGGCCTGAGCCTGCTGTGGGGGCGGTTCAAGCTGCGGCGCTACCTGGGATAGGCAGCCGCCACCGGGCGGCCGCGCCGGGCGCGGTCCGACGGAGGGAGGGCCGGTGCCGGACAAACTGTCCGGCACCGGCCCTCCCTCCGCGCGTCATCCCCGTACCGCTGCCTGCGCCGCCCGGATCCGGCGGGCCGCCCAGCGCGCCGACGGGCTGGTCCGCAGCAGCCTGGCCCGGACCGACGTACCGCCTCCCGGCAGGGCGAGCGCGGTCAGTCGGCGGCGCTTGAAGTAGCGTTCGGTGCCTTCGCCGAGGTGCTCCTCCAGCCAGGCGGCGGCCTCCTGGCGCAACTCCGGATGGAGCTTGGCCTGCATGCAGTAGCCCACGGTCCGCACCAGTGCACCGAGTTCGCCGGCCCGCTCGGCGACGGTGGGGGCGTCCTCCGTGCGGTCGGCCGGCTCGGGCACCGCGAAGTCGACGATCGTGACGGGAACGCGGTTGCTGTTCTGGTAGGGCGTCAGCCGCTCCAGCAGCGTCTCCGTGCCCACCCTGGCGATCGCGATGCCGTAGTAGGCGGCCGCGGTCAGCAGCGCGGTGGAGAAGCAGCCGACGACCAGGCCGGGACGGCAGCGGTCGTACACGGCCTCGGCCAGCACGGGGCCTTCCAGGACGTGCAGCCGCACTCCCGCCCGGGCGGCTTCCTGCTCCAGGACGCGGGAGTAGCGCGCCGGAGCGGTGGGATGGGGCTTGAACACCACACACGAGTGGCCCGCGGCCACCGCCCCGCGCAGCATCCGCGCGTGCAGTTCTTCCTCCTCCTCGGGCGTGAGGATGCCCAGTGCCGCCAGGTACTGCCCCAGCAGCACGGCGCTCGGGCGGTCCCGTGCGACGCGGGCCAGCTCCGGCTCCCCGGCGGCGGCCTCCCCCAGTTCGCCGAGCACCTTCAGGAACGCCTCGTCGGGCACCGCCTCGGGCACGACGGTGTGCTCCGCCAGCAGCAGCGGGCGCAGGCCGGGCACCAGGTCGAGGTGCAGCAGCCGCCGGACGCGGCAGCCCAGCCACTGGGGGAGTCGCTCCCGGGTCGGGCCGTAGCTCATCAGACCGTCGGCGTAGACGTGCACCGCACTGCCGCTGAACACGGTGGCCAGCGCTTTGGCCGGACTGACGTGGACGGATTCGACCACCAGCTCCACCGGCGCGCTGCCCAGCCCCCAGGCGTGCCGGAACATCCGCTCCCACACCGGTGCCTCGTCCCGCAGCGGGGCCCAGGTACTGGGGTGGTACGGCTGGATGGCCTCGTTCCAGTCGACGATCTCGTCGAACCGCGCCGCCAGCCGCTCGAAGCCGTTCATCGCGGGGAGGCGGGTGGCCGCCTCCGGAGTGGCGGCGTTGTTGGAGACCAGGAGGATGCGGCGGGCCGCGTCCGGCTGCCCGAACTGCCCCGCGTCCACGGCGGCGGCCAGGGTCGCGGCTCCGTAGAGCGTGGAGACCTCGAAGATCTGGACGGGGCGGGCGGAGCGCGGGTCGGTGCGGCGCTGCTGCGCACTTCCACGGGGATCCGGCATCGGTCAGGCCGCCCTTCCGGTCGCGCGCATGCGCTGCAGTCTGTCGGCGCGTGCGTGGTCCATTCCCGCCAGCGTCCGGTCGAGCACGTCCTGCGGCATGTGCTGCAGCGCGGCGGCCGCCTTCTTCTTCAGCTGCCGTGCCACCGGGGCGTGGTAGCGCCGGATGTTGGCCAGATGGAAGGCGATGAGCGCGCAGTAGGTCCGCACCGCCTTGGGCAGGAAGCGGTCCCCTTCCGGATCGGCGGCCAGGTCGGCGAGGAGCGCGTCGTGGGCGGGGATGAAGTCCAGTTGCCGGGCGTCCCGGATCTGGGTGAGCGAGGTGGTCACCCCGCGCCGGTAGAACACCCCGAGCAAGCCCGAGACGGCGAACGAGCGCGCCGCCAGGTGCAGCCGCCAGGTCCACAGCCGGTCCTCTGCGGTGCGCAGGTCGGCGGCGAACCGCAGCGCGCCGTCCTCGAACAGGGCGCGGCGGTAGACGCCGGCCCAGACGAACGGGTAGTCCACCATCGTCTCCGCCTGCGGAGGAGCGATCACCTCGCGCGGGTGCAGCACCCTGTCGCGGACCGGAGCGGGCGCGCGGCGCACGACGCGCTTTGTGCCGGTGCTCTGCACGTGGTCGGTGCGCACGAAGTCGCAGTCCAACCGCTCGATCACCCGGACGAGTTCGTCGAGGTGGCCGGGGCCGTACCAGTCGTCACCGTCCAGGAAGGTCAGGTAGTCGCCGCGGGCCGCCTCGATCCCGGCGTTGCGGCTGCGGGCGATGCCCCGGTTCTCCGCGTGCCGGATGACGGTGGAGCCGGGAAGACGGTGCTCCCACCGGTCCAGTATCTCCGGGGTGGCGTCCGTGGAGCAGTCGTCGACCAGGATGAACTCCGTTGCCGGCCCCGCGTTGTTGGCGAGGCTCCTCAGGGTGTCTTCCGCGAATTCCTGCACATTGTGGCACGGCACGATGACGGAGAGTTTGGGCATATGTGATCCAGAAAAAAGGGTGAAGTGGGCGGGACGGTGAACTGGCAGTGAATTCCGGCGGTCGACAGTGTGAAAGAAGAATTGCTCCGGCCGCTCTCCGGGCCGGGCTGGCGCGAAGTGCTCGGATGTGCGGCACAAGTGGTGAGCCTACCCTCTGAGCAAGGGTTCCCTGAAGGCCGCCAACGGTTGCCGGTCCTCTTGCGCCGGCTGCGTATCCCCGTGTCGGAAAGCTGTCCGTGCGGCCGGTGAATTCTCGGTGGCCCGCATTCTGCTCCGGTCGGAATTTCCGTTGAACAGCAGCACCCCCCCGCGGTGGGCTGTATTCCCCGGTGCTTTTCGCCCGCCGGGCGGTGAAGCGCTCGGGATGCCCGCATCGCCCCGGTCGCCTAGGCTCGAAGCACATGCGGCCGGCCCCGGCCGCCGGCCGGGTGCGCATCGGGGCGCGGAGCCTGCCGGTGCTCTCCACCGGTGTGCGGCCGCCCCCAGCGAAGGAGCGCGTGCCATGCCCGAGAGCCGATCGAGCGGCAACGCCTTTCCCGCGCCCAGCGAGGGAATGGCGGTGACCGTCTTCCTCACCGTGAACGATGTGGCGCGCTCGCGCCGCTTCTACAGCGAGGTGCTGGGCGGCGAGGTCGTTCTGGAGGAGAACCCCTGCACCGTCCGGCTCGCCAACAGCTGGGTCATCATGAACCCCGGCGGCGGCCCCACCCCCGACAAACCCGGGGTGACGCTGCGGGCCCCCGAGAGCCTGGAGACGGTCTCCAGCTTCATGAACCTCCGGGTGGCCGACATCCAGGCCGTGTACGCGGAGTGGACGGCCAAGGGCGCCGAATTCCTGACCCCGCCCCTCGACCGGGAGGCCGAACTGCGCTGCTATCTGCGCGATCCGGACGGCTATCTGATCGAGGTCGGTCAGGCGACCGGAATGCTGCACGGACACTTCGCCCGCCGGGACTGACGGGCCCCCGCACCCGCGCCGGACAGGGACATTCAACGGGACGGCCCGGACCTACGCGCAGGTGCGCCGTGCCGGGAGCCACTGCTCCCGGCACGGCGCACACGGTGCCGCGGCGGTCCGGCGCGCAGCGCGCCGGACCGGTGCTGCGGAGGGTTACGGGAAGGTGAGCTTGAAGCTGTTGATGTATCCGGTGTCGAAGTAGCCCCTGTCCCGGACCTTCAGCTTCCAGACACCGTTGGCGTTCTCGGACGAGGCGTCGACGGTGTAGGTGGTGTCGATGTTCGGCGTCGAGTCGCCGGAGGAGCTGTGCAGGCGGTACGACCTGCCGCTCGGGCCCACCAGATCGACCTGCAGGTCACCGCTGTAGGTGTGCACGATGTTCACGCCCACCCTGAGGTTGCTGGGGGCCTTGCCGCTCAGACCGGTGGTGGTGATCTTGGAGGTCACCGCGGAGCCGGGGTAGTCCGGGATGGAGACGTCCGTGTCGTTGGTGAACGTCTTGCCGTCGCCGGGGTCGGGGTCGCCGCCGGGGCGTTCGCCGACGTTGACACCCGCCCAGGCGTCCGCCACCGACTTGTACTCGGCGCTGTCGGTGCCGTACAGGTCACCGGCCACCGCGAGGGTGCCGGCGCGTGCCCCGGCGTAGTTGGTGGTGGAGGTGAACTTGGTGGTCAGCGCTTTGTACCAGATCAGCGCGGCCTTCTCGCGGCCGATCCCGGTGACCGGGAGACCGTCCGAGGTGGGCGAGTCGTAGCTGACGCCGTTGATGACCTTGGCGCCGCTGCCCTCGCTCAGCAGGTAGAACCAGTGGTTGGCGGGACCCGACGAGTAGTGCACGTCGCTGTTCCCGATACCCGAGTACCAGTAGTCCTTGGACGCGCCGTCCCGGCTGGGCTTGTCCATGTAGCGCAGTGGGGAGCCGTCACCGTTGATGTCGATCTTCTCGCCGATCAGGTAGTCGCCCTTGTCGGTCGAGTTGGCGGCGTGGAACTCCACCGCTGTGCCGAAGATGTCCGAGGTCGCCTCGTTGAGGCCGCCGGACTCGCCGCTGTAGATCAGGCCGGCGGTGGCCGAGGTGACACCGTGGGTCATCTCGTGTCCCGCCACGTCCAGCGAGGTCAGCGGCTTGCTGTTGCCCGAGCCGTCGCCGTACGTCATGCAGAAGCAGGAGTCGCTCCAGAACGCGTTGACGTAGCTGTTGCCGTAGTGGACCCGCGAGTAGGCGGCCTGGCCGTCACCGCGGATGCCGGAGCGGCCGTAGACCTCCTTGTAGTAGTCCCAGGTCTCCGCGGCGCCGAAGTGCGCGTCCGCACCCGCGGTGGCGGCGTTGGACGGGCTGCCGTTCCCCCAGGTGTCCGAGGACTGGGAGAAGAGGGAGCCGGTGCCGGAGGTCCCGTGGTTCAGGTTGTAGGTCTTGTGGCCGCCGCGGTCGTTGTCGGTCAGCGTGTAGTTCGAGCCCGACTGCGCGGTGCTGAGGGTGACCTGGCCGCTGTACTGCGTGTTGCCGATGCCGGTCTCGATGCCCTGCCACTGGCTGAGCTTCTTGCCGGTGCGCGCGTCGGTGACGACGTGCAGCTCGCTGGGCGTGCCGTCGTGCTGCAGTCCGCCGACGACCGTCTCGAAGGCGAGGGTGGGCTTGCCCCCGGTCAGCCAGACGACCTTGCGCGGTCCGCGGTCGGCGTCGGTCTTCTTCGACCCCGCGGCGTCGGCGGCCTTGAGCGCCTGGCGTTCGGCTGTGCCGGGCCGCACGCCCGCCTTGGCGGAGAGGTTCTTGAGCGCGTGCTTGGAGGCCCGGCCGACCTCCTTGGTGGCGCCCTTCGCGGTGGTCTCCACCACGAGGTCACCGCCGAGCACGGGCATTCCGCGGTACGTGCGCTCGTAGCGCGTGTGGACGGTGCCGTCGCGGTCCTTGAGCACGTCGCGGACGACCAGCTTCTCCTTGGCGCCCAGACCGAGCTTGTCGGCGGTGGCGGCCTTCTTGCTGTCCGCCTTCCGCAGCAGCGCGTCGCGCTGGGCGGGCGAGAGCTTGACGGGCAGGGCCCCGGTGTCGGCGCCCTTGGCGGCTGCCGCCGCGCTGTCGTGGCTCTGGTCGTCGGCCGCGGCCGGACCGGTCTGGACGGCGACCGAGAGCAGGGCGGCCACGGCGCCGAGTGCGACGCCCGCCGATGCCTTCGGCGGCAGGAGGCGTCTGTGGGAGGTGGCGGTGGTGCCTCTGTGGGAGGTTGATCTTCGCAAGACTGGCTCCTTCTGCTGGCCGCACGCTCGTGCGGCCTGGGAGACCGGACGGCGGACGACCGTCCGGCGGATCTCGGCAGAGCAAGGCGGAGCAAACGCGAGCTGGTGGAACGGTGTTGCTGGTGCGGCGACCGGAACGACCAGCACCGCGTGTGGGGAACTACCGCTCGTCGTTCGTGCAGTGGTACGAGCGGCCAGTCGCAGACTGCCACTCGGGGCGAGCTCCTGTCAGGAGCGCATCAAGGGTTTGGCCGGAAACGGTCCGTTGTCCGTGCGTTCACGTCCGCTATCCGGTGCCGTTCACCGGCCGGGCGGGCGCGCCGCGTCGGGCTCCGTCCGGACCGTAGGGCTCGTCAGGCTCCGCCGGTCCAAGGCTCGGTCGCCACGACCGCCGACACCGGAAGCGGCCCGTAGAGGTGCGGGAACTCCTCACCGCCGGGCGCGACGGGTTCGTAGCGGAGGGGGGAGGAGAGCCGCTCGGTGTCGACGACGAGGACGACCAGCCGCCCGGGTGCCGCCTGCTCGCCGTAGAGCGCGGCCGCCACGGCGGGGAGTTGATGCCGCAGCGAGAGATGGATGAACCCGACCTCGCCCAGCGTCCGGCCGCGCGTGGACATCTCGTACGTCCCCCGCGCGCGGGCTTCGTCCCACAGGACCCGCTCGGTGATGTGCAGTACCTCAGCCATCCCCGCACGGTAGCCGCCGCGCGCCCCGCGGGGACCACCCCCTGGACGGTTCGGCCCCCCGGCCCCGGGTGACGGAGGGCTCAGTCGCGGAACGAGCCGTCCGCGCGCCGCGCGTGCCGGGCCAACAGGTGCCCGCACAGCGGGCAGTGGCGCCGCAGCCCCCGCTTGAGCAAGTATCCGATTCCCACGGTGCACAGGTACACCAGGCCGACTCCCGCCGCCTGCAACAGTTTTCCCAGCCCGGATTTGGTGCAGCTCTCGCAGTCCCGGCAGCCGGCAGCCATCGCGGATCCCTCGCCTTCGTTCCCGTTCGGTGGTTCTTCCCGGAAGGACGTGAACGGGGCCGCGCACGGGTGCTCCCGGTACCGTGCCGCGACGGTCCCGGGACGGGCCTGTGACAGCGGGCCGAGGTCCGGTCCGCCGCGGGAAGCGGCGCCAGACCTCCGGCATCGGCACTCCGCGCCCCCCGCGGCGGCGACGGATTCCCGCCAGGCGCTCCGCGCCCCGGGCCCAGCACGCCCGGCCGACCAGGGCGCCTGGACTCCCCGGACCGGAGAGAGGCGGAGGGTCAGCCTTCGACTTCGGTCCTGTCGCCGCCCCAGAGCGTGTGGAAGACGCCGTCGCGGTCGGTGCGGCGGTAGGTGTGTGCGCCGAAGTAGTCGCGCTGCCCCTGAGTGAGTGCGGCCGGAAGGCGTTCGGCGCGCAGGGAGTCGTAGTAGGCCAGGGCGGAGGCGAAGCCCGGGATGGGGACGCCCTGGGTGGCGGCTGTGGCGACGACCGCCCGCCAGTCGTCCTGTGCGCCGGCGATCTCGGCCGCGAACCCCTCGTCGGTGAGCAGGCTGGGCAGTCCGGGCCGTGCGGCGTAGGCCCTGGTGATCCGGTCGAGGAAGGCGGCCCTGATGATGCAGCCGCCGCGCCAGATCGCGGCGACCGCTCCGGGGTCGATGTTCCAGCCGTACTTCTCGCTGCCGGCTGCGATCTCGTGGAAGCCCTGGGTGTAGGAGACGATCTTCGACGCGTACAGGGCCTGCTCGACGCGGTCGGTGAACGCGGCCGCCTCGCCCTCGCCGAGAGTGCGCGCGGCGGGTCCTGCCAGCCGGCGGGAGGCGGCGCGCAGGTCCGCGTGCCCGGAGACCGAGCGGGCGAAGACGGCCTCCGCGATGCCGGGTACCGGAACCCCCAGGTCGAGAGCGGTCTGCACGGTCCAGCGGCCGGTGCCCTTCTGCTCCGCGCGGTCGGCGACGACGTCGAGGAACGGCCCGCCGGTCTCCGCGTCGGTGTGGGTGAGCACCTGCGCGGTGATCTCGATCAGGTAGGAGTCCAGCCGCCCCTCGTTCCAGCGCCGGAAGATCTCGGCGATCTCGGCTGGGGACCGGCCCGCGACCTTCCGCAGCAGGTCGTACGCCTCCGCGATGAGTTGCATGTCCGCGTACTCGATACCGTTGTGCACCATCTTCACGAAGTGGCCGGCCCCGTCCGGCCCGATGTGCGCGGTGCACGGGGCGCCGTCCGGAGCCCGCGCCGCGATCCGCTCCAGCAACGGGCCCAGCGCTTCCCAGGACTCGTCCGAGCCGCCCGGCATGATGCTCGGACCCAGCAGGGCACCCTCCTCACCGCCGGAGATGCCCGTGCCCACGAAGTGGAGGCCGCGCTCGCGCAGCGCGGCCTCCCGCCTGCGGGTGTCCTCGAAGTGCGCGTTCCCTCCGTCGACGAGGATGTCGCCGGGCTCCAGCAGCTCGGCGAACTCCTCGAGGACCGCGTCCGTCGGCTCGCCCGCCTTGACCATGACCACCAGGCAGCGGGGCCGCCGCAGGGCCGCCACGCATTCCCGCGCGGAGCCTGCCGGTACGAAGTCGCCCTCGTGGCCGAACGCGTCCATCAGCTCCCTGGTCCGCGCCTCGGTGCGGTTGTGCAGGGCGACCGTGAAGCCGTTCCGGGCGAAGTTGCGGGCGAGATTGCGCCCCATGACGGCCAATCCGGTGACACCGATCCGCGCCGATGCTGTCATGGTCACACCTTTCGGACGGGGAGACCTCCGCGGGCCGGGAGCGCCGGCCCGCGGCTCCCGCGCCGACCGGCCCGGCCACCCCTCGATCGTCCCCCGACATGCGCCCCGGCGCTCGCCGCCGCGGCCCGCGCCGCCCGGTCCGGCCCCGTCACTTGGCGTCGGCGTAGCACTCCACCGCGGCGGTGGTGAACCCGAAGCGCACGGGAGTCGGCCCGAACGCGGCGACGGCGGCTTCCTCGGCGGCCGCCGTGATCGCCTCCCGGACCAGGGGCGCCTCCCCGGCCGGGCAGTGCACGATGACCTCGTCGTGCTGGAAGAACACCAGTTCGGCGGCGAGGGGCAGGAGCCGCCGGCGCAGCGCCGCGAGCATCAGTACCGCCCAGTCCGCCGCGCTGCCCTGGACCACGAAGTTCCGGGTGAAGCGGCCCCGGGCCCGAGCAGCGCCCGTCGCGCTCCCGGAAGCACCCTCGGGCGGCCCGGAGGCCCCCGCACCTGCCTCGGGCCCGGTGCCGCCCGCTTCCTCCTCCCCGCCGCGGCCCACGGGCGGGGAGGTGCGGCCCAGATGGGTACGGACGAGCCGGCCCTCCTCTCCCGCGCGGGCCGCCTCGTCCACATAGGAGACCGCGGCCGGGAACCGCTTCCGCAACGCGGCGAGATGGCGCAGGCCGTCACCGCTGGTCTGACCGTAGACCGCGCCCAGCACCGCGAGCTTGGCGCGGTCGCGGTCGCCCGCGAACGCCCGCTGCGACAGGACCGTGTACAGGTCCTGCCCGCTGCTCGCCACCGTCATCAGCCCCGGATCCCGGGAGACGGCCGCGAGCACCCGCGGCTCCAGCTGGTCGGCGTCGGCCACCACCAGCAGATGCCCCGGGTCGGCGACCACGGCCCGCCGTACCACCTTCGGGATCTGCAGCGCACCGCCCCCGTTGGTGGTCCAGCGGCCGGAGGCCGCGCCGCCGGGCACATACGCGGCGTGGAAGCGGCCGTCCCGCACCCAGGAGCGCAGCCAGCTCCAGCCGTGCGCGGTGTAGAGGCGGTACAGCTTCTTGTAGCGCAGCAGCGGCTCGACCGCCGGGTGGTCCACCTTCCGCAGCTCCCAGGCACGTGTGGACCCCAGCCGGACCCCCGCGCGGGCGAACGCCTGGAGCACCTCCGCGGGCAGGTCGGGGCGCACCCGCTCGCCCGGACCGAACGCCTGCGAGATCTCCTCCTCCAGCTCCACCAGCCGCCTCGGCAGCCCGTTGCCCGCGTACCGCTCGCCCAGCAGCTCCGCCAGCAGCTCCCGGTGGATCTCCGCGCTCCAGGGCAGCCCCGCCCGTGTCATCTCCCCGGCCACCAGCGTCCCCGCGGACTCCCCGGCCAGCAGGAGGCGCATCCGGTCCGGATGCTGCGCCCGCGCCGTCCGGTCCAGCTGTGCCGCGTACACCTCCAGCAGCGCCTCCAGCGGATCCACGCCGTCCGGCAGCGGTACCGGGCCCGTCTCGAACAGCGACGGCGGGACGTCGGACTCCAGGTGCTCCGGCGGCCGGTCCGGGGGCACCGGGTGTCCGCGCAGCCGGGCCCACGCGGCGGGCAGCGAACGGGGATCGCCCGCGCGGCCCTCGTGTGCGAGCAGCAGCGCCTCGGCCGTCTCCACGTCATAGCACCGCGCCACCCGGACCCCGGCGGCCAGCAGCTCCGACTGCACCTGCGGGGTGGCCCGCCACACCCATCGGGCCACCCCGGGGCGGGCCCGCACGGCGGCTGCCGCCGACTCCTCCGTGTGCACGGGCCCCGCCGGGCTGCCGCGAGCGTCCAGCGGGCACACCCGCACCCGGGTGCCGCCCGCCGGTGCCAGCGCCCATCTCCCGCGGTCCGGTGCCTCCCGCGTGCGGTGCCCGCCCCCCGCGCCCCCCGTCCTGTCGTCCATGCCGGGAGTCTCCCAGCCGCCTCCGACAATGCCGCCGGACCCCGCCGACCGCGTCCGCGCATGAGCGGCGGGGGCAGCCGCGGTGCGGGTGCCCCCGGGTCGGCGTAATTCGGCGGCGAAACGAGATGAGGGGGTGTCATACTCCGGCCATGCCAATCCACTTGGAGAAACGGGCGCACGGTGGCTGACGTCCGGGCGCACGAGGCGCGCCGGCTCCCCGGCCCCCGCGGTACCGAGCGCTCCCAGGCGCGTCGCGCCGAGTTGCTGGCGACGGGGCGCACCCTCTTCGCCGACACGTCCTACGACGCCCTGTCCATGGACGACATCGCGCGCAGCGCGGGCGTGGCCAAGGGACTGGTCTACTACTACTTCACCAGCAAGCGCGGCTACTACCTGGCCGTCGTCGAGGACGCCGCAGCCGAACTGGTGCTCCGCGCGACCAGCTGCCGCGACCTGCCCCGCGCCGAACGCGTCCAGCGCACCATCGAGGGCTGTCTGCGCTACGCCCAGCACAACCAGGCCGCGTACCGCACGGTCGTCACCGGGGGAGTGGGCCACGACGCGCAGGTACTGGCGATCCGTGACCGGGCGCGCGAGCAGTTGCTGGGCGTCATCGCCGAGGGCTTCTGGGGCCGCACGCCCCTCCAGCCGCTCGCCCGAGCCGCCCTGGTGGGCTGGCTCTCCTCGCTGGAGGGCGTCACCCTGGACTGGCTCGGGCGCGGGCAGGAGCTCTCCGCCGAGGCGCTGTGCGACCTGCTCACCCGCACGCTGCGGGGCACGCTGGAGAGCGTCGCGCGGCTCGAGGGCACGCTCTCGCCGCGCGCCGACGGCCGGGAGCCGCTGCCCGCGCAGCCGGCGGCTGCTGCCGTGCCGGGCTCCGCATGATCCGCGCGGTTCCGGGACACTCGTTCCACCAGGAGTGTCCTCGGGTCCAGGAGGCGGCCATGGCCATATCCGCAATCATCAGTGCGCTTGTCGTCGGCGTCGTCATCGGCGCGCTCGGTCGGCTGGTGCTGCCGGGCAGGCAGCGGATCGGGCTGCTGTGGACGGTGGTGGTGGGCATCGCCGCCGCGTTCGTGGGCACCGGAATCGCCAGCGGTCTGGGGGTCGCCGACACCCGCGGATTCGACTGGATCGAGCTGATCATCCAGGTCGCTCTCGCCGCGGTCGGCGTCGGTGCGTTGGACCGGGCGCGCGCCGGCAGGCGCGTGCCGCGCTAGAGAGCCCGCGGCCGGCCCCGTCCGTCCGCGGCCCCGGAGCGGTCCGGGGCCGCGGAGACGGGTGCGGCCGGCAGCCCCGCGTCGGCACTCCGTCACCGGCGCGGTCGCCGCGCGCTCGACGACCGCTGCGAGGCTGCTCGTCCAGGCCAGGGGCCCCGCGGTGTGCGCCGCGGGGCCCTGCGTGCTGCCGGGCGTCGTGCGTGCTACCGGCCGCCCGCGCGTTACCGGATGGCCTTGATCAGCTCTCCGTTCGCGGTGTCGCCGCTCAGCTCCCAGAAGAAGGAGCCGGCGAGACCCTGCTGTGCGGCCCAGTCGCCCTTGGCACCGATCGTCTGCGGGGTGTCGTAGCTCCACCACTGGTTGCCGCAGTGGGCGTAGGCGGTACCGCCTACGGTGCCGGTGGCCGGGCACTTGCTCTTGAGGACCTTGTAGTCCTCGATGCCCTGCTCATAGGTGCCGGGGGCCGGGCCGGTCGCCGTGCCGCCGGGCTCCGACTGCGTCACCCCGGTCCAGCCGCGGCCGTAGAAGCCGAGGCCGTACAGCAGCTTGCTGCCGGGTATGCCCATGCCCTTGAGCTTGGCGATGGTGGCCTGGGTGTTGAAGCCCTCCTTGGGGATGCCCGAGTAGGAGTTCAGCGGCGAGTGTGGTGCCGTGGGCCCCTTCGCGTCCCAGGCGCCGAAGTAGTCGTAGGTCATCGGCATGTACCAGTCGACGTACTGGGCGGCCGTCTTGTAGTCCGTGGCCTCCAGCTTGCCGCCGGGGGAGGCGTCGGCGCTGATGGCGGCGGTCACCAGCTTGTCGCCGAACTTGGCGCGCAGCGCCTTCATCAGGTTCGTGAAGGCGTTCCGGCCGCTGGTGTCGCAGCTCAGTCCGCAGGCGTTGGGGTACTCCCAGTCGATGTCGATGCCATCGAAGAGCCCCTTCCAGCGCGAGTCGTTGAGCAGGTTGTAGCAGGACTCGGCGAAGGCCGCCGGGTTCTGGGCCGCCTGGCCGAAGCCGCCGGACCAGGTCCAGCCGCCGAAGGACCACAGCACCTTCAGGTCCGGGTGCTTCTTCTTGAGCTTCAGCAGCTGGTTGAAGTTGCCGCGCAGCGGCTGGTCCCAGGTGTCGGCCTTGCCGTCGACGCTCTGGGCGGCGGTGTAGGACTTCTCGTAGTCGGCGTAGCTGTCGCCGACGGTGCACTTGCCGCCCTGCACGTTGCCGAAGGCGTAGTTGATGTGCGTGAGCTTGTCCGCCGAGCCCGAGGTCTCGATGTTCTTGACGTGGTAATTGCGCTGGTAGACGCCCCAGTTGGTGAAGTATCCGACCGTCTTTCCACCGGCTGCCGACGGTGCCGCGACGGAGCCCTGGCGGTTCTCGTCCGCTGTCGGACGGGGACCTGCGGAGGCCGTGGCCGAGAGCAGCGTCGTGGTCAGCAGGGCCGCGCACAGTGCACCCAGGAAGGCGATGAGTCCGCGGCGGCGGGGGAGGCGGGAGCGTTTGATGCGTGGGGAGTGCTGGCTGTCCGATCCGAGCATGGTCACCTCGCGTGTGGGGTGCGGAGGGTGTGGGGGGTGGCGCCGGTCGTACGTTCGGGGAATCTAGATGGACTAGACCAGTCCGTCAATGGTTCGGACCAATTCCGGTGCCCGGGGGCCGCACCCCGAGCCCCTTCGCGATCACCGAGCGGTTCACACCCCTACGCCGGTGACGTGCGGCGCTCGATCGGGCATACTCCAACTCGCCGCAGCCGCTGGTCAGCCACCCTCGCGACCCGACGGTGCAGTATCACGGCAGGGGCAGCGGCACCCCCGGTCCGCCAGCGGGCCGGTGTCCCTCGGCGACCCGCCACACCCCGGCGCCGGTCGCCGCGATTCCTGACCCGAAGGAGAGCGCGTCATGCCCAAGGACGGTCCGCAGCCGGTGGAACGTGAACTGCCCACGGACGAGTCACGCGACCTGCTGGGCCTCGTCCGCGACCTGGTGCAGCGGGAGATCAAGCCCGTCGCCGCGGAGCAGGAGGCCGCGGGCGTCTTCCCCCGCGAGACCTTCCGGCTGCTCTCCGAGGCGGGACTCCTGGGCCTGCCCTACCCCGAGGAGCACGGCGGCGGGAGCCAGCCGTACCAGGTCTACCTCCAGGTCCTCGAGGAACTCGCCGCCGCGCGTCTCACCGTGGGGCTCGGCACCAGCGTGCACTCGCTCTCCTGCCACGGCCTGGCGCACTTCGGCAGCAAGGAGCAGCGCACCGAGTGGCTGCCCGACATGCTCGGTGGCGGCCTGCTGGGCGCCTACTGCCTCTCCGAACCGTCCTCCGGCTCGGACGCCGCCGCGCTGCGCACCCGGGCCGTCCGCGACGGTGACGACTGGGTGCTCAACGGTACCAAGGCGTGGATCACCCACGGCGGCGTCGCCGACTTCTACACCGTGCTCGCCCGGACCGGCGCCGAGGGGGCGGGCGGTATCACCGCCTTCCTCGTCCCCGCCGATGCCCAGGGGCTGAGCGCGGCGGCACCCGAGCACAAGATGGGGCTGAACGGCTCTCCCACGGCGCAGCTCCATCTCGACGAGGTGCGGATCCCCGACACCCGCCGGCTCGGAGACGAGGGCCAGGGCTTCGCGGTCGCCCTCTCCTCTCTCGACTCGGGCCGCCTGGGGATCGCGGCCTGCGCCGTCGGCGTCGCACAGGCCGCGCTGGACGAGGCGCTGGCCTACACGGCGGAACGCGAGCAGTTCGGCCGCCCCCTCGCGGACTTCCAGGGGCTGCGCTTCATGCTCGCCGACATGGCGACCCGGATCGAGGCCGGACGAGCCCTCTACCTTGCGGCGGCCCGGCGGCGGGACGCGGGGCAGCCGTTCTCCCGCCAGGCGGCGATGGCCAAGCTGTTCTGCACGGACGCCGCCATGGCCGTCACCACCGACGCGGTGCAGCTCCTCGGCGGGTACGGCTATACTACGGACTTCCCCGCCGAGCGGTACATGCGCGAGGCCAAGGTCCTCCAGATCGTGGAGGGGACCAACCAGATCCAGCGCATGGTCATCGCCCGGCACGTGGCGGGACCGGAACGCAGGAGCTGAGCGGGACCGGCGCGGCACGAGGGCCGCGCGCCGAAGACCGGTACCCCCGGCCTTCCGCCCCACTCCGGATCCGGCCTGTGTTTCCGGCTCCGGGGTGAACGGGGCGTCACCCGCGGACCGGTCATCGACGGCGATGGTCGCCGAGCCGACCGCCGCCGGGCGCGGTGCTCCTCATCCGCGCGCCGCTTGCCAGACGTCCTCGGCGACGTCCTTGCCGAGCGCGACCCGCACCAGCCCGGCGGCCAGCGGCGCCAGTTCGTCCTCCCGCACCATGCCGGCCAGCGCCTCAGCGGACGCCGGCAGTCCCAGCCGCTCCGCGCCCTGCAGCGCCTTCTGGTCCAGCCAGGGCCGGTACTCGGGCCACACCGCCTGGGCCTCGCGCAGGAAGATCGACGCCCCCAGCGGCCCGATGCCGGGGATCTCGCGCAGCGCGGCGGCGACGTCGCCGCTCCGCCGCATCCTGCGCAGATCGCCGCCCCAGCGGTCCAGCAGCAGTTCCGCCCCCCGGCCGAGCTGGGTGGCGGTGCGCTCGTCGTAGCGCCGGTAGCCGCCCTCGCCGAGTGCGTCGACCCGCTGCTGCCAGGTGGCCTCCGCCATCCGCCGCGGGTCCCGCATCCCGGCCCGCGACAGCGCCCGCGCGGCGGCCACCGCGATGTCCGCACGGATGCGGGCGCTCAGCAACAGGGAGAGCACGAGAAGGCGGTAGAGCGGCTGCGGAGTGTCACGCAGTGTGATACCGGCGTCTTCCGCGTAGGTACTGCCGTGCCGTCGCAGCAGCTCCCGCACCACGGCCTGCTGCTGGGCCCGGTCGCTGCGCCGGGTGGTGGCGGCTGTCCTGCTCTTTGTGCGCGTGTTCGCCATGATGCCTCCTCGGCCCCCGAGGTTCCCAGCCGTGCGGGATCCACGCCGGGCCCGTGCGGGGCCATCGGCGCGGGTCCGGGCCGCACACATGGGTGCGGAACACGTGCCGGGGCAGTGCGGCCGGGAGCAGTGCGTCGCAGCGTCACGCTGCGTCGTCCTCCGGAACGGTGGGGTGACGCGCCACGTCAGGGCTCGGGCCGGCACCGGTCGGGCCCCTCGGCGCCGAGGAGGCCGAGGAGAGCCGGTGGCCCGGTCGGTGCCGGTACGGCGGTCGTGGGCCGTGCGCCGGACCGCGCCGCGCGCGGGCGTGCCGTCCCGGAGCGGAGCTGCCCGCCGGCTCTGCGGCGCGGTCCGCGGTGCCGATGCGGGCTGACGCCGGACAGCCGCCGAACGGCGCTGCCGACCACGCGTGTTGCGCCCGCCGTGCGGCCGTGTCGCGTCCTCCGGAGAACGCCCGACCACAGGGCGCCGGTGGCCGAATCCGGTGCGGGAGACTCCGCGACGTGCCGACCTGCCGCGCGGCCGTACCGCACCGGTGGCGCGGTGTGTTCGCGCCCGGCGGCCGGGGCGGCCGGACGCGCGCTCGACGGGCGAGGTGCGGACGACCGGCGCGGGCCCGGTCGTTCAGCGGGGAGCCGGCGCCCCGGCGGCGGGGTCTGCCGGCGTGTGCCGCCGCCGCCGGCCGTGCGGCGTGTGCCGGGCCGTCCCGCTCCGTGCCCCGGTGGCCCGGCCGGTCACTCGGCGCCGACCGGAACCGGCCGGCGGTCCGGCCGTCCCGCGTGCGAGAAGGGCTGGGTGCGCCAGTCCAATCCCTCGGGAAGCGTGAGCAGTTCACTGACGGTGCGGCCGCGGGTCTCGCTGTCCCACGGGGCGGCCTCGCCCACCGGGCGGCCGGATCCCTGGCACACCGTCAGACCGAACGGGTCCCAGGGGGAGGCGCACAGCCCGTGCCGCGGCAGCTTCTCCTCCTGCGCGAACACCGCGATCGCCTGGCGGCATTCGGGGCACTTGACGCGGAGACCTTCGTACATCTCGTCCTCGTTGACCGCTCCGGACGGGTCGATGGGGGTGTCGGGGCCGTCCTGGGGAGCGGCCGCTGCGTGCGGTCGCGCCTCGTCGCGGTGCGCCTCGCTCCGGAGAGCGCTTCGCGGGCGGGCGGGCTGGGTGGATTTCGTCGTGCGCATGTGATCCCCCTTGATGGAACGGCCGGGCGACTGGGCTCCGGCCACAGCAAGCACTTCCCGTCGTGCCGCGCGCATAATCACTCTGCACGGGAGCACGCGGATGCATAAGTGTGGCCTTGGTCACATACTTAGCACTCGGATGTTCGCCGCTGTGTCCACCGGCCCGGTGCGCCGTATGCGTGCGCCGGAGCTTTTTCCGCTGCGGCGGGCGCGAGAGGGCAGTACGGTGATCCGCTGTGGAGGAACTCGACCGTCAGATCGTGGAACTGCTCGTCAAGGACGGGCGGATGAGCTATACCGACCTGGGCAAGGCCACCGGCCTGTCCACCTCGGCCGTGCACCAGCGGGTGCGCCGTCTCGAACAGCGCGGCGTCATCCGCGGCTATGCCGCGCTGGTGGACTCCGAGGCGGTCGGCCTGCCGATGACGGCGTTCATCTCGGTCAAACCCTTCGACCCCAGCGCCCCCGACGACATCGCGGACCGGCTCGCGGACGTGCCCGAGATCGAGGCGTGCCACAGCGTGGCGGGGGACGAGAACTACATCCTCAAGGTGCGCGTGGCCACACCGATCGAACTGGAACACCTACTGGCCAGGATCCGGAGCCTGGCGGGGGTCTCCACTCGTACCACCGTCGTGCTGTCCACCCCCTACGAGGCGCGTCCGCCCCGCATCTGACCCGCCCCGGGGTCGGAATCCCCCGAGGGCGGCCGGGTCCGGGGTCCTGCCGGGAAGGGAGCCCCCCACCCGGGAGGCGCTCCCGGCCCCCGCGCACCGGGCAGCCGCCGGGAAGCGGGAGACTGTCCCCATGACCGAGCGCACGACCCCTTCCCGGCCCCGTACCGTCCTGCTGCGCGAGGGCGAGGTGCACAGCCCCGCCGACCCGTTCGCGACCGCGATGGTCGTCGAGGGTGACCGCATCGCCTGGGTCGGCTCGGAAGGGGCCGCCGACTCGTTCGCCGAGGGCGTCGACGAGGTGGTGCACCTCGACGGCGCGCTGGTCACCCCGGCCTTCACCGACGCGCACGTGCACACCACGGCGACCGGTCTCGCGCTGACCGGGCTCGACCTGTCGGGAGTGCCCACGCTGGCCGACGCGCTGGCCCGGGTGCGCGCGTACGCGCGGGCGCGACCGGACGACCGGGTGCTGCTGGGCACCGGCTGGGACGCGCACGCCTGGCCCGAGCAGCGCCACCCGGGCCGCGCCGAGCTCGACGAGGCGAGCGGCGGGCGTCCGCTGTACCTGACCCGGGTCGACGTGCACTCGGCACTCGCCAGCACGGCCATGCTGGACCTGGTCCCCGGAATCACCACCCGCGAGGGCTACCGGCCCGACGCCCCGCTCACCGGTGCCGCGCACCATGCCGTGCGGGAGGCGGCGCACGGCACGCTCACCGCCCGGCAGCGCACCGAGGCCCAGCGCGCGGCCCGCGCCCGCGCCGCGTCCCTCGGCATCGGCTCGCTGCACGAGTGCGCGGGCCCGGACATCTCCGGCGAGGAGGATCTGCGCGGGCTGCTCGCGCTGGCCGCCGAGGAGCCCGGCCCCCGCGTACACGGGTACTGGGCCGAACTCGTCACTTCGGCAAATGAGGCGGCCCGCGTCCGGGAGCTCGGCGCGATCGGCGCCGCGGGCGACCTGTTCGCCGACGGGTCCCTGGGCTCGCACACGGCGCACCTGTGCGCCCCCTACGCGGACGCGGACACCCGCGGCAGCGCCCTGCTGGACGCCGAGGCGGTGGCGGTCCACGTCGCCGCCTGCACCGAGGCGGGGATCCAGGCCGGGTTCCACGCCATCGGGGACGCCGCCGTCCAGGCCGTCACCGACGGGGTGCGGCAGGCCGCCGAGCAGGTCGGCATCGCCCGGGTCCGCGCGGCCCGACACCGCGTCGAGCACGCCGAGATGCTCACCGCCCGCACCGTCGCGGACTTCGCGGACCTCGCGCTCACCGCCTCGGTGCAGCCCGGGTTCGACGCGGCCTGGGGCGGCGCGGACGGAATGTACGCGCGCCGCCTGGGGGCCGAGCGCGCCGCCACGCTCAACCCCTACGCGGCGCTGTTGCGGGCCGGGGTCCCGCTCGCGCTCGGCTCCGACAGCCCGGTCACCCCGCTCGGGCCCTGGGAGGCCGTCCGCGCCGCGGCCTTCCACCGCACCCACGACCACCGGATCTCCGTACGCGGCGCCTTCACCGCGCACACCCGCGGCGGCTGGCGTGCGCTCGGCACGGACGACGCCGGTGTGCTCGTCCCCGGCGCCCCCGCGGACTACGCGCTCTGGCGCACCGGTCCGCTCGTCGTCCAGGCACCCGACACCCGCGTCGCGAACTGGTCCACCGACCCGCGCTCCGGTACGCCGGGGCTGCCCGACCTGACGCCGGGCGGTCAAGTCCCCGTCTGCCTGCGGACGGTGGTGGGTGGACGCGAGGTCTACGCACGGCCGGACGAGTGACATAGGAGAGGGCGATACGGCCGAACGAGACCCCCTCCGCCGGTCACCGGGACGCCGTTGTCTCCGCACTGACCTGGGATTTCACCGAAACACCCCAGGTAACTCGGCTGTTGACAATGATTGCCCGGAGCCCGGTAGGTTCGGCGGCGTCCACCACAGGACGTCCGACCGGGGAGCTTCCGCGCTGTCGTCGAACGCCGCTGGGCCACGGGGTGGTGTACCGCACCGGCGCACCACCACTGCGAGCCAGGTCCAGCGCCCGCGGCACGGGGACAGATGGTTTCCGCCGGTCGGCGGGTGTGACCCGGGACGGGGCCCGGACGCTCAGTAGACAACGGCTTTCGGACGATCCGCAGCCAGCGGGTCCCAGGTCGGCCCGAAGGGCACCGGGCCCCGATCCGCAGACAGCGCCCCGAACCGGGGCGCGCCCGCCCGCCGGTGACGCTCCGCGACGCGGCGGATACCGTCCCGTGCTCTTCCTGGCCGCCCGCAGCCGCGTGCTCCTGCTTTTCCGCCGCTTTACGGTCCCGCGGCCCGCGCAGCCCCCCGCGCGTTGTACCGTCACCACACACCACCGCACGACCTGCTAGGAAGGCCGCGACCTTGGCATCGGGCCCCGACACCACCTCCGCCTCCGCCCCGGACGGCTCCCGGGAGCGGAAGGCGGCACCCGCCGCGCAGCCCGGCGCCCCGGAGGGGCCGACGCGCGCGAGCAGCGCAGACACGGGCAGTGACGTTCCGCCCGACGTCTCCGCGCCCCCGGAGGCCCGGGCCGCCCGCCCGGGCCGGATGCGCCGGCTGGCCGCGCTCGCCCGGCGCGAGGCCGGCCGGTCCGCGCTGGCCGCACTCGGCGGTGTCGCCCTGGCGTTCGCCTTCCCGCCCTACGGGATCTGGCCGCTCTCGCTGTCGGCCGTCGCCGCGCTCAGCCTGCTCACCCGCGGCCGGACCGGCCGCCAGGGCGCCTGGCTCGGATTCGCGTTCGGCTGGCCCTTCTTCATCGTGCTGCTCAAATGGCTGCACGTCGTAGGCTGGGACGCGGTCATCGGACTCGCCTTTCTGCAGAGCCTGTTCGTCCTCGGGCTCGGAGCGGGGCTGGCGCTCACCGCGCGGCTGCCGCTGTGGCCCCTGTGGGGCGCCTGCCTGTGGCTGACCGAGGAATTCCTGCGCGACCGGCTGCCGTTCGGCGGCTTCTCCTGGGGGCGGCTGGCCTTCGCCAACACCGACTCGCCCTACACCCCGCTGGCCGCGCTCGGCGGAGCCCCGCTGGTGTCCTTCGCGGTGGCCCTCACCGGCACCCTGCTGGCCGCCGTCGCGCTGCGGGGCCTGGGACTGCGGTCCGCCGCGGCCCGTACCGGCCGCGCCTACGCCACCTGCGCCGGCGCGCTCGCGCTCGCCGGCGCCGCCACCGTCGCCGGTCTCGCGGTACCGGTGCCGACGAAGGCGGCCGACACCGTGCGGGTCGCCGTCGTGCAGGGGAACGTGCAGCAGCCCGGCATGCACTTCCTGGGCCGCCCGATGCAGATCCTCAACAACCACGCCGAGGCCACCCTCGACCTGGCGAAGCGGATCGAGCAGGGCAAGGAGCCCCGGCCCGACCTGGTGATCTGGCCGGAGAACTCCTCCGACCTGGACCCCTACAAGTACCCGGAGGCGGGCGACCGCATCGACCGGGCGGTCAAGGCCGTCGGCGTCCCCGTGCTGGTCGGTGCCCTGGTCGACCACCCGACCAAGGAGGGCTACGTCGAGAACCAGGGCATCGTCTGGGACCCGGAGAAGGGGCCCGGCGCGTCCTACACCAAGCAGCACCCGGTCCCGTTCGGCGAGTACGTGCCCTTCCGCGACCAGCTGAGCAAGGTCATCACCCGCCTCCAGCAGGTGCCGCGCGACTTCTACCCGGGCGACCACACCGGTGTCCTGCAGACCGGTCCCGCGCGCCTCGGCGACGTGATCTGCTTCGAGGTCGCCTACGACGAGATCCCCAGGGACACCGTCAAGGACGGGGCCCGTGCGCTCGTCGTCCAGACCAACAACGCCACCTACGGCCGGACCGGGCAGCCCGAGCAGCAGCTGGCGATGTCCAGGCTGCGTGCCGTCGAGCACGGCCGTGCCGTGGTCACCGCGGCGACCAGCGGCATCAGCGCCATCGTCGCGCCCGACGGCACCGTCCAGCAGCGTACGGAGGAGTTCACCCGGGACGTGCTCACCGGGGAGCTTCCGCTGCGCGACGAGATCACTCTCGCCGACCGCGTCGGTGCCGCTCCCGAATGGGTGATCGCTATCGTGGGCGTGCTCGCCTGCGCCGGGGCGTGGCTCCTGGGCCGCAGACGGAGCGGCACCGGTGCCCGTACCCGTACCGCGCCGGACGCGGCCGGTGCCGGGGACGGCACCGACAGGCAGGACCGACAGGCTCAAGCGGAGGGGCAGCACCAGTGACGGACGGCGGACAACGGCGGTACGGCCCGCTGGGAACGGCCCTGGTCATCATCCCGACCTACGACGAGGCCGACAACATCCGGCCCGTCGTCTCCCGGGTGCGCGAGGCGGTGCCCGAGGCGCACGTCCTCGTCGCGGACGACAACAGCCCCGACGGCACCGGGAAGATCGCCGACGAGCTGGCGGCCGAGGACGGCCACGTCCACGTCCTGCACCGCAAGGGCAAGGAAGGGCTCGGCGCGGCCTATCTGGCGGGCTTCCGCTGGGGCATCGACAACGGCTACGGCGTCCTGATCGAGATGGACGCGGACGGCTCCCACCCGCCCGAGGAGCTGCCCCGGCTGCTGACCGCGCTGGGCGGCGCCGACCTGGTGATCGGCTCGCGCTGGGTGCCCGGCGGGCGGATCGTCAACTGGCCCAAGTCCCGGGAATTCCTCTCCCGCGGCGCCAGCACCTACTCGCGGCTGCTCCTGGACGTCGACGTACGGGATGTGACGGCGGGCTTCCGGGCCTTCCGCAAGGAGACCCTGGAGGGCATCGGCCTGGACTCCATCGCCTCCCAGGGCTACTGCTTCCAGGTCGACCTCACCCGCCGCACGGTGCACGCCGGCTACCACGTGGTGGAGGTCCCGATCACCTTCGTCGAGCGCGAGCGCGGTGACTCCAAGATGAGCCGGGACATCATGGCCGAGGCGCTCTGGCGGATCGCCGCCTGGGGGGTCGAGGGACGGGTCAAGAAGGTCCTCGGCCGCGCGGAGCACCGCAAGGACTGCGGTGGGGACGGCCGCCCGCCGAATTGATCCCGGGCCTACGCGGTAGCAGGCACACTGGAGGCATGACGACGCGTGCACCCTTCCCCCACGGACTTCCGCAGGAACCGGGCGGCCCGGGTGCCGGGACGCGCTCCGAGGAAGGCTCCCAGCCCCGGCGGAACCGGCCGAGGAGCCGCACGCTGCTGCCGTTGGCGGTCGCGCTGTGGGCGGTTCTGGAGATCTGGCTGCTGACCCTGCTCGGCCAGGCCGCCGGCGGGTTCACGGTCTTCCTGGTGCTGGCCGGCGGCTTCGTGCTCGGCGCCGCGGTGATCAAGCGAGCCGGGCGCCGTGCCTGGCGCAACCTCGCCCAGACGGTCCAGCGCGCCCAGGAGCAGGCCCGCACCGGAGCCGGGCCCTCCGGCGAGGACGCCGCGGAGAGCCGCGGCGGCAACGGGACGGCCATGCTGGGCGGGCTGCTGCTGATGATCCCCGGGCTGCTCTCGGACGCGGTCGGACTGCTGCTGGTTCTCCCGCCGACGGGGAAGCTGCTGCGCGGCGCGGTGCAGCGCTCCCTGGACCGCCGCAGCGGCTTTGCGCCGGGCACCCTCGGCGACGCCTACCAGCAGGCGCGCACGGCCGAGCAGCAGGTGCGGATGCGCCGCCCGGACGGGAAGGTCGTCCAGGGCGAGGTCGTCCGCGACGACGAGCCACAGGAGCGCGAAAGCGGGCAGAGCGGAAGCTGAGCGCCGCTCGCGCGCCCCTTCCGCGAGACACGTGCCGGTGCTTGCGCGGCCCGCGAGAGCGCGCAGGAGCCGCGGGGAGTGCAGGAAGAGGTTCGGGCGCCCGAGAAGGCCCCCGGCCGTCCCGGAGGCTCCCGGTGAAGGGGCAAGAGGGCTCCGTGGTGAACGCGCAAGAGGGCCCCGGTCACGCTGTGAAGTGCGTGACCGGGGCCCTCCTGCTGCGCTCCGGAACTATCGGGAGCGCAGGATCGTCAGGCGGACTTGCGCTTGTTCCCGCCGTCGTCGCGGGGGTGCACCGCGAGGTTCATGGTGCCGGAGCGCAGTACGGCGAGCCGCTCGGCGAGGACTTCCTCGAGCTCCTCACGGGTACGCCGCTCCATGAGCATGTCCCAGTGCGTGCGCGCGGGCTTGCCCTTCTTCTCCTCCGGCCCCTCGCCGTCCACCAGGAGCGCCTGTGCGCCGCACACCTTGCACTCCCACTCGGACGGAATCTCGGCCTCTACCGAGAACGGCATCTCGAAACGATGTCCGTTCTGGCATGCGTACTCCACGGCCTGGCGCGGGGCCAGGTCGATGCCGCGGTCGGTCTCGTAGCTGGTCACCACGAGTCGCGTGCCGCGGAGAGCTCGCTCACTCATGAATTCGTGCCTCCCGGGCTGGTCGCCCACAGGACAGGTGTCGCTGTCGTCGTCATCCGGTCAACGTCCGGCTGCCGGTGAAGATTCCCGCAATCGGGAGATCACCCACCCTTCACGCACCTCCAACCTGACGGAAGGCTGCGCGCAGCTGCTGCTTCGTGCCGCCGCTTCGTTGATCTGCGGTACCCGCCGGTGACCGGTTTGTCACAATTGGCAGAAGATGTCACCCACTGTTCGCATCTCTTCGGCGCGCAGTAACGGTCCATCCCGGTGGGCCAAAGGCGTACACTACCGGTCCGGCACCCGCACGTCTAAATCCGGTCCGGAGCGACGTTGCCCACTGCCGCCGCCGCTCGCTGTACGGGTACCCGCAGCAGCAGCACGAAACCGAGCGCGAAGAAGACCACCAGCGACAGGATCGCGTTCCGATAGTCCCCCGAGAGCTGGTAGGCCAGCCCGAACACCAGCGGCCCCAGCCAACTGGTGCCGCGGTCGCTGATCTCGTACAGCGCGAAGTACTCCGCCTCCTTGCCGGCCGGCACGAGATGCGAGAAGAGCGAGCGGGACAGCGCCTGGCTGCCGCCCAGCACCAGGCCGATGCCCACCGCCAGCGCGTAGAACCACAGCGGATCCTCCCGCGGCAGGAAGTACCCCCCGCCCACGGTCGCGGTCCACGCCACCAGTGACCCCAGGATCGTGCGCTTGGCTCCGTAGCGGGCGGCGAGCCGGCCCAGCAGCAGCGCGCCCGCCACCGCCAGGACCTGCACCAGCAGGATGGCGCCGATCAGCGTCGTCTGGTCCAGGCCCAGCGCCTCCGAGCCGTAGACCGACGCCTGGGTGATCACGGTCTGGATGCCGTCGTTGTAGAGCAGGTAGGCCAGCAGGAACAGCAGCGTGAGCGGATAGCGGCGCAACTGGCGGAACGTTCCGGCCAACTGGCGGAACCCCTGCCCGGGACCGGTGCGCGCGGATCCCGCCGCCGGCTGCGCCGCCGGGCGCTCCCGCAGCCGCAACAGCGGTACGACCGTGAAGACGGCCCACCACACCCCGGCCGAGGACAGGCAGATCCGCACTGCCGTCGACTCCGCGACGCCCAGCGACTCGTGCCCCAGGAACAGCCCGAGGTTCGCGACCAGGACCAGCGCACCCGACCCGTAGCCGAAGGCCCAGCCGCGGGAGGAGACCGCGTCGCGCTCCTCGGGTGGGGCTATCTGCGGCAAGAAGGCGTGGTAGAGCACGATGGAGACCGCGTAGCCGACGTTCGCCACCACCAGCAGCACGCCGCCCAGCAGATACCGGTCGCCGTCCAGGAAGTACATCCCGGTGGTCGCACCGGCCCCCAGATAGGCCGCGGCGCCCAGCAGCGGCTTCTTGCGCCCCGTGCGGTCGGCGAAGGCCGCCGCCAGCGGCATCACCAGCACCGAAAGCAGTACGGAGGCCGAGACCGCATAGGGGAAGAAGGCGCCCGCCCGCACCGGGATGCCCAGTGGATGCACATAGCCGTCCGCGTCCGCGGCGGCCTCGGTGACCGAGGTCAGATACGGGCCGAGGAAGACGGTCAGCACACTCGTGGAGAAGACGGAGTTCGCCCAGTCGTAGAAGTACCAGCCGCGCTGTTCGCGGCGGCGCTCCCGAAGCGGGGTCCGGTCCCCGGATCCCGTGCCCTCCTGCGGCGCCTGCGGCGCGTCCGGTGCGACCGTTCCCATCCCCGTTCCTCCCCGTCGGCCCGCTGTGCGGTTCCTGACCGGCCGCGCGCGAGTCGAACGCCCGCACGGCCGGTGCCGGGAGACTACAGTCCGCAGTCGGTGGCCCGGTGTGTGCCGCCGGGGGGACGGGGTGCGGGCCGGGGGCGGAGTGCGGATCGGTGCCGTCCGGGGCGGCGGTTCAGTCCGGAGGCCAGGCGCCCCGTGCGTCCAGCACCTCGCGCAGCATCTCCAGTTCGTCGGTCATGATCCCGTCCACGCCCAGGTCCAGCAGCGCCGCGGCGCGGACGGGATCGTTCACCGTCCAGACGTGCACCCGCAGCCCCCGCGCGTGCGCCGCCCGTACGAAGGCGCGGTCCACCACGCGGACCGGTCCGTGCCGTTCGGGTACCTGTGCGCATCCGGCGCCGGACGGCAGCCGCCAGGGCAGCCGGCGGGAGCGCAGCCGCAGCGCCAGCACTCCGCGGGTGCCCAGCGAGGTCAGCAGCCGCGGCCCCGCCAGCGCCCGCGCCCGGGCGACCCGCGCCTCGGCGAATGCGCCCACGCACACCCGGTCCCAGGCGTTCTCGGCCGCCAGCAGCTCCAGCAGCGGGACCAGCGCGCCCTCGGACTTCACGTCGATGTTCCAGCGCGCGCCGGGGAACGAGCGCAGCAGGTCGGCGAAGAGCGGGACCGGCTCGCGCCCGGCCACGCGCGCCCGGCTCACCTCGGCCCAGCTGAGCTCGGCGAGGTGGCCGCCGCTGCCGGTGGTGCGGTCCAGGGTGGTGTCGTGGAAGGCCACCAGGGCGCCGTCCGCCGTGCTGTGCACATCCGTCTCCAGGTAGCGGTAGCCCAGCTCCGCCGCGCGGGCGAAGGCTGCGTGGGTGTTCTCCAGACCGGCCGCCGCGCCGCCGCGGTGTGCGAAGGCCAGCGGTACGGCTGAGTCAAGGAAGGGGTGGCCGGGCCGGCCGCGGGGATCTCTCGCTCTCGTCACCGCGGCAGTATCGCCGCAGTCGACGCCGGTCCGCCGCCCGCTCACCGCCTCCGGTTCGCCGGCGCGCCGCCGCGTGCTTCCTTCCGGCCGCCCCCGGCCACCACGTGCGAGTCCCCGGCGCCGCCCGGCACGGCGAAGAGGCGCAGGAAGAACTGCGCGAGGGGGCCGATCGCCAGCGCGTACAGCACGGTGCCCGCCCCCGCCGAGCCGCCCAGCAGGATGCCGACGACCAGGACCACGATCTCGATCGCCGTCCGCGCCAGCCGGATCGAGCGGCCGGTCACCTTGTGCAGCCCGGTCATCAGGCCGTCGCGCGGTCCCGGCCCGAACCGGGCCGAGATGTAGAGCCCGGTCGCGGCGCCGTTCAGCACCACGCCGCCCACCAGGAGCGGGATCCGGTAGGCCAGCGCCTCCGGGTGCGGGAGCAGCCACAGGGTGGCGTCCATGGACAGGCCCACCAGGAAGACGTTGGAGACGGTGCCCAGGCCAGGGCGCTCGCGCAGCGGCCACCACAGCAGCAGCACCGCGGCCCCGGCGATGATCGCCACGGTGCCGATGGACAGTCCGGTGTGCTCGGCGACGCCCTGGTGGAGGACGTCCCAGGGGTCCAGCCCCAGCCCAGCGCGCACCATCAGCGCCGCACTCGCCCCGTACAGCACCAGGCCCACGTACAGCTGGGTGAGCCGGCGGACCAGATGCCTGTCAGAACCCCTCGAATGGGACAAAGATCTACCCCTTCTCGTGTTATTGGACTGTCTCGTGGCACTCTGTGGCATGGAAGTAGGCCATTTGAACGGCCAATCCAGGAAAGGTGGACTGCAATATGGCGCACTGGAACTCCGCCGTGGGGGCCGCTCAGCTCGCGCGGCTCCTCGGTTCGCAGCACAGCGTGCGGGAGGAGAGCCCCGGAGCGGCCCGGCCGCACCCGGCCGCGGCGGACCCGGCAGCCACCGTCGGAGCCGCCGGGGGAGGCAATGGGCATCCGGCACCTGCAGTCAGGAAGCTGCCCGCCTACCGTTCCCTGGCCGAGGGGCTGCGGATGCTCGTCCTGGAGGGGCGCATCCCCGTCGCCACCCGGCTGCCCGCCGAGCGGGAACTGGCCGCGGCCCTCTCGGTCAGCCGCACCACCGTGGCCGCCGCCTTCGAGGCACTGCGCTCGGACGGGTTCCTGGAGTCCCGCCGCGGCTCGGGGAGCTGGACGACCGTACCCGCGGGCAACCCGCTGCCCACCCGTGGCCTCCACCCGCTGCCGCCGGAGAACGAGGGCACCGTCATCGACCTGGGCTGTGCCGCGCTGCCCGCCCAGCCGGTGATGAACGAGGCGTTCGGCAGCGCCCTGGAGGCACTCCCGCCGTACGCGCACACCCACGGCGACTACCCGGCCGGGCTGCCCGTGCTCCGCGAGGCCCTCGCCGAGCGGTACACCGCACTCGGCGTGCCCACGATGCCGCAGCAGATCATGGTCACCACCGGCGCGCTGGGCGGTGTCGGCGCCCTCACCCGGATGCTGGTGCCGCGCGGCGAGCGCATCGCCGTCGAACACCCCTCGTACGCCAACGTCCTGCAGCTCCTGCGCGAGACCGGCGGCCGCCTCGTCCCGGTCCCCATGGCCGACGACCTGGCGGGCTGGGACCTGCCCTCCTGGCACCGCACACTGCGGGAGTCCGCACCCCGGCTCGCGTACGTCGTCGCCGACTTCCACAACCCCACCGGAGCGCTGGCCGGCACCGAGCAGCGCCGCGAACTGGTCGCGGCGGCCCGCGCCTCGGGGACGGTGCTGATCGCCGACGAGACCATGGCCGACCTGCCGCTGGGTCCGCCCGGCGCCACCGGGACGCCGAGCACCGGCTCCCCGGGGCTGGAGATGCCGCGGCCGATGGCCGCCTTCGACCCGGGCGGTTCGGCCGTCATCACGGTCGGCTCCGTGAGCAAGTCCATCTGGGCCGGGATGCGGATCGGCTGGATCCGGGCCGCACCCGAGGTGATCCGCAGCCTCACCGCCGCGCGCGCCTACGTCGATCTGGGCAGCCCCGTGCTCGAACAGCTCGCCGTGGCCGAACTGCTGAACGGAACGGGCTGGGAGCAGGCCGTCACCGAGCGCCGGGCCCGGGCCCGGGAGAACCGCGAGTCGCTGACGGCCGCGCTGCGCGACCACCTGCCCGACTGGGAGTTCGCCGTCCCGCACGGCGGCCTCACCCTGTGGGTGCGTACCGGCGGCCTCTCCGGGTCCCGGATCGCCGAGGCCGGTGAACGCCTCGGAGTGCGGGTGCCCTCCGGGCCGCGGTTCGGGGTGGACGGCGCCTTCGAGGGGTTCGTGCGGCTGCCCTTCACCATCGCCGAACCGCTGGCCCGGGAGGCGGCCTCGCGGCTGGCCGCCGCCGCCGAACTGGTCCGCTCCGGGGCGCCCACCCCCTCCGACGTACCGCGCTCCTACGTGGCCTGACGGCCTCTCGGCGGACCGGCCCTCCCGTCCTGCGGGAGGGGGCCGGCGGGCGGGAGCGGCACCGCGCCGCCGGGCGCCCGCGGCTCGTCGTACGCGGCGGCCGCCGCCTCGGCCGCCGCGGGCCCGGCCGCCGGTTCCCGCACGGGGGTACGCACCGACGCCGGGAGCAGGTACTGGACGGCGGTCCGTTCGGCCTCGTCCGCGGTCTCGTCCCGCGGGTCGGGGGTCGCGGGCACCTGGAGCCGCAGCACCGGGCCGTCGCCGAGCCGGGCGAAGCCCCTGCCCCGCGGCACCTCGTCGGCCGGTCCCGTCTGCGGCGCCCGGCCCAGCACGCCGCCCGCCTGCCCGCGGGTGACGGCACCGAGCACCACCCGGGCGCGGGTGCGGGCGAGGACTGTTCCGGCCAGCTCGTCCAGGCCGTCGAACTGCTCGGCGATCGCCACCGCCACCCCCGCGGCGCGGCCGTGGCGCAGCGGGGTCCGCAGCAGCTCCTGCGGGTCGGCCAGGCCCCGGGAGCGGGCGAGATGACTCAGGACGGCGGGCCGGTCCACCAGCACGCACAGCGGCCGGGGTGCCTCCCCCGCGGAGCGCGCACCGCGCTGCCGCGAGCGGCTCGCGGCCAGCAGCCGCCGTTCCGTCTCGCGCGCCGCCCACTCCAGCGCGGCGAGTGCCCCCGGCAGGGCGGACTCCACTCCCAGCACCCCGCGTCGCGCCGCGAAGGCGGCGAACTCGCCGCCCCCGTCGCCGTCCACCAGCAGCACCTCGC
The DNA here is from genome assembly GCF_042869455.1 of Streptomyces sp. NPDC007025. Taxonomy (NCBI): domain Bacteria; kingdom Bacillati; phylum Actinomycetota; class Actinomycetes; order Kitasatosporales; family Streptomycetaceae; genus Streptomyces; species Streptomyces sp. NPDC007025. The sequence continues at coordinate 45,949 of NZ_JBIAFT010000009.1, read as the reverse complement.
CGCGGCCGAGGGCCTGGAGGGCGAGTGAGCGCAGCAGGGTGCTGGTGCCTGCCCCGGGTGTGCCGACGGCCAGCAGGTGCGGCTCGGTCGAGCGCGGGCCGGTGTTCCAGACCACCGCCGGTACGTCGTCGTCCCGCTTCTCCCCCGGGAAGCGCACGGGCACCGTCCTGCCGGTCCCGTCGCCGTCCGTGAAGCCGAGGACCACCTCGTCGGGTGCCGTGTCGAACGGCTGGGCACGGATTCCGCGGGGCAGCGGTTCCAGCGCCGTCATCTCCAGCAGGTTGCACTCCTCGTCCCAGCAGAAGCGGTACTCGCGACCGCGGCCCGTCTTGGCCGCCAGCAGGTGTTCGAGCCGCAGCCGCTCGGCGGGTTCGCTGTCGCGGAACGAGGTCGGATAGCGCAGCAGCAGGCCGCTGATCCGCCCGTCCCGGAAGGCGAACTCCTCGAACGCGCGCTCCCAGCCGCCGTCCGATGCGTACAGCGGTTCCCCGGGCGCGCCGCCCGGCGGCGCGAAGTACGGCACCAGCGCCTCGTACAGCGCCTGCAGTCGTGCCCGCTGCGTGTCCGTGGGAGCCGTACCCCGCGGGGCGGGTCCGGCCTGCCGCCTCCCGTACCAGGCGGTCGAGCCCAGCAGCGCGAACCCGGCCAGTACCGGCCCGTAGGGCAGCAGCCAGAGGAGCACCCCGCACGCGGCGAGGGCGAACAGCGTGGGACCCCGCCGTTCCCGGGGGGCGCCCAGCCACCAGTTCCGGCCCTTCGCGGCCAGCCGGCAGGCCCCCCTGCCGAGCACGAGCAGCGGATGCAGCACGTCGAGCGCCCCGTCGGCACCGGCACGCACGGCCTCGCGTGCGTGCCGCCTTGACGGTACCGCCCACCGCCCCACACCCGGCTCCTCCCGGCCTGCTGACTGATGCTCAGGCCGGTCGGCCTCGCGGCCCGTCGGCCCTGCGCCCGGTTTTCCGCCGCCCGGTCGGCCGTCGTCCGGCCGGCCGCCGTGCGGCTGATGGCGGGACGGCTGACGGCGGGGCGGCTAGAACTTGAGGCCGCCCAGCAGGCCGGCCAGGCTCTCGCCTCCCGCCTTGATGCTGGGTGCCATGGCGGTGCCCGCCAGGTAGAAGCCGAAGAGCGCGCACACCAGCGCGTGGGAGACCTTGAGATTGTCCTTGCGGAAGAACAGGAAGACGATCAGGCCAAGCAGTACGACGCCCGAGATCGAGAGAATCACCAGTACTCCTGATGTAGGGGACGATCACCATGAGCCTCACCAGCTTCACAGAAAGGACGTATCGTATGAAGCTGGCAAGTGGGTGATTCGTGTAATAACGCCCCTGAACGGGTCGTGTTGCCGGCCTGCTCCCGGTGGAAGCGCCCACTGGTGACACAGCCGCCTCGTCGGACATCGCGGCTCGTCGGGCGCGGGAGCGTCGCCTCCCCGCCCGCGGGCCGGCGCGCAGCCCGCCCCGGGCCGGTGCCCCGACGCGGAAGCCCCGCGCCCCGAACCGCCGCCCGCACCGCCGGAGGACCAGGACCGTATGACCGAGAAGGATCCCACGACCGTCGCCGCGGACGCGGTGCTCACCGGGCTGCCCGACATCCGCGACAGCCTCGAATTCCGCTACAAGGACCTCCATCAGCACCCCGAACTCGGATTCCAGGAGCGCCGCACGGCCGGCCACGTGGCCCAGGCCCTGAACGAGTGCGACTACGAGGTCACCGAAGGGGTCGGCGGGACCGGCGTCGTCGGCGTGCTGCACAACGGGGCGGGCCCCACCGTCCTGCTCCGTGCCGACATGGACGCGTTGCCCGTGCGCGAGCAGACCGGACTGCCCTACGCCTCGACCGACACCGCCCGCGGGCCGGACGGCGCGGAGCAGCCGGTGATGCACGCCTGCGGCCACGACGTCCATGTCATCTGCCTGCTGGGTGCCGCGCGTCTGATGGCGGCCGGGACCGACGCGTGGCGCGGCACTCTGGTCGTCCTCTTCCAGCCCAACGAGGAGAACGGCTCCGGAGCGCGGGCGATGATCGACGACGGTCTCGCCCGGCGCATTCCCCGTCCGGACGTCGCCCTGGGACAGCATGTGCTTCCCGCGCCGGCGGGGACGCTGCTGACCCGGGCCGGCGTCATGATGGCGGCCTCCGACAGCCTGCGGGTCACCTTCCACGGGCGGGGCGCACACGGTTCCATGCCCGAACGGGCTGTGGATCCCGTGCTGCTGGCCGCCTCGACGGTGGTCCGGCTGCAGACGGTCGTCGCCCGGGAGACCGCTGCGACCACGCCCGCGGTGGTGACCGTCGGGGCGATCCACGCGGGCAGCGGTCCGAACATCATTCCCGACCGCGCCGAGATCCAGCTCAACATCCGCACGTTCGGCGAGGAGACCCGCGCCCGGGTGCTGGCCGCGGTGCGCCGGATCGTCGCGGGCGAGTGCGCTGCCTCGGGTGCGGACGCCGCGGAGTTCGAGACGATCGGTGCGTTCTCCGTGACCGAGAACGACGCGGAGGCCACCGAGCGGGTCGCGAACGCCTTCGGGGCCTACTTCGGGGAGCGTGCACGGACCACCGGCCCGCTGCCGGCCGGCGAGGACTTCGGTGAGCTGCCCGCCGGCCTCGGCTGCCCCGCCACCTACTGGGGGCTGGGCGGTTCCGACCCGGCCGCCTACCGGAAGGCGGAGCGCGCCGGAACCGTCGACCAGGACCTCCCCGGCAACCACAGTCCGCGCTTCGCGCCCGTGGTCCAGCCCACCCTCGACACCGGCGTACGGGCCCTGGTGACCGCCGCCCTGGCCTGGCTGGCGCCGCGCCCGAAGTCCGACTGACCACCGCGCGCCCGAGCCGGTGCCCCGCACGGCGACGGCGGGCGTTTCCCCTCTGATGGAACACGTTCTATGCTGTGCGCCGCCGTCGGCACGCCGTCGTGGAGCGGAGGGGCCGTGTATCTCGACTGCAGCCGGGGACTGCCTCCGAACGGCAGGAAATGCGCACGCGGTTGCGGGAGTGCTTCACCGGCCGGACGGACTCGTCCGCGCGTGCGGCGCTGAGCTCGCACCCCGGTGTCCGACCGGGTCGGAAGTCCGCCTCCGGCGGAAACTTCCGACCCACCCGCGACACCGAAAACGTCTGTATATGTCAGTAACTCATCGAACCAGTCAAACGCGTACACCTCGCCACCGGTTGGCATACACGCGCAGGAACGAGGCAGCCATACTGGGCAGACAGGGGAGGGAAGAACGCGGCAACGACGGGGGCGAGAGACGGGGATGGCGCAGAGCACCCTGATCCATGGCCGGTACCGGCTGCTCGATCTTGTGGGTCGTGGCGGCATGGGCGAAGTGTGGCGGGCGCGCGACGAGTCGCTGGGCAGACGCGTGGCCGTCAAATGTCTGAAGCCGCCGGGGCGGCGCGAGGACGCGGGATTCCTCCGCGTCCTGCGGGAACGCTTCCGGCGGGAGGCGCGGGTCGCCGCCTCGCTCCAGCACCGCGGCGTGACGGTCGTGCACGACTTCGGGGACGACGACGGGCTGCTCTACCTCGTCATGGAGCTGCTGGAGGGCCGCAACCTCAGCCAGCTGCTGGCCGACAACAAAGGACAGCCGCTCCCCCTGGCAGAGGTCCTCGACGTGGCCGAACAGGTCGCGGCGGCCCTCGCCTACACCCACGCCCAGGGTGTCGTGCACCGGGACCTGAAACCGGCCAACGTCATGCGGTCCGAGGACGGGGCCGTGAAGATCTGCGACTTCGGCATCGCCCGGCTGGCACACGACATCGGCTTCACCGCCCGGATCTCCGGCGGCGGTACGGCCATGGGCACCCCGCACTACATGTCACCCGAGCAGATCGCGGACTCCGCCGTCGACCACCGCAGCGACCTCTACTCGTTCGGCTGCGTCCTCTACGAGATCGCCACCGGCTCACCCCCGTTCGAGGGCGCCGACCCCTGGGCGGTGCTCGTCGGCCACCGGGACACCCCGCCCGTACCGCCGCGCATCCACCGCCCCGACCTGCCGCCGCCGCTGGCGGCCGCGATCCTGCGGCTGCTGGCCAAGGCGCCGGACGACCGGCCGGGCGCGGCGGCCGGGCTGGCGGGCGAACTCGCCGCCGCCCGCGCCCAGCTGTCCGGTGCGGGGCCGGGCGCGTGGGGCACCACGGCCTCTCCCGGCGCTCCGGTCGCACCGGCCGCGGCCGCCGGGATCGCGCCGCTGTGGATGCCGCTGTGGACGCGCGGGATGGACGCCGGACTGCCGGCCGGCGGCGGGCGTCCGGCGGGCACGCCGCCGGCCGGGGCGCCGGCCGGTGCCGGTGGGCTCGCCGCGTGGTGGAGCGCAAGTCCCGGGCGGCGGTCCCGGGCGTCCCTCGGGCAACCGCACGTTCATGCAGAGTCCGTCCGCCGCGGCCCGGTGGCGTCGTGGGGCGCCGCGCAGGTCTCCGCCCCGTCCGGGGCCGCGGACACCACCCACGCGGCCGCACACGCGGCCCCGGCGCGTGTCCCCGCGCAGGGCGCCCTGCCGCGGGAACGGCTCGCCCTCCTGGCGGACCGGCGCGACGCGGGGCTGCGGCTGGGCCGGGCCGACCGTTGGGAGGAGGCGTACGAGGTGCACCGCGCGGTCGCCGCCGAGCGGGAGTTGCTGCTCGGGCCGCACCACCCGGACACGCTCGCCGCCCGGCACGAGCTCGGACGCGCGCTGGGCCGGCTCGGTCGCTGGGAGGAGGCGCTGGTGGTGCACCGCCGGCTCGCCTCCGTGCGCGCACAGACGCTCGGCTCCGCCGCCCCGGCGACGGTGGCCAGCCGGAACGAGGAGGCGCAGTGCCTGGAGCGGCTGGGCCGCCGCTCCGAGGCGGACGAGGTCTACCGTGAACTGGCGCGCGGACGCTGACCGCAGGCGCGGCCGTACGCCGACCGGTGACGGTGTCGAAGGGGTCGCGTGGGACGGACGGGCCGAGGGACGGGCGGCTTCGGCGTGCTCGGTGCCGTGCTCGACGTCGCCTTCACGCATCCGATCGGACTGTCGGCCGCCGCGCAGGGCCAGACGGGTACGTCTGGGGGCGATGGCCTGCGCGGGCCTCGTGGCCACTTTTCCCCTCTTCCCGGCACGGCCATGATGCTGACGGGGCGTCGTGGGCAGCGCCCGCGGCATCGCCGTCACACGCACCGATGGCAGGAGGACCCATGGCCGGGCTCTGGAGCGGCGAAGGCGTACTGCGCCGCAAACCGATCGAGCACATCGAGGAGACCGAGGGCGGAGCCGGACAGCAGCTCTCCCGCACCCTGGGTCTGCGGCACCTGACCGCGATCGGCGTCGGCGGCATCATCGGGGCCGGTGTCTTCAGCCTCGCGGGTACGGTCGCCAACGGCAAGGCGGGTCCCGCCGTACTGATCTCGTTCCTGGTGGCCGGGCTGGCCAGTGCGTGTGCGGCCCTCTCCTACGCCGAGTTCGCCGGGCTCATCCCGAAGGCGGGCTCCGCCTACACCTACGGCTACGCGGTGCTGGGCGAACTCGGCGGCTGGTTCATCGGCTGGGACCTGCTGCTGGAGTACACGGCCATCGTCGCGGTGGTGGCGATCGGCATCTCCGGGTACTTCTCGTTCCTGCTCGGCGAGACCGGCCTCGACCTGCCGGCGTGGATGCTGGGGGCGCCCGGAACCGGCGCCGGGCACCGCGTCGACCTGTTCGCCGCGGTGCTCTGCCTGCTGATCGCCTATCTGCTCACCCGGGGCATCAAGAACGCGGCCCGCTTCGAGCTGATCGTCGTGGGCCTCAAGGTGGCGGTGGTCCTGCTGGTGATCGTCGTCGGCGTCTTCCACGTCAAGACCGGCAACTGGCACCCGTTCTTCCCCTTCGGCGTCTCGGGAGCCTTCACCGGTGCGGCGACGGTCTTCTTCGCCGTCTTCGGCTACGACGCGATGAGCACGGCCGCCGAGGAGTCGGTGGACGCCCAGAAGCACATGCCCAAGGCGATCATCTACTCGCTGGCCATTTCGATGGTGCTGTACGTGGCCGTCAGCCTGGTGCTGACCGGTATGCAGAACTACCGGGACATCGACCCCGACAGTGGATTCTCCACCGCGTTCAAGTCCGTCGGGCTGAGCGGCATCGCCGACGTCATCGCCGTCGGCGCCATCATCGGCATCCTGACCGTCATGTTCACCTTCATGCTCGGCGTCACCCGGGTGTGGTTCTCCATGAGCCGGGACGGCCTGCTGCCCAAGTGGTTCGCCAAGACCGACGCCGTCCACCACGTGCCGGTCCGCGTCACCTGGATCGTGGGCGTCGTCTCCGCCGTCATCGCGGGCCTGCTGCCGATCCAGGAGGCCGCCGAGCTGACCAACATCGGCATCCTGCTGGCCTTCGTCGTGGTCTGCGTCGCGGTCATCGTGCTGCGCTACCGGCGCCCGGACCTGCCGCGCACCTTCCGGGCCCCCGGCATGCCCGTCACACCGGCGCTCGGCGTCATCTTCTCGATCTGGCTGACCACCTACCTCGACTGGCAGACGTGGGTGCGCTTCGTGGTGTGGTTCCTCATCGGCCTGATCGTCTACTTCGGCTACTCCTACCGGAAGTCCGAGCTGGCCGTACGGCCCGGCGACACCCGGCCAGGCTCCTTCGGGAATCGGGACGAGTGACGGAATACGGTCCCCCGTATGAGCGAAAACGGAACGCGGACGGTGCGCACCGGGGGAGTCCGGCTCGGCTACCGCTCCCGGGGCGGCGGGAAGGGCGTCCCCGTCGTGCTGCTGCACTGCCTCGGTGAGGACGGCGAGGACTGGCGCGGCCCGCTCATCCCGGGGCTGGCCGACGGGCATCCGGTCCACGCGCTCGACCTGCGCGGCCACGGAGAGCGCGCCCGGCCCGGCAGCTACGCCTTGGACGACTTCGTCGGCGACCTGCGCGGGTTCCTGGACGCGCTGGGCATCGACAGGGCCGTCCTCGTCGGCCACTCCTTCGGCTCCGTCGTCGCCTCCCTGTTCGCGCAGGAGCACCCCACCCGGGTGGACGGGCCCAGCGGTAGTCCGCCTTTCCGCTGGGCGACCGCTGGAGGTGCGCGGCGGGCACCACACTGCGGGGCACCTTGCAGCCCGCGAGCCGGGTGCGGGCGCGGGCCGTGCCCGGGCGGCGCACGGGCGGCCGCCGCCCCGGCGCGGGAGGAGCCGCCCGCCCCCTCGATTTCCCGCTGCCGCGCCCTGTCCCGGCGACCGCGCCGCTGGTTAGGGTGACGCCGGCGGTACGACGACCGGGAGGAGCACCAGCGTGGCCGACAGCACCATCGGGCAGCCCGAACTCGACCTCAGCCGGGCGCAGTGGCAGTCGAGCAGCCGGGGCACCGGCGATGTCGAGATCGCCTTCGTCGAGGGGTTCGTGGCGATGCGGCACGGCCGCCAGCCCGACAAGCCCGCGCTCATCTTCGACCCGGGGGAGTGGCGCGCCTTCGTCCGCGGGGCACGCGAGGGCGAGTTCGACCTGACCTGAGGTCCGGGCCGCCGCGTTCCGCTCCTCCGAGCGCCGTGCGGCCCCCGTTCCCGGCCACCGCGCCCGCAGCGGAGCGGCGGGGCCCGACAGGACCGTGCGTGCCGTCGCGCCGGGCCCCGCCTGCGCCGACGGGCCGGGAGCAGACGCTGTCCGGAGGCGGCGGGGCCCCGGCGCCGTCCAGCTCGCCGGTCCGCGCGCCCGCCCCCGGCCGCGGGCCCGCCCATCCGCCGGCGGCCGGACCGCGGCACGGCGCCGGAGCGGACGTCCGGCGGCTGCTGGCGCAGGGCGCCGCGGAGCGCGAGTGCGCAGCGTGAACATCCGGCGCCGATCCGCACCCCGGGCCCGTGCCGTCCGGCTCCGGGAGGCGGCCGTCCGGCCAGCTGCCCCGCGCGGCCCCCGGTGCGGACGTCCCGATAAGGGGAAGACCGTCGCCGTGCGGGTGGCGGGGCACTGACCGAGGGCGACCATCGAGGGGCACGTACTATTGCGGCATGTCGTTCCTCCGCCGCCGCAGCGCCGCCGTGCCCGCGGGCCCGGACTTCGATGTCCTGGCCATGGACCCGTCCGACTGGCCGGGGAATCTCGGCGCGGGACTGCTGCCCGCCCCGGACGGCACCTGCCAGGGCGTCTTCCTGCGGTACGACCTGTTCGGCGGCCGCGGCCCGGCGATGATCATCGGAAATCTCCCGGAGGGCTCCCCGGCGCGCGAGGTCGCCGACGACGAGGCGCCCTTCGAGGTGGTGCAACTGCTGGCCGCGCTGGAGAACGACGAGCACGTCGAGGTCGTCAGCACCGAGGACGACCCGGTCATGCACGAGGACAACCTGCTGATCGTCCGCCGGGTCAAGCTCTCCGAAGGCCGGATCTCCTGCGTCCAGTTCGACCGCAGCGACGGGGTGCTGGTCACCATCGCCAGCTGGGACCGCCCCATCACCAACGACCTCTACGCGCTCCTCAAGCCGCTGCCCGCGGAGATGTTCCAGCAGTAGGTCGGGTCTTCGAAGCCCCGGCTGCCCGGCGGCGCCCCCCGGGAGGACGACGCTCCTGCGAAGACGCTCCCCAGCAGCCCCGGGCACCGGCCCGACGGCCGACGGGCAGGCACCGCCTCCGGGCCGGAGACGGTGCCGCCTTCCTGAACGGCCGGCTCAGCCTGAACGGCCGGCTCAGCGGACCACGCGCACGTCCGCCGCCTTCACGAACGCGACCCGGTGGCCGAGCTGGATCTGGTAGTACCGCTGCTCGCCCCGGACCACCTGGAAGTTCTCCGCATCGGGGTCGTAGGTGACGGCGTACAGATACTCGCCCGACGTCTTCAGCCCCGCGACGTAGCGCTGACCCGCGGCGACCTTGTACGGCAGCGGCGAGAGAGCCTGCACCGGTACGCCCCGCGGGTAGGCGTCCGCCTCGGGGTAGGCACGCCCGTACACGGGGATCTCCGCGCGCCCCTCGCGGGGTGTGAGCACCGTGCCCCGGCCGGGCACGGCGGTGCGCCGGTCGGCGGGGTTGTGGAACCACGCCTTCTGGCCGAGGTACCAGACGGCCGTCCAGTCGCCCTTCCGGTCGGCGACCGCGTACTGCTGGCCGGTGGTGGCCCGGGCACCGGTGTCGTTGACTCCGGTGGTCGACGGGGAGCCGTCGGGCCGCAGCCCGATGTCCTCGACCAGCGGCGAGGACGCGTCCGGCGCCTGGTGCAGCCGGACGGCGGACGAACCGTGCTCGGGGCAGGGCTTGCCCGCGCCCTCGCAGCCGGTGTACAGCGGCTTGTGCTCGTCATAGTCGGGCCGGATCGTCACCACGCCCGACCGCGGGCCGGCCTTGGGCGTGAAGGGCTTGCCCAGCAGCGTGAAGTAGTGCTGCCAGTCCCAGTAGGGACCGGGGTCGGTGTGCATGCCGGGGACGCTGGAGGCGGTCGGACCGGGCACGTTGTCGTGGCCGAGGATGTGCTGGCGGTCCAGCGGGATGTCGTACCGCTTGGCGAGGTACTTCACCAGCCGCGCCGAGCTGCGGTACATCGCCTCGGTGTACCAGGCGTCCGGGTCGGTCAGGAAGCCCTCGTGCTCCAGGCCGACGGACTTGGAGTTCACATACCAGTTGCCCGCGTGCCAGGCGGCGTCCTTGGCCCGCACATGCTGCGCCACGTGCCCGTCGGACGACCTGAGTGTGTAGTTCCAGGACACGTACTTCGGGTTGGTCACCAGGCCCAGTGTCGTCTCGTACGTCCCCTCGGTGTCGTGGACGACGATGTAGTCGATCTTCTGCGACCGGGGGCGCCGCGTCTTGTCGTGGTTGCCGTAGTCCTCGGTGCCGGAATCGTCCGTCCACTTCTCGTACGCCGCCGGATACCACTCGCAGTCCACGCTCCGCGGGCACTCCACCCTGCCCCGGGACCGGTCTGCCCGATCGGACGCCTGCGGGGAGCGCAGCCGGGGGGTGGCCCGGAGGGTGACGGCGGCGCCGGTGTCGGTGGTCCGGCGCTCACCCGTGCGCAGCACGTCGAACACGTCGTCGGCGAACGCCGTGGCGCTCGGCTCGCCGCGCCCGCCGCCCGGATAGGCGGCCACGGCCTCGTACCAGTCCGCCGGATCGGCGCTCAGCGGGTGGCCGAGCCGCCGCTGCGCGTCCGCGAGGAGGGCGGCGCCGCCGCGCAGATTGGCTTCCGTGGAGGAGCGCAGCCGGGCCGCGTCGAGCCCGGTCAGCTCGGCGGCACGCGCCAGTGTCCGCAGCCGCGCCGGGAGCTCTCCCGTCGGCTGCGGACGAGCGGGCCGCGCGGTGGTGCGGAGCGGACGGGCGCTGTCGCCGCGGGCGTCCTCGGCGGTGGTGCGGCCCTGCGTCCGGGAGGAGGCCAGGGCTGCACGCGCGTCGGTGAGGTGCATCGGCCCGTACCCGCCGGAGACACTGGGCGACCCCTGGTGCGCGTTCCAGCGCGACTGCAGGTAGGAGACGCCGAGCAGGACCTTCTCGGGCACGTGGTAGCGGTCCGCGGCAGCGGCGAACTGCTGCTGGAGTGTGCCGCCGTCGGGCTGGTCCGCCGTCGCCGGGCTGCCCGCCGTCAGCAGCGGGACGACCAGCGCGGCGGCCGCCGCGGCGACGACCGCGGAGCGGGAGCCGCGTCGGCCGGTGCGTCTCTCGCCGCTGCGGCCGCGTCCGGCACTGCTGCCGTCGGCGGGTGCGCTGTCTGGGTCACGGAAGGATCGTGGCAATGCCGCCTCCTCGGACAGTGCGCCGTGAGGTCACGGACGCGAGCAGTCCTCAGACGTACCCATTGGCCGACGATCCGTCAATCATTCCGCGCGGCTGTCAGTTCGCCGCCACACCACCGAACCCGTCCTCGCACCTCGTCACGGGTCCGGTGGAGTGTGCGCGCCCGGGGTGTCACCGGTGCAGACCGGTGAAGCCCCGGGGGCCCACGCGTCCCGGCGCCGCTCCGGACGGATGACCCGAACGGCCTCCGGCGCCCGGGTCAGCGGGTGCCGACCGCCGCGCGTACCGCCCGCCGCGCCGTGGCGCAGTCGTCGTGCAGCCTGCGCAGCAACAGCCGCTGCTCCTCGCCCGTCGGGATGCCGCCCGCGCGGACCGCCGCGGCCGCCTCCGCCGCGACCTGCGGCGAGGGATCCCGCATGGTCCGCTGCACGGCCGCCTCGTAGGTGCGGATCTCCCGGGTGAGGATCAGCATCAGATTCACCAGGAAGGCGTCCCGTGCCGCCGGACCGGCCGCCTGGGCGAGCTGGCTGATCTGACGGCGCGCCAGTGGCGCGTCCCCCAGCGCGGCCCACAGGGAGGCCAGATCGTAGCCGGGCAGATACCAGCCCGCGTGCTCCCAGTCGACCAGCGACGGCCCGGCCGGGCCCAGCATGACGTTGGTCAGCAGCGCGTCCCCGTGGCAGAACTGCCAGGGCACCCCGCGTCGGCCGCCCGGCCCGCGGTGCTGCACCAGTCCGTGCAGCAGCTTCTGCAGATCGCCCAGATCGCGGTCGGTCAGCAGGCCCTGCTCGTGGAAGCGGGTCAGCCGCGCCGGGTAGTCGAGCGGGCGCTCGAACGCAGACGGGGGCGGCTCCCACTCGTTCAGCCGGCGGAAGGAGCCGATCACCGCCCGCAGATCCGCCCGGGGCGGGGCCTCGACCGGGTGCCGCTGGGCCGCCGCCACCCGCCCCGGAACCCGCTCGATCACCAAGGTGCAGGCCTCCGGATCGGCGGCGATCAGCCGCGGGGTCCGCACCGGTGGACGGTGCCGTACGAAGGCGCGGTAGGCCGCTATTTCGTGCCGGAAGCGCTCCGCCCAGGCGGAGGAGTGGTCCAGCAGGCACTTGGCGACGACGGTGTTCCGGCCGGCGGTACCGGCCAGCAGCACCGAGCGCCCGCGCCTGCGGAGCAGTTGGACAGGGGTGAACTCCGGGCAGATCCGGTGGATCGAGGAGATGGCGGCACGAAGCCGGGTACCTTGCGGGCCGGACAAGTCCAGCCTCCCGCTGACGGGTGGGGACACGGTGCTGGGTGCGCGGAGATCCATGCGGGTGCCGGGGTGCGGGACGGCCGGACCCGGCGCCCGCGCGGGATCGCGTGCCGGATCGGGGGCCAGCACCGCCGGCCCCCTTCCGCGGGGCGGGGGCACCGGGGCCGCACGCGGCCGACGCTGCACGGACACGGGGGATGGTGCTGAATACATGGGCGCGCGAGATCCCTTCGTGTGCCGACGGGTTTCCGCGCCTCCCCGGCTGCCCGTCCGGACCCGAGCACCCTGGGGAATGCGGGGGCCGGGCGGAACGACCGGGGTGGCGCGTTCCTACACGACACCCGGTCGCGGGTGGCACACCATCTGGCGGACCCTGGCGAACCCTGGCGAATGTTCTCGGGCCCGGCCTACTCGTGCGTACGGGAGCTACTGTCAACTCAGCCGAGAACCTGGGGGCTTGACGTGACAAAGGGACCCAACGCGCGCCTCGCGGACCTCTTCGCACTCGCCGGATGGTCGAAGGGCGAGCTCGCCCGACTGGTCAACCGGCAGGCGGCAGCGATGGGGTACGCGCAGTTGGCGACGGACACCTCCCGGGTGCGGCGCTGGATCGACACCGGGGAGACTCCGCGTGATCCGGTGCCCAAGGTGCTGGCGTCCCTGTTCACCGAGCGACTCGGCCGTGTCGTGACCATCGAGGACCTCGGGTTCACCGGGCCGGGACAGACAGCTCAGGCGGAGCCCGTCGACGGGCTGCCCCTGCCGTCCGGCCAGGTCGCCGCGGTCCTCACCGAATTCACGGGAATGGACCTCATGCTCAACCGACGCGGCATGGTGGGCGCGGGCGCCGCGCTCGCCGCAGGATCGGCACTCAGCAGTGCCATGCACAACTGGCTCGGCAGCGACCCGGTGACGTCCCGCGCGCAGGGCACCGGAGGGGCGGCCCACGCGGTCCCCGCGGGCCACTCGACCCACGACCGCTACGAGGCCGCTCCGGTCGGGCGGCAGGAGGTCGAGGCGCTGGAGCACTCCGTGGAGGTCTTCCGCGCCTGGGACGCCGAACGCGGCGGCGGCCTCCAGCGCAAGGCCGTGGTGGGCCAGCTCAACGAGGTGGGCGGGATGCTCTCCTACCATCACCCGCAGCAGCTGCAGCAGCGGCTGTGGGGCGTCGCCGCCAACCTCGCGGTGCTCGCCGGCTGGATGTCGCACGACGTCGGCCTGGAGCCCACGGCTCAGAAGTACTTCGTCATCGCCGCGCACGCGGCGCGCGAGGGCGGCGACCGGCCGCGGGCCGGCGAAGCGCTCTCCCGCGCCGCGCGCCAGATGGTGCATCTGGGCCGCCCCGACGACGCACTCGACCTGGTCAAGCTGGCCCGGTCCGGGTCCGGCGACGAGGCCCTGCCCCGCACCCGCGCCATGTTCCGCACGATCGAGGCCTGGGCGCAGGCATCCATGGGCCGCGGGCAGGAGATGCGGCGCACCCTGGGCCAGGCCGAGGAGCTGTTCGCCTCGGACCGGGGCGACGTCGCACCCCCCGGCTGGATGCAGATGTTCGACGAGGCCGATCTGTACGGCATGGAGGCGTTGGCCTTCCGCACCCTCGCCGACCACGAACCCGCCGCCGCCAGGACCGCCGAACACCACGCCAAGCGGGCGATTGCGCTCCGCGACGAGGGGCGCCGGCGCTCCCAGATCTTCGACTACCTCTCGGTGGCCTCGGCCTGCTTCATCTCCGACGATCCGGAGCAGGCGGACCGCTACGCCCGCCTCGCCCTGCTGTCCATCAGCGAGAACTCCTCGCACCGCACCTGGGACCGGTTGCGCGAGATGTACCGCCTCACGGGGCAGTACGCCGGCCACGGAAAGGTCCAGGAGCTGCGCGCGGAGATCGAGGAGGCGCTTCCCCGGGCGCCGAAGCCGTCACGGACCGGCAGAAGTCTCAAGGACGCGGGGGAGTTGCGGCGGGCCCCCGGCGACATCCGCAGAGTACGCGGAGCGAAGGGGGCCGAGACGGTGTGAGACGGAGGACCGGGCCATGCCCGGGCGGCAGCCCGCAGGCACCCGCCCGGACCACCGGCGCCCCGCGGTCACCGGCCGAGGGGCGCCGGGCCCACCGGGGCCGTTCCGGAGCGAGGCGGCCCCCTCCCGGATGTGGCTGCCGGGAGGGGCGCCGCTCGTCAGGACGTCACACGGGCCACCAGCACGCACGCGTCGTCCTCGCGCTCCCGGTCGGCGAACGCCTCGGCGACGGTCCGGACGCACTCCTGTGCGGAGCGGGCCGCGGTGAACCGGTCGGCGAGGGACAGGAGGCGGGCGCCGCCCGCGTGCGGGGCGGCCGACCGGGGCCCGGGGCCGGAGGGCCGGAGGGCGTCGTCGGGTGCCAGCCCGTCGGTGTGCAGCACCAGCAGATCGCCCGGTTGCAGTTCCACCGTGTGCTGCCCATAGGCGGCACCCGAGGTGACGCCCAGCAGCACGCCCTCCGGGCGCGGCAGCACACTGCCCACCCCGCCCCGGAACAGCAGCGGCTCCGGGTGGCCGGCCTGCGCCCAGGTGAGGGTGCGGGCCCGCGGCTCGTACCGGCAGCACAGGGCACTGCCCAGGGACGGCTGGGCGGTCGAGTCCAGGAGCTGGTTCAGATGCCCCATCAGCGCCCCCGGCCCGACACCGGCCAGCGCCATTCCGCGTACGGCACCCAGCAGCATGGCCATGCCCGAGGTCGCGGTGACACCGTGCCCCGTCAGGTCGCCGGCCGTCAGCAGCGTCGCTCCGCCGGGCAGTTCCATCGCGTCGTACCAGTCGCCGCCGATCAGCGAGCTGGACGCGGAGGGCAGGTAGTGCGCGGCCAGATCGAGCGCGCCGGTGGTCCGTTCGTCGCCCTGCGGGAAGCGCAGCGAGCCGCGCCAGGGCGGCAGCACGGCCTCCTGGAGTTCGACGGCCAGCTTGTGCTCGGTCCGGGCGAGGTGCCGCTCGCGCTGGAGCGAGTCCCGGGTCTGCCGCACCGTGTGCTCGCTGCGGCGCAGTGCGCTGACGTCCCGCACCACCGCCCACATGGACGCGGTGCTCCCGTCGCCGTCGAGCACCGGCTCGCCGACCATGTGGACCGTGCCCACGGAGCCGTCCGGCCGTACCAGCCGGAACTCCTGGTCGATGGCCCTGCCGTCCACCAGGCAGTCGGTGAACGCGGCGGCGAGCGCGGGCTGGTCCTCGGGGTCCACCCAGGAGGGCAGTTCGTCCAGCGAGAGCGGACCGTCCCGCCCGGTCCTGCCGAAGATCCCGTACAGCTCCGGCGACCAGGACACCTCGTCGGTCAGCAGGTTCCACTCGGCGCTGCCCACCCGGTCGCGCCGGGAGGGCGCGGGCTCTCCGGAGGGCCGTGCCGCGGGGTAGGCGGCGCCGGGGGTGTCCGCCGCGGCCTCTCCGGGCGGCTGGTCGGCGGACGGCCAGGCCCGGGGCGTGTCGGGGGGCATGCCCTCCCGTAACTGGTCGAGCTGGCTGCCCAGGTCGTCGAGCTGGTGCACGGCCAGCTCGCACAGTGCGCGCCGCCACCGCGTGCGCGGATCCGCTCCGGCGGCCTCCGGGTCCGGTTCGCCCTCCTCGTCAGCGTCCCGGCGCACGGCGTCGAGGCGTCCCCGCAGGGTGCGTGCCTGGGTGATCAGAGCGTCCAGCGTGCCGCGGTCCGGAGGCTGCGGTGCCGAGCGGTCCGCATGGAGGTAGGAGGCCATGGAGAACTCCGATACGGGGGAGAGTCGATTACGACTGTGACACAGCTCGCGACTCCCCGTAAGGGATTCGGCCACACTCGATGCGGTGGTGCTGCCGTCATATGTCCCGGTGGACGGCCCGGGGCCCGGGTGGGCGGTCCGGTCCGGGTGCCGCGGGCGGCCGGGCTCGGCGGAATGCGTCACTCCGGGTAAGCTCCGGCTGCCGGCCGGGTGTCCTGGCTCCGAAAGGTGAAACCCAGGAGTAGAACCGCGGTCACCGGCAAGAATGCCCGGCAACGGAAATCCCGTTGCCAGTCGAATACCCCGCACCGGATGCTGACTCTTATGTTCGTCGATTCCGTCGATTCAGACATAGCGCCCAGCGGTACGCTGCTCGGCCTCCTCCAGAGGGGCCGCGGCGACGGAACGCTGCACGCGCTCGCCGCACCGCGCGCCGAGGCGCTCGGCGCGCTACGGCACTGTGTGCTGCACGACCCCAGGCGGGACTGGCAGGTCGAGCACCGCTCCCTGTACTACGCCCGGCTGCACAGCGAGCTGGAGGCCGGGCTCGACGACATCGCCGCGCACCTCTTCGACCCCGCGGACCTGCTCTGCACCCCCGAAGAGGCCGAGAGCCGCACCGGGCTCGCCCTCTCCGTCCTCGGCCACCTCGCCTCCTACGCGGCGGCCCGGGGCGGGAACCGCGGGAACCAGCAGGACAACGCTCCCGTGCGGCTGCTGCGCCGCTATGCCACCACCGGCGCCAACTGGCAGTGGGCGCTGGACGAACTCGCCGTACGGGACACCGACGCCGGACTGCGCCCCCTGGGGCCGGCCGTGCTGGCCCGCTTCCCCCGCACCCCGGAGGGCGACGCCGAGCTCGCCGAGGCCGCGCGGGACGCCTTCGAACCCCGCCCCTGGCGGCTGTGGGCGGAGGACCCCGCGCATCCCGGGCAGGCCGAGCGGCTGAGCCGGGCCCGGGAGTGCCGCTCCTTCGACCGCTGGCAGCGCCAGCTCCGCAGCCCGGGACCACGCCCCGGCTGGAACGTGCGGGAGATCCTGGACTGGGCGCAGGACGGCCACGACCAGCACCCCCGCCAGCACCGCGAGGCCCCCGCCGCCCGCTGCCTGTCCGCCGTGGCCGGGCCCGAGGACCGCCCGCTGCTGCTGGCCGCGGCACGCGGACCCCACGAGGCCGCGCGGGCCGCCGCACTGCGGTACCTGGCCGACCGCAACGACCCCGACATCCTCGACCTGGTCGAGGAGGCCGCCGCCGACCCGGTCGAGACCGTCGCCGACGCCGCCACCTCGGCCTTCGCCCGTATGCGGTCCCTGGCCGCGCTGGAGCGCGCCCGCCGGTGGGCCGCCGCGCCCGAGGGCGCCCTGCCGCCCGGGCTCGCCACCGTCGCCGCCGAGATGCTGGCCTGCCGGGGCGGCGAGCAGGACGCCGAGCCCGTCCTCGCGGCGCTGCGCCGCACCATCCGCCTGGAAGGACCCGACAGCCCGGCGCTGTGGCCGCTGGTGGACGGCGCCGGCCGGCTGTCCATCGGTTGCGCGGCACCGGTGCTGCGGCACATCTACCGGGAGACCGCCTCCTCCCAACTGCGCGGGCGCACCGCCCGCTCCCTCGCCGCCACCGACCCCTCCTTCCCCGCCGGGTTCGCCATCGAGTGCCTGTGGGACTGCGAGGAGTCCACCCGGGAGGTCGCCGCCGAGCACGCCGCCACCGGAGACGCGCGGGTCGTGGAGCGGCTGCGCAGGCTGGCCGCCGATCCGGCCGAGGAGGCGGGCGTCCAGACCGCCGTGCGCGGCCGCCTCACCCCGCCCGCCTGACCCGGGCGCCCCTCGGCACCGCCCGGCTGGGCGGGCGGCGGCCGGGCCTCTCCGCCTTGCGGCCGGGCGGGCCGCGGGCACCATGGATGGGGTGGGCGGCCGCTGGGAGTTCTGGGTGGACAGGGGCGGAACGTTCACGGACGTGATCGGCCGACGGCCCGACGGCACGCTCGTGAGCCGCAAGGTGCTGTCCCACGACCCGGCACGGCCCGGCCGGGACGCCGCGGTGGCCGGCATCCGCGCGCTGCTGGAGGTGCCGCCGCACGAGCCGGTCCCGGCGGATCGGATCGACGTCGTCAAGATGGGCACCACGGTCGCCACCAACGCGCTGCTGGAACGCACGGGCGAGCCGACGGTCCTGGTCACCACCCGGGGATTCCGGGACGCCCTCACCATCGCCTACCAGAACCGGCCCCGCCTCTTCGACCGCCGCATCGTGCTGCCCGAGGCACTGCACGACCGCGTCGTGGAGATCCCGGAGCGGCTGGGCGCGGACGGCACCGTGGTGCTGCCGCTGGACCGTGAAGCGGCGGACCGCGCCCTCCGGGAGGCGCACGAGGCGGGATTCCGCAGCGCCGCCGTCGTCCTGCTGCACGCCTACCGGTATCCCGCGCACGAGCGTGCGGTCGCCCGTCTCGCCCGCGCGGCGGGCTTCTCCCAGGTGAGCTGTTCGCACGAGGTCAGCCCGCTGATCAAACTGGTGCCGCGCGGCGACACCACCGTCGCCGACGCCTACCTCTCGCCCGTGCTGAGCCGCTACGTGGCGGACGTGGCGGACGAACTGCCCGGTGTGCGGCTGATGTTCATGCAGTCGAACGGCGGGCTGCGGGAGGCGCGGCACTTCCGGGGCAAGGACGCCGTGCTCTCCGGCCCGGCCGGAGGTGTCGTGGGCATGGCCCGCAGCTGCGCGGAGATCGGGCAGGGCCGGGTCATCGGCTTCGACATGGGCGGCACCTCCACCGACGTGTCGCACTACGCGGGCGCGCTCGAGCGGGTGTTCGGTACGCAGGTGGCCGGGGTGCGGATGCGGGCGCCCATGATGGACATCCACACGGTGGCGGCCGGCGGTGGCTCGGTGCTGCGCTTCGACGGCGCGCGCTACCGTGTCGGCCCCGACTCGGCGGGCGCGGTCCCCGGCCCCGCCTGCTACCGCCGCGGCGGTCCGCTGACCGTCACCGACGCGCAGGTGATGCTGGGCCGCATCCAGCCCGCGTACTTCCCCGCCGTCCTCGGCCCGGAGGGCGACCTTCCGCCGGACGTGGCGGAGGTCCGCGAGGGCTTCGGGCGACTCGCCGCGCAGACCGGCGACGGCCGCACCCCCGAGCAGGTCGCGGCCGGATTCCTGGAGATCGCCGTCCTCAACATGGCCAACGCGGTCAAGAAGATCTCCGTGCAGCGCGGCCACGACGTCACCCGCTACGCGCTGGCCGGCTTCGGCGGCGCGGGCGGGCAGCACGCCTGCGCGGTCGCCGACGAACTGGGTATCGGCACGGTGGTGGTGCCCCCGATGGCCGGAGTGCTGTCCGCGTACGGGATCGGCGTGGCGGACGCCACCGTGCTGCGGGAGCAGTCCGTCGAGGAAGAGCTCGGCGCGGAGCGGCTCGCCCGGGTCCGCGACCTGTGCGCACGCCTGGAGCGGCAGACGCGGGAGGAGCTGCGCGACGACGGCATCCCCGACGAGGCCATCAGCACCACCGCGCGGCTGCAGTTGCGGTACGCCGGAACGGACGCCGCGCTGACCGTCCCGCTGGACGGCGCGGAGCGGATGGCCCGCGACTTCGCGGCCGAGCACCGGTCGCGCTACGGATTCACCATGGACAAGCCGCTGGTGGTCGCCACCGCGGTGGTGGAAGCGACCGGCAGGGCCGGGCGGGTCGCCGCGCCCGCGCCCGTGTCCCGACCCGCCAGCGGTGCCGCGCAGCCGCACGACGTGGTGCGGATGTTCGCGGAGGGGCGCTGGCGGGACGTTCCGCTCCACCGGCGCGAGGAACTGCGTCCCGGGCAGCGGGTGTCCGGGCCGGCCGTCGTGGTGGAGCCCGACGCCACCACCGTGGTGGATCCGGGCTGGGCGGCCGCGGCCGATCCGCACGGGCACCTGGTGCTGACCCGGGTGCGGGCCAGGGTGGCCGGGCCGGCGGTGGGCACCGGGGTCGACCCGGTCCGGCTCGAGGTCTTCAACAACCTCTTCATGGCGATCGCCGAACAGATGGGCGCCCGCCTGGAGAAGACGGCGCACTCCGTCAACATCAAGGAGCGGCTCGACTTCTCGTGCGCGCTCTTCGACCCGCGGGGCAACCTCGTCGCCAACGCGCCGCACATTCCGGTGCACCTGGGCTCCATGGGTGACACCGTCAAGGAGGTGCTGCGGCGCACGGCCGGCGAGATGCGCCCGGGGGACGTCCACGCCGTCAACGACCCGTACCACGGGGGCACCCATCTGCCGGACATCACGGTGGTGACCCCCGTCTTCGAGCAGGACGGCGACCGGCTGCTCTTCCTGGTGGCCTCGCGTGGCCACCACGCCGAGATCGGCGGCCTGACGCCCGGGTCGATGCCCGCCTTCAGCCGCACCGTCGAGGAGGAGGGCGTGCTGTTCGACACCTGGCTGCTGGTGCGGGACGGGCGGCTGCGCACGGAGGAGACCCGTGCGCTGCTCACCGGCGCCCGCTACCCCTCCCGGGACCCGGACGCCAACCTCGCCGACCTGCGCGCCCAGATCGCGGCGAACGAGAAGGGCATCGCGGAGCTGCGCGCGACGATCGGACAGTACGGCCTCGACGTGGTGCAGGCGTACATGCGGCATGTGCGTGACAACGCGGAGGAATCCGTGCGCCGGCTCGTCACCGGACTGCCCGACGGCGCGTGCGCCTACGAGACCGACAGCGGTGCCGTGATCCGGCTGGCCGTCACCGTGGACCGGGCCGGCCGCTCCGCACTGCTCGACTTCACCGGCACCTCGGCGCAGCGCGAGGACAACCTCAACGCGCCCAGCTCCGTGGTGCGGGCCGCTGTGCTCTACGTCCTGCGGACGCTGCTGGCCGAGGACATCCCGCTCAACAGCGGCTGCCTGGCACCGCTGGAGGTGCGCATCCCGGCGGGGTCGATGCTCGCACCCGTCCGCCCCGCGGCCACCGTCGCGGGCAACGTGGAGACGTCGCAGGCCGTCACCGGCGCGCTCTACGCGGCGCTGGCCGTGCAGGCCGAGGGCTCGGGGACGATGAACAACCTCACCTTCGGGAACGCGCGCGTCCAGTACTACGAGACCGTCGCCAGTGGTGCGGGCGCGGGGGAGGGGTTCGACGGCGCCGACGCGGTCCAGACGCACATGACCAACTCGCGGCTCACCGATCCCGAGGTGCTGGAGTCCTGCTACCCGGTGCGGGTGGAGGACTTCCGCATCCGCCGCGGCAGCGGAGGCGCCGGGCGCCGGCACGGCGGGGACGGCGTGGTGCGGCGGCTGCGCTTCCTCGAACCGGTCACCGTGGCCCTGCTGACCAGCCACCGCCGGGTGCCGCCCTACGGGATGGCGGGCGGCTCGCCTGGTGCGCTCGGGGACAATGCGGTGGAGCACGCCGACGGCACCCGCACCCAGCTGGCCGGGCGCGACGTGGCGGAACTCGCGGCGGGGGACGTGCTGGTGCTGCGCACCCCCGGTGGCGGAGGCTACGGCACCCCGCCGCCGGGCTGACCCGCGGCGCCCGCCGGCCGGTCGCGCAACCGACCGGTACGCCCCCCGTGTTGTCCCCTTTCGGCCGGTGCGGTTCACTTTTCCCATGAGCGATCACGTGCTGGACCAACTCCGCGGCGAGCGAGAGCTGTTGGAGCGCACCAGCACGGCGGAGCGGGTCGCGGGCATCCTGCGCGCCCGGATCATCGAGGGCGGCTTCCTGCCGGGCATGCGGCTCGCCGAGGAGGACATCGGCGGCGCCCTCGGGGTGTCCCGCAACACCCTGCGCGAGGCCTTCCGGCTGCTCACCCACGAGCGGCTGCTGGTGCACGAGCTCAACCGGGGCATGTTCGTGCGCAAGCTCACCGTCGAGGACCTGGCGGACCTGTACCGGGTGCGCCGCCTCCTGGAGTGCGCCGCGCTGCGCGAACCGGCCGGGCCGCCCTGCCCGCAGGAGGCCGTGGCGGCGATGGAGGCAGCGGTCGCGGCCGGGCGGGACGCGGCGGCCGCGCACCGGTGGCGCGATCTGGGGACCGCCAACATGCGCTTCCACCAGGGCCTCGTGCAGCTCGCCGGCAGTCCGCGGACAGATGAGATGATGCGCGGGGTGCTGGCCGAACTGCGGCTGGTCTTCCAGGTGATGGACGACCCCCGCCGCTTCCACGAGCCCTACCTGCCGCGCAACGAGCAGATCCTGCGTACCCTCCGCGACGGCGACGGGCCGGGCGCGGAACTGCTGCTCGCCGACTACCTCGACGACTCCCGCCGGCAGCTCGCGGAGGCGTACACCCGCCGGCTGGGCTGACCCGGTGCCGGTGCCGGTGCCGGTGCCGGTGCCGGTGCCGCCGCGCGGCACCGGAGCGGCCGTCCGGGCCGGGCCGCAGCGCGGCGTGCGGCAACCGCCCGGACCGTGACAACCGTGCCGTTTCGGATCCTGTCGGGGGGACCGCATAATGTGTGCGTCGTGACTGAGAGCGCCACCACGACGAGCACCCCGGTACGGACCGGTGCGGCCGCACCTTCCCCGGCTCCGGGCCCCGCGGCCGACGAGGGCCTGGCCCGCCGCCTGCGCGCGCTCGCCTGCACCGCGCCGCTGCACGACCTCGACACCCGCAAGGCCAATCTCGCGGGCGAGTACCGCGCCTACGAGATGGCCGAGCTGGCGCTGGCCGCCATCGACCTGGTCACGCTCCAGATGGACTTCGACACCGGCGCCGACCACGACCAGGTCGTCGCCAAGCTGCTGCCGCGGGTAGCGGCGCAGGCGCCCGGGCGCGCCACCGCCGAGCACGAACGCGTGGCCCGCTGGGTGCTGGAGAACATGATCAATGTCGGCAGTGTGGACCGCGGGTTCCGCGCCGTCTACGGCACGTTCGGCCCGGACGGCAGCTACGTGCGCCGGGACTACGACTTCAAGCTCGTCGAAGAGGTGCCGGGCCCCGGCGGCAGCGTGTATCTGCGCACCACCGACGAGGCTGTCAACGTCCTGGTCGGCGCCCTGGACACGGACGTCACCAGCGCCCAGATCGCCGCCGAGGTCAAGCTGGAGGTCCTCGTCAGCCGCGGCCGGCTCGCCGACGCCCAGCTCGCCGCGGAACAGGCCCGCTACCGCACGGTCCAGTACGCGGAGACCCTGCGCCGCACCCTGGAGGCCACCCGGCGCGACGTGCGGGCCGTCGACTGGCTCAGCGCCGTCCCCGACATGATCAACGAAGCCCTCGACCACGTCGCCGACCGCTACCGCCACGAGAACGCCATCCTCACCAACATCCGCAAGGCCCGGGACGAGGCCGCCGCCGAACGGGGACCGGACCACAAACGCCGCGCCGCCGAACTGGTCGACATCGTCAAGGACTGCATCCGCCGCCACACCCAGCTGCAGTCCCGGCTGCTGGAGGCAGGCCCGCTCTTCCGCGCCGAACAGGACCGGCAGTCCTTCGCGCCGCCCGCGGCCCGCTCCGGACTCGACCTGCACGGCCAGCTCCTGGCGCCCGTGCTGCCACTGGCGCTGTCGGAAGCGGGCCGGGTGACCGACGCCTTCTTCGCCCGCGGGGCCGGGCTGCGCACGCCCGGCACGGTGCGGCTGGGCGACCTCACCGACCTGCTGCTGACCCCGCCGGCGCCGCGCGAGCACCTCGGCGCCGAGATGCCCGAGCCCGACCTGGTCGCCACCCCCGACGACAGCCGCTTCAGCGAGGAGCAGTTCGCGGCGGCCACCGAGCTGCTGGAGCTGCCGCCGGACGCGCCCCGGCGGCTGTCCGGCCTGCTGGCCGACGCCCGGCGACGCGATCCGGAGCTGCCGTACCTGATCGCCCTCCTCGCCATCCACGCCGCGAGCCCACCGGTGGGCACGGCCTACCGGCAGGGCGAACAGCGGCTGCTGTTCGCCGTCGATGACGGAGTGCAGCTCGACGACCCCGAGTTCGGCGGAGCCGACCTGATCGTGGGCACGGCCCTGCTGGACGCGGCGGGCATGGCCGCGGACCGGACGGAGGCCGCGTGAGCCCGCTGCCCGCCGCGGCCCGGCCCGGCACCCCTGTGAACTGGAGCGACCATGACTGACCCCGCGCCGGAGCCCGAGCACGACGAGGGGCGCCCGGACACCGCCCCGACGCCGCGGGTGACCCCCGCGGACGCGGCCGACGCGGCCCGCCTGGTCTCCTTCGGCCTGCAACCGAAGCTGGTGCCCGCCCGGGATGCCGAGTACACCGAACTCCTGCGCCGCTACCGCGACGAGCCGCCCTTCGCGCGGCTGGCCGACGCCGTCGCCACCGGACTGGGTCTGGTCGTGCTGGAGGTCTCCACCCGGGCCGGCATGGCGCTGGCCGCCGCCGAGGACTCCGTCTTCGCGGTCCGCATGGGCGACTACGCGCGCCGGGCCGGCGCCGACTCGGCGGACCGCTTCCTGCACGGCCTCGCCCATCTGGCCTGCGCCGCGATGGCCTTCCCGCGTCCGGAGGACCTGGCCGACGACGGATACATCGGCCGGATCAGCGTCAACGGCGTGGACTCCTTCGTGCGGCAGGCGTGCCGCAGGTTGGAGGAGCGCGCCGAGGCCGACGGCGAGAACACCGACCCGGCGACCGACGCGCCCGGGCTGGAGGCCGCCTGGCGGGTCTACGCCCGGCGCAGCGCGACCGGCGCCACCAAGGACGCGCGGCGGCTCGCCGGTTCCACCACCGGCATCATCGCCAAGGCCGTCGCCTTCCTCGCCGACTCCGGGTTCCTCCAGCGCACCGGGGACGACGCGGGCGGCACCTACCGCACCACCGCGCGCTACCAGCTGCAGGTCCGCGACATGGCGGGCAGCGCCGCCATGGCCGAACTGCTGGAACTGGGCGTCGTACCCGTCTCGGACGGCACGGCCAGCCTGCTGCCGCCCCAGGACGACGATCCGGACCTGGTTCCGGACGCCGGACTGCCCTTCCACTCCTGACCCGCCCCGCCCGTTCGGGCACCGCCCGCCCCACCAACGAGAGCCCCGCCGCCATGTACGAGCTGTCCCGGATCCGCCTCTACTCGATCGGGCCCGCCGGTGCGCGCTACGCCGACACCGTGCTGGACCTGCGCGGGGTGGGCGAGCCGGTGCCCAGCCCCGCACCGGCGCAGGCGGACTTCTTCGAGGAGGAGCCGCAGGGCCCGCCGCGCCGCCCCGCCCCCGCCGGGGTGCTCTTCCTGGAGAACGGCGGCGGCAAGTCCGTCCTGCTCAAGCTGATCTTCTCGGTGATGCTGCCCGGCCACCGCAACACCCTGGGCGGCGCCAGCTCGGGCGTGCTGCGCAAGTTCCTGCTCGCGGACGACTGCGGACACGTCGCGCTGGAGTGGCAGCACACCAGGACCGGCGAGACCGTCGTCGTCGGCAAGGTCAGCGAGTGGCGCGGCCGCCAGGTCTCCGGCGACCCGCGCAAGTTCGCCGAGGCCTGGTACTCCTTCCGGCCGGGCCCCGGCCTGTCCCTGGACTCCCTCCCGGTCGCCGAGTCGGCGGCGCTGCGGCCGCACGCCGAGGGCGCCTCCTCGGCACGCGGCAGGCGGCGCACCATGAAGGGCTTCCGCGACGTCCTGGCCGAGACCGGCAAGGCGTACCCGAACCTGGACGTGGCCTGGGAGGAGATCCACGAACGCTGGAACGAGCACCTGACCTCGCTCGGCCTCGACCCCGAACTCTTCCGCTACCAGCGCGAGATGAACGCCGACGAGGGCGAGGCCGCCGGCTTGTTCGCCGTCAAGAACGACTCGGACTTCACCGACCTGCTGCTGCGCGCCGTCACCGACACCCGGGACACCGACGGACTCGCCGACCTCGTGCACGGCTTCGCGCACAAGCTCGGCCGCCGCGCCGAGCTGACGGCCGAGCGCGACTTCACCGCCGGTTCCCTGGAGCATCTGCACCGCATCACCGAGGCCGCCGAGGCCCGGGCCAGGGCCCGGGAGATCCACGCCGGGGCCGAGCGCCGCACCCGGCAGCTGACCCGCCGCCTCGCGGCGCGCGGCTCCCGGGAGCGGGGCCGCGCCGCCGAGCTGGCCGAGCAGCTCCAGCAGGCGCAGGAGTCGGTGACGGGCGCCGAGGACGCGCGCACCCGCGCCTCCCGGATCGCCGCCGAACTGGCCTACCGGCACGCCTCGCTGGCGCTGGCGGCCGCGGAGAAGTCGGGGGCGGCGCACAAGCGCGAACTGAGCGAGGCCCGCACCCTGCACTCCGCCTGGCAGGCAGCGGAGACCGTGCTCGCGCACCGGACGGCCGCCGACCGCTCGGCCCGGGTGGCCGCCGCCATCCAGGAGGCCGAACGGGATGCCGCGCCCGCGCTGGAGGCCCGCGCCCGGGCCGCCGGAGCGCTGGTGGGCGCCCTCAACGCCGCGGCCCGGGACAGCGAACGCATCGCCGGTGAGCAGGAGGAGCGCTCCGCCGCGCTGCAGCACGAGGCCGAGGCCGCGCACCGGGACGCCACCGGGGCCGCCACCGAGGGGGAGCGCGCCCGCAGCGAGGCCGAACACCTGCGCCAGCGCCGCGCCGAGGTGGAAGCGGAGATGGAGCAGGCGGTCCGGGCCGGCTGGCTCGATGACAGCGACCCGGAGTCCGATCCGGCGCGCGCCGCGCTGGCGGCCGGCGACGCGGAGAAGAGCGCGGTCGCCGCGTTCGACTCCGCCCGGGACGCGGCGGTGCGCAGCAGCGAGCGCGCCCGGGAGCTGGCCGACCGGCACGCGAGCGCCGAACTCGCCGCCGCCCGCGCCGCGGATGCCGCGGAGGCCGCCGAAGGGGCGTACACCGCCGAGCGCGCGGCGGCCGAATCCCTCGGCTCCGAGGAGCGCCTGGCCGAACTCCTCGGACTGCCCGACCGCCCGGCGGCCGCGGAGAGCACAGGGGCCGCCGGGCCCTCCCGCCCTTCCGTACCGGGCCAGCGGGACGCGGGCAGCGCCCCCGGCACCCAGATGTCCGCGGCGGACACCGGCCCCGCGGCCGGCCGGAGCACCGGTGCGGTACCGGGCCAGGGCCGCGCCCCGGAGGACGGAGCGGGACGGGGCGCACGGCCCGCTCCCGGCGCGGTGCCCGACCACGGCACCCCCGCCGCCCAGGGGCCGCTCTCGGCGGAGGAGCTGGACCGCAGCGCCCGGACGCTCCAGGAGCTGCTGGACGAGGGTGTGGCCGCGGCCGAGCGGCAGCTGTTCGAGCTGCGGACCGCGGCTGCGGACGACTCCAGGATGCTCGGCGCACTCGGCGACGGCGGACTCCTGCCGCCGGGACCCGATGTGACGGCCACCGTCGAGTACCTGGGCGAGCACGGCGTCCCCGCGCTGCCCGGCTGGCGCTACCTCGCCCAGGCCGTCGATCCGGCCGATCACGCCGCGGTGCTCGCCGCCCGGCCGGAACTGGTCGACGGTGTCATCATCACCGACCCCGGGAGCCACGCGCGCGCCCGCGAAGTGCTGGCCGGCGCGGTGCTGCTGCCCCGCTCCGCGGTGGCCGTCGGCACCTCCGCCGCGCTGCTGGCCCCCGCGCCCGCGCCGGACGGCGGCGGGGAGGGTTCCGCCGCCGGGCAGGTGTTCCTCGTACCGCCCAACCCGGCGATGCACGACGAGGACGCGGCCGACGGTGAGCGCGGCCGGTTGCGGGAGCGCGCCGCCACCCGGGACGAGGAGATCCGCGGCCTCGCCGCGCGGCTCTCCGCCGACCGGGCGCTCGCCGCCCGGCTCGCCTCCTGGCGCGGGAGCTGCCCCGCAGGCCGCCTCGTCGAGCTCGCCGAGGCCGCGGCCCGGGCCCGCGAGGCCGCCGAAACCGCCCAGCAGCACCTCGCCCAGGTCCGCGAGGACCGCGCGGAGGCCGACGAACAGGCCGCCGAGACCGCCCGGGTCCGCGACGAGCGCCAGGAGGCGGCCCAGCGTGCGCGCCGTGCCGCCGACGCGCTCGCGGGGCTCGCCTTCCGGCTGCGGGAGCGCGCCGACTGGCAGGCCCGGTTGCGTGAGCTGACCGACGAGGTGGCCGCCGCCCGGGAGCGCGCCGAACAGTGCCTGGAGCGGGCGCGCGCGGCCGACGAGGACCGCCGCGAGGCGCAGCGCGCCGCGGACGACGCGCGCCGGACGGCGCGTACCCTGCGCGCCGAACGGGCCGAGATCGCCGGTGTTCCCGACGATCCCGCGCAGCCGGACGCGGAGGCGGAGAGCGGCACCCCGGCGGCCGGGCGCACGGCGTCCCTGCCGGACCTGCGCGCCGCCTACCGCTCCGCCTCCCAGCTCTACGAGAAGGTGGGCGTCGGCGCCGACCTGCGCGCCGAACAGGCCCGTGCGGAGGGCGACGAGTCCGCGGCCAAGGCCGCCCTGGACCGGCTCAGCAACAAGGTGCGCACCCGCGCGGCGCAGCTGCTCGAAGGCCCGGACGGCGCCGACGGCCCCTCCCGGCAGGCCGCGGCGGCCCGGGCCGAAGCGCTCGTGCAGCGGCTGGAGGCGCGCGGCTCCGACATCAGCGAGCAGCTGGGCAGGTTCCGAGGCGAAGCCGAGCGGCTCTCGCCCAGCGAGGGCGAGCGCCACACCGAACTGCCGGACGAACTGGTGCCGGCGGACGCCGCGCAGGCCCAGACCATGCTGCGCACCGCCAACGCCGAACTCGCGGCCCGCGGCGACGAACTGGACGCCGCCCGGGCCGCGCACACCGCGCTCCAGCGGGACCACTCCGCGGCGGAGGACGCCGCCGGCGGCTTCGACGAGACCGCGGCCGTCCTCCGCGATCTGCTGCGCGATCCGGCCGCACCCGTCCCCGGCGGCGACGGCGAGGAGCCCCCCGAGCCGTACGCGGGCGGTCCGGCCGAGGCCCGGCAGGCGGCAGCCGAGGCCAGAAGGTCGCTGCGCGGCTGCGCCGCCGACCTCAGCACGGCCGAGCAGTCCGTGCGCGAGGCCTGCGAGACGCTGGTGCGGCACGCCAACTCCAGCCGCTACGAGCAGGTCCGCACCCCCGCCCGCCAGCAGGTGCGCGAACTCCCGGTCTCCGCGCTGCCCGACCACGCGGCCGCCTGGGCGACGGCGTTCGCCCCCCGGCTGCGGGTCCTCACCGACGAGCTGGCCCAGCTGGAGCGCAACCGCGACAGCATCGTGGACCGGCTGCGCGGCCTGGTCGAGTCGTCACTGACCACGCTGCGCTCGGCGCAGCGGCTCTCGCGGCTCCCGGAGGGGCTGGGGGAGTGGTCCGGCCAGGAGTTCCTGCGCATCCGCTTCGACGATCCCGATCAGGCCACCCTGACCGAACGGCTGGGCGAGGTCATCGACGAGGCCACCCGTGCGGCGGTCCGCAAGAACTCCGATCTGCGCCGGGACGGCATGACGCTGCTGCTGCGCGGAGTGCACGCGGCGCTCCAGCCGCGCGGTGTCGCGGTGGAGATCCTCAAGCCGGACGCCGTGCTGCGGGCCGAGCGCGTTCCGGTCGGGCAGATGGGCGACGTCTTCTCCGGCGGGCAGCTGCTGACCGCCGCCATCGCCCTGTACTGCACGATGGCGGCGCTGCGCAGCAACGACCGGGGGCACGACAAGCACCGGCACGCCGGCACCCTCTTCCTGGACAACCCCATCGGACGGGCCAACGCCACCTATCTGCTGGAGCTCCAGCGGGCGGTCGCCGACGCGCTGGGAGTCCAGCTCCTGTACACCACCGGGCTGTTCGACACCACGGCGCTGGCGGAGTTCCCGCTGGTGATCCGGCTGCGCAACGACGCGGACCTGCGGGCCGGGCTGAAGTACATCAGCGTGGAGGAGCACCTGCGCCCCGGGATGCCCCGGCCGGAGGCCGAGGAGGACGAGGCCGCGGTGCACGGGGAGATCACCGCGACACGGATGTTCCACCGGCCCGGCCAGGATCCGTCCGGCGGTCAGGACGAGCCGCACGCGCGGTCGCAGGAGCCGGACGCCCGGCCGGACGTGCCCGCGCCTCAGCAGCCGGGTGACGCGTCGGATGCGGCACACTCCCCGCACGGGTGACTCCGGGGGCGGTGCCCGGAGTTCCGGTGCCGTCCCGCTCCTCCGCCCCGGTGCCGGCCGAGCGGTGGCGGTCGGCCAGCGCCCGCCGTCTGGCGGCGCTGCTGGGCTCGGAGAGCACTCCGTGCCGCTGCACCCACACCTGCCGGGTGATCCACACGTCGAGGACCGCCCAGGTGGCCACGACCGTGCTGCCGATGGTCGACAGCACCATCGGGAACGCCAGCCAGACGGCGGCCATCGAGCAGAAGAACGCGACCATGAGCTGCACCAGCGTCAGCGCCGCGACGATCACCGCCCGCACCGCCGCCGTCCGGACCGGATCCGGCAGGCGGGGCTTCGCATACATCTCTTTCACTCCCCCTTCACCACCCCCTGATCCTCCCACGCTTCCGTAGACGTGGGCTGTGCCACACACTTCGAACGTCCAGAGGGGCATCGACGGACAACTCAGGATGAGGCACCCTGGACTGCCTGGTCGAACGCTCCCGCACGCCTACGAGTTGCCGGCGCCCCGGTAGTAAGCTCAGGCCGTTTGCTGTCGGTACACACCCCCCGTGCGCTGGGGAAGACGTAGGGGAGGCCATGCGCTTTCGCGGGAAGTCCATCCGCCGGAAGATCGTGGTGCTGCTGCTGGTGCCGCTGGTCTCCCTGCTGTCCATCTGGGGCTTCGCGACCTACATCACCGCCACCGAGGCGAACAGCCTGCTGCGCCTCGACGAGGTGACCCACAAGATCGGTGAGCCCTCCGAGGACGCCGTTCGCGCCCTCCAGCAGGAGCGTCGCCAGGTCATGGTCCAGGTGGCCGACCCCCGTGACGACAAGGAGCTGTCGACGCTGCACGACCTCCAGCGCACCACGGACCGCGAGGTCGCGGCGGTGCGCCGGAACGCAAAGGACAGCGGCCTGCGCGCCGAGCTCGGCCCCGACTCCGAGGCCCGGTTGGACGACTTCCTGGAGGCCCTGGACGGGCTGCGGACGCTGCGGACCCGGGTGGAGCAGGACACCGTCACGCGCGGCGGTGCCTTCCAGGCGTACAACGAACTGATCGACCCCGCCTACGCGCTGGTCAACTCGCTCAGCGCGGTGGACGACATCGACCTGGAGAAGCAGGGCCGGGCCCTGGTCGGGGTGAACCGCGCGCGTGAGTACCTCTCCCGGGAGGACGCGCTGATGGCCGCCGCGTACGCGGCCGGGCAGTTCACCCGCGGCGACCAGCGGGCGCTCTCGGACCGGGTTGCCGAGCGCAACATCGCCTACGAGAGCAACCTTCCCACGCTGCCCGCCGCGGACCGGCAGTTGTTCGAGAACTACTGGAACAGCAGCGACGGCCGCACCCTGCGCAGCTACGAGGACGCCGTCATCGCCGCCGGACCGCGCACCACCGAGGGGCCGGTCAGCGAGGAGCGCTGGCGGTTCGCCATGAACACCGTCATGCACGACCTCCGGAAGATGGCGAAGCAGACCGACCAGCGCTACCACGAGCGCGTCGATCCGGTTGCCACCCGGGTGCTCGTCCAGGCGGCGGCCGCCGGTGTGCTGGGCTTCCTCGCGGTGCTCGCCTCGCTCGTCATCTCCATCCGCGTCGGCCGCGGCCTGGTCCGCGACCTGAACACGCTGCGCAAGGAGGCCGCCGAGGCCGCCGGTGAGCGGCTGCCGAGCGTGATGCGCCGGCTGGCCGCCGGCGAACGGGTGGACGTCGAGAGCGAGTCGCCCCGCCTGGAGTACCCGCAGGACGAGATCGGCCAGGTGGGCCAGGCACTCGACACCCTCCAGCGTTCCGCGGTCGAAGCCGCCGTCAAACAGGCCGACATGCGGCGCGGCGTCTCCGAGGTCTTCGTCAACCTCGCCCGCCGCAACCAGGTGCTGCTGCACCGCCAGCTCACCCTGCTCGACACCATGGAGCGTCGTACCGAGGACGCGGACGAGCTCGCCGACCTCTTCAAGCTCGATCACATGACCACCCGGATGCGCCGGCACGCCGAGGGCCTGGTCATCCTCTCCGGTGCGACGCCGTCGCGGCAGTGGCGCAAGCCCGTCCAGCTGATGGACGTGGTACGGGCCGCCGTGGCCGAGGTCGAGGACTACGAGCGGATCGAGGTGCGCAGGCTGCCCCGGCTCGCCGTGGACGGCAGCGCGGTCGCCGACCTGACCCATCTGGTCGCCGAACTGCTGGAGAACGCCACGGTCTTCTCCCCGCCGCACACCGCCGTGCAGGTGCTGGGGGAGCGCGTCGCCAACGGCTTCACCCTGGAGATCCACGACCGCGGCCTGGGCATGACGGCCGAGGCGATGCTGGACGCCAATCTGCGGCTCGCCGAAACCCCCGAGTTCGAACTGTCCGACACCGACCGGCTGGGACTGTTCGTGGTCTCGCGGCTGGCCCAGCGCCAGGGCGTCCGGGTCTCGCTGCAGCCCTCGCCCTACGGCGGAACCACCGCGGTCGTCCTCATCCCCGGCGCGGTCCTCACCGAGACCCCCGGCCGGGACGACGAGTCGCGCGGCGACCGCGGTGCCGCGGGGGCCGGTGCGGGAACCGCCCGGCCGCTGGACGGCCCCGTCGAGCTGGAGGCCCCGCTGGAGGACGGGAGCCGGTCGGGCCGGGAGAGCTGGCCGCGCAAGCTGCCCCGCGGTCCGGAAGCCCCCGCGGCCGCCCCGGCGGGAGACCAGCACCAGCAGGCGCGGGACGAGGCGGCGCCCGTCTCCCGCGCGGACTCCCGAGGCGGTTCCGGGGGCGCCCCGGCCCTCGGTGGGGACGCGGACTCCCGCACCGGCGGGGGCGACGCCACGGACGGCGGCCACAAACCCCTGCCCCGGCGCCGGCCGGGTGCCCCGGTCCTGGTCTCCGACAACGGCCGCACCGTCGACCCGGACCGGCAGAACCAGGCCGAGCGCCCCGCGGGCAGCGGCCCCGCGCCGCTGCCGCGCCGCAAGAAGCCCCGCACCCCTTCGCGCACCGCGGAGGACCGGACGGCCTCCGGGCAGGCGTCCTCGGCGGAGGCGTCCGACGCCGGCTCCCGCACGGACTCCGCGGGCGAGCAGGGGAGTGCCGCGCGTCCGGGGGCGGCCACCGGGCCCGACGGCACCGCCCTCGGGCCGCACAGCCCGGAGGAGGCGGCCGGCCCCGGCGGCACCTCCGGACGCGAGGACGGCACCGGCGCGGCGGGTACGCCGTCCGGGGGAGCGGGCGCTGAGCCCGGGCGCCCCGGCGGGCTGCCCCGCCGGGTGCGGCAGGCCAGCCTCGCACCGCAGCTCAAAGGGGACGCGCCGACGGTCAACACCCGTATGCCGCAGCCGCGGACGGAGTCCCCGGAATCCAGCCCGCCGGAGGTCGCCGACCGCGACGCCGACGAAGTGCGCAGCAAGATGGCATCCCTCCAGCGCGGCTGGGAACGCGGCAGACGCGAGAGCGAACCGCCGCACGAGACGGGGGAGTCAGCACCAGGAACAACACCGGGAAGGGACGGTCGATGACCGCACCAGACACCGCATCGCACCAGGCTGGAAGCGGTGAACTCAACTGGCTCCTCGACGAGCTGGTCCAGCGCGTCGCCAGTATCCGCAAGGCGCTCGTGCTCTCCGGGGACGGCCTCGCCAGAGGCGCTTCGGAGGGGCTGTCCCGCGAGGACAGCGAACACCTGGCGGCTGTCGCCTCCGGGTTCCACAGCCTCGCCAAGGGGGTGGGTCACCACTTCGGCGTCGGCGGCGTACGGCAGACCGTGGTCGAACTGGAAGAAGCGTTCCTCTTCGTGACGGCCGCCGGGGACGGGAGCTGCCTCGCCGTCCTGGCCGACCAGGACGCCGACGTCGGCCAGGTCGCCTATGAGATGACGCTCCTCGTCAAGCGCGTCGGGGCGCATCTGGGCACCGCACCGCGCAGCACCCCGGGCGACGGCGGCGCGCCCGGAGCCGGGTGACGGCGCGGCGAGGATGACAGGCGACGTGACGAGGAGCGGGAGGAGGCGGGCCGGCCATGGCGGACCACTGGTTCGATGACGCGGCGGGACCCGTGGTGCGGCCGTACGCGATGACGCGCGGCCGCACCCGCAGCGGCGGCACGGACACGCAGCTCGACCTCATCGCCCTCGTCATCGTCGACGACCCGGACGGGGCGGAGCCGGGTGCGCTGTCCGCAGCCGAGGACACGCTCCTCTCCGACCACTCCTTCGTCCCCGAGCACCACGACATCGTCGTGCTCTGCCGCCGCTCGCCGCTGTCGGTGGCGGAAGTGGCGGCGGAGCTCGACCTTCCCGTGGGGGTGGTGCGCGTGCTGATCGGCGATCTGCTGGAGGCCGCACTGGTACGCGTCACCCGCCCCGTTCCTCCGGCGGAACTGCCGGACGAGAGCATCCTCAGAGAGGTGATCAATGGTCTTCGGGCGCTCTGAGCGGCGCGGCAGCAAGGCCCCGGCAGAACCGGTCACACTGAAGATCCTGGTGGCCGGCGGGTTCGGCGTCGGCAAGACCACACTGGTGGGGGCGGTCAGCGAGATCAAACCGCTGCGCACCGAGGAACTGCTGACCGAGGCCAGCCGTCCCGTGGACAGCACCCGCGGTGTGGAGGCGAAGACCACCACGACCGTGGCCATGGACTTCGGCCGGATCACCATCAACGAAGAACTGGTGCTGTACCTGTTCGGCACCCCGGGGCAGGACCGGTTCTGGTTCCTGTGGGACGAGCTGGCGAGCGGTGCGCTGGGTGCCGTGGTGCTCGCCGACACCCGGCGGCTGGAGAACAGCTTCGCGGCCGTCGACTACTTCGAGCGCCGCGGCATCCCCTTCACGGTCGCGGTCAACTGCTTCGACGACGCCGAGCGGTACCCCGTCGAGCACGTCCGCGAGGCCCTCGACCTGGACGGCGAAATACCGGTGCTGCTGTGCGACGCGCGGCAGCGCGAGTCCGCCCGGGACGTCCTCGTCTCGGTGGTCCAGCACGCCAGGCACATCGCCACCCGGACGACAGCCGGCGCCTGAGGGCGCAGCTCCGCCCGCTGTGCCGCAGCCCGGCTCCTCTCCCGGCCGGGCGGCCTCCGTCGGACCCCGCGCGCCGGCCTCGGATCCCGCGGGCCGCACGTGGCGTCTCCCGGGGGGCCGCGGCGGGGCCGCCGCGGCCCCCCGGGAGACCGGTCTCAGCCGGACTGCTCCCAGCCGAAGCTCCGCTCCACGGCCTTGTGCCAGTTCGCGTACTCCTTCTCGCGCTCCTCCTCGCCCATCGAGGGAGTCCACTCGGCGTCCCGCTTCCAGTGGGCGCGCAGCTCCTCCAGACCGGACCACACGCCGGTCGCCAGCCCCGCCGCGTACGCCGCGCCCAGACAGGTGGTCTCGGCGATCACCGGCCGGATCACCGGTACTCCCAGCACATCCGCCTGGTGCTGCATCAGCAGGCTGTTGGCGGTCATCCCGCCGTCCACCTTCAGCGAGGTGATCTCCACACCGCTGTCCTGGTACATCGCGTCGACCACCTCGCGGGTCTGCCAGCTCGTGGCCTCCAGCACGGCTCGTGCCAGGTGCGCCTTGGTGACGTACCGGGTCAGCCCTGCGATGACACCGCGTGCGTCCGAACGCCAGTACGGCGCGAACAGGCCCGAGAACGCGGGCACGATGTAGGCCCCGCCGTTGTCCTCGACGCTGGCGGCCAGCGTCTCGATCTCCGCCGCGTCGTCGATGATGCCGAGCTGGTCGCGGAACCACTGCACCAGCGCGCCGGTGATCGCGATGGAGCCCTCCAGACAGTAGACCGGCGCCTCGTCACCCAGCCGGTAGCCCATCGTGGTCAGCAGCCCGTGCTTGCTGGGCACCGGTCGGTTACCGGTGTTCAGCAGCAGGAAGGAACCGGTGCCGTAGGTGTTCTTGGCCTCGCCCACGCCGTAGCACGTCTGTCCGAAGACGGCCGCCTGCTGGTCGCCGAGCGCCGAGGCCACCGGCACCCCGGCCAGCTGCCCGACGCAGGTGCCGTACACCTCCGAGGAGGACCTGATCTCCGGCAGCACGGCGGCGGGTACATCCATCGCCTCCAGCACCGAGGCGTCCCACTCCAGGGACTCCAGGTTCATCAGCATGGTGCGGGAGGCGTTGGTGACATCGGTGACATGCCGTCCGCCGTCGACACCACCGGTCAGATTCCAGATCAGCCAGGAGTCCATGGTGCCGAACGCGATCTCCCCGTCGACGGCGCGCTGCCGCAGCCCGGGTACGTTGTCCAGCAGCCAGGCGACCTTCGGCCCGGCGAAATAGCTGGCCAGCGGCAGCCCCGTGCGGTCCCGGAAGCGGTCCTGGCCCACCTCGCCGCCCAGCTCCGTGCAGAGCCCGGCGGTCCGGGTGTCCTGCCAGACGATGGCGTTGTGCACCGGCCGGCCCGTCGCGCGGTCCCACAGCACCGTCGTCTCACGTTGGTTGGTGATGCCGATGGCGCTGAGCTGGTCGGCGCGCAGCCCGGCCCGCTCCAACGCACCCCCCACCACGGCCTGGACCTTCGTCCAGATCTCGTCGGCGTCGTGCTCCACCCAGCCGGGCTTCGGGAAGATCTGGCGGTGCTCCTGCTGGTCGACGGCGACGATTCCGCCCCGCTGGTCGAAGACGATGCAGCGGCTGGAGGTGGTGCCCTGGTCGATGGCAGCGACGTACTTGTCCGTCATGTTTTGACGACCCCTCGATAGGTGCGTTCGGACGTCACGATCAGAATGCGGCCTTGCGGAGCGGTACGCCGCAGCCCCGCCGAGCGGAGCCCGCAGGCCCCGCCGATCGGCGGCTCCACCCGGCTTACGGCGGTGCCCGCGATGAGCGTGACGGCAGTTTTCAGCGCGGCTGAGGGGCAGTCAAGGCCGGGCGCACGACCGCCTCGGCGCGCCCTGTCTGCGACGCTCCTGTCGCGACTGTCACCAGGGTGTCACCAGATCCTCACGTCCCCGCACGTCCCACCCGTCACGTGAACCGCTTCCGGGGGCCGGGCGTCCAGACAAATCAGGAACGGTGGCACGGGACCGACGGGGGTGATCCCGAGCCACCGTTCCGCATCTCCCCGTTCCCTGGTAGAGGAGAGGGGCATGAGAAGCAACCGCACCGCCCCTCGGGCCCATCTCGCCGCAGCCGCCGCGCTCCTCCTCCTCGCGGCCGCCCCCGTACCCGCAGCTCAGGCCGCATCCGGGCACCGCCACGAGCCCAAGGCACCCGAGGAGTTCGTCGCCCTGCACGACGTGGCCCCGACCGTCCGCCAGGACATCCGCTACTTCACCCGGCACAATTTCGTCGGCGAGCGCATCGACGGCTACCGCCGGCCGATGTGCCTGGTCACCCGGGACACCGGCCGTGCCCTCGCCCGAGCCCAGCGCTCCCTGTTGCGGCGCGGCTACACGCTCAAGGTCTACGACTGCTACCGCCCGCAGCGGGCCGTGGACCACTTCGTGCGCTGGGCCAAGGACCTGGACGACCAGCGGATGAAGCGCGAGTTCTATCCGCGCGTGGCCAAGAACCGGCTCTTCGAGGACGGCTACATCGCGGAGAAGTCCGGACACAGCCGCGGCAGCACCGTCGACATCACCGTCGCCGAACTGCCCGCCCGGCCCACCCGCGCCCACCGCCCCGGCGAACCCCTCGTGCCGTGCTACGCGCCCCAGGAGGAACGGTTCCCCGACAACTCCGTCGACACCGGCACCGGCTTCGACTGCTTCGACACCCTCGCGCACACCGACGACCCCCGCGTCACCGGGAAGCAGCGCGCCAACCGGCTGCTGCTCAAGCGCACCCTGGAGCACGAGGGCTTCACCAACCTGCCGGAGGAGTGGTGGCACTTCACCCATGAGCCGGAGACCTTCCCGGACACCTACTTCGACTTTCCCGTCTCCCGCCGCTCGCTGACCCCGCACCACCCGCACCACTGAGGCCGCCGCCACCGGAGCCGCCCAGCCGAAAGCGTCCGGACGGCTCCGGTGGCCGTACCTTTGGCGCTAGGTTGAGGCGGCAGCCGGACACCGGACCCGCAGCAGCCGCAGCACAGCCGAGCAGGGGAGCCCACCATGACCGAACGGACGCAGGCACAACGGCCCGCGACGCAGATCGACACCTCGGTGCCGCACTCCGCGCGCATCTGGAACTACCTGCTGGGCGGCAAGGACCACTACGCCGTCGACCGTGCCGCAGGCGACAAGGTCTGCGAGGTCTTCCCCGGGATGGTCGACATCACCCGGCACTCGCGGGCCTTCATCGGCCGCGTCGTACGCCACCTCGCCGGAGAGGCGGGCATCCGCCAGTTCCTCGACATAGGCACCGGCCTGCCCACCGTCGACAACACCCACGAGATCGCCCAGCGGGTGGCACCGGAGT
Source organism: Streptomyces sp. NPDC007025 (assembly GCF_042869455.1). Lineage (NCBI taxonomy): Bacteria > Bacillati > Actinomycetota > Actinomycetes > Kitasatosporales > Streptomycetaceae > Streptomyces > Streptomyces sp. NPDC007025. Next base: position 8,060 of record NZ_JBIAFT010000009.1, on the reverse strand, counting down.
CCCGGATCGTCTACGTCGACAACGACCCCCTCGTCCTCGCGCACGCCCAGGCCCTGCTCACCAGCACCCGCGAGGGCGCCACCAACTACCTGCACGCCGACGTGCGCGACCCCGCCGGCATCCTCGCCGCCGCCGCCGAGACCCTCGACCTCGACCGGCCCGTCGGCCTGATGCTGATGGGCGTCCTGGGCCTGGTCCAGGACGAGGCCGAAGCACGGGCCGTCACCCGCGAACTGCTGGACGCGCTGCCGCCCGGCAGCTATCTGGGCTACAACGACGGCAGCACCACCGACCCGGCCTACGTCGAGGCCATCCGCCGCTTCAACGCGGGCAGCGGAGCCGTGCCCTACACGCCGCGCACCCCCGAGCAGATGGCGGGCTTCTTCGAGGGGCTGGAAGTACTGGAACCGGGCATCGTCTCCCTCCCGCACTGGCGTCCCGAGGCACTTCCGTTCGGCGAGCCGCCCCGGATCGCCTGCTACGGCGGAGTCGGACGCAAGCCGTGAGCCCACGGGCCCGGCCCGGCACGCCCGCCGGCCGGGCCCACCGCCGGGGCCGGTACGCCGGCCGTCCGGCACGCCGGCCCGGGCTCACCCGGCCGGCGAGCCGGGCAGCCGGCCCAGCCGCACGGTGTACCCCACCGCCGCACCGTCCTCCCCCTCCACCAGGACGGCCCCGTCCTGCCCGCGGCGCACCGTGAACTTCTCGGCGGCCGGACGCTCCCCTCCGGCACCCGGATCGGGGATCAGCAGCCCGCCGCCGGTACGTCCCGGAACCGGCGGCCACACCTCCAGCTCCGTGCGCCCACCGGCACCCCGCACCGGAATCGCCGATCCCGCCCGTGCCAGCACCGGAAGCCCCGCCAACGGCGCCGGCAGCCGCACCGTCGCCGGGCCGTGGTGCCGGCGCCCGGTGCGGGTGTCGTACCACCGGCCCGGCGGCAACCGCACCGCACGCGACCGCGCACCCGGCTCCAGCACCGGTGCGATCAGCAGCGCGTCCCCCAGCAGGAACGCGTCCTCGCAGTCGCGCAGCGCCCGATCCCGGGGATGCTGCCACCAGACAGGCCGCACATAGGGGGTTCCCGTACGGTGCGCCAGCTGAGCCAGCGTCATCAGATACGGCAGCAGCCGCTCCCGCTCCGCCAGCGCCGCGCGCACCGGCCCCAGCAGCTCCGCACCGACCCCCCAGGGCGCCGCGGCCTCCCAGGACGCGCCGGTCGCGCGCCCCGTCGTCCGGGTACGCAGCAGCGGCAGCCAGGCGGCCAACTGGAGCCGGCGCAGATACAGCTCGGGGGAGGGGCGCCCGGCCGGGGACGCGACGTCCGGCCCCGCGAAAGGCACCCCGCACAACCCCAGACCCAGCACCAGCGACAGTGTGGTCCGCAGCCCCTCCCACCCGGCCTCCGGCGCGGCGGTGCCGATACCGCCGTAGCGCTGGCTCCCCGCCCACCCCGAGCCCGCGAGCACGAACGGACGCTCCTGGGGACGCAGCTCCCGCATCCCGGCGCAGCCCGCCTTCGCCATCGCCAGCGCGTACAGATTGTGCGCCTCCCGGTGGTCGCCGCCCCGGCCCTCCAGCGCGTGCCGGGCCGAGCGGGGCAGCGTCGCCTCGCCGAAGGCGCACAGCGACGCGGGCTCGTCACCGGTGTGCCAGACCGCGGTGAAGCCCTGCTCGACCCGTTCCGCGAACAGCGCGCCCCACCACTTGCGCGCCCGCCGGTCCGTGAAGTCGGGGAAGGCCGCATCCCCCCGGCGCGCCCCGCCCAGCACCGTGCGGCCCGCCGCGTCCCGGACGAACACATCTGCCGCGGTGCCGCTGTCGAACACCGGGCAGCCCGGCTCGGCCACCACCCCCGGCCGCACCACCGACACCAGCTCCACTCCGTCCTCCCGAAGCCGCGCCGCCGCCGCCGACCGGCCCGCCGCCGCGTCCCCGTCCGCCGAGCGGTCCGGGCCCGCGGTGCGCCCGCCCCACCCGGCGCCGGAATCCAGCTGCAGCGCGCTCAGCGGCAGCCCGTGCGCGCGGTGGCCGTCCGCGAGCCGCCGCAGCTCGCGCTCCCCGGCCCGGCCCCCATGCACATGCTGGTGGCCCAGTGCCCAGCGGGGCGGCACGGCGGGCGCCCCGGTCAGCGCCGCCCAGCCGTGCAGCACCCGGGACGGGGCACCCGCCACCGCCCAGTACCGCATCGGGCCCCCGCCCATCCGCACCTCGCAGCGCGCCGGCCGATCGTGGCCCGACCCCCGCCCCTCGGCGCCCTCCCGTACCGCCACCCAGCCGTCCCAGGAGTTGTCGTGGAAGACGAGCAGGGTGCCCGCGTCGGCCACACTCACCAGCACCGGCATGGCGACCGGCACCGGACCCGCGCCCCGGTCGCGGGTGTCGGCGCCGCCGTTCCACAGCCGGTACGCGCCCTCCCGCAGCCGCGGGCCCGCGCTCCTGCCGCCCAGCCCGAAGAAGCGCGCGTCGGCGGGCAGCTCCGAGCGCTGCATCCAGCGGGGACCGCCCGCTGCGGCCTCGTCCGACTCCCACCAGCGGGGCGGAAGGTCCCGGCGCAGCAGTGCTCCGCCCGGCGTGCGCACCTCCACCGCCCCGCGGCGCGACACCGTCACCAGCGTCCGCTCCGAGACCACCCGCCAGCCGCCGTCCTTGTCCGGCTCCAGGCGCGCCCGCGGGTCGGCCTCCGGGCAGGTTCCCGCCAGCGCGTACGACGGTTCGGGCTCCGCGCCGTCCCAGCCGAGGAACACCGCACCGCCCGCCGTCACCCGCACCTCCAGCACCGACCGGGCGAAGCGCACCCGGCCGCCGCCCGGCCCCGCCTCCGCCCCCGCTGCCTCGCCCGGGGTGCGTGCCCGCTCCGCGCGCTGCCGCGGCAGCCCCGCCGCGTCGGCCCGCCGCCTGCGCCACGCCGCACGCAGCGCCCGCGCCCCCTGCCCCGCACCGACCACCCGCACCGACCGCTCCAGGCCCCGCCCGTCCATGCTGCTCAGCCTGCCACCGGCAACCGCCCACGTCAGGGCTGTTCAGTGGCCGTTCACCCGGTGGTCACCCTGCGCGCCGTGTGCTCCCCACACCGCACACAGCCGCACTGTGTGACACCCGCCCTGGCATAACGGATGACCACATGGCATCGTCCCGCGCGAAGGGACGCGACGACGCGTACAGGACGTCAGGGAGCCGCCACGCCATGACCGCAGCACACAGCGACAGGACCGCCCGGACCTCGCAGCCCGAGGCGCTCTGGCGGCCCGACCCCGGTGCCTTCTCCTCGGCCCGCCTCACCCGCTTCCAGAAGTGGGCTGCCCGGCACCACGGCGCCCCGGAGCCCGATCCGAGCGACCCCGTCGCCTCGTACGCCGCGCTGCACCGCTGGTCGACCGAGCACCTGGCCACCTTCTGGGGCGCTTTCGCCGACTGGTCCGGCGTCCGCTTCAGCACCCCGTACGAGACCGTCCTCGCCGACGCCGCCATGCCCGGAGCCCGCTGGTTCCCCGGCGCCACGCTCAACTACGCCGAGCACGCGCTGCGCCCGGCGGAGGACTCCGAGAGCGCCGCCGGGCCCGCGCTGCTGCACGTCGACGAGGCACACGAGCCCACTCCGGTCAGCTGGGCACAACTGCGCTCCCAGGTCGCCTCGCTGGCCCAGGAGCTGCGCCGGCTCGGTGTCCGCCCCGGCGACCGGATCAGCGGATATCTGCCCAACATCCCCGAGGCGGCGGTCGCCCTGCTGGCCACCGCCGCGGTCGGCGGCGTCTGGACCTCCTGCGCCCCCGACTTCGGCGCGCGCAGCGTCCTGGACCGCTTCCAGCAGGTCGAGCCCGTCGTGCTGATCACCGTCGACGGCTACCGCTACGGCGGCAAGGAGCACGACCGCCGTGCGACGGTCGCCGAACTCCGCTCCGAGCTGCCCACTCTGCGTGCGGTCGTCCACGTGCCGCTGCTGGGAACCCCGGCTCCGGAGGGAGCACTGGAGTGGGCGGACCTCACCTCCCTCGACGCCGAACCCCGCTACGAGCAGGTGCCCTTCGACCACCCGCTGTGGGTCCTCTACTCCTCCGGCACCACGGGACTGCCCAAGGCCATCGTCCAGTCCCAGGGCGGCATCCTGCTCGAACACCTCAAACAGCTCACCCTGCACAACGACATGGGACCCGGCGACCGCTTCTTCTGGTTCACCTCCACCGGCTGGATGATGTGGAACCTGCTGGTCTCCGGGCTCCTCACCGGCGCCACGGTCGTCACCTACGACGGCAGCCCCGGTTACCCCGACACGGCGGCCCAGTGGCGCGTCGCCGAGCGCACCGGGACGACGATCTACGGCACCTCGGCCGCCTACATCATGGCCTGTCGCAAGGCGGACGTGCACCCGGGCCGGGACTTCGACCTCTCCCGGGTCAAGTGCGTGGCCACCACCGGCTCGCCGCTCCCGCCCGACGGCTTCCGCTGGATCCACGACGAGGTCGCCGCCGACATGTGGATCGCCTCGGTCAGCGGCGGCACCGATGTGTGCAGCTGCTTCGCCGGCGCGGTCCCCACGCTCCCCGTCCACACCGGAGAGTTGCAGGCCCCCTCTCTCGCCACCGATCTGGCCGCCTGGGACCCGCAGGGCAGGCCGCTGGTGGACGAGGTCGGCGAACTGGTCGTCACCCAGCCCATGCCCTCCATGCCCGTCCGGTTCTGGAACGACCCCGACGGCGCGCGCTACCACGACAGCTACTTCGACATGTACCCCGGAGTCTGGCGGCACGGCGACTGGATCACCCTCACCAGCCGCAACACGGTCGTCATCCACGGCCGCTCCGACTCCACCCTCAACCGCCAGGGCGTCCGGATGGGCTCAGCGGACATCTACGAGGCCGTCGAACGGCTCCCCGAGATCCGCGAGTCCCTCGTCATCGGCGTCGAACAGGCCGACGGTGGCTACTGGATGCCGCTCTTCGTCCACCTCGCGGAGGGCGCCGCACTCGACGAAGCACTGCGCGACCGCGTCAAGCAGACCATCCGGCAGAGCCTCTCGCCCCGGCACGTGCCCGACGAGATCATCGAGATCCCCGCCGTCCCGCACACCCTGACGGGCAAGCGCCTGGAAGTCCCCGTCAAACGGCTCCTCCAGGGCACCGCCATGGAGAAGGCCGTCAACCCCGGCTCGGTCGACGACGCCGAACTGCTCCGCTTCTACGAGCAGCTCGGTCGCGAGCGCACCGCCTGACCGACCGCGCCCGGACCGCAGCGGAAGGCCGGTCACGAGAGGGCCGACCACACGCCCGTGAGGGCCGTCCCGCAGCAGCGCGACGGCCCTCACACACTCCTGCGGCCGCCCGTTCCGCGGCGGCCGCCCGGGTCACTCCCCGGAGAGCACCGCCTGCGCCGCAGCCCGCGCGTCCGGACCGCTGTCCGCGGCCCGGGCCGCAGCGGCCGCACGCTCGCACTGCGCCAGCGTGTGCTTGGCGAGCTGCGCCCGCACGAACGGAATCGCCGACGCGCCCATCGACAGGCTGGTCACCCCGAGTCCGGTCAGCACGCACGCCAGCAGCGGGTCCGAAGCGGCCTCGCCGCAGACGCCGCAGCTCTTGCCCTCCGCCTTCGCCGCCTCGGCCGAGACGGCCACCAGGTCCAGCAGCGCGGGCTGCCACGGATCCTGCAGCCGCGAGACCGCACCTACCTGCCGGTCGGCCGCGAAGGTGTACTGCGCCAGATCGTTGGTGCCCAGGGAGAGGAACTCCACCTCCTGCAGCACCGAACGGGCCCGCAGCGCGGCGGAGGGGATCTCGACCATGGCGCCGAACTTCGCGCTCAGCCCCGCCTCCCGGCAGGCGTCGGCGAACGCCCGCGCGTCCGTCCGGTCCGCCACCATCGGCGCCATGACCTCCAGGTACACCGGCAGCCCCTCGGCCGCCTTCGCGAGAGCCCGCAGCTGCCCCCGCAGGACCTCCGGGTGGTCGAGCAGCGTGCGCAGCCCGCGCACCCCCAGAGCGGGGTTCGGCTCGTCGGCCGGCGTCAGGAAGCTCAGCGGTTTGTCGGCACCCGCGTCCAGCACCCGCACCACGACGCGCCCATCCGGGAACGCCTCCAGCACCTGCCGGTACGCCTCGACCTGCTTGTCCTCGCCGGGCGCCTGCTCGCTGTCGTCCAGGAACAGGAACTCCGTACGGAACAGGCCGACGCCCTCGGCCCCCGCCTTCACGGCGGCGGGCACGTCACCGGGGCCGCCCACGTTCGCCAGCAGCGGCACCTTGTGACCGTCCGAGGTGGCCCCCGGGCCCGTGGCAGCCTCCACGGCGGCCCTCCGGTCCTCGGCGGCCCGCGCCAACTCCTCCCGCTCCTCTGCGGTCGGATTCACGGCGACCTCGCCGGTGCTGCCGTCCACCGCGACGACCGTACCCTCGGCCAGCTCACCCGCGCCGGGGAGCGCCACTACGGCGGGCACGCCGAGCGCCCGCGCCAGAATCGCGCTGTGGCTGGTCGGGCCGCCCTCCTCGGTGACGAAGCCCAGCACCAGCGAGGTGTCCAGCAGCGCCGTGTCGGCGGGCGCCAGGTCCCGTGCGATCAGTACGTAGGGACGGTCGCTGTCCGGCACTCCCGGCATGGGAACGCCCAGCAGCCTGGCGACGATACGATTCCGCACGTCGTCCAGGTCCGCCACCCGCCCGGCCAGGTAGTCGCCCGCCTGCGCCAGCAGGGCGCGATAGGCGGCGAACGCGTCGTACACCGCCCGCTCGGCCGTGCTCCCGACGGTGATCCGCCGCTCCACGTCGGACATCAGCTCGGGGTCCTGCGCCATCATGGCCTGCGCTTCCAGCACGGCCTGCGCCTCACCGCCGGCGAGATGACCCCGGGCGACCAGATCGGCGGCGACGGCCTCCACGGCCTGCCGTGCGCGCTGCTGTTCACGCGGCGCCTCATCGGCGGCGATCTGCTTTGCCGGGGGCTCCAGCACGGCCGTGCCCATGTGCCGCGCCTCGCCGATCGCCACCCCGTGGCTCACGCCCACGCCTCGAAGCGTTGTGTCCATCTCACCCGTCTCCGCTCGGCGGCGGCCCGAGGCCGCCGCAGTGGTTTCCACCCGGCCCGCACGCGCGCGGGGAAGAGACTTCCGACGACGCGTGGAGGTACGACACGACAGAAGGGGCCGGGCGCGTACGTCAGCTCCAGCCGAAGAGCGTCTGCCCGCGCTCGACGTCCCCGTCCTCCAGCACGTCCCCGAGGGCCTCCGCGGTGGCCTCGAGCGCGATGACCGGGGAGACCGGCGACTTGCCCTTCTCCTCCACGGCCGCCGGGTCCCAGCGCACCACCGGCTGACCGCGGGTGACCGTGTCCCCCTTGGCTGCCAGCAACTCGAAGCCCTCCCCGTTGAGCTGCACGGTGTCGATCCCCAGGTGCGTCAGCACCCCGTGGCCCTCGGAGTCCACCACCACGAACGCGTGCGGATGCAGCGAGACGACGATGCCGTCGACCGGCGCCACGGCCTCCGTCCGCTCGCGTACGGGGTCGACAGCGGTACCGGGGCCCACCATCGCTCCGGAGAACACCGGATCCGGCACGGCGGCCAGTCCGATGGCGCGTCCGGTCAGCGGGGACGACACGGTGGTCATTGGGGGACCTCCCAAGGGCGGAGACTCGATCAGTCGCCGTCGCTACCTGTTCAGGACGGCGTACCGTTCAGAAGCGTAAGTCATAGGAACAACCGATTCCGCAAGAGGCGCGGCCGCCCCGTCACCCCCTGTCGTGCCTTGTCAGCAGCCTGTCGTGGACCGGTGCGCCACTGATCCCGGCCGGTTGCGCACGCGTCCCCGGGCAGCACTGATTTGCCTCTGCCATGAGGCCGGCTGTACTGTCGTCTCCCTGCCCGGCACCCAGGTGTCGGCAGCACTCCCAAATCCTCCTCGATTTCGGCCCGTTGGCTGTTGCGCATCGACGCGGAGCGGTTCGGACCACCGAAATAACGGTGGTAGGCTTGGGAAGAAGCGAAAGGGCAAACGTCCGGAGAAACCAGTGAGATGGTTTCGAAGGAAGCGTCCGTTCCTTGAGAACTCAACAGCGTGCCAAAAGTCAACGCCAGA